>NZ_JBLOJV010000001.1:0-130562 GCF_047785705.1 Streptococcus pluranimalium
AAACGAGCGTATATCTTACTTTACAAGTCATTTTTGGAGTTCAGATAAATCTGTCGACAGTATTAGATTAACTATTTCTTTATATATATTCTACCAAGAAATAAAAAAAGTGTCTTGCACTAAGTACAAAACACTTAATCTATTAACCTTTTTACTTTCATTGATTGTCCTGATTTGAATACTACCTCTATGCTCTTGTCTCCTACTACAACTTTGGTAATAATTTTCCGTACAATATCTTCATCAAATTCATCTATTAAAGTTGACTGTGATTCTATGAAATCATTAATTTCAGATAACCTATTTTGAAAATTCTCCTGTTCGTTGTTCTGTATTTGAGTGTTATTTTTTATACTTAATAATTCATCTATCTCTAATATGATATGCTCATAGTTTGTATTCTGATTGATGCAAGACTCCAACTCTCGCTGTAAATCTTTGATTCTTTTTTCTATTCCAGAAAGACTTCCACTATCCAATACTATAACTTCCTCAATATCATTTTTTAAGGATTCTAACATATTCACTCTATTACCTAACATTCTATTTATCACTCGTATAATATGATTTTGAAGTTCTTTTTCAGAAATAGATTCTGAGTTGCACTTACAAATCCCCTCTGTAATTCTAGTTTTGCATCGCCATCTAACATAGTGTTTCCCTTTTGAGTTATGTTCAACTCTTCTAAGGTAATTCCCACATTTTTCGCATTCCAAAATGCTAGATAAGGCATATTTACTATTGTATGCCGTTCTACTAATTTTCTGCTGTTCATGTAGCTTTGATCTTCTTTTTAATTCTTGTTGAACTCTTTGGAACATCTCCTTGGATATAATTGCTTCATGACTATTTTCTACATAATATTGTGGTGCTAATCCATTGTTTACTACTCGCTTTTTATTTAGCACATCAACTGTGCAAGTTTTCTGTAGTAAAGCATCTCCCATATACTTTTCATTTAATAATATCTTTCTAATGCTTTCACCTCGCCAAGTTGGTTTATTAGCTGCAGTCAAAATATTATCTTTCATCAAATCTTTAGCGATTTTGTTTAGGCTTTTTCCTTCTAAATACTCCTTGAAGATTCGTTTGACTACTTCTGCCTCAGCATGATCAATAACTAAGTTCTTGTTTTCATCTTTGGTATATCCTAAGAATCGGCTATGGTTTACTCTAACCTCACCTTTTTGATATCGATACTGAATACCCATTCTAACATTCTTACTAATAGATTCTGATTCTTGTTGTGCTAATGAGGCCATAATGGTTAGTAACACTTCTCCCTTAGAATCCATTGTGTTGATGTTCTCTTTTTCAAAATAAACGGGGACATTGTATTCTTTTAATTCACGTATATATTTTAGACAGTCTAATGTATTTCTTGCAAACCGACTGATGGATTTAGTAATAATCATATTGATTTTACCGTCTTTACACGATTGAATCATACGATTAAATTCAACCCTCTTTTTAGTGTTTGTTCCACTAATGCCGTCATCTGCAAAAATTCCTGCAAACTCCCAGTCATTTCTACTATTGATATAGTTAGTATAAAACTCCACTTGGGCATCATAACTGGATGCCTGTTCTTCACTATCTGTACTAACCCTACAATAGGCTGCTACTTTCTTCTTTATGACTTTGTTATTTGTTAGTCCAACATTATGATTTGTTGATGCTGGAATGACAGTAACGACACGTTTTTCTACCAATTTATATCCCTCCAATCTTTATTAAACTATATTTGTAAGATGATTCCTCGTAGGGATCATCAAACTCTCTATCTTTTGCCTCAATTATAAAATCCAGCGAGATTTTTCTATCTTTGACTTTTTCCTTGAAATTATCTCTTCCTAGTTTTTTTGCGATTTCGCTTCGTCTTGTTTGAACTTTTTCAAATATTTCTTTTGAAATAATTGGTGGGTAGTTCAAAGCACCGATGTATTTTTCGTTCTCAAGTATTCTGCTGATGGTTCCATGACTTCCTTTTATACCTACAGTCTCTGCTGCTTTTACTAAATTAAAACCCTCAAGATATTTTTCAAATAAAGACTGTATTTTTAATGCTTCTTCTTTGCTGACGATAATTTTCCCATTTTCAATCTTGTATCCTTTTGGTAAGTGTTTCATTCTAATCCAACCTTTCTTCTAGAGCTAAGCCACATTTCAAAATAAACTTAACCTTAGTACGGTTTATAACTTCAATGTTTTCTATAAACTCAGAAAATACTACATCGTCAAACTCTGCAAGATAGCATGATTTTTGGACAAACTCTATAAGCTTATCTAAATACATTTTTGACTTCTTTTTATTGTAATCATTACTCAACAAATGATTACTTTGTGCATTCAATCTTTCTTGATCCGATAATAGCTGATTCTTAATTCTAGAGTATGATTTAAAATCTAAGTATTCCCCATAAAATAGTTTTTCTGTTTCTTCTAACTTGATTTGTTTTTCAACTATTTTTTCCTGTAATGCTTCTAATTGCTTGTCGATAGAACGACTGTTAAGTTTTGCTAATTGCTTTTTTAGTGGATTCAATAAATAGTCACGTCCAAATATCAACTTGTTCATCATCATAATAAAAGCATGTTTAATCGCTTCTTCTTCAACATACTTCATGCTGCATTGTTCTTTATCCTCAATATGCCTACCACAGCACCAAGCGATGTACTTTCTACCTTTTGCTTTTGTATGCGTACGCCTTTTAAAAGTTCCCTTACATTCTCCACATATTATTTTGCCTGACATGGCATAACGATTGGCAGATTCTCCTTTGGCTTTATTTCCTTTTTCTAATCGTCTTTGTTCTAAAATCTCATTAGCTTTTTTATAGGTTTCCTTGGAAATAATTGCCTCATGGTGATTTTCAACCAAATAACTATCGACTTCTCCCTTATTGTGTTTTCTAGTGAAATCATCTTTTGTATATGTCTTTTGAAATATGGCATCCCCGGTATACTTTTCATTTTTTATAATTCCGTTGATAGTTCCTGCTGACCATTTTTTCTTTCGTTTCGTTTGTATATTTCTACTGTTCAAATCAGCTGAAATACTATGAGTGCTAAACCCCATAAGTGTTTTACTAAAGATTTCTTTTACAACATCTGCTTCTTCAGGAATAATCTCCATCACCCCATTGTTGTTACAGTAGCCATAGGGTGGATATGAAATAATGTAAGTTCCATTTTTAAATCGATTTTTAATTGACCATTTTTCATTTTCTGAAATGCTTTTTGATTCGTTAGCAGCAAGTTCTGCCAAAATCGAAAGCATAAGCTCGCCGTCCATATCATCAGTTTTGATGTTCTCTTTTTCAAAAAAAACAGCAACATCATAAGCTAAAAGCTTTCTAACCAATTTCAAGCAGTCTACTGTGTTTCTAGCAAATCTGCTGATTGACTTGGTTAAGACTAAATTGATGAGCCCTTTTTCACAGTCATCAATTAACCGATTTAAACCCTCTCGATTTTTTAGTTTTGTTCCACTTATCCCTTCATCAAAATACACATCAACGAATTCCCAATCTTTATTAGAATTAATGTATCTTTCATAATGCTCTTTTTGAGCTTTCAAACTAGATAATTGTTCTTCCGTATTAGAAGATACTCTAGCGTATGCTGCTACTCGAACTTTATGATTTAGCGGTATTTCTAAAGGCTTTATGGGATGAATTTTTTTCATACGATCACCTCCATTTTTGTTATGGACATATTCCCGTAATAAGTACTATTTATCAAGTCATTTGGGTGATTATTTCTGATAAATATGGTGTAAACTGGTCAATGATTTTTTGCGTGATTTTAAGCTTTTCATCACTAGTAATAAGTCCTTGTTCAAACATGTTTTTTACTATACTTAATGAAAGAAACGCATCGTACTCGTTCTCTAAATCTTTGAGGGTATAGGTAATCTCGTAGTCTCTTATTTTTGTATCTTCAATTTTGATTACTTCCATAAAAAAAAACACCTCCTACAAGGTAGCCTTGAGAGGAGGTAAAATCGGACGTTTCCCTTATTCTTTTTTATAAAATTCGCAAACATATCCATCAGAATCTAGCAGTAGACCACTTGCCCAAGTTGGAACAATGGACATGGTATTACAAATAGATTCTATCGTTACATCTGATGGTGCTTCTATGATAATCTCATCATGAACATGAGCCACAATTTGGTAATCTCTTAGATTATTCATCGCATACATTAAAATATCTCTAGCAATCCCCTGTACGATGTTTTCTACAAACTTAGGACCATAACTTTCAATTCTATCCCATTTCTTTGTTGTTCCTACACCTTCATAAGTTACTGACTCGCCACCAAATTTGTTCTCTCCAATTCGCGGTTTAATATATGAGAGCTTTCTTCCACTAGGAAGTGTGATAAACAACATACCACTTTTGTATGAAAACAAAATGCCATGAGTCGATGTTGTCATTCGTTCTTTAACTGTTTGTTTGACACAGCGATCAACCGACCACCACAAATCGACAATCATAGGATTTGAACTTCGCCAAGCATCTACTAGTGGTTTTAGTTCATCTTCTTCAATGCCCATATCAAGTGCTCCCATTGCAGTTAAAGCACCAACTGAACCACCATATCCTAAGGCAAGTTCTGCAATTTTTCCTTTCTGTCTAAGTCCAGCATTCACACCATGCTTTTCCACAGGAACACCAAACATCTGACTAGCTGAAGCACAATAAATATCTCCACCATCTTTAAACACGTTTAATCGCCACTTTTCTCCTGCAAGCCATGCAATCACCCTTGCTTCTATGGCTGAAAAATCGGCAACATAAAATAAATGTTTATCTTTTGGTATAAATGCTGTTCTAATTAATTGAGAAAGTAAATCTGGGATATTATCATATAAAAGTTCAACTGCATCAAAGTTACCACTCGCTACTAATGCCCTGGATTCACTTAAATCACCGATATGATTTTGTGGCAAGTTTTGAAGTTGCACTAACCTTCCTGCAAATCTTCCTGTTCGATTCGCTCCTAAAAATTGAAACATCCCTCGACACCTTTTATCCCTACAAGCAACCTCCTTCATTGCTTCATACTTTTTCACTGAGGACTTTGATAGTTGTTGTCTAATTTTTAAGACCTTTGATGATTCTTCATTGGCATCTTTTAATAGCAGTTTGACTGACTTTTTATCTAGGCTTTCTGTTTCTATCCCGTTATCTGCTAACCATTTTCTAAGTTGAATGACAGAATTAGGATTTTCTAGTCCCGTGATTTCAGATATTTGATTCATTAGCCTTTCTCTTGTTTTGTTATGAAGGCTTATCGCATGATTTACAAATGTCTCTTCAATCATAATGCCTCTATCATTAATTTGTTGATCCAAATGATATTCAGACCATATTTCATCTGTCACAGGAAACCTTTGAAGTTTATTTGCTATTTCCATTTCAACTTCCACATCTCGAATGTTGTAATTCTTAAAATCAGTCCATTTATTAGGAGCGTGAGAAGGAAGATTTCTCGTCCTTTGTCCATTTGCTTTGGTTGGAGTACATGGCATACAAAAATACTTAATTAATTCTTTTCCTTGTGTCAATTTTTGTTTTTCAAGGCCAAGGACACTGCCTACCCCTTCAAGAGATAAAGGAAGTCCAAGTGTTGCCGACCAAACCATCGTACATCGCCAAGATGATGGATTAAGGTATTCTCCATTTGAAAACTTGAGATACCGAGATAAACAAATTCTTTCAAACTGAGCATTAAACGCCCATTTCACAACAGATTCATCAACTAAAGCTTTTTTTATTTTTTCTGGTATTTCTTCTCCATTTTTTAAATCAATAACTTTAGCATTGCCATCATTAACGCTATATGCAAATAAAAGGATTTCAAAATCATCGGATTCAGCATATTTGTAAACGCCTGATTTTTGAAGATTGACACTACTATATGTTTCAATATCACAGTTAAGCTTTTTTATTTTCTCCAAAAAATCACCTCCTAAATAAAGGTGATAGGAAAATACCTACCACCCATTTAACCTACTTTTTATTAAGTTTCTCTTTGATATCTATATAGAGATTAACCATTGTTTTTGTCACGATTTCAAATAGTAATGTACCAATAAAAATCGTTAGAAATACTTCCATTATTTTCATCTTTTTGCTCCTCTAGCCTTTTTAGCTTTTCTATCTGCTAACCAATTACTAATGACAATTAACAATTGACCTAGGATCATTCCAACTGTTCCTCCAAAAGCAATAGATAGCATCATTTTTTCAATACCATTCATGCTTAACCTCCTACGCTAAAAAGTCATCATCTTCTAATGTCGTGAAATCATCACTCGCACTGCTACGTCCACCAAGTGGTGCTCCATCTTTAATTTTTTGAATATTTCCTAGTCCACAAGCAACCCCCTTATTGCCATTTGAATTAAAGGCATAAAAGTTAAGTGACACTCTTGCATAACAGCCTGAATAGACTTCGCTTTGGTCTAAAATCGGCTGTACTTGTTTATCTACAATTTGTGGTGCTTTGATGGAATTTGCATTAATAAAGTAATGTCCTTTATATGCTTCATCTTCTTTTTCAATATCACCATCACGAAGCGGTAATTTAATCGCAGCTTTATTTGGTTTCTTCCCACCAAATTTCGCAATACCTTCTTCAATAGCAGCATCAATTGCTTTTTCAATTTTTGATAATGTTTCTTTGTCATCTTTTGGAATTAGGACAGATACAGAATACTTCTCTGTTCCACCATTAATCGATACTGGTTCCCATCCATTAAAATAAGATAATCTTGTGTTTACTCCTGTAATTACTTTTGTGTTGTTAAACTTTGCCATATTAGTTTTCCTCCTTGATTTCATTAAATTCTTGTTTGGCATTTACAATGGCTTGTCTTTTATCTGTTAATGTAACAAGCGTTGGTTTTCCTAATTGTTTGATTAGTTGTTCGTTAAATAAAGTTTCAAATTTTGTCTTACCCATTAACTTTTGAAGTTCAGTTATTGAAAGTAAAGTTTGTTTGTAGATGTTGTCGTATCCATTTTCTTTTGCAATTTCCACAACTGTTTCTTCGTCTTTAAATTTCCTTGTACTTCTACCATGAACTAGTTTATAACCGTTCCACTGTTTTCCACTTTGAAGGGCTAGTTTAGTCGCATATTCTTTGACTTCATTTGACCACTTTACTAAATCATCAATGTGATCTAAAACTTCCTCAATCTCACTATCCGTTAGTAAATATGGTGATTTTAGTTCAAAACGTTCTAGTTTTTTATGATGGTCAAACCTTGCACGTAGTACAGCTCCACAGCTTGAAAATTGACACCAAGGACCATAAGTAATGACTCCCTTTCCTTCAAAGGCCGCTTCTGCTTTTTCTTTTAATTCAGTTTCTGCCCATGTTGTCAGTTTATCTACTCCTAATTCAAAGGTTGAGATATTGTATTTTCTCGGTTGAAAAATAGTCATCTTCACAGTCTCAATATCATAAAGTGCATCATAAATATTTAATGCTCCAAGTCCATATAACATCATTTGTGGATTGTTTTCTGCACTTACCTCTACTCCTTGACCATACTTAAAATCAATAATATGAAGGTTTTTATCCGAGATAATAATGCAGTCACCTGTTCCAAAGCCTTCTGGTACATAATGTGAAAAGTCTAAGCGTTGTTCAATGAGTACAACAACATCTTTTGTTGTTTGTTTTTCAAGTTCTACTTGTTCCAAGATATAAGAAACATAATCATCTGTGTGCTCTTGCATTTCTTGATTAAACTTCTTCATATTTAATGGTGCTACTTCTTCTTTCAAAACAACCCTTAGCTTATATTCTGCTAACTTATGGGCTAATGTCCCTTCGATGGCTGCATCGCTGATTTCATTTTGGAAAAATGATTCAAGCCTTGGAAGTGGTGGACAACTTAGCCATCTGTGACTACTTGATGCGCTTAATAATGCGTGTTTACTCATGAGATAGCTCCTTTGCTTTTTTAAGTAACAAAGCATAGTCTCGTGGATTAACATCGCTTAGTTTATTGACTCCAAAAGTTTGAATGAGCGCTTTAACTTCCTTTGTAAATCCTGCTCTACTTTTTTCAGCCAGCACACCTCTAACTTCCTCAAGTGTAATCACCGTTTCTTGCTTTTCTTTTATGTCACTTTCTTCTCGATTCTCACCAACAGCATTTACAAGCTCTGAAATACTTTGATTAAGATTGTCTAAGTCATCTAGCACTTGTTTAAGCAATTTCATCCTACTCATCTTGATCTCCTTTCTTTTTAATGGCTACTTCTTCAATCCTGTCACTTGGAATCAGTACAACAATGTCTCTTTTATTTCCAAATAGAAATCTTAGAAGTCTTTCTCTCATAGAAACCTTTCGACATCTCATCACACTGTCCGATGATGGTTTTTTTGAAACACTGACTTTTAATTGATGTTTCATAGTTGGTTCTCCTTTCTAGAGAGTGTTTATTTATCTCTCTAATAGTTAGCCTTGGGAGAGTACAAAATCGGACGGTAGTTTAAAAAATTTTTTCAAAAACAAAAAAAGACCTATCCAAGTACTATGACTTAGATAGGTTTATTGCTTAAATCATCTCATTTACTTTTCTTTGTATAGCGCTATAGTCATAACCTGCTTTTGATAGACGGTTCTTTCTATCTTGCCCGATACCCCATTTCCCATTAATGACCTCCTTGGCAATGTCATCGATCGGCTTTAGTGCTTTACTAGATTGTTCGCTTAATAACTCATTTACTTTTGCCTGAACTAGATTATAGTCATATCCAGCATGTAATAGTGATTTCTTACGATGTGATCCATTACCCCACTTCCCATCAATCACTTCTTTTGCGATATCTACCATATCTTTTAGGTTTTCTTTTGAAACGGGATAAACTGTATTTCCTTTTTCATCAAACACACGATAGCCATACTTATCTGCGCAAGCCTTCGCATTTTCAAAATGTCTAAATGCACCCTTTTGACTTTTAGCATCATTCCATGAAACTCGTACTCTAAATAAACCTTTAAGTATCACTTCTTTAGTCAACTTTTGATTTAATCTCTTGTTTACTTCAGATGCAATGTATGGAAACTTACTACCAAGATAAGGTCCTGGACAGTTGGTATTGGCAAACCATTCATGTTTGGTTAAATTTCCTTTGGTATCTCCTGTATAATTTAATGCCTTGATGCCATTTCTCTTACAAATATCGACACAAAGTTCGATAGTCTTTTCCAATGCCACATCACTAACATGCCAAGACCCACCAATCTCATCGTTGGCAACTTCGATGGTAATCGCTCGATGGTCATTTTCTGGACTAGAAGAACACCAAGAACGGTTATGTTCTTCCACATACATGCCAACTCTTCCTTTTGAGTCAACTGCGTAATTAGAACTTGCTTGTCTTGAAACAGGCTTAAATACCAAACCACAAGTTTCAACCGATAAATTACCTGCCATATGATGGATTGTAATTCTATCAATCTTATATTTTCTTCGCCCACTATGATTTGGACTTAAATTTACATGATTAACTAAGGGACTATTACTCATTATTTTCCACTCTCCTTATCTTTTAATTGTTCAAGTATTGATTGCAGTTTTTCAGGAATGGGAAGTCCTAAATGTGCTGCATTTTCAATGATTGAAATTCCTTCATTGGATAAATAAAAAAAGATCACAACAGAGCGTAGTACACCTGCATGACCTAATATTTGAACATCTAATAGATGACCAATTCCAACTAAAGAAAAGATGATGACTTTTCTTGCGATTCCATTAAATCCTATCTCGCTAGATAGCTTTCCATCTGATATAGCACATAGGACTCCTGTTAGATAATCAACGACTACAAAAGCAATTAATGTATATAACAGCCCGTCCATTCCTCCTAATAAATAACCAAGTGTTCCACCTACTGCAGATAGTAACACTTGTATGCTTATCCATAATTCTTTCATTGTTTTCCCTCCTATTTATTTCCATCTTCCGATGGCATAATAATTTAATATATAATTCGCATTTGTTGCTTCAACTCCTCTTGCGATTTGAAATGCACCTGTGTTTGATGTTGTTGATGGATGACCCGTAGCATTTACCAAAAAACCTACCCATGACAGTGATGATAAATTTACAATTAATGTTGGTACATCCTTAAATGTAAAAGGGTATGTCAAATTCGTATCGGTTATTGCCCCAGATACAAACAGACCACCCCATTTTGTTTTGATATCAATAGTTACTTGTTTTCTTGTTGTCATTTCCATTAATCCACTGTTCCATTTTCTCCATCTCCAACCAAATGTTGTGCCTGTCGATTCTATAAAATCTGCGATTTGACTTCCCTTATATCCAATAGTCCAACTCGGAGAGAGGTCAAATAGCAATGGCTCTTCAGATACTTTTCCGACACCGATTCCTTTACCTGTTTTATGAAAATCTAGTAACACAAAAGCTGTCCCGACATTAACAACTGCCCTACTTGTGGTAAAAGCATCAGTTAATTGAATGCTTACCTCCCAAGTATTCTCCCCACTAGCAGGAAAAATCACACTACCTGATTTACTGAAAGTATCCATTGTAATGCTTCGTGTTGTTTGAGTTGATTGATTAAGCTGTCGATAACTGTAGGACAGTGTCTTTTTATTTTTGTTATTAACCGGTGCAACAGCACAGGCATACTCTAGTTTGATGTGATTACCCGTTTCATCAATCGTTCCATTGGACTGACATCGATTCGCCTTTATCATTGTAATTTTAGGTTCATACCAATCATAAACAATCGGTGTTACAACCTTTGTACCAGTTAGACCTCTTGAGTCTGTTACTTTAGCTTCGATACGTTGTGTCGTAGATTTTATTATTTCTGATGTTTGGTCATTACTTTGATAAGTAATCCCATTTAAGAGTAAACTCCTTGTGGTAACAACCGCTTGCTCGTAAAGGGTCTCTGTTACTTTGGCTCGAATCTTTGATTTTCCTTTTACAAACCCTCCGTATGTTGTGTAAAAGTTGTTAGCATCAGTTAAAGCGATATTGACAACAGGTGTCATATCACTTGTTGCTCTGACACTAATTAAAGGTGCTTCTTTAGTTCCTATACGCTGCGATCCTGAATAGGTTAATACTCTAATTCTTAATTTATCTGTTGAATGGGTTAAATACCTCGCCCAAGTTTTAGGCAAGGTATACGTAAAGCTTGTGGCAATATTGGTTGCGATATTCGTATAATTTAACTTCCCATCAACACTTGCTTGTACGGTGTGCGTAAAAGTCGTAGATGCTCTAGGTGTACTAATGATGATACTTTCTCCAAATGCCATCGATGTTTTATTAACTGATGGCTGTGTCGCTCTTGCGATCATAGGTAATGCCCATGAACCACTTCCTCTTGCGTTAACAGCATAATAGTAAATTCCCGCTTCACAGCTTGCATTAAAGGTTTTATTCCCATCAGCATTATGGGTTATGGTATATTGCCCGGATGCAACGGTCGTAGTTCCTGTTAATTGAATACGAGTTTCCGATTGATAAACTGTCCGCCCTTCAATAACCACTTTAAAATTTCCAGACATATACCAAGTATAAGGATTTGTTCCATTTCCTCTTAATTTCCAATTTATTGTGGTTTGATTGGTTGCGACATTTTGGCTTGCCACACTCCATTCAAAAGTTAAATACCTCACTTCATAGGCATTTGTATTAAATGATCCACTCATCTTAGTCCTCCACTTTTGTAAAACTTAAATTTCCAGTTTGTCTAGGAATAAAGGCAAACTTCCCTAATTTCAAACTGTTAATGAACTCTCCATCTACCGCATAGAACTTACGATTATGCCAGTAGGCACTTTCAACACCACTTTCTAAAAAGACAATCCGTTCATTTTCTATTCTTAAAACAATAGGACTATTTTGTTCTCCAAGAATAATGTTTCCATTTTCAAATCGGATATATTTGCTAAGTTCCGTAAACTTCTTGGCATTTTCTCCATATAGCCTTTCTTGACTTTGCTTATATTGATTAAACTGAAAAGTAATGGCATTTGAGGTTTGTGTCATCAGCGTTTGAACTGATTGAAGTAGTTCATCTGATTTTTCTTTGTTATAGTATTTTTCAGACACTTCAAGCCTAATATCATTGGCAGATTGTTGGATGTATGAATTGGCTTCTCTAATTGCTCTAACAATCGCTAGTGCATTTAACTCTTTCATGTTTTCCTTTATATTTTGATGCATCGTTTCAATGGAATGAATCGTATTAAACTGAGTGGTTGTGAGTGTTTTTTCTTCACTACCGATTGTTAGAACATTACTTTCAGGATGTAGTAAATCAAGAGATAAGCCACTAATTAACATTCGCTCATTAATGTTTAAGCTTGGAACATTAACTTTTACTTTTTGTCCTAGATAAAAGGATGATACATCCTCTCCTGTTTTTGAAAGGTCTGCTGCTGTTAGCGTGATTTTGCTTAGTAGTTTTACAGAGTCAGCTAAATCTTTTCTTCCTGCTCTAAGAAGATTTTGTGGAAGTGTAATGCCCTCATGATGAACAACCTTTGTGATTTCGCCATACTTTTGAATCGCTGTTCCATCCCTTAAAGTCATCAAGCCATTATTAACACTTTCTATGGTTAGATAGGTTTCCTCGTCACTTTCTTCATCACTCATTTTTGCGCCAAGTGGAAGTATGATGGTTGCTAAATCTTCACTTAACCACTCCCTTTTAGCATCTAATAAGTTAACTGTTTGTGTAATTTCTTGCTCTCCTACATAATTTAGATCAGCTACATAATCTAAGTACGCTTCATTGTTTTCATAACGGACATAAAAATAACCACCTAGTTTCTTTAAGAGCTTATCTCTTAAAAAAGACCATGTGGTTAAATACTCTAAGCTACCTCGAACAATATCGCCACTTTCCGTATCGTTAGTAACACTAACCGTTCCTAGATTAAATTGTTTATCTTTTTGAACTTGCTTATTGTGTTCATTTAATACTTTGTTTAATACCGTTTGAACACTTTGTTTTCCAAAATGAAATGGTGCTTGTATCGTGTCATTAAAGAAAGCTAAATCTCCCTCGCACTCGATGGTTTCATTTTGAAATAGATCCATGCTCGGTGAAAAAGCACGACCTCTAAAAATGAGTTTACTATCGTCAAAGACTTTTATAATTGATTTCATATACTGTATACGACCATAAGACGGATTTGTCTTTGGAATAGTAATGACTAAATTCCCAGAAGCATTAATTTCAATATCAAGTCTTGCATCTATGACATCATAGTCAGAAATCAGCGGATGATAAATCAATTCTTCATCACAGTAGATTCGATACATTATAGCTCCTCCATTCTATACTGATAACTTAAGGTGCCTGAGCCCGATAGGGTAAGTTCGTTATTTCCTACTTCTAAAACAATACCTAGCTTATGTTCTCCTTTTTCAACTGAATACCTGTTTCCTTTATGTTCAATAATCGCATTTCCTGTTGTCTTAATGACAATAGGAACGGGCATTCCAAGGTAAAGCACATGAATCGTTCTTGGAGTAGAACTTAAAGCAATACTTGATGACACTTCTTCATTAGAAATCTTAAATGGATAACAGTCAACACTTGCTTGAATGGTTGATTTCGCAGGATTTCTCTCATAAGAATGAAAGGTGATATCGCCTAAAAAGTAGCCATTTAAATGCGAGAACTCTACCTTTACTTGTTTGTTCGTGGTGATTTGAAATAAAGCTGAGCGCTTTTCTTCCCTATCTGCTTCACTTCCTGTCAGTCCAAGTGTCAGATTAATCGTTCGGTTATGAAAATGCGTAAAGCCTGTTAATGCTCTTGTCATATCTAAATCACCATTTCGTCCAGGTACTGATACTTTATGCATTTTAGGATCAGGAATGCCAATATCAAAGTGTTCAAGCACAATTCCCATCTCGTCATAAATATTAAAACCATCGATTGCTAATGTAATCATCCCCTTGACCTCCTTACAGCTAATTTACCTAAGCCACTATCAATGCTTGGAAGTAGTTTCCCAACAAGTGTGCCATCATCTAAATAAATGTTTTGTGTGCTGTTTTCTGCGATTATCGCTAAATATTTCTCCATTGTTTCCGTACTTCCAAGTCGCTCTGAAAACAGCTTATCCAAGTGACTATAAAACCCTTTTAATGGTAGGATGGCTTCTGCTCCTGCCTCACCGCCTGCCAAAAGTGATGAACCATTTAGTCCAAATACTGTTGGCTTTGTCATAATTCCACCTTCTTTGTACCAATCAATTGATAACCTTGGTACAGATGGTGGCATTAATGAAAAACTTCCTTTAATACTAAAATGTGGCAGTTTAATTTTAGGAAATGAAATCTTCATACCCGAGAAGAATCCCACAACTGAATCAATTGCTTTTTTGACGGTATTCTTAGCTGCCTCAATTGGTGTTACAATTGCTGATTTAATGCCATTCCATACATTTGTTGCAGTAGATTTAATGCTATTAAATACTGTGCTAATCGTTGAAGAGACGGTATTAAAAACGGTAGAAACACTGGTTTTTATTCCATTAATAACCCCAGTAATGACTGATTTAATGCCATTCCAAATGTTACTAGCAGTCGTTTTAATGGAGTTAAATACGCTCGATACCACATTAAAAATAGATGACAACACAATTGAAATTCCACTACTAATAGCATTCCAAATCGTTGTAAGGATACTTTGTATCGTACCCATCACCGTTTCAATCACACTGGATACAGCACTAATCGCATTACCTACAATGTTTTTAATACTCTCCCATACAGATATGATGACCTCTTTACAGTTTTCCCATATGAATTGAAATGGTAGTGTGATAAGTGCAAATGCACCTTGAATAAGAGCTACTAAAAACTGCAATCCAACATCAAGAATATTTTTTATCAGTTCCCAAGTGGTAGTAAAAAAGCTAACAATTCCATTCCAAGCTGTCATGAAAAAGTTAGCTATATTTTGAACGACAGTCATTACTGTTTGCGTGATAGTCTCCCACACACCTTTAAACCACTCAGTAATAGCACCCCAATTTTTAATCACTAAAATGATGGCAGCAATAGCAGCGATAATACCAGCGATAATTCCTATAATCGGTAATAACGATAGATTTAATGCTCCAAATCCCGTTGCAGCCCCTGTTGCAGCAACACCAGCTGCTGTAGTTCCTGCTGCACTTGCCCCTCCAGCTACACCCATTGCAGTTGTCGCTGCACTTGTTCCAGTAATTAGACCAATAAGCGGTGCTAAAAGTCCTGTAATTGTTCCAATGGCAGATATTACTTTTCCAATGACAACGACAATTGGACCTACTGTAGCCACTAAAACACCAAATGAAACAATGGCTTCTTGCATACCTGGAGATAAGCTATCCCATCCTTTTTTGATGTTCTTAAAAACTTCTGAAAGCTTTTCAAGCATAGGTTTTAAGACGGTCATTAACGCATTCCCAACTTCAGCACCGACAATTTTTAATTGGTTCATTGTAGTTTTGAAACTATCAATTGGATCAATGGTATTTTCAAAGGTTGTTTCTACATTACCTAGATTATCTTGTAAGGAAGTACCAAGTTCATTAAAGTTAAGAGATCCATTTTTACAAGCTTGATAAATTGCACCACCTGCTCTTTTACCAAAAAGTTCATAGGCTTTTTCTAAACCTTCTGTATCTGATTTCGCATTGACCATGCTATCTTGAATCTCTGCTAGTGCCTCATTGAGTGGTTTACCTTCAGCCGTTGCAGTCGCTAATGCTTTCGTAAGTCCTGTCATCACTTGAGAGGTATCTGCACCAGACATTTCGACATTGCCTAGAAAGTTTGCAGCATCACTTGCATTAAAACCTAGTTGTTGTAATGTTGCTGCATTAGAAATTAAAGCACTGGATAAAGTATCCATGCTGATTCCTGTTCTCTGACCTACTGCATTCATCGTATCCAATAGGGCTCCAGCATCTTCTGTCGTAAGGCCAAAGGCTGCAATCACTTTTTGCGTGTTATCAATAGCATTAGATACATCAATGTTATTGATCTCGGCAAACTTGATAAACTTACTGGATAATTCTTCGAGCTTATCTCCTGTGACACCAAATCGAGTATTCACTTCTCCAATTGCGGCCCCTGCAGTAGCAAAGTCAGTCGGAATGCTTGTTGCGATGTTCTCCATGATGCCTTTCATTTCTTCAAGTGCATCACCACTTGCCCCTGTTTTAGTAACAATGGTATCTAAGCCTGCATCGACTTCATTAAAAGCACTAATGGATGCTGCACCAATCCCAACAAGTGGTAGTGTAAGATGGGTACTTAGTGTTTTACCAACTTCCTGTGTTTTATCACCAAGCTCTTTAATTTTATCTCCAGCTTCTTTTACTGATAACGTGACAGCATTGGGTACTTTCTTGAATTCATCTTGTAGTTTGGATAAAGACTGCTCTGTTTCGATAATTTCACGCTGTAAAGCATCATACTTATCTTGACCTAAGTCCCCATTTTCAAGTTGGACTTTAGCTTGTTTGTCAGCTTCTTTTAAGGCATCCAGTTTACTACTTGTTTCCTTAATGGCTTGTCCGAGTAATTTTTGTTTTTGCGATAATAACTCGGTATTCTTAGGATCAAGTTTTAATAATCGATTCACGTCTTTTAATGCTGACTGCGTTGAACGAATGTTGTTATTGACTGATTTTAATGACTTATCTAATCCTGTCGTATCGCCACCAATTTCAACAGTAATCCCTCTAATTCTTCCTGCCATATGGTCCTCCTTTCTTAAAAATGGGTATTAAAAAAGACCTTCTTTAAGGCCACTTATTCTTTAAAACCTATCAAACTCACTTTGTCCTGCTACTTTTTGATATTTAACACTATCGTTTCCTTTTTCAGTCCAAATATCTAAAACCATCCCGATAGATAATAAATCGAGTTCACTGATAGAAATACCTATCTCGACACATCGAAGTAGGAATAATGCTGTTGTCATTTCCCTACTACTTGATTGAACTTTTTTTTACTCTCAACTTCGACCCTAAGATTACTACCCCATAATTCTAGAATTTCTGGTAAGACTTCATAGATTGAAAACATTTCAAATTGATCTAACCATTCTTCAATAGTTGGTGGGATTGTGTTGTCCCCATGAAATGCCATAATATAGGCAACATTTTCAAAAATCTCTAAATCTTCAATCTCAAAACTACTATTATCTCCTTTATAGGATTTTTCTAGTTTCGATAAATCTTTAAAAATGTCACGCTTAAATTTCAAACGATATAGCCTTGGAATGGTGGCTGACGATTTGAATACTACCTCTTGGTTATTAATCATTATTTTCTTTTCTAACATTAGCTACCTGCCCTTCCTGTAGGTGATACTGTTTCTGTTTTTGGTGTAGGTAAATACACACTCTTATACCAATTTTGATAACTCGTATCCTGAGTAGCATCTCCTGTTCTTGATTTCACTAATCCATCTTCTCTAGGATCAGCAGTTAATGTTAATTTCTCTGTACCTGGGGAAATAGACTCTTCCTTCGTTTCCGATTCAATGGATGGTCTAGAAGTTGAACAGTTATATAGAACATGACGGATCGCTTTTTCATCGCCATCAAATTCAAAGAGTAATGCAAATTTTTCTGTTTCCTTAATGGATGCCTTCTCCACGAGCACTCCATTTTTATCTAATTCTTCTTTTAAGATATCGGTTCTAAACCATTCAGGGATAAGTGCAATCTCTAAATCCCCACTGTATCCATTATTAGATGTCGACCTAAAATAGACGATACCATCGGCGTAAAATGGACTTGATTCTCCTTCAGCCTCTAAACTAATACTGACCGCACCTGGTATTGGTTTAGGTGTTTCGTAAGTAAATGTACCTTCTTGTGTTTTTGTTAGTTTTGCAGCGTGTACATTTTTTAAATTATATTTGACTTTGTTTGCCATAATTTTTGTTCCTCCATTTCAAATGTATATAAAACTTCGTAGAGCTTTTCGCTCTCAATCCAAGTTTCATGCTTGTCATAGACAATCTCATACTTTTCTAAAATACTTTCTAATCTACTTTCTAAAGTGATGTCTTTTTTATCTGTATAAAGTTCTAGATGAACCACTGATATTTTATGATGGATTTTCCCATCTGCTTTGAAGTGATTGGTACTTGGTAACAGATAAATTAAAAAAGGTGGGCTCACCGCATTACTTTCTGCAAAGTGATGATAAGCATAAGGGAGATTCATTTCTTTAATCACGTTTATTAAACTAGTCATTTTCTAATATCTCCTTTACTTTTTGTTCAAATGAACTGACTGCTTGTTTCTCAGCATTTGCAATATGTGGCATCGCCCTTGTCCTTCCACCGCCTCTTTTTGCATGTCCAAATTCAAGTAAATGCGTCAGCTGATACTTATTTCTAGAGTGAACCACTACACTCAATGAACCACTTGTCTCTTTATCCCTTTTAACTGCCCAACTTTTCGCATACTTGCCACTTTTCTTCGGTGCGCTAGATTGAATCATTTCTTTTGTTTCTTTTCCAACTTCCTTGATGACTTTTTTTAGTTGTTCAGTTGTGACTTTTTGATATTTCTCTAATTCTTTTTGAATAGCATTTGCCATATCATCTACTTTGACTTTCATCTTTCCACCAACTGACAATGTAGCTTTAAGCTTTTCTTTCTAAAGTTCATATGGTCAATACCTTTGATGTTATAAATTTTGTCATTAAATAATACTCTATGTTTTGTACTATCAAGATGACTCACTTCAGATGAGTAGCGAATCGTAAAATCTATTTTAGACCTATCCCATATTGCACCCACTGATGTTTGTTCAAGTGGACTTTCCTTACTAACCGTTGCAAAACAAGAATACATATCCATCCAATCTTCAAGTTGATTGCCTATTTCATCCATTGTCATAATAGATTCTTGAATGATAATTCGAGTATTTAATAAGCTCACTTTCATTAGAATTCCGCCTTTCTAATTCCAAAAAGCAGACTTCTTAGTGTTAAAGTTAGCTCCTTGTGGTTTGCTTCTTCTCTATGCTCATATAGATAAGCGACACTATACAAAATAGCAGTCTTAACTTCTTCGCATAATAAAAGAGTAGACGTTTCATCTACTCTTAAAATATGCATACATAATTGTTTTGATGTTGCCAAGAGAGATTCAAGCAGTAAGTCATCATCACTTGAATCTACTCTGACATATTGTTTTACTTCTTCGAGTGTTGGACTCACTGCTTATCTCCTTTCTAGCCTTGAACACTTAAAATTTGAACTGCTTCTTTTACAATAAGTTTCGCATCAACTCTTTCTTTTGCCACATAACCAATCATGCCGTTTCCTGCAAATAACTCAGTTAATGCTTTAAATGAACGTGAACCACGATCTCCAATGTTGTAATAACTAATATCCCCAAAAGCAATCGCATTTTCTGGTGCAAATGCTGATGTATAAACTGGATAACCTAATAGTCTATCGGGCTCACCTTGTTGATAGCTTGGTTGCCAAATATAGGCGCCATTACTATCTTTGAATTTACGAATTTGCGCGATTGTCTTATCGTTTGTGATAAAGACTGCATTTTTACGATATGGACGTTTTAAGGCATGGACTAAGTTAATCACATCATCTGCTTTAATTGCAGATACCTTATCTAAGAACGTACCACCACTTGTCTCATTAAAGATACCGGTTGGTTTATTGTTACCATCACCATTCAAGAAGGCATCTTCTTCAGCATTGGCTAAGGCTTTACCAAATTGCTCTGTGATATAGTCTTCTAAATCAAAAGCACTATCATAGAGTAATTCTTCTGTGACTTTAATAGCGACATGAAGTTTATGCGCATCAAGTAACATCTGCTTAAATGTCGCATCAGAGAATTTTAGTTCCTCTCCCTCGTCAATCCAAGCTGCTGCAGGAGAGGTTCCTGCGATATTAATTTTGTGATTTCCTGATGTTTGAATGATTGTTGCTAAGCTACGGATAATATTTTCTTCTTCAAGAACAGTAATTAAACGCTCATCATATTCTTCTGGAACTAAATAACCACCATCTGCATCCACACCTTCTTGCAGCACGTTAGATACTTGCTTAAAGTTTGTTCTAAGTGCTTTTAACATGCCATCTTTATATTCTTTACTTGCACGACCTGTCTTTTCGTGTTTGTCCTGGTGCGGTTTTTCAGTAATGGGTTTATTAATTGGTTTTGATAATTCTTTCTCCATTTGTTCCTCCCTTTGCATACGATCAATTTCTTGACTAAAGTTTTTAATCTTATCTTCCATTTGTTGGTACTGATCCATGTGTTCTTTTGAAAGCAGTCCGTCTTTGTCTTTGTTGGCTTCAACAAAAGCCTTCGCACCTTCCCATGCTTTATTTCTTTTTTCAATCATTTCTAAAATTTTACTCATACTATTTACCTCCAATTTTTCATTAAGTTGAGTCTTTCAATTAAGTCCTTTGACTTAACAGTTTCTTGTTTTGTATTGATTTGGCATTTTTCTGCTATCTTCTTTCTTAGTGAGTTTTCGACAACGACCTTTGAATATTGACTAGATACATTTGGTATTTCTATATCGGATTCTTCTCTTTCAAGTAGTCCATCACAAAAACCAAGTTCAATCGCTTTATGCACATTCATCCATGTTTCACTATCCATCATGTTGGATAATTTTTGTCTAAGAAGTCCTGTCTTGATTTCATAAGCATTCATAATGGACTCTTTGACTTCATCTAACATCGACATCGCTTGTTTCATCTGTTCTTTATCTCCAAATGCAACCGTCATTGGATTATGAATCATCATCATAGATACAGGGCTCATTAATACCTTTGTACCTGCCATTGCGATAACCGATGCTGCACTTGCAGCAATGCCATCAACTTTAATAACGACTTCTCCTTTATGGTCGATTAACATGTTGTAAATTTGTGCCGCTGCAATGCAATCCCCACCTGGAGAGTTAATCCAAACGGTAATATCTCCTTTGTGGTTTTCTAACTCAGATTTAAAAAGCCTTGGTGTGATATCATCATCAAACCAAGACTCTTCAGCAATCGTGCCATTTAAAAATAAAATATGTTCACTATCATTTTTGGTCTTCCAGTTCCAAAATTTCTTCACTCGTATTGTCCTCCTTATTTATATTTGCAAATGCTCCTGCATTTTTTAGTGGGAGCATGTTCCCATTAATGAGATACAAATCGCCACCTTCTTCTTTGGGAATTTTATCCAAGTTTTCAAGTGCTCTGATATCATTGGCACTCATCCACCCATTTTGTCTACCGACTGCATAACCATTCATTCTTGATTGGTAGTCACCACGAAGTAAACCATCCACATTAAACTTCACGTAGTATGTTGATTTTTCATTTTCCTTTAACAGTCGTCTGTTGATGGCTTGTTCAAATCGAATAACCCATGGATCTAAGGTATACTTCACAAATTCTAGCGACTGTTGTTCAATATTAGAAAAGCTAGATTTTTCAAGGTCGCCTACCATATGAGGTGGCACTCTGAAAATTCTAGCTATCTCGTTAATTTGAAATTTACGTGTTTCTAAAAACTGTGCTTCATTTGGACTAATAGAAATCGGCGTGTACTTCATTCCTTCTTCAAGGATGGCTACTTTATGAGAATTACTCCCTGAAAAACCACGCATCCAACTTTCTCTTAGGCTTTCAGCATTTTTAACTGTACCTGGATGTTCTAAAATACCACTCGGTGTTGCACCGTTTGAGAAAAACTTTGCTCCATACTCTTCTGCTGCAATAGACATACCAATCGCATTTTTTGCCATCGCAATAGGAGAGTAACCCACCAGTCCATCAAATCCAAGTCCTGGAATATGAAGGACATCTTGAGTGGTTAGTAAGACTTTCTTACCATCACCTGATTGATATTCATAAAAAATGGTGTTGTGCTCATCCCTATCGACTTTCATCTTATCTGGCATGAGTGGATACAGCCCTATCACATCACCTTTACCATTCCTAATAATTTGAGCATAGGCATTTCCCCAAAGTAATAAATGTGTCATAAGGGTTTCTCTAAAAATAAAACTTGTCATTTCAGGATTGGGTTCATCATGTAGTAGATGATATAAGCTATGACTTGTTGCTTTTTTATTTCCTACTTCTGTTGTTTCATAGACATGAAGTGGTAAACTTGCTAATGTTTCCGATAAAATGCGAACACATGAATAGACTGCAGTCATTTGCATAGCCGTTCTTTCATTGACTCGTTTTCCACTAGATGACTGTCCAGTAAAAAATGTGTAGCTATTATGACTTAGTTTATTTTCTGGTTTATCTCTAGATTTAAATAAGCCGCTTAAAATTCCCATCGTTTCAATCTCCTTTTTCTCATCAAAAAAGCACCTATCAAATGACAGATGCTTTTAGTTTATTTAGTTTTCACTCTTATGTTTGCCTAATATTTTAGAAATATTATCCCATGCGATCTTTTCAATAACATGGTCGTATAATTCTAAAAACTCCTCGCTTTCATCATCTTCCATGTTTGTCGTTAGCTTTATTAAAGGATGCATGATTTGTTGAATCATAACATAAGAGTTTATATCATTATGGTTTCGTAGAAATTCTTTGATTTTATAAAGGAACATATCAACCTCCTATAAAAATCTTACTACAATTTCAAAAAATAAAACTATCATTATTGTTACGATTATTTAATAGACTTTAACCTAAAGAAAAAGCAATCCTCTATTATCATAAACACTTTCAATGTTCACATTCCCACAACGAATTGCTCTATCTAATGCCATTATGGTTGCAATCGCACCGTCAATTTTTTCTGTTGATTTTTCTTTATCTGCTTTAATATTTCCTGCAGGATCTGTTCGAATAAAAATATTATCCATATTCCATCTTAAAACAGGATGTCCACCATGTGCTATTTTTTGCTCTAAGGTAAGTTTCATTAATTCTTTTGTTGGTGGACTCATATCCTTAAACCCCTGTCCAAAGGGTACAACAGTAAATCCCATCGCTTCTAGGTTTTGAACCATTTGTACAGCACCCCATCTATCGAAAGCAATCTCTTTAATATTAAATTTTTCTCCTAAGCGTTCGATAAATTTTTCAATGTGTGCATAGTGAACGACATTTCCTTCAGTGGTGCCTATTTTTTCTTGCCTTTCCCAAATATCGTAGGGAACATGATCTCGTCTTACACGAAGAGAAATGGTATCTTCTGGCAACCAAAAATATGGCAGTATTACATACTTATCATCTTCATCAACTGGTGGAAAGACTAATACAAAAGCTGTAAGGTCTGTTGTTGACGAAAGGTCTAAGCCTCCATAACATACCCTACCTTCTAATTCTTCTTCATTAACAACAAAGGAACAGGCATCCCATTTTTCCATCGGCATCCAACGGACAGCTTGTTTTACCCATTGATTAAGTCTTAGCTGTCTGAAGGCATTTTCTTCTCCTGGGTTTTGTTTTGCAGACTCACAAGCCATTTTTACCTTTTCAATCGGCACAGTTACACCAAGTGATGGGTTGGCTTTTTTCCAAGTTAATGGATCAGTCCAATCATCACTCTCATCTGCCCCATAAATCACAGGATAAAAGGTTGGATCAACTTTCCTACCTTCTAAAATATCTTTTGCTTTTTGATGAGTTTCATAACATATGGAATTCGTATCTGTTCCAGCTGTTGTAATTAAAAAATATAACGGCTGTGTTCTAGCATCTCCTGAGCCTTTTGTCATAACATCAAAAAGTTTTCGGTTAGGCTGAGTATGAAGTTCATCAAAGACAACACCATGAATATTAAAACCGTGTTTAGAATAAGCTTCTGCCGATAACACTTGATAAAAACTATTGGTTGGTAGATATACGATTCGTTTTTGAGAAGCTAGGATCTTCACTCTTTTATTTAATGCTGGACACATCCTTACCATATCAGCTGCCACTTCAAAAACAATACTCGCTTGTTGCCTATCTGCAGCACACCCATACACTTCAGCGCGTTCTTCAAAATCGCCACAACAAAGAAGGAGTGCAACAGCTGCTGCAAGTTCACTCTTACCCATTTTCTTTGGGATTTCTATGTACGCTGTGTTAAATTGGCGATACCCATCTTTTTTCACAATACCAAATAAATCACGAATTATCTGTTCTTGCCAAGGGAGTAGTTTGAATGGTTTACCTGCCCACGTTCCTTTAGTATGGGATAAACATTCAATGAAATTTACCGCATAATCAGCTAAGTCTTTGTTGTATTTAGATGTTTTTTGCTTAAACGGACTTGGTTTATATTTCACAGTTATCCCTCCCAAATTTTAGGTAATAAAAAAAGACCTTACTGGCCCAGCTAACGAGAAAAAGAGCATTCGCCCAATTTCCTTTTATTAAAATAAGTCATCTATTTTCTGATACTCTTTTTCTTTTATTTCGATTTCTTGCATTAAGCACTGTGCTCTAAATCCATTCTTACACACACTTAATTTTTGCTTTAGATCCTTGAGTTCTTGTTTTCTTTTCTTTAGCACTTCTATGCCATTTCCTTCTTTTGCATCAAGGTAGTCTATTTCAAAACGCGTCATTTATTTTCCCTCCAAGGCTAAGAACTCATCGTAGGAAATAAGTCCTGCATCATAAAGTTCGTAGTTTTCATTTCCTTGGTAGGCTAGTCTTAATTCTTCTTCTCTTTTAATTGAAAGCTTTACATATTCATTCCAGCCAATTTTTCCTTCATCATAAAGTTTTCTTTCTGGCTCTCTTTCGTAAAGTGCTTTTTGCTTTTCTTGTAATTTTATTGTTGCTTCTTTGAATACTTCTTGTTTGTTCATCGTTGTTCTCCTTGCTTTTGTTATGTGTATATTCCCGTATAATCAAAATAATAGCAAGTTGTTTTTAAAGAAATATCGGCATTATTCTACTATTTTTTCAACTTTATCCACACCATAAATTACACTAAGAGAACTGCCATTATCCCAAGAAACAAGCAGTGATCCTAAATCATCAACACCTTTTACTGTTCCAAGTGTTCCAACAGGTGGTGCCCATTTATCATTCATTTCGATAAGTTTTACTCGAGTACCTTTTCGGTACTCAAGCCTCAAACTTTCAATTCTACTTTTCATTTTTTCCATCTGATTTACCTAATTCGTATGCTTCTTTTAGCATCCTTTCAATCCCCCACACTGACATGTCTAAAAAATCATCACCATCGTTGTGTCGACTTTTCAAATCTCCTCGGTGTTCAACTGCGTAACTATGTTTTGCTGCAATGTCGTATAATTTCTTTTCTAGTTTTTTGTTCATGGTTTTTCTCCTGTGTTTTTCGTTACACTATATATCACTCTAAAGGACTTATTTATCAAGTTATTTCTGCATATTTCATCTAACATTTTTAACTTTTAGAACTTATCGTAACAAGTTTTTTCATAATGTAAACGACACAAGGAAGGGCTATTCCATTACCCCACATCTTATACTGAGCCGAGTCTGAATATGGATTTAAAAGCCATTTACGAATTTGCTTTTCAGATTTTGATTTTATTTTACCATTAATGATTCGATACTCTTCAAACACATCTTTCCAAAAATTAAGTTCTTCAGTCGTAGGATTTAAAATAGATAAATCTTCACACCAATTATCTGGAAAGCCTTGTAGCCTTCCACACTCAGTTGGTGTTAATCGTCTTACCTTAAAGTTTCTCTCATTTACAATTGGTGGGTCTTTATAATCAGTTGCAACTAGAGTTCCCACTTCATTGGTATTTGCGATAGTATGGTGAGAATTCTTACTTGTTGAATAGACTACTGCAAGCCCACCTTGATTTCTATCTGGATTGTTTCCCCCAGTATCAATGGTTCTTGAAGTATCTGTTTCATAAATATTTGCCCTTACGTTTTTCGTGTTTTCGCTTGTAAGGCGAATATCATAAGTCTTGGCATTTACTACCAGTGGCTGATTGTTCCCACCTAAACCAAGATTTGCGCCAATTGTAGGGCTTATTTCAAGAGGACCGTTAAAGCGTGAGTCTTGTCCATGATTTTCAAAAACACAAGGTGCTCTATTTCCTTTTGCCCTAAGAGTTGGTGTGTACTCATTCGTTACATCCATTCGCTCTCCGCCATGGTCATTTAAGCATATTGTAGTGCTCTTTCTAAAACTTCTGGCAGTTTCTTTCCTCGAAGTTTCGCTCTGTTTAATATCCCCTGACAGGCTTTCTTGGTCAAATAATATTTCTCCGGCACGTTGTCCATTAAAATCTGTGACAAGAAAGATTCTTCTACGTCTTTGGGGTACTCCAAAATACCGAGCATCAAGCACTCGCCAACAAAGAGAGAATTCTCTTCCCACAATACTTCCACTGTTTGACCACTTGGTAGCTTTAGGGATAAATGTTTTATCTTCTTTGATTTTGCAGATTTCTTCAAGGACGCATCTAAAGTCTTCTCCTTTGTTACTTGAAAAGGCTCCTGGCACATTTTCCCAAATGATATATCTTGGTTTTTCTCCATTCGTCTTATCCCTCATTTCTTTTACAATTCGTATTGCCTCATAAAAAAGGTTAGACTTACTTCCGTCTAACCCTTCACGCTTTCCTGCGATAGATAAATCTTGGCAAGGACTACCAAATGTAATGATATCAACAGGATCTATTTTACTTCCATCAATCTTTTTTATATTTCCTAAATGTTTAACCCTTGGTAGATTTTTTCTAGTTACCAAAATAGGAAATGGCTCTACTTCACTGTTCCAAATAGGCGTTATCCCTACCATCTGTGATGCAAGTTCAAATCCTCCAGAGCCTGAAAATAAACTGCCCATGGTTAGATTAGTCATTGTTATCACCTACAAGTTCTTTATAGGGTATTTTATTTCCATCTCTTAAGACATACACATCATCAGAACTTCCAACTTGTTCAATGTATCTTTTTACGATAACATCACAATACTTCTCATCAAGTTCAATCGTATAACAAACTCTATCTAACTGATCACTTGCAAGAAGTGTAGAGCCACTACCCCCAAACATATCTAGCACGATACTGTTTGTCATACTTGAGTTTTTAATCGGATAAGCAATAAGCTCAATTGGTTTCATGGTAGGATGGTCTGCATTTTTCTTAGGTTTATCAAATTCCCAAATGGTTGACTCTTTTCTTCCTGTATACCATTGGTGCTTTCCTTTTTTCTTCCAACCAAATAAAATGGGTTCATGCTGCCATTGATATGGGCTTCGACCTAACACCAAGGATTGTTTTTTCCAAATACAAGTACCGGATAAATAGAAATTTGCATCTCTAAAAGCTTTTCTAAAGTTATAACCTTCAGTATCTGCATGAAAGACATAAATACTAGAATCACTTGCCATAACCTTTTCAGCTTGAGTAAATGCTAAAAGTAAGAACTGATAAAATGCACCATCTTCCATATCATCATTTTTAATTTTCCCTGCACTACCTTCGTAGTTTACGTTGTATGGTGGATCTGTAACCACAAGATTAACCTTAGTATCTCCAAGAAGCTTTTTGTATGTTTCTTCTTTGGTGGAATCACCACAGACTAGAGTGTGTTTTCCTAAGTGCCACTTATCTCCAAATTTTGTGATTGCTTTTTTCTTAAGCTCTTCTTCTACATCAAAGTCATCTTCTTGAATCTCTTTTTCATCATCAAATAGCTTTGAGAGTTCTTTATCATCAAATCCAAGTAAATCCATATCAAATTCAAGTCCTTGTAGTTCTGATAATTCAATACTTAACAGTTCGTTATCCCATCCAGCATTTAATGCTAGTTTGTTATCGGCAATGATATAGGCTTTCTTCTGACCATCAGATAAGTGGCTTTCTTTAATACAAGGTATTTTTTCAAGACCTAACTTCTGTGCTGCATAAAATCTTCCATGTCCTGCAAGGATGGTATTATCTTCACTGACAATCACAGGGTTTAGAAAACCAAACTCTTTTATACTTGAAGCAATCTGTGCAATTTGTGTGTCTGAATGTGTTCTTGCATTATTAACATATGGAATTAATTCATTGATGTTTGCTAAATAATACTGTGCTTCTTTTAACATAAATCACCTCTAAAAAAGACCCCACTCGGCTAGTTTTTCAAAACCACCAATGGAGTCTATATATTCTTTTGCGATATTTACGATGTCTTCATAAGGAATGCCGTCAATGGTATCGTCACCAATGGCACATGAGAATTGCATTGGTTCTTTTAATCTTTGTGCTCTTAAAAAAGCATAGATATTTACAGATACATCGGCTTTAGATAAATCTTTACCGTGAAGTCCACCACCTGTTACACCATCTGCCATATCACTTCCAAGTTTTCTATTGGTAGCACCCGTATCGACATCTGGTCCACCTGTCCAATCACCTAGTGGATTTACAATGACATTAGGATACTTAACTTTTAGAAACTGTGTATAAACATTGCTTTGACAAATGATGAGTTTGTCATTATCTAAAATGTATTTGCCATCAAATGGATACTCTTGATAGATATTTCTTGCAATATCAGATAGTTTCTTTTGTTCAGCAGTAATAGGCATACCTTTAAAAATCCCATTATCCCCACATCTAATTTTTCCTTTTTGATTATTAGATAGATGAACATCTTGTTTTTCAAGCGTAATCTCGCATTTTAATTTCCCTGCGATTCTTTCAATAATTTTTGTGATTTCTTTTTTCGTAAGTGTCACTGTCGTTTCAATCATTACATAACACTTACCATGCCCAATTAACACTTCTACAGCTATCTTTGGATTTTCTTCTTTTGTGTATGCTAAATCAACAATCGCTCCTGCAATCCTATCTGCAATCTTATCTGGATGCGATGGGTTTACTTTTTCAATCATATTTATATTCCTTTCCTAGAACGAAGTAATCGTTCCATCATGTCATTTCCTGTATCTTCAAATACTTCAGTACAGTTTTGTTTTACAATGTCGTAAATTTCATACCACAATAGATTGGCTTGTTTTTGAAATTGAACCGACATTTGAACAAACGGAGAGGTAACTACTCCGCCAGTTGTTGGATGTTTGCCAAGTAATCCATAGGTACTAATGGCTTCTTCACATTGAATGTATCTAGCAAAAGCCTGTGCATAGGATTCAATGAGTCTTTTGTTGACCAACTTTTCGCAATGTCTCTCTTTTAACCACAACCAAATTTCTTTATATATAGCATCTGCACCTAGAGGCATTCCGTTTTTTTGTTTGGTAGATAGGTAATCACTCGGCTTTGGTATGACACTTCCTTCGAGAACAACACCTTCTGGTAGGTCAACTGCTTCTAATTCAGATATATCTAAATCGGGTATGTCATTGTTCATAATCTTGACAGATTTTCCTTGTTGTATTTTTTCATTAACTGCTTGTGGTTTTGGACCTGTGTTCCTACGTCTGCCACCACGATTTGTTCCGTCTTTTGCCATGCTTACATGCTTACCTTCCTTTCTGATTTATTTTTTATATCCCCCCTTTGAATAGGAGTTTTTGTGCGTGTCAGGAGGCGCCCGTTATCCTTTGTGATCTAGTTTAGAGATTGTTATCCCCCTACCCCTATTTCTTTTTGTTCCAACGACTACCATCTTTGGCGTGAATTCTTGCATGACAGCTTTGACAAAGAGAAATGAGATTATGTTCATCATGTGTGCCGCCTTCTGATAAAGGAACTTTATGATGCACTTCTTCAACAAGTGTCATCCTACCTTCCTTAAAACATAGCTCACAATAAGGATGAGTTCTTACATACTTTGCACGAACTTTACACCATGAACTTCCATATCTTTTTCTAACGATTGGATTTCTATCATACTTCTCGTATCGTTTGTTTTCTCTTTTTTGATGTTCCTCACAATACCTTCCGTCAGTTAATTTTGGACACATTGGATAAGAACATGCTCGTTTAGGTTTAGTTGGCATAATTTCCTCCAATAAAAAAGCCCTGACGGATTTCTCCACCAGAGCATTGTTTTAATTATACTTTTTCACAATTATAGTCTATCATAGCGTCCTTACTGAATACTAGTGAACTCGACTGCACTTAACTGAACTCAACTGAACAATTGATCCAAATCTTTTAGTGCTAGTCCATGTAGCTTATATATCCATCGTTCTGAATAATACATACTTGCTGCAATCTGTCCCCACGACTTCTTTTCAAAGTATCTTTTTATCAGTAATATCTGATACTCTTTCTCAAGCATTGATATTGCATCCATCCCTTTTGCTTTTTGACTGGCAAGTTCAAATTTTAGTTCTTTTATCTCATCTTCAATTTCTAATGCTTTGGTTAATGCTTTTGCCATGGGTTCTAGTTCTCTACTTGCCTTTTTAGGCATATCAGAATATATGGGTGAACTTAAACCTTCTGCAAGTGTTCTATAGGTTTGTGCCATATAGCTTTTTGATTCGATTTGGTTTTCTAATTGTTTTAAGTATCTAAAAAATTCTTTTGATGTCATCTCTTACCTCCAAGATTTCTGAGGTAAGTTCTCTCTAGAACCTCTACTCAAGATTTGCTTTAACTGCTTCCATTAAAGCCGATTGTATTTTATCTTTTTTCTTTAGTGCCTTCATCACATCAAAGTCAATCGTTCCTTTGGTTAAGATGTGATGGATCACCACAGTATCTTTTTGTCCTTGTCTATGAAGTCTGGCATTGGTTTGTTGATAGAGTTCTAAACTCCAAGTCAGCGAGTACCAAATCAGTGTCGAGCCACCTTGTTGTAAATTCAGTCCATGACCTGCACTTGCTGGATGAATGAGTGCAACGGGTATATCTCCTTTATTCCAATGATCTATATCTTCACTTGTTTTGATTTCTCGAACATTAAATCTTTTCATGATTCTATCTCTATCACTTTGAAACCAATAGGCTACAAGGACTGGTTTACCATTGGCACCTTCAATTAAATCTTCAAGTGCATCTAATTTCTTATCATGAATAGTATGGGCGTTTTTGTTTTCATCATAGACTGTTCCATTTGCCATTTGAAGAAGTTTATTTGAAAGACTTGCTGCATTAATCGCATCAATTTCTGTATCCTTGATGGATACAATCATCTCTTCTTTTAATGTGTCGTAGACTTTCTTTTCTTTCTTATCAAGTTTTACTTCCACTTCATTCATGATACATTCAGGAAGCTTTAGGTAGTCTTTTGCTTTCATAGATATCGTAATATCTTCAATTTTCTTATATATTCTCTCTTCAGCATTTGCTTGCGGTTTATAGGAATACACGATCATTCCATTTCGCTTATCTGGTACAAAGTAGGTGTTCCTGTAATGACTAATATATCGACCAAGCCTTTCTCCAAAGTCTAGTATTCTAAACTGAGCCCATAAATCCATTAAGCCATTACTACTTGGTGTTCCAGTAAGTCCAACAATGCGTTTTATCTTTGGTCTGACTTTAAGTAAACTTTTAACCCTCTTACTTTGATAAGACTTAAAAGAACTAAGCTCATCAATCACAACCATATCAAAATTAAATGGGCATCCACTTTTATTAATTAGCCAGTCAACATTTTCTCGGTTAATGATATAGATATCAGCTTTTATCTTTAATGCTTTTAATCTTTCTTTCTCGCTGCCTATTACCACAGAATACTTTAAATCTTTAAGATGACTCCATTTTGAGATTTCAGATGGCCAAGTAGTCATCGATACTCGAAATGGTCCAATAATCAACACTTTACTGACATCAAAATAATCAAACATTAACTCGTTGATTGCTGATAGAGTAATTACCGTTTTGCCCTCAACCTAAGCCCATATCCAAAAATAACGCTGATATATCATGTATTACAATATGATTAATTGAATACGCTTGATAATTATGTGGATTGAACTTCATTTGGCATCACCCCCTTCTTTTATTTTTCTCATCATGATGTTAACCTATCTACCAATTCATCAATGCGTGTGATTTCATCAACAACATAAACATCAAATCCTAACTTTTCAAATTGACTTTTACGTTTCAACTGCAAAGGTCTTAACTTTTTACCAGGAGCCTTAACTTCTACAAAACAAAAATTCCCAAACGGCATCAAAATGATTCTATCTGGAACACCATTCATGCTTAAACAATTAAACTTTAAGCATAAGCCTCCCTTTTCTTTAATGCTTTTGACTAACTGCCTTTCAATTTCTTTTTCTAACATAGTATTCTCCTAACCTATGACAGCCTATGATACCTATTTACCTATATAATATATATACTTTATTTTTTCTATTCCTATATAAGGTTATGTAATAGACTATCATATACCGTCATATTTCTATTTATGACACTGGGTTACAATAGTTTTTTGATTTCAAGTTAAAATACAAAAATTAAAACCCTACTGAAATGAGTGTCATACACCATCATTCAAATTCCGATTTCAATTTAAGTCCATACACAAACGAACCCTTCATATTCTTTTTACGCTTAAAATCTGCATTTTCAAGTGCAGCGTAAAAGTCAGCTGTGCCACGAGTAAACTCACCATTTCGTAAACAAAATGCTCTATATTCAGTATATAGCTCACCACTCTTTTCTGTAGCTGAAACATCCACTTCACAACATTCTTCAATGAAGTGATTAAGCCAATCGTTATTTTCCTTATAAACTTTAATGGCATCTTCCACAACTTGTGGTTTTTGAATTTTAAAGTTAGAGCTGATGACTGATTTTGCTCCTTCAATGATCCAACTTAAAATCGCACCACCACATTCTTCATATAAATAATCGGCATAATTTTTTATATCACTAGTCCCTTCAATCTTGGCATTAAACGGTATAACGATTAACCTTCTCCAAGTTCCTTTATCTAACGCTCCAACTCTTGGCAGATGATTTGTATATAGGACTAATGTATGAGTAGGCACATAACTAAATGGCGATTTGAATTTCTTTTCTGCAAAAATCTCATCCGTTGAACAAAGCTGTTTTACATTGGATGTATTCATACGCATTCCTTCTTCAAGCTCTGCAGCAATAAGTAGTCTTTTTCCTTTTGCCTCAGCAAGTTCTGGTTTCACATTTCGTCTACATCCAACGGTCAACATATCTGCAGAGATATTGCCACTATACGTTCCAAGGACTCTTGCAATAACGTTCCAAAAGGTAGACTTTCCGTTTCTACCTTCTCCATAAGCAATAATAAGTGCTTCAACATAAACTTTACCTACACTAGCTAGTCCTACTATTTGCTGAACATAATCGATTAGCTCTTGGTTATCCGTAAAAAATGTATTTAGTGCTTCTTTCCAAATATCCATGCCTTTATTACTTGGTGCTACACTTGTTTGTTTTGTAATAAAATCTTGATAGTTATGATTCTGTAAATTTTCGTTGATTAAATTTATCGTTCCAGTTGGAGTATTAAGTAGAAACTCATTTCTGTCTAGCATTACAGGTTCGATTTGAACAAGTGGTCTTACTTCTTTAAGAGTAGACCAAATATACTTACTATCTCTTCTTTTAATCGCATATTTTTGATACGTTAGTGCGTTTTTATACTTATCGAATACTCTTTTTTGCTTATCATTAAATTGATCCATAGCTTTTTTCTCACCAAGTGATAAGATAAGCGGCATCGCACCTAGACTTGTTAATTCTTTTATGCATTTTTGGATTTCAACCTCAGCTTCTTCGAGTTGTCTTTCTGTTAACTCTTGTGACAAGGCTTGTGCATTAGGTAAGGACTCCTCCCAAAAACTACCGTTATATACTAAATATTCTGTTGCTGGAGAGTATTTTATTTTACTCTCATATTCTCTTGAAAGAATGACTGCTTGACCTACATCTGAAAAGTCTGATGGTATTAACCTTAATTCTTGATTGTATAATTCTGGTTCGATATATCCAGCTTGCTTCGATACCTTACTTCCAAACTTACACGCACTATGCCATATTGTTTTTAATTCACTATCGCTAAGTGGAGGACTGCACTTTTCTGACTCTTTCATAAAAAGTTCAAAACAATCATCAGTACTTCCATAACGCTTTATAAGTTTTCCAGCTAAATGACTCATAGTCGCATTTCTTGACCCAGATTGAATGGTAATCGATTCATCATCTAATAGTGCAAAATGATCAACTTCGTCAATTCCTATAACATCTTCAATATCAACACTTCCTTCAAACCACATCACCTCACTTACAGCATGACCAAAGATAAATCTTGCGGCATCTAATGCATTACCATCTAAAAAAGGAAATCGGTCATAGACTTTTTGCTTGAAAGCCTCACACTCATTAGCAGAGTGAAAAATGCGATGAGGAAGATATAAATGATGTCTTGGTCTGGCAGATTTACCGTTTTTTACTTTGCCATCATTACGACTAGGCACTACTGCAAAACTTGCCCCTTCTAATAAGAACTCATAATCTTCAGGATAGATCCAGTCTGAGGGATCATCACTATGGTCATTATCACAATCAAACACATCACAGTTGCACTCTAAAAAGTTATCTTTGTTTCGATAATTATTTTTAAAGCTCGCACAGACATGGTCAAAACTGACCACGTCTATGAGCTCTTTTTCATTTGTTATGATGTGCTGATTAGGATAAATACAATTTTTCGCATTTCCTTGACTACTTGAGTTATATATCGTTAATTGCATTTACGCTCCTCCTTGCACTCACTTGTAAAATATCTAATTGTTTGTCTTCTTCTTTTAGATATTTCTAATTCTTGGTGCATCCCATCTGTTATCGTATCTCCAAACACCCAGACTTCTTGACATTTCCCTAGAAAAATCTTATCCATAGATAATGCAGACTGCCTGTCTGCTAAACTTCCGTCATCTAAAAATGGAAATAGTAGATGTGGTGTAAGTGGTATTGCACCATTCTCATAAGCAAACTTCGCATACTTAACTGCTTGTTTGGTATTAAAGGTCGTATCACCACTAAATGGAGCACAGATATAAACTATCGGTTTGAACTGATGTTGTTTTTCACTAATGATTTTTTTAATGGATTTACTCATCGAAAGCCTCCTGTTCCATAAGCGGTAAGATATTATTTGACTTTAGTAACTGATAAATAAACAATCGTCCTTTTTGTGTCCAATAGGTATGAACCTTTGCACCTTGACTGCCATCATGGTGAGTAAATGAATGTGTTTTTGTGTTGGTATAACCAAGTGCTGCATATTTTTGATAAAGTAGCCACGTATCACCTTGCTTGAACTGAACACCTAGATCATGCAGTTTGGCATTCATCCACTGTGCTGATTTACCATAATCTTTGGCAAGAGTACGCATGGGAATCGCATTATTACTACTTAAAATGACATCATAATATGAAGCCTTTGGTTTCATCTCAACAATTTGCTGATTTTGAATGGCGATAGTCTTAGTCAGAGTCTTGTTTCTTTCCCTCTCTTTTTTTAATGCCGTAAATGCTGCAATGGCAATGTCTGGATTATCGAGTAGATAATCAGTCGCATACATACCTGTTTTACGAATAGACGGTAATACTTCAGTTGTAACCCACCTTTTAAATGCTTTAGCTTTTGGCATGTGGCTAGAAAGAATTAAACTGTACAGTCCTGATTCGTTGATGATGATTGGATTTTGTTCTCTACCTATGGAGTCACGAATCGTTACCCCATCTGTCTTATCCTCATCATCAACATGGTCCAATAAGGCTTTTCTAGTATTCGAGTATCCTAGAATCTCTGCTACATCTTTTCCAATAAACATTGGATTTCCTTTAACCATAATGGTTCTTACCTTGCCAAACTCATCGTTTGAAAAAATTTGAATTTTCGTCATCCTAATGACCTCCTATAAATTTCTAGAGGACTTGTCCTCTACTAGGTAGCCACGAGGGACATCAAAATCGGACGTTTCTAAAATTATTTTTTCTAGTTTTTTTCTAAACCTTACTAATTTATGAGAGAGATTGTTTTCTACTTTTGAGATTAGCTTCTTGTATTCTTTCTCGCTCATCCCTTCTGGTCTTGGATTTTGAATCATTGCAATTTCTCTAAGCGTGTAACCTTCAAAAACAACCTTAGTAAACAAATCAACAAGCTCTTGTTTATTAATGTGCTTAGTTAGAAACCTGTAGCAATTCTCCAATTCTTCACGATAATTTCTTTCATTCTCTTCTTTATAAAAGATACTGCTATCTTCAACTTCAGTTATTAACGGTTCTTTGAAGTGACCAAAATAATCGTCTCCATCTTCAGATACTTTTTTGGAATAACCTACATGACGATTGTGTCTGTGCCAGTTGTTGTAATCTGGTTTATTGTATTTTTCGTTAATTGCTTCTTGAATTCGTTCTTGCAGTTCTTCTTCTGATTCATCTTCAATCACATCAATCTTTAGCCACCCTTTTAATTCATCTAATTCCACGTCTAGTTCTACTTTTTTGTTGTTGTCTTGCCATTTAATCTTCATATTTTTGTTTCAACCTTCCTACTCAAAGGACGAGAAACAAAAAGAACTGTGGCATTTCAACACACCACAGTTTTAGAAGTTGGCATCAAATAGGCGCAACAAAACACGGTCGGTGCATTGAAATTTCAAAATTACCTAGACTACTGCTTACTTCATCTATATAGTTGGTAATTTCTAAATTCACTTTTGCATCTCGTCCGTTCTTGTAGGCCTACTTGAACTTTTTATGAGATTTTATATTTATTTTTGCGAAGATTTTTTTTGAAATTTGCATATTAATTTTCTATAACTACATTTTTCCTTCTAGTTTCACTGTTAGCGTTAATGGAAATTTGATATAATATTAGTAATAGACATGTACATTTACAAAAATGTTCTTCACACTTATTAACTTATAGTTAACACTGTTACAGTCAATGCAGTTCATAGTTAATAACGTGGAATAGAGTTACTAATTTTTAAGGAGGTTATAGAGATGACTTCAAAGACGGTACCGTACTTTACATTTGGAATATTATTTAATTTATTCATGCAGGCTGTAAAACCAAAAATAAACGCAAGAGACCGGGTCGACGGTAAAAAAGACATATACAATGATGTTAATGTTTTTAAGCGACTTCTTTCATTAGTCATATTTTCAGATGTTTATAGCTATGAACCATCACTTTCAAAACATATAAGCGACTTTAAAACCTGTAAGTCAAACTCAAGTGTATATATTCCAATGAATGATCCAAGCACTATAGAGAGTTTTTCTTCGAATATAAGAACTAACAAATCTTCTCTAATTAAAAGTACCTCAGCATTCGTAGATAATTATTTACACGAGGAAAAATTAAATTGGTTAGTATGCGCAATTATAGAAACTATTCTTCTAGATGATTCGATTGATTCAAACACTGAATTCGAAACGCAATTAAACTGCACAACAAAAAAAGAGCAACTACCAAAAGTTACTCACATAGAATTAGAAATATTTTTAATAAGCGTTATGGAATATATAATTTCTAAGCATCCAGATAATAAAAATGGGAGAGACACTTTTACTAAATGGTTTAAACAAGATGGTGAACGCACTCCTTGGAAATTCGTAAAAATAGGACTAGGGGAAAAGTACAGACAACAAATTTCTGTGTTAAGGAGTATCGTTCCGTCTTTCAATGAAGATATCGAATTAGAAAATATTGTTGAAGATGACTTGGATGATTCCATTAAGGACGAAGTCCCAGAGGATCCAATAATATTAGACCCTATCGATATTCAGGAAGATGAATTACACAAAAAGAACATTACTCAAGTAGTTAATAATCCAAAAGTGGTTATTCAAAACGCTACTAACATTTATAACATTGAACATGTAGAAAATCTAAATTAGGAGGGGTAAATCTTTGTCAAATGAAATCAAAAAATTTATAACAAATACTTTGCCAGCTGAAATTCCAATCCAACAAAAAGCAGACAAAATTTATAATATTGAAAAAGCAGCAAACATCAATGTAACACATGTTTATACTTCGAATCCATCAATTGACTTAGGATTAGCTACTTTAGACGATAGGTTAAATACTAACTATTACCATCTAATTGTCTTAGGCAATGCTTTCGACTCAATTATAGTTACTATTCCAAAAGAGAGAGCTCTCTCCTCCCACTATACTGATGAGAAAATTAGAAATAAGTTTGTTGAATTAACCCAAGAAAATATATCAGAGTTGTTGAAATATCCAGTATTAATAACTACTGAATGCTCCGATTACTACGCAAAGGCAGACAACGAACAAATTGCATATGTAGGAAAAATTGAGAAAATCAGAACTGAACCACAAGGTATAAAATTGAAATTAAAGTTAGAATTAAGCAAACCAATATTATTACAAAAAATATGCTCATTAGGATTTGAATTGAATCTATTAAATATGGATATCGCAATTACTGAACTCAACCATTCTCATTGGGCATTAAAACCTGTTAACTTAATTCAAGAGTTAAGTGATGCCGGAATAGATATCAAAGGCAGTATATTTTAATAGGAGGAAGAAATGAGAAAAATAGAATCATTGATAACACGGTTAAAAATATCTGAAGCAACATATTCTAATTCAAATACTGTTATTTCTCCCACGTTAATCAATTTCTTTTTTGGTAATAATGGATCTGGAAAATCTACTATAGCAAAAACGATTAATAAATCTGAGAATCTAAGCTGGAAAGACAATATTCCACCTTCTGATTTTTATATTCATACTTATAATGCTGAGTATGTCGCAAACAATATATCCAATTATCATAATCTGCCTGGTGTTTTTACATTTGGTGAAATTAACATAGATATTCAAAATAAAATAGATGAATTAAACAAAGAAAAAGAAAAACTATCTGATGAATTATCTTTATTGAATCAAGAACAAACAAAGATAACTAATAGAAAAACTGAATTAAAAACAAAATTTACAGATAAAACATGGTCAGCATACACTAAATATAAAAATGCTTTCTCAGAAGCTTTCCAAGGTTTTAAAACAAAAAGTGCTTTTGTCGAAAGATTACTAAAACAAACACACTTTGATAATCATGAATGGGCAGATTTAGTAAATTTGTACGATGCGGCTTACTCTTCTGATAACACGATATTGAATGAATTTTATGAAATTACAAACGTTAATATTCTTGATGATATTGAAGATATCGATTTATTAAATAAACAGATTATCAGCAGTTCAAATACTCCTTTTGCTGAATTTATTAAAGCTTTAAATGCAACATCATGGGTTAAGCAAGGTTTAGATCATTACCATGAATCTGCTAAAGGAAAATGTATTTACTGCCAGCAAACACTTCCTTCGAACTTTAAAGATGAAATTACAAAATGTTTTGATAGACAATTTGAAAACGACACAAAAAAGATAATGGATCTTTATGGGAAATACCGAGAACTAGCAAATAAAGAGTTTATGGCTCTTTCAAATATTCCCGTTCCCAATATTATCGAACAAGACAAGCTAGATAACTATAAAAATAAATTAGATGCTCTAAAAGGAATAATTGCTACAAATATTCAACTCATTACTAATAAACAACAGAATTATGCAAGTGAAATTCAATTAGAAAAAACTTCTGATTTATTTGAAGAAATAAGAATATTAGTCTCAAACTTTAACGAGCAAATAAGAACATATAATGATATTCTAACATCTAAATCAGTTAAGAGAGATAGCTTAAAAAACATGCTTTGGGAAAAACTAGGGCATGATTTATCTGAAATAACCTCTACTTATAATGATGAGATTAATGCACTTGATTTATCTTTAAAAAATAATAATCAAAGGATTGAAACTATCAAAGCAAGCATTAAGGAAATCACCTACACCATATCAGAAGATATGAAAAATATTGTGAATACCAAGGCGACAATAGACAATATCAATACCATATTAAAAGATACTGGTTTTCAAGGATTTTCTATTCGAGAAAAATCAAATATCCCTAATGTATATGAAGTAGTACGTCAAGATAATTCTCTTGCAGTTAACCTAAGCGAAGGAGAAAAAAACTTTTTGGCCTTCTTATACTTTTATCACCAAGTCAAAGGAAATCCAACACCAAATAGTAACACTAGTAATAAGATTGTTGTAATAGATGATCCGGTTTCTAGTATGGATAGTGGTAGTTTATTTATTATCGCTTCATTAATAAGAGAATTAATAAAAATTTGTGAAAATAATGCTACGCCTAATAATAATTATATAAAAGATAGATACATTAAGCAGTTGTTCATATTCACGCACAACACTTATTTTCACAAAGAGATATCATACGAATCAGTCAAATATTATCCCTATGTAAATTTATATCTAGTTACAAAAACTGATAACCAGTCGTTTATTAAATTGTGTGAGAAAAATCATCCTAATAAACTCGATGAAAAAATAAATTATAACCCTGTTCAAAACTCTTATTCGGCCTTATGGGAAGAATATAAAGTCTTGAATACTCCTATACCACTTATGAATGTTATAAGAAGGATTCTAGAATATTATTTTCTACAACTATGTGGCTACGATGGGACGACACTGCGTGAAGTTATTCTTAATAGAAATAAGGACAAGTTTATCAAGATTGATAATGACTGTAACCATGACTACACAATGTATCAAATAGCTTCTGCAATGTTATCTTATATCCATTCAAACTCAACGATTGGAATATCTGACGGAATGTACTATGTTGACGACACAGTAGATATCCAACAAAGCAAAGAAACTTTTAAATTAATTTTTGAGCTGATGAATCAAAATCAGCATTTTGAAATGATGATGAATACAAATGTTTAGGAGGATATCATGAAATTAAAAATTAGTTATAACAAATTGTGGAAACGACTTATTGATGTAGGTTGGTCTAAAACTCAATTGAGAGAAGAAGCTGGTATTAGCTCTTCTTCTCTTGCTAAATTAGGAAAAGGTGAAAATGTCACAACTGATGTGCTGTTGAAGATTTGTAGTGTTTTAGATTGTGGCATAGAAGATATTATGGAAACTGTGAAGGAGGAAATACAATGATCGATAAAATAATCACTGGAGATAATTCACACGGATTTGCAAATGAATATCTTATTGAAGCTGCCTTAAAAAACAAACGTTTAAAAGACATCACACCACATTTAAAAAAATTTATTAAACATATATGTAAAGATCACAATATTGATATTTCGGAATCAGATATGATTGATGCTAATATCGCTAAACGAGAACTCGACCCTGAATCTGGTAAAAATATAAATGCCAAACCAGACTTATATATAAAAATAAACAATTCTCAGTTTGGAATTAGTACTAAAATGGGCGTTGGTAATAGCGTTCATCAGGAAAAAGTAGAATCCTTTATTAATTGGAGTAATAACAATCCCAATATAACTGTTAACGACATATCAATTTATGATGACCTAAGACTATTAATTTGGGGAGACGGTACTTTAGATGGATCAGCACCAATAATAAGGGACAATAATGGATTCGTAATTGGGAGGTTTACAACAAAAGAATTCAAAACTATATACAATGATAAATGGAAAAGAATACAATCTTTTCTTGATATTAATAAAACAGAAATATTGAAACGGGCATTGTTTTTTGGAAAAACAAACAAAGAAGTTCATTATATTTATCATGGTACTGATACTCAAGGAACATGGATATCACAAGATGATTTATTAACATTTAATATTGATAATCCACTAGCAAATAGCACTTTTAACGTTGGTAGATTATCTTTTCAAATCTATAATTCAGATAAAAAAGGAACACCCTCTGGAGCAAAAAAAAGAGGTGATGTTCAATTTAAGTACGGCAATTTGTCTAACGACTTACAACTTTTAATGTTAAATAAAAGTGATAATCTTGGCACATTTGAAGGGGATATAGAAGAGTTTAATCTTTCAAAATTATTAAATAGAAATAAAAACCATAAATTCTGGAAAATACTAACTGAGAAATTAAATTTGGATCCAGTAAAACACTATTATGTTGTCAAAGTAATTGGAAATAAATATTCTAAAAATTCCAACAAAAAAGTCAAGTGTAAAACTGATAATTATATAGTATCCACACTGGAGCCGATTAACAAAAAATTATTATTAAAAAATGAATATCAATTAACTGAAAATGATTTAAAGGTTATAAACAAATATGATGTAGTAAGTGAGTCTGGAATTTCAGTCAAACACAAAAATTCTAGAAGTTATACAATATCCAAAATGACAATAGAGAGCTTTAAATCAGCATTCAAAGTATACATTAAAGATGTAGATAACTATATTCAAGCTCTTGTTTTATATTGTGATAAAAAACAAATAGAAAAAAATAAAAAAATTGCAAAAGACTTAAACATTAATGAAGATAACTTTAAAAACTATTTTAATCAAAAATTCGAATTAAATATCAATAATTTATTAGACTATGTAGAACTTGAAAAACTAAAAAAGTTAGTAAAAGCAAAAATAAAATCTACGATTGAGGAAAATCCTACCCTAAAAGATAATCTTTTTAAAGGTACTGAATGGTTTGATGCACCTTATTATATTAATTTTATTTACGCCCATGGAACCTTAACAAACGATATTTACTCAACCTACAATATTGATAATGGATCAGGTCGTTCTAAAGGTGAATATACCATTATTTTAAAACCATATTTTAAAGAGTTCTAAATAAAAGAAAAAAGACAGCCTACGAAGCTATTTTATACGTTGGTTGTCTTTTTCTAAACTGTTAAATATGTCTATTAAATTCTTAGCTATTTCATCAACTATCGGAACAATGATACTATTACCTAGTTGCTTATAACTTTGACTATAATTAGATTTGATTTTGTAATCTTCAGGAAACCCCATTATTTTAAGACATTCTTTTATAGATAATTTTCTTTTTTGCTGATAAATAACTGGTACATTGTTACCACCAGTTCCCATTTTTGCTGTTAGACATGGGGATATCCCGTTGCAACTAAATGAAACTTTAGACGGTCTTATATTATTAGCGATAATCGGTTCATCAGATTGTTTAGTTCTATTTAGGAATTCATTTATATGAATTTCCATATTATTTATTGCTACCTTAGAGACTTTGTGTTCAACTCCTTCGTTATCAGAAATAATATTTTTCAAAGTGAGCATTAGCTCTTTTTTTTCAGGGAAAACTAATTGTAAATTTGGCTTTATTTCATCACAATACATCTCATTGTTTATTCCAACACAATACCACCTATTTCTATTTTGAGGAACACCATAGTCTTTAGCATTTAGTAATTTCCAGCTAATAGAATAGTTCAAATCTTCTAAAATATTAGTTATGGTTGTCAAAGTCTTCCCATTATCATGATTTACTATTCCCGCTACATTCTCTAGTATGAATCCTCTCGGTCTCTTATCATTAATAATTCTGGCAACTTCAAAAAATAAAGTACCTCTTACATCATCAAAACCTAATCTTTTTCCTGCTATAGAAAAAGGTTGGCACGGGAAACCGGCACATAAAATATCATGGTCAGGAATATTTTCTGATTTGATTTCAAAAATATCACCATGAGGAATCTCATTAAAATTTTCCTTATAGGTTTCTCTAGCAAATTTATCAATTTCACTTGAAAAAACACATTTTGCTCCATTTTTCTCTAATGCTATACGAAATCCACCAATACCAGCAAATAAATCAATAAAATTTATTTTCATTTTTTATTATTCTCCTTTACTTTCTAATTTTAAAAGAAAATCATTCAAATGATTAAATATTTCTTTAATTACCGGTGGACTAACTGCATTCCCTGCTTGTTTGTATAACTGAGTATCACTAACACCAATGGATTTTAAATTCTCTATAAAGCTATCATCAAACCCTTGGGTTCTAAGATTTTCAATAGGTGTCAGTTTTCTAATCCTCATCTGTCCATCTTCATTAACTAAAATCTTAGTTGTATCTGATCTAGCTAATAATGTAGGCGAGATTCCTCTAATAGAATGTACTCTCCTCTGCCTCTCTTGATCGTTATGAATATTTTTTGGCAAATCAAATAATCGAATAATTTTTCTCTCCGAATTAATTTCTTTAATTTTAATTTTTAATAGAAATTCCTTTATTTTTGGAGTTTCAAAATAATATTTCTCATCAACTACAGGATCTAATATATTTTCTATGGTTTTAAAGTCATCAATTTTTCTCATATTATTAAAAAAATTAAAAGAATTAAAGTTAGATTTTTCATTTAGTTCTTGTTTTAACTTATTTATTTTTACACTTCTTTCATCAACTTCGTAATTTTCTTTTTGGAAATGTCTAATCCCAATAATGAATGTTCTTGATCTACTTTGTGGTACACCCATTTCGGAGGAATTGATGATAGTAAAATCAATTGTATATCCCAATTTATTTAATATATCTAAAATTGTTCTTATAGTATTGGACTTGTCATGATTAATTAGGTTTTCTACATTTTCTAAAAGAACAATTTTTGGCGATTTTTCCTTTAGTATTCTAGCAACATCAAAAAATAGAGTTCCCCTAGTATCATTGAAACCATCTCTCTTTCCTGCTATACTAAACGCTTGACAAGGAAAACCTGCAACTAAAATATCATGATTAGGTATTTCTTTCTCACTAATCTTTGTGATATCACCAAATAATTGATGATTAGGAAAATTTGCAAGATACGAAGCTTTAGCGAATTTTTCAATTTCTGAAGCAAAAACAACACTTGCTTTCATTGAAGATGAAAGGATTCCACTTTCAAAACCACCTATACCTGAAAATAAACTTACAATTTTCAGGTCAGTTTCTGGACAATCTGTGATTTTGTCTTTTCTTTCAACAATATCTTTTATATCACAATCAAGACATTCACAAATTCGATCAATCACTTCCATACTTACATATTGATTTTTACTTAATTTAGATAGTGTTTGATTACTAATTTTTGCCATATCACGTAACTGGGTTTTATTTAAATTATAATCAACCAATTTTTTCCATAATTTTTTATATGAAACGCTCATATGACACCTCTTTGTAGATAATAGTTCTGTATTTACAGAATTATTGTACCATAATATTGGCTAACTTTCAATTCAAAACACTTTAAACTTTTACATATAAACTCTAATCAAACCCATCAACTCAACCTATAAATAACAGACTTGTCAACTCCACACTCTTCTCAAGTAAAAATTTCTCTTCAAGAAAAAAATTCCTAAGCATCATTCCAAATCGAACATCACTCAGAAATCCTTTATTTATCAGCATATTTACTACATCCGATCTATTTTCTTTCCAACAACACTACACACTCCACATGATGCGTTTGTGGAAATAGGTCTACGGGTTGTACTTTTTTGAGTTGGTAGCCGAGTTCTGCATAGTATTTGACATCACGCGCCATAGTTGCTGGGTTACATGAGATATAGGTGATTTTTTGAGGTGCCATAGCGACACTTGCTTTGATAAAACTCTCTGTCAAGCCTTTTCGTGGTGGATCAACGATGATGACGCTAGGCTTAAGACCCTCTTTGGACCACTTGGCCATGGCATTTTCCGCAGAGTCGGTGACATACTGCACATTGGTGATGCCATTACGCTCTGCATTTTTCTGAGCATCTTCAATAGCACTATCGACAATATCAACACCATAGACTGCTTTGACCTGCTTAGCAAAGGATAAACCAATCGTGCCAATGCCTGAATAGGCATCAATGACCACATCATCTGCTGTCAATTCTGAAAATGAAATGGCTATTTGGTAAAGTTTTTCAGCCATTTCTGTATTAACCTGATAAAAAGACTCAGGAGAAATGGCATAGTCATTGCCTAGCATTTGATCAGTGATCGTCTCCTTGCCATAAAGAAGGCGAAAGTTGGAACTCATAATCTTATTGGTCTTTTGATCATTGATATTTTGGATTATAGAGACTACATTTGGAAATGCTGCGATGATTTTTGCGATGATCTGTTCAATCCGAAATAGTTTGGGACGGGTTGTCACAAAGACCAACATCAGCTCACCCGTATAATGACCTCGACGTACAACCAAATGACGAATCAAGCCTGTTTGCTCTACCTCATCATAAGGCTTAAGGTCATATTGACGTAATAGATCTCGAACAAAAAGAACCAGAGCATCTATTTCTTTATGTTGAATGTAAAAATCTTCCATAGGTATCAAATCATGGGAATGTTTTCGAAAAAAGCCTGTTTCTACTTGACCATTAAGACGACGAACAGGTATGGCTGCTTTATTACGATAAGCAATCGGATGAGCCATACCAAGGGTTTGGGCCACCTCAATATCAGTGATGCCCGCTATCTTATAAAGGTTTTTCAGAACCTGTTGACGCTTAAAGACCAGCTGCTCATCATAGGACAAATGCCCCAAATCAGCAATCCCTGAACGCAAGTAGGCAAGATCAAGGCCTTGATAACGCTGGTCAGAAAACTTCAGATAGGCCTCCACTTTACCAAAGCCGATTTTTGAGGTTCGTTTGAGCACTCGCATCTGAATGCGTTCGCCAGGCAGGGCGTTGTCGACAAAAAACACCAAGCCCTCTACTTTAGCAATCCCTTGGCCTTCGTGGCTTAAATCAATTATATCTACTTCAACAATATCATTTTTTTGCATCTTTTTAACTCATTTCTAGTGTGACAGATCTACTCTTTTTCAAATGAAAAAGAGAGAGCTTCCTCTCTCATTATATCATATTTACCTCAATCCTAAGTCAGATAATTTCTCTTGGTATTTATCAAAATCAATGGCCAAGCCTTGACCACCATAGACATCAAACTCATCAATCCAGTCACCTTGCTCTGGAATCGTAGTTTTTTGAATAGCAAAGTCACCGCTAGCTAAGCTGGTTAAGCCTGCCTTTAGGAGATAAGGGTAAGAAACATTGGTTGAGGTCAAGGCGTAGATTTTACCCAAAGCCTCAGAGCCTGTGAAAAGCTTGCTTGGGTCTTTAACTTGCTTCATAATCTCGCTCAAGACCTGTTGCTGCCTTTGAGTACGTCCATAGTCTCCCAAATCATCCTTACGAAAACGGGCATAATTTAGGAGTGTACGACCATCCATGCGTTGCTTACCAACTCTAATGATCTGATCTGGCACATTGCCCTGCTCATCCATGGACAAATCATCTGGAACGGCTACCTCATCAACGTCCTCACCATCCACTGTCGCAAATACTGCATTGATTGAAACGCCCTTTGGAAATAAAGCATCAATAGCCTCAGCAAAGGTTTCAAAATCCACCATCATGTAGTATTTAATATCAATATCAAAATTAGCTTTAAGCGTCTCACGCATCAGCTCTGCACCCTGATGATTGTTTTGCTCACCAACGTTAAAGGCCGTATTCAGCTTTTGATCGTTCAAGTAGTCTGTGCTACTAAGACCAGGAATGTTTACCAAGGTATCTCTCATAAAACTGACCATTTTAACATCTTTGTCTTTATTGCCAACATTAACAACCATGATGGTATCAGTCCTAGCATCTTCACTGCCTTGAGCAATACGTTTATCACTGCCTAAGATTAAGATATTGGCCCCATCTCTGCTATCTTGTCCCTCAAAATACTCCTGAACAGCCGGTTGCAATTGTTCGCCATTAGACTTTGAACTGCCTGTGACCCCTTTAAAGAACATGACAAAAAGAGCTGCCATTAGCATTAAAAAGAGAAACATTACAGTTAAAAAGAAGCGTTTCACACGCGATCTTTTGGGCTTGTTATGCCCTCTCCCTTTATCTGAAATAGCTTGCTGTCTTCTATGTTGACGCGAATAACGTGGCTTGTGGTTGCTTGATTGCCTAGCTTCCGGAAAAACTGGCAGACCTTGAGCTGTCAGATTGTCTTGATAAGTCGTTTCTATTTGATCATTGATTTGCTGTTGCTTATGATAAAGGTAATCAAATTCAGCTTTTTCACGTTCACTAAGATAGCGACTATGCTTCAAAAGATACTGATACCGCAATTCTTCGTGATGCGATAGGCCTTCTGTGTGTTTTTTTACCATGATAAATGTCTCATACTATTCTATCCATTCATACTGACTAAACGTTTTTGCTGGCTTTAAAAAGAAAGCCCATCTAAAATCTTATAATTTCTTCTAGCACTTGTCAAGAATTCATTGGCACTCTCTCAAATAGCGTTGACGCAATGACTCCCTTGCTTCTAAATACATGATAAGGTCAGGATTTTAAGCCCAACCTTGTCATGACTATAAGAGATCATCAAGTGCCTGATCAACACGCTTTTTAATCAAGTTTGCAGATGCTTCTAGCTTAGCGATCTCATCATCAGTCAATGGCAAGGTGACATCACCTACTTTGCCATCATGTCCTATCAAGGCTGGATAGCCAATATAGGTTCCTAAGGTCTCTTGGTAACTTGAGACGACTAATGCTTTTTTAGCATCTGAAAAAATAGCTTTGATAAGGCGAATAGCCGTTGTGGCAATGCCGTATGACGTGTAACCTTTACCATAAAAGACCGTATGGCCGCCCTTCATAGTGGCTAAGGTAAGATCATCTAATGCTTTCTCAGAAAGAAGAGCCGAAATCGCCTGTCCTTCAACACGAACCTGACTCCAGGCAGTAAACTGTGAGTTACCATGCTCACCAAGCGTATAACCAGATACACTTTTAGGAGTGACCCCTAGACGCTCACTAACAACACGCTTCATCCGAGCCGTATCAAGAAGGGTCCCAGTCCCAATCACGCGCTCTCTAGGAAAACCCGTCAAAGCTTGGTAGAGGGCTGAGACAGCGTCCACTGGGTTAGAGATAACGATGAGGATACCGGAAAATCCTGACGCCTTGAGCGAAGCCGCAACCTTAGGGACTTGTTCCTGCATGAAAGCAAACTCCGCAAATCTGTCTTCTCCTGCATTATGTTGAAGACTGATATTACCAAGGGCTGACACCACCACATCAGCATCTGCTAAGGCAGCATAATCATTGATGGTGATGGTCGCAAAGCTGGAATGATTGGCCATGGCATCCTGAAAATCCAGCTGTTCTGCACGCACTTTCTCTTCCTTAGGATCAATCAGCACATAATGGTCTGCCAGTCCCTGAGCGATAAGCCCATGTGTCAAGGTTGAGCCGACATGTCCCATTCCAATAATACCCATTTTACGAGCCATAGGCTATCTCCTCTCTCTACATCGGCTGCTGTCTTTAAATGTCTGCTAATTCTTTTAAAGGCTTAAAGATGATACGCTCAAGATCTGACATGTAGGTAGCTAGCGCTTGTTGAGCATTGAAATAATCTCTCACACTTGGATCAGCCTCTATTTTTTCAGTCATTGACTGAATAGCTTTTTGATCGTCTTCTGAGGGCATTTGTCCAGATTGCATCTTCTGGTACAAATCCTCTTGAAAGGCAGAAAACTCTGCAAAAAGAGCTTTTGAGTCTGGATTAGCATCAACGCTAGCTCTAGCATCAACAACCATCTGATACTCTGGTAACTTACGAATACCACGCTCTAGTTCATTTGCTAAATCATAAATATTAGTTGTCATGACAACATCCTCCAATTTTTTAATGCTTATACCTACTATTTTACCATAATAGATGTCATTTCATTCCCTTTAAAAAATCAATACTAATCTTATTTTTTGGTCTCTGTCCAAAAGCCTATTGACCAAGCGATGCTGGGGATCTTCTACTTCCTTCAAAAATAGCCCTTAAACCATTTCCTTCATATGGGTCTTGTAGGATGCGTTTAATCTTTCGATCAACTGCTTTTTTTCGGTTGTACTGGCAAAAGCATCTTCAATCGCCGTCAGGTTGTGATTATAAAAATCACGGATGGTAACGCCAAAGTGCTCAACGTAGAGGCTATATTCTTTGGTCAGTGAGGTATCTGAGACTGTTCGATTATCAGTATTGATGGATAACCTAGCATTAGCTTCCTTCATCAAGAGATAGGGAAAATCCGCCAAGGTCTTCGCTGCCTTGGTGTGAAGATTGGAAACCAAACACAGCTCCCCGTGAACACCCTTTTTAACAAACTCAGCTAGTAAATCAGGGTCTTTCGATAAGGCTGTGACATGACCTAATCGCTGAATGCCCAAATCCATCGCATCTTGAATGTAATTAGGGCAACCACATTCTCCTGCGTGAAAGGTCATTGGGTGAGAGCGCTTTTTCGTATCCAAAATCATATCAGCAAGCCGCTTAGGAGGATAGTCTGACTCATTGCCCGCAAAATCATAACCCACAATGGCCTCGTTATCCATCTGATCCACCTGATCAAAAATAGAGGTGGTTAAATCAGGAGGAGATTGCCTTAACCCACAAATCAAGGCTTTCGCAACAATCTTAAAATCCCTTTGAGCTTCTTCTAAACCTTGACAGACTGCTGATACCACTTGGGTAGCGTCTAAACCTTTATCCATTGATAGTTCGGGTGCAAAGCGAACTTCAATGTAAATCACGTTTTCCGCAGCAGCTGTTTTAGCAACATCGTAAGCAGCGTATCGCAAGGCTTCTTGGGTCTGAAGCAGGGGTCTGATAAAGCCAAAAGTCTTTAAATAATCGTTTAAACTTTGACAAGAAACCGGTGCCGTAACTAATGATTTCAACTCCTGATCAGTATCAGGAAGCCAAACATGAGCTAGTTTAGCGAGATGTCTAATAGCATCAAGCGACAAGGAGCCATCCAAATGACAATGCAATTCTACCTTAGCTAAAGATGTTAGTGTGGTCGGTGAGATCATAAGCAATTTCCTACTAAAAAGTTATCACTATCATATCACAAATACTGGGTTATGATGAGCGATTACTTATGATTACGACTTGTTTAGCCCTAATGACAAAGGTTCGTTTAGAAAGGAATTGAAAACAAGGTCTACAAACTTACCTCACCGTCTCTATCTGCCAGTGACGATGTCCTCTAAAGCGAATGGCTCCTTCTTGATCTGTGCGATAGACTTGCATGCCTTGCTGTTCAAAGCGTTCCAAGGTTTCAGTATTGGGGTGGTGATAGCGATTGTTCAAGCCTGCTGAAATCAGGGCTACTTTGGCGTTGATATGCCTTAAAAATGCTGGATCTGATGAGCCTTTTGAGCCATGATGACCCGCCTTTAACACATCAACTGCTAGCTTTGGATACTTGTTGATCAAGGCTTTTTCCCCTTCAATCTCCAAATCCCCTGTAAACAAAAAGGTCTTGTCCAGTAATTTTCCATAAAGCACTAGAGAGTCGTTATTACCCCCATCTCCTTGCTCCCAAGGATAGAGCACTTGCAAGAAAGATCCCATCATAGGTAGTTGATCACCTGCCTTGATAAGACGAACCCTAGTCTTCATTTTTTGTAATGCCTCTACAAATGATGGCTCGGTCATTGCCCCTGGGCTGACCAATATTTCCTTAATCTTAAACGCCTTAGCCAAAACCTGCATATCTCCCATGTGGTCAGTATCGGTGTGGGTGATTAAGAGCTGATCAATGTTTGATATCCCCCGACTTTTCAAGTAAGGGATGGAGGTTCGCTTTGCATTGGCTGTCATCTGACGCTCTCGCCACTGCTCTTTTTGAGCAAACACGACTCGACCACCCGTATCAATCAAGAGATTCTTACCCCTCATATCCCTAATGAAAATCGAATCTCCCTGCCCAATGTCCATAATGGTAACTTCATTCTCCAAAGGATTTTTCGTCACTCCAAACAAGACCACTAGCCCCAACATCAACCCATATCTGACTTTTTTGACCCTCCAAAAATCATGCAAAGCAGCTAAACTCATTAACATGATAAGAAGAACTAAGAAGCTAGGGCTACCAAAGACCAAGGGTCTAGGGGATAACTCTCCTACCCACTTGATCAAGACTTCTAAGAAGGCAAAGAAAGGGTTCAAAAAAGCTAAGGATACTAAAGGACTAAGGATTAAAATCAAACCCAACAAGGGTAACATCAGCACATCAAAAACAAGGGCAAAGCCCGCGGTTAAAAGCATTGACATGGGCTGAAAAGTGCCAAAATAAAACATGAGAAGAGGCAAGATCGCAACGGACAAGACTAAACTCTCAACCACTGCTTTTTGCCGTCCCTGCAATGCCTCTAAATCAAGGGTTGCTAAGATAAAGGCATAGGCAAAAGACAGGACACCTCCTGGCGTCTGCAAAAAATGAGGAGATAGGAAAAACAAGAGTAAGATGGTCAATCCCAAGTTATCCCACTGACGAAGGCCAAACTGACTGAGAATGGCTTGAATGAGGCTACGAACTACCGAAATCGTAAAGCCAGTCAGCCCTGCGTAAACCAAGGCAAAGCCCATCAAGGCATACTTGAGATGCTCTCTAAATAACCCTACTCTTAGAAAAAGCCAGCGAAAAATCCCGATAAAAAAGCCAACCTGCATGCCAGAAAGGGCAAAAAGATGAATAATCCCCAACTCTGTGTAAATCTCACTCATCTCATCAAAGGATTGATCCAAATGTCCCAATAAAAGCCCCGTCATATAATGTTTCATGGGAGCTGGAAAATGGTGGTCGATATGCACCAAAAGCCGTCGTCGCCAAAGCCTAACCCTCTCAACCAAATGCCTTGGCTTGACAGGACGAATAGCCTTGATTGACTTGACACTAACAAGACCATAAATGCCCTCACGCTTTAAATAAGCCTTGTAATCAAATCCCTTAAAGTTGCGCTGACCAATAGGCCTCTCCACCGTCCCTACCACCGATAGACTCACTAAATGATCCAGGTTTTGGAAATACTTTTTTTCTGATGGTGTTTGTAATTGGTAATAGACTTGATAAACCTGCTTGCCTTCAGAAGCACGCACTGATAACAAATCGCCATCAATAGACAGACTATCTGGAAGCAATCTCAAGGTTTGGACTTGACTTGGTAGCTGTCTTTCCATGCTCTCTTGCTTGATTTTGACCACCGCAAAGTAAGCGGCAAACAAGGAGACCAGAAGAAGTGTTTGAGCAAGCGTTTTGAGATCATACTGCTTGACTAGGGCTAGGATGATGATCGTCAAGCCTAAACCAACAAGCCAAGATGGTGACATGATTAGGCTATAAACCAGAGCGACTAAAAAAGCCAGATACATGGGCTGCAAAGAGAGCGATTTAATCAACACTGACTTCCTTTCGGATCCTTTCCAAGGTTTTGTCACCGATGCCTGAGACATTGGATAACTCATCCACCGATTGAAAACCGCCATTGCTATCACGGTAGTCTAAAATATCTTGTGCTCGTTTTTGACCGATACCAGAAATGGTTTGTAGATCAGCTAAGGTCGCCTTATTGAGATTAACCTTTTCAGTAGCCTTAGATGGATCATCAGGCTTTGCTGAGGCTTGGTTAACGACCGACAGTTGCTCTCCTACAGTCGCTACATAAATAACGGCCTCATCACTTAGTTTCTGAGCAAAATTCACCGACTGTCGATCGGCTTGTTCGCTGACACCACCTGCTAGGTTGATCGCATCATTGACACGACTGTTACTAGGTAATTCATAGACACCTGGTTTTTGGACAGCCCCCTTGATGTCCACAGTGATATAAAGGGAAGTGCTATCCTCTTTTGCTTCACTTGTTTTGGCTACTTTAGCTGTGCTGCTCGTTTTTTCGGACTGAGTCACCAAAGGCTCTAATGGTTCTCCTTGATCAGGCTTTGAAGGATTGAACCAAAAAAAGCCTCCAAAGATAAGACCCACAAGGACTATCCCAGCTAAACCTGCTAGTAATTTGTTGTCACGACTTTTTTCCACAATAAGCTCAATCATCATTTTCCTCCTATTTTATTATTCGAAAAAGGATTCTAAAAAAACTTCAGCTAACTGAAGTTTTTGAAGATTATGGTTTTTTGACGGTTCGCTCTGGATTCCAGATAAAACTGGCTATCCAGCTAAAGATTAGGGTCAAACAAACAGCCACAATAGCTAAAAGTCCCAGTGGGATGCGGTAAATTAGAGTAAGGGGATGACGCGTCATTTTTGTGGTACGATAGCTTTCATTTTCAGCATCTAGCTGATCAAAAGCGGCTTGAATGCGACGAGCCACCTCAGCAATCCCCTCATCATTCATCCGACGAATGTCTGATATATCGATCGGATTGCCAAAATTCATGTCCACTCGTTCGCCCTTTAAAAGCCCTTTTGCGGTCATAGGCCCAGTATAGGCCGCAGGCATAATTTTGACCTTGGCTGTTTTGGCAATCACTGCAACGCCACCTTTGACATCTTGAGAATGACGGCTACCACTCGGAAACATCACCAAGGAACGATCGCCTTTTCGCAACATGCTGACAGGATACTTGATGGCTTCTTGACCTGGATTGTTACGATCGATGGGAAAAGCGCCACACATGCGAATCCACCAGCCAAAGACACGATTCGTAAATAACTCTTTTTTTGCCATGAAAATAAATTTTTTAGGACGGGCTGCGAAAGCCATGTAAACGGGATCCCAAAAAGTCCTATGAGGTGCTACAAGGATATAATTCTCATCAGCGGGTAATATTTTGCTCTCATTATGATAGTGGGCATTGCCATTAAAAACCCACAGCAAAAAAACCACTAAACCACGTAAATACACATAAAACATGCTCTTTCCTCCCTACCTATACCATCTATTATAGCATTTTATAAGCATTTGGAAAATAGACAAGGATATCTCAATGAAAACATATCATCTCTCACGATCTGGCTATTGTTTATAGCTAAAGATAGTTGAAAAGCCTTGGAAACAGTTATCGCAAGGCTTTCTCTGTACCTTATACAAGACGCGCCTGACTGACACATCCCTATCTCCTATCAATTAATCCCTAAGCCTTAAAGGCCTCGTAGAGCTTTTGATATAAGTGATTTTTTTCGTTTTTCTGAGAATTATACTCTTTTTTGCCGTAGTCAAAATTAGCTACTGCAAATCCTTCCGCATCATTATCAGAGAAAGTCAAATATTCTATGTCAATTAAAGTATTCTTTTTAGAATCCTCTATGGCAGTTTCTAAATGACTGTTAAATTGTGTAACATCCTCTTCACTAACTCCAAACCCCATAGCAGCTCCATCTGCAATGATATTTGAAAAGATTTCTTCTGAAGAGGCTACTTCTTTGGCAGATATTAGATAGACAGCATCTTCTGTTTCGACTTGCTTGACTTTACGCCATTTTTTAGCATCACTAGAAGAGATAGTATAGACGGTTAATTCAACCGTTGCTTTATTGGCATTTTCTGTTTTCATAACGTGTTTTCCAAAGAAGAACATGGCAAGTATTGCTGCTATGACTAGCAAAATCATATAACTGGACTTTTTCATATCTGACTCCCTAAATCTTTCATATCAATGACTACATCAACTTTTTGGTACACTGCTGGATCGTGTGTGGCTATAATAAGGTATTTATTTTCAGCTGCTTCACTCAATAATAAATCAATGATTTCTTCTCCAATTTCACTATCCAAAGCTCCTGTAGGCTCATCTGCTAAAATAATCTTACGAGGTTTCATTAACATTCTGGCAATAGCGACACGTTGAGCCTGTCCTCCAGATAATTCGTATATTTTTTGATTGATATAATCGCTAGAAAGGCCTACTTTTTCAAGAGCATCAGACATCATCTTTTTGTCTTTATTGATGAGACTCAGATTATCATAAACGGTTTTATTTTCAATTAAAGAATAGTTCTGAAAAACATAGCCAAGACTGTTTTTAAAGAAACTTCTCTCCTTGGTTTTCCAAATGTCCTGTCCATCAACGAGAACGGTTCCACTGTCGATTTTTTCTAGTCTGCCTATGATATTAAGCAGGGTACTTTTTCCTGAGCCAGAACCTCCAATCAAGGCATAACTCTTACCAGCTTCAAACCTTAAATTCAAATCAGTGAATATTTTTTTTGAGCCAAATGTTTTGGTCACATTTGAGATATCAATGGTCATTATTCATCTCCTTTTAAAATTTGAGTGTATCTGTCAGATAATTGTCTAAAACTAATGATTGTTGACGTCATTAAAACCATTAATGAAGCAAGACCAATATACAATAACGCTACTTGCCCTGTCAGCAGAAATGTCAGTAGGATAACCACTGTAAGCGTCATAATAATGTATTTGAGGTTTGATATGGCTATCCGTAGTTTTGAAAGACCTAAAATAATCTTTTTAACATCGTCATTTTGTTTTGACGACATAAAGAGTTGAACATATTGGTAAATCAGTAAAAATACAATGCCATAAATCATCTTTTGCAAGATGTTGGAAAGGAAAATTTGATGCTCTAAGGATGTCACATTAAGTTTCACTATTTGGTAAACATCTACTGGATTGATGGAAAAGTTAGCTTTCTGACTCAAATCGTTAATGCTCTTTATGGCTTGTGGACTAAAAAGGGAATTGTTTACAATATTACTAGCCAAAGACACGTCCTTGTCTTCAATCATTTGATCAGTATCTAGCACAACGACTATATTATCTTTACTCTCAGCTAGACCTGCTAAAGGTAGAGTAGGCTTAGTATCAGCATAATGGTCGCCATTTTCATTGAAGTAAAATAATGATTTTCCATTAGGAATGATTTTCACTGCAAGATGGTCTTTGGTATAGTTTGTTCCAGAAAATTGCTCTGCTACAACGGTATTCTCAATGGATTGCTTATTCTCTTCAAATTTTTTAGGAATATAAATCGTTGCTATCTTATGATCTAATACCTGATAATCAGTTCCATTAACCTTATTTTGGACATTAGCTCCTGTTTGATTGATATAAACCAGTTCCTTATTGACTTCTGGATGCTTTATGCCATCATTTTCTAATGTTCTAGAAAAATCTTCTGCAAAAGCAGACGACTTGAGATGATCTGGAATGTATACTGAAGATGGTTTGATATATAAAAATTCCAATTGTTTTAAGGCAGCGGCGATAGGCAGATATTGCGATTCTGAAGCACTGGTTTCACCACTATCAACAGATTCCGTTTCAAGTCCCAAAAACTCTGGTCTTTTCCAATCTTTTACTGCACTCCAAGGTTCTAAGTGCTTTATCTGCATGTTAATCTTTGATTGACTAGCCTTTGTTTCCCGTAAAAAGACTCCTGAAACACCTATTATGCTGGAAATAACCGCAAGCCATACGATAAAAATGAGACTATTTTTGGCCTTGTTTTTGATAATCTCAATGGGTTTTTCAACCTTAATCGTCAACCAAAAGAGGATCAAGGTAATCATATCAATGATTTGAAATAGAATAAGATTGGTTAACAGCATTGAGAAAAACAACTTGGAGCTATAAGTGAAGAAACCCTCACCCCAAAAATAACGATAAGCAATCATCAATAAAGCGATCATCACCAATTCAAAAGTAACCGAAATGGCATAATCTTTTCTTAGATGGTATATGGGTAAACCTAAGGAACGCCTGATAATCCCTTCTTTTATCTGTCGCATCCTAACAAGAAACAACACAACTAATAAGGTTAAGTAAATGGATAGCATTAACAAGAACCTTAGCGTCCCAGCAAATGGTAAAATACCTCCTATGTACCAGGGATAGGCCATATAGACGATTTTCAATCCTGTATTTTTAAAGGGGTTTAAACGATTGGTATCTAGTCTTCCTAAAGTATAATACATCCCTGTTATCGGCATGGACTTTAGTTGGTTTACGTTGCTATCATTGACCTTTACATAGGTCAACTGACCCGAATCTTGAACAAGGGGCTTATAAAGGTCAACTTTTTGGGTTGTTGATAGCTTGCTAAGCCTTTGATAGAAGTCTTTACTAGAAAGGTTGCTTTTTCCTTGGATGGAAAAAGCACCGTCAATGGGTAAAGGTACTGGCTTTTGCGTATCATTAATGCTGATGACACCAATTGCAGCTATTAAACAAAAGAAGAATCCAATGACACCTAATTTTAATTTCATAAGCACCTGCCTACTAGTTTAGTCTAAAAGACCCGTAAAATGCTCGGGTCTTTAACTTTCATAAATCAATGTTAGAATCTAAAATAATTCCAATGTGCGTTTAAACGAACATCATTCCAACTTTTTGGTGAACTTGACATGGCCCATCCATACTTTTGAGAACTATAGGCCTTAACGGTTCCCCAAACATTAGTGATAGAAGATTTTGAACCAATATTATTTGGAGACTTAACATAATAATTAGAATAAGCATAGTTAGCACTAACACCATAATGCCATTCATCGATAATGGGATAGGGAGCGGGATTAGCTGTTGCTGCACTAACAAAACTAGTTGCAGTAAGAAAACCAACACTTAGAGTGAACACTGAAAGCAAAGCTACCATTTTGTGACTAATTCTTTTTTTCATATTACTTCTCCTTAAATAAAATATTGAGTAACTGAAGAATCAACTATTATTCAACAACATAATACCACATTACTGTTTCAATTGCAAGAGGCTAAATGTCAAATAGTTGAGAGACATTTGGAAAATAGACAAGGATAGGTCTTTCACGACATAGTATGGCTCTTTTTTTAGAGATAACTTTTTTAAGCCAGTATCGCAGATCTTTCTTATCGCCTCATGTCTTTGGCATCATAACAGCAAAAGAGAGAATCAAGATGATCCTCTCCTTACTCTATCTAACGTGTCTTTGCTAGTTATTTTTGATGGCTAGTCCTGTTTCGCTATCACTTTTGGTTCAAAATGATGACCAAAAAGATTAGGTCTCATCATTTTTAGCATCAAAGATTGAGCTACGAAAATCATTGGTCTGTCTCAAATAAGCATTGTAAATGGCTTTTTTCAGACGACGGACGGCTGATCTTTGATTGTCTGAAATGGTGTTTCTAGCAATATCACTATGGACAGCTTGAGCAATCAATAATTGAAGGGCATCAAAGCCTGTAATGGCTTTTTCTTCGCCATCTATCTGTAGCGTCACTGCTTTGAGATGGCCTAATTGCTTAATCCGCTCATCAAACATGGCTTTTTTGAAGTCTTGCCATGTCGCATACTGATCTTGGTAAATATTGTTAAGCACACGCTTATCATTAACCAATCCCACGACACGACGGTGATAATCACTGTAGATGGTTTCATTCGCAGCCAGCGCTTCAGCGACGTATTGGTTAGAGGTATAAGGTACAAAACCATCCTGATAACCCTTATCAGCCAAGAGTTCATAAGCAAATCTGGTAAACATAAAGGTACTTGGTGCGCCAGTTTCCATAGGCAGCATCGCATAGATACTGTTAAACATGTCCATCCAGTAATACCCTGCTCTACCATAAGTTGTATTGCCATGCCCACGGCTGGAGACGACATTGTGATCAATCAAATCATGGACTGTTTTTAGCGACATCTTAGCCCACTCCTCATCCGTGAAATCACGAATGACATTTTCAGCATAGTAAGGTGCTGTGTTTTGGGTATCGTCGCTTGACTGCTTGACGTTAGTAATCTTATTTTCCATGGTCTTGTACCAACGTTTTTGGATAACCTCTGGTTGAGCCAAGACGGCACTTGCCTCTGCATAGTCTAAGACATATAGAACATCCATCATCCCATGCACATAGTCTTTTAATGCCTTAGCATCTGTAAAACGTTCAGGGGATAGGTTTTGATAGCGAGTATCACTGTCCTTATGCTCACTAAAATCATAAACAGAGTTAATCACAAAATAATCAGAAGAAGCACCATGTGCAGGAGCTTGTAACAAGCCTGTTGGAAAGGCTTCTGGGTGCATGCCCTCACGTCTACCGTGATTGAGTAAGTAAACCCCGCCATCTAAGTTATGCACCATTTCATGCGTCCAAACAGACGTTCCATAGGCATCTAAAACCCTATTCCAAACAAAATAAACACTCTTTCCATCAGCATAAGCGCCTGAACCATTGTTGGCAATACGACCACGCTCAATCGGACCAAAGAAATCTAAAATCGCCTGATTAGAATCATCACCAAACATTGGTTTCCATTGTCTATCGACCATGTAGCCATCCCAAGTGGTGACATGAGAGGTGCTCAGTTTGTGAGCAGACGCTTCTGGTAAGATACGGTACCAGAAATCCAGATGATCACGCTGCCAGATACCAGCTTGATTGGCTTTTGCCTTCAATTCTTCCAGTTTTTGAGCATACTCTTGAGGATTTTTGACCTTGAGGTCAGGATTGATATAGCGATCATACATGCCATAGGTCATTCCCGACATGTTTGAAAGAATCACAATGCCCTCACGCGCAGTCAATAATGGTAGGAGACCATTGCGTTCACCCTCTATGTTGGTGATTTTATCATAGACGGTATAAGGACGCTCTGGAACTTGCTTAGACTGCTTTTCAACCAAGAGCGCCTTGGTCGTTTTTCTAAACCAGGTATCACCATCCCAGTCTGTAAAGAGCTGACGATTAGCATCCAGATAGTCTATAAGTTGACGGTGACCCGATTGCTTGCCTAAGACATCCGCAAAGGTGGTGAGGTTTTTCGCCAAGCGTAGCCTGTCGTACTGTTGACCCAATGTGGTTAAAAACCTTATGGTATCTACTGGTTTACCAAAGAAGTCTTGGTAATAGATGGCAATATCTTTAATATTGGTTTGTTTAAAGTCAATCCCATACCAACGGTTCATGTAAGCCAAGCCAAGCATCAAAGGCACTTTATTAGCCTTGATATAAGACGCCATATCTCCAGTAGCGCTAGCATAGACATTAGAGGTCGACACAAGACCGCCAATAATAGGCTCTAAATGATCTTTGAGGCTATCGAAGGATTCTTTGAGGTAAAGCTTGTCCATCTTTTCCTTGGCATTAGCAGCTGTAAAGCCGTAGAATGCCTGTACTTCAGGACCGTAATAATCTAATTCACTCAAATCCTGCAAGCTATCTTTGACAATAGCGTCGTTATGCGTCAAGAACTGTTCGGGCGTGTAGATTAGGTCTGTCCCTAAAATCTTGTATTCAGCGATACCAGTTTCCTTAAAGAGTCCTTGATAAGCCACATCCAGATAGGCAATGGACTGATCAGCATAGTGTAGCAGTAATTTGGTGATGGCTTCTTTTTGCTGCTGGTAATTGGCAACCACAGTGTCTCCCGCCATCGGGATAACCGATAGGAGTTTTTGCTCTGCTAATTTTCCAGTCGCCTTATTACCATTTGTGACAATCAGTTCTTTATTGTAAAATGGCAATAATTTTTCCATGTTATGATAAGCGATGAGGTTGGCTGGCTGGTAGTTTTTGACACGGCTGTAGTCCACATCGTAAATCGCATAGTTACTATTGGAAGGCTGACCTAGCTTATCAGGCCATGGCATATCAGCCACTTGTTGCGCTAGTTCTTGGGCTGTCTTAGTTGTCGCAAAGGCATCCTCAAGACCGACAAGGCTAACAGTCGCTTTATCGACAGAGGCATTAGCAGATAATTGTTGACCAACAATTGGCTTAACGTCCTTAAGAACCAAGTCAGACACACTATCACTGATACGTGTGCTATTAGCCATTGTCCCGACGATACCACCAATGAAAGATGGAGAAGCATTCGTTTTCGTCATGTAACCTGTCACATGGACGTTTGAAATGCTACCATTTATCTCTGTATTACCAGAAACACCACCAATACGCGTGAAGGTAGCACCGTTGTAGTTCCCTTGACTGCTATGATCAATCTTAACCCTAGCACCATTGATACTACTTGCACCTTCTAGGTAGCCCACAATACCACCGCTGTAGTTGTAAAACCAGTCATTAACGGTCTTTAGAGAACCGTCAAAAGATACATTCTCAAATTGCGTATTGCTAGCACGGTAAACCAAGCCACCGATAGAGCGATCAGCAGCCAGTTGACCTTGTACGGCTACCTGCGAGATGATACTACTGTTTTTCTTTCCTTGCGCTCGTTTAGCAAGCGCTCCCCATTCGGCAGATTTATTGATGATAGAAACGTCTTTAAGGCTTAAATCTCTGATTTGGAAATCACCTGATAGCGTGTCAAATAAGGGTGCTTTTAGACCGCTAATCGTGTAGTGATGTCCTAATAAAGTGCCCGTAAAATGACCCGCATAAGAGCTCGCACCATTAGCTAGCGTAACATCTGTCGCTCGTAAATCCTCATCTATCTCAAAAGTACCTGAAGGATCTTTTTGAATAGCTTCGATAAGATCTGCAAAATAGCGGTATTTAGTCCCTTGAGAAGGTAGGGTCTGACGAATGTAGAATTGATAACTAGGCTGATCAAGCTGACGGGTCTTATCAAATTGACGTAATTCAGGAGCAGTCGTCACTACCTTGTAGAGTGGGCGCTCATCAATCGTTGGGGCATTGACTGGCACAATCTCTGAAACAGCTAGATAAATGTCTTTTTGACGATCAGACGTCAGCTTGACATAGTAATGCTCAAGATTATCATCAACCTGATCAAGCGTGTAAAGCTTTTGGTAACGGTCATTGGACTTGTGGTAAAGCTCTGCCCCTGAAATATGCTTAAAGGCCACATGCTTTCTCTCCAGCGTAAAGGGCGTTTCAGAAACCACTTTCGTCTGTTGACCCTTACCATTTTCTAAATCATATTGCAACTCTGTTTTGACAATATAATCTACATCACTATCTAAATCACTAATGTCTACCGTAAACTCTGATGCTTTCGAAAGGGAAACAGACTTAACGGTAAGACCATCCTTGTAAACAACTGCAGTAGCTGAAACAAAGGTCTTGTCTGGATCAGTCAAGGTGTAGGTAAGCTTAATCTTATCTTCATGAGCATTTGGCTCAAATTGTTTCAGCCTTAGTTCAGGAATCGTTTTTTCTCTTAAGACATCATAGGAAACGATGAGGGTATCCGTTGACAGATCCTCATAAGTAATCAAAACTGTTCCAGTGAAATCCTCTCCTGCAACTGAGGTATCAGGCTGGATACCATCCTGCCATGTCACGCTAGATAGATTGGTTAGTAAAGACGTGTCCACACTATCAATCGCTGCAATGGTTTTGTTGAGCGAAAGCACTTGTTTGATGGCTTTAGGCTCATTTTGCTCAGCCATTGTTTGTGGGTAAAGCTCCTCAGACCAAGTCTCAATCACATCAGGACTTACTTCAGGGGGATAATTGGCATCAGACCAGCTCTCAACAACATCAGGAGCTATTTCTGGAGGATAGTTAGCATCACTCCAACTCTCCTCTCGAGCAACCTCGATAATGTCAGGAGCTGTTGAAGGTTCCCAGCTGCTGATAATCTCTGGAGTAGGGGCTGAAGGGTAATTCTCATCAGTCCAGATCTCGATCACTTTTGGAGAGACTTCTGGTGGGTAGTTGGCTTCAGACCAACTCTCCTCTCGAGCAACCTCGATGACGTCGGGAGCAATTGATACCTCCCAATTACTGATAACTGCTGGGGAGGATTCTGGTGGATAATTCTCATCAGCCCAGGTCTCGGTCACTTCTGGAGAAATTGCTGGGGGATAATTGGCATCAGTCCAGCTCTCCTCTCGAGCAACCTCGATAATGTCAGGAGCTGTTGAAGGTTCCCAGCTGCTGATAATCTCTGGAGTAGGGGTTGAAGGGTAATTCTCATCAGTCCAAGTCTCGGTCACTTTTGGAGAGACTTCTGGTGGGTAGTTGGCATCAGACCAACTCTCCTCTCGAGAAACCTCTACTGGGATGGGATCTTTAGCTTCTTCCCAAGTTTCGGTCACCATAGACTCATCAAAAGATGAGTCTGGCGTATTTTGAGTGGTTAAAACCGTTTCAACTGAATGGTCGAATACTTTATCAAAAGGTTTTGTCTTATCAGATATTACCGTTGACGCACTGGAGTCTTTCTCTTCTTTTAAATAATATTGAAAAATCTTTCCATTGCTAAATTGTTTGGGTTGAGGTAGTGATTCACCAACCAAAAGCCTAAAGTGCTCAGTTAGTAATGGTCGAAGGCCAGCCTCTAAAGCCGAAGCCTTGGCAACACTAAAACCAAGACCAGTCACAACAATTACTGTGACAATCGTCTTATGACGGTATTTTCTAGGAGTCACCAGAACCGCTATAATACCTAGACCAGATAGTAAGGCTAAAAGATTGGGACTGATTTCCCCAGTATTGGGTAAGCTCGATAAGACGTGATTATCCTGATAAATAAGGGTGTAGCGAGCATCGGTTTTCGCGACTTCCTGTTTAAAATCATGATTGGTCAATACCAGTGCTTGCTTTTCTTCCTCGCTAAGATTTTCGTAAGGCACATAAACATATTCAATCGCCACCGTATTGTCTATCTGATGATCTGCTTGATCAGCGCTGACTCTTTCTAAGGGAGCTACTGAAGCAAGCATTGCCATACCAAGACTAGCAGAAACAACACCAATCGCCAACTTACGTATGGAAAAGCGTTGTCGAAACTGCTCATGAAAAAATGATTTCAAATTAAAATACCTCCAAATAATCACTGTGAGACTAGTTAGGCAATCACTCAACCTTGAAAAACTCACAGAAAGGGATCACGCCAGAAAAAATAGCATTAAAAAATGCAGTCATTATTTATTTTATCAAATAATGACTGGAAAACCTACTCATTTCACCTAAACTTCGCTATAATAGTCTTATGTCTCAGATAACTTTAAACCAAGGAGAGCGTATCGATCAGCTCTTTTCTACCGATATCAAAATCATTCAAAACAAGGCTGTTTTCAGCTACTCCATTGATAGCGTCCTCTTGTCTCGTTTCCCCAAGATTCCCGCTAAAGGGCTGATTGTGGATCTCTGTTCGGGAAATGGTGCTGTCGGTCTCTTTGCCAGTACCAGGACCAAAGCGCCTATCACCTTGGTGGAACTCCAGGAACGTTTGGCTGATATGGCAGCACGTTCTATCCAGCTCAATCACCTCGAAAAGCAAGTGAGCATGGTTCAGGATGACCTCAAAAACCTCCTTAATCACGTCCCTCGCTCACAAGTTGACCTTATCCTCTGCAACCCTCCTTATTTCAAAGCCACGGAAACCTCCAAGAAAAACCTCTCCGAGCACCATCTCCTAGCGCGTCATGAAATCACCACCAACTTAGAGGAGATTTGCCAAGTATCCAGACACGCCCTCAAATCCAACGGACACTTAGCCATGGTTCATCGCCCCGACCGTTTTTTGGACATCCTTGATACCCTAAGACGGTCTAACTTGGCGCCAAAGCGTGTTCAGTTTGTCTATCCTAAAATGGGAAAAGAGGCCAACATGCTCCTCATTGAAGCCATCAAAGATGGCTCTACCGATGGTTTGAAAATCTTACCACCACTCTTTGTTCACAAGGACAATGGTGATTATACCGATGATATTTTTGAGATTTATTTTGGAAAAAAGGATCACCATGACTGAAACCAAAGCCTACATGTATGTCCTAGAATGCGCTGATCAGACACTGTACACAGGCTACACGACCAATGTCCAACAGCGTTTAAAAACGCATAATGCAGGAAAAGGCGCTAAATACACCAGAGCCCGTCTGCCAGTCAAACTTCTTTATCAAGAAAGTTTCCCCAGCAAACCAGAAGCCCAAAGTGCCGAAGCCTACTTCAAACAAAAAAGACGCCAACAAAAACTAGACTATATCAAAGACCACAAAAAATAAAAAGATGAGAAAACGCATCCTATCAGGTGTTCAAAACCTTGATAAGATGCGTTTTTCATAAAGTGATTGGTAAGATTGTTTCTCAGATGGAGTCTTTGAACCAATTTCTTCACAATCTTGGATTCGTTATTGATTCTTGTCTGACTTCTAAATTATTTGTCACCTTTGTTGCGAATCACAAATCCTGTTGTTTTTTCGCTGGAGGTGTTTTTGTGTGGTTTTTTATTATCTTGACGACGGTTATCTTTTTTAAACTTGTCATCACGACGTTTGAAGTTACGGCGGTCTCCATCGCGATCACCACGGCGACGATCATTTCGACCATTACGACGGCTGTCATTATCACGACCACCACGGTTACGATCGCGATTGCCACGTCCTCCTTTACCTTTACCACCACCTGATGGCTTAAATGGCAATGGTTTTTCACGCGCAATCTCTACTTCTGGCATGCTATCTGGATCTTGGACGGTCAAATTCAAGATATAAAGTGCTAATTCCTCAGGGGTGAATTCTTGCGCCAATTGAATGGCATCCCCCTTGAATTTTTCAAAGTTTGCACGGATAGCATCATCTGCAAAATCACGTTCGATTTTCTTTAGGGCAACCTTTTTCTTGGCTTGGAAGGCTTCTTCTGCTGTCGCAGGTTTGAGGCCTTTCATTGGTTTTTTAGTCAACTTTTCAATCATTGACAAATAACCCATCTCATTTGGTGAGACAAAGGTAATTGACTCACCAGATTTTCCAGCACGACCAGTCCGTCCAACACGGTGAACATAACTTTCTGGATCTTGAGGGATATCGTAGTTATAAACATGTGTGACACCAGAAATGTCCAAGCCACGTGCCGCAACATCTGTCGCAACTAGAATATCGATTTGGTCATTTTTAAAATCGCGAATCACACGAAGGCGTTTATTTTGATCCAAATCACCATGGATGCCTTCTGCGCGAAAACCACGTAATTTCAACCCACGAGTCAACTCATCAACACGACGTTTGGTACGACCAAAGACGATTGACAGTTCTGGCTGATCAACATCCATCAGACGTGTCATAGTGTCAAATTTATCTTGCTCTTTCACACGAACATAATATTGATCAACGTTGACATTAGTCAACTCTTTGGCTTCAATCTTAACATGCTCAGGCTCTTTCATAAACTTAACACCAATGCGTTTAATGGCATCTGGCATGGTCGCTGAAAAGAGCAAGGTCTGACGATTGTCCGGAACACGGCTAATAATAGACTCAATATCTTCTAAGAATCCCATATTAAGCATTTCATCGGCTTCATCAAGGATTAAGGTTTCAATATGATCCAATTTCAAGGCTTTACGCTTAATCAAGTCAAGCAAACGTCCAGGAGTCCCAACAACAATGTGGGCACCTGATTTTAGGGCTTTAATTTGTTTTTCAATGGATGATCCACCAAAAACAGAACGGACTTTAACCCCTTTATCTCGTCCAAAACGAAATAACTCTTCTTGTGATTGTACTGCCAACTCACGTGTTGGCGCAATAACAAGGGCTTGAATGACATTTCTATCAGTGGCAATTTTATTTAGTGTCGGTAGACCAAAGGCAGCGGTTTTACCCGTACCAGTTTGAGCCTGACCAATCACATCCTTGCCCTCAAGCGCGAGTGGAATGGTTAACTCTTGGATAGGTGACGCTTTTTCAAAGCCAGCAGTCACAATGGCTGACTGAATATCTTCAGTTAAGTTAAATGCTGTAAATTTCAATATAAATCTCTTTTCTAAAAGTGGTGCGAAGCCACTCTATTAGGCTGTTGCAGATAATTGGCTCACTAAAAGCCGGTTCAAATCCTTATAACTGATAAAAATTTGGCCAATGAAAGTTTTTCAACTCTTTTAGCCAACACATCTGCTAGTAATAATGACAACCTATCTAGTGTAACATAATCACTGGTAAATTGATAGAAATACTGTTCATAAAATCATAAATACGTTTTCATTGACATTGCCTGACATCATCATTGCTTCTTGAAAGATTACCTAATAGAAGTCAGTGAGGTCATGTATAGCAAAATCGTGTTAACAGAATGATGGTTAAAGAAATAGCCTTTAACCTCAAAAATGCCGATGACAAAATGACTCGCACCTGAAAAGTTAGACAAAAAGTTTACTTCTAGGGTGCAGTACAAATGCATCGACTTTCTTTGATGTTAAAACTGCCAAGAGCTTGCTGAATCTGATCATTCCATAAAGGAAAAACGACAAAATTGAGTTCGTAAACGAGCTAATAATTTTTTCTATAAAGCGCAGTGGTTGGTAGCAAATCACTCTACGCTTGGCTTGAGTTCTTGGACCAACTGCGCTCCTCTCACATCTTCTCTTCCAATACTACATCTGGGTATTTGTCGGCAAACCAGCGAAGCGCGAAGTCGTTTTCAAAGAGAAATACGGGTTGGTCGTAACGGTCTTTGGCTAGGATATTTCGGCTTGAGCTCATGCGTTCGTCAAGGTCTTCTGGTTTAATCCAGCGTACGGTCTTTTTACCCATTGGTGTCATCACAACTTCTGCGTTGTACTCACCTTCCATACGGTGTTTGAAAACTTCAAATTGCAGTTGACCAACGGCACCCAGCATATACTCACCTGTTTGGTAATTTTTATAAAGCTGAATAGCACCTTCTTGCACCAACTGTTCAATCCCTTTGTGAAAGGATTTTTGTTTCATGACATTTTTTGCGGATACTTTCATGAAAAGCTCTGGCGTAAAGGTTGGTAGTGGTTCAAATTCAAATTTATTCTTACCAACAGTCAGGGTATCCCCCACTTGGTAGGTTCCCGTATCATAAACTCCGATAATATCACCGGCAACAGCATTGTCAACATTCTCACGAGATTCTGCCATAAACTGAGTCACGTTTGAAAGCTTAGCGCCTTTACCAGTACGCGGAAGATTGACACTCATACCACGCTCAAACTCACCTGAAACAATGCGAACAAAGGCAATACGGTCACGATGTCGAGGGTCCATATTGGCTTGGATTTTAAAGACAAATCCCGAAAAATCCTTATCCAGAGGGTCAATCATCTTGTCTTCAGTCGTTTTATGACCATGTGGTTCTGGCGCAAATGCCAAGAAAGTATCAAGAAAAGTCTGCACACCAAAGTTGGTAAGGGCTGACCCAAAGAATACTGGTGTCAGCTCCCCTGCTAAAACAGCCGTTTGAGAGAAGCCATTTCCTGCTTCACTCAAAAGCTCAATATCTTCTTTAGCTTGTTCATAGAAAGGGTTGTTGGCAAAAAGCGTGTCTCCATCAGCGATTTCCGCAAAGCGCTCATCACCTTTGTAGAGTTCTAATCGCTGATTGTGAATATCGTAAAGTCCTTCAAAGGCACGTCCCATACCGATTGGCCAGTTCATCGGATAAGAAGCAATTCCAAGGACTTCTTCTAATTCTTCCAAAAGATCCAATGGCTCACGCCCATCACGGTCCAATTTATTGATAAAGGTAAAGACAGGAATATTGCGGTGTTTGACAACTTCAAAAAGTTTCTTGGTTTGCGCCTCAATCCCCTTAGCAGAGTCAACGACCATAACAGCAGCGTCCACAGCCATAAGGGTACGGTAGGTATCCTCTGAGAAATCCTCGTGACCAGGCGTATCCAAGATATTGACGCGTTTACCAGCGTAGTCAAATTGCATGACTGATGAAGTCACCGAGATCCCACGCTGTTTCTCAATATCCATCCAGTCAGATTTGGCAAAAGTTCCTGTTTTTTTCCCTTTGACGGTACCTGCTTCACGCAGCTCACCACCAAAATAAAGTAATTGTTCCGTAATGGTCGTTTTACCAGCATCCGGGTGAGAGATGATGGCAAAGGTTCTACGACGCTTAATTTCCTCTTGAGTTGACATAATCATTTCCTTTGTGTGTTATTGTGCTGGTCAGCAAGTAACTGCTGCTCTATTTTGTTCTATGTTTCACTTAATCCATACTGGTTCTACATTGGGCTTTATCTGCTTTTTTAGATCAAGAGCTGAACTAGTAGAGCCCTAATCCCTTGTCCAAGCCTTTGTTATTATAGCTAATTCTAAATCATCTGGTCAAGTCCTGCTCTGACTGTATCGACGGCTATCTTTGGCAATAAGCTTTTGAACAATCATTATCAAAACAGCAATGACAAGGGTGACAAGTAGGACATTTACCACACCATTTTTCCCAGCCAGCAAGGGAGTTTCTCTTAAAAAACCATAATTAGCCCCTAGCAGCAGGTCAATCACTCCAATCAAAAGATTCATAACAAAGGTCATTATCAAGACCCTCTGAAAAGAGAGATGGCGCCACTCCTGATGACGGTAAAGATAGGTAAGACTGTTGATTAACAAGGCGACATGCCCAAAAACATAAGAAAGAATGGTCACATGTGGAAACGGATACGGATCAAAAACAGGGTATAAGAGAGCGCAGATGGATCCAGCTGTTCCCAAGTAAGCAAAGTAGGTCTTTAAGCGCCCCTGTGGTAAAAAGAGAATGGCAAGTGTCGCCAGCCGACAATGGTAAAAAGGCAGTGCTTCTGTTAGATCAAAGTGTGCTAAGAGATACCAAGTATAAAGTGCTAGGACTTGAAGGTATTGAAGACCCTTCCAAAAATGCTGGTAAAAAGAGTGATGATAATAAAGGCGAGTCATGGCGATAGCAACCACAACTAAGGCTCCTAAAATCGCATAAACCGTTGGTGTCACGGCAGGTGGATGACTGGACTCACCTGTTAGGATTTGTAAAATAGGTATCATGAGCTTAGTCACCTCCTTCTAAAGTCGTCACAATATCAGCTAACTTCATCGAATTGCTGCCTTTTAATAATATCTGATCATTTTGTTCTAAAACTGCTTGAACCGTACTCAACAAGTGATCAAACTGGTCTTTTGTCGCTGTCTTTTTAAAGTAATAAACATGACCGATAGGATAGATCTGACTGGCTAATTGTGCCAAGGTGGCGATGTCTTGACCGTAGAAAATTAAGGTATCAATCCTATCTGGCGCTAAACTCATGAGCAGCTGATTGTGAAAGGTAACTGACTCAGCTCCTAGCTCCTTCATATCGGCTAAAACCGCTATTTTTTTGCCACCCTCATTAGCTGGAATGCTTGAAAACGTTTCTAGGATTAGCCTCATAGCTGTGGGATTGGCATTGTAAACATCTGACAAAATATCCGCACCATTAGCAGCCTTTTTCCACTCCGTACGATTTTTACTCAATTCAAGGGTTTTAAAGGCCTCATGAATCGCTGACTCAGGTACCATGAGTAGGGTTGCCACATAGGCAGCTATCATGGCGTTAGTGGCATTGTATTTGCCAGTAACCGGGAGATTAATCGGAGCGTCTAAAAAATTCGTCTTAAAGGTGAGCGAATCCTTAAATTCTTGAAGGTCTGTCATGGCAATGGCCTGATTAGGCCCAAAGTGAATCAGCTTCTGCTGGGTCGGGAGATAGGGGGTAAGGATAGGATCTGCTGGAGCAATCACAATACCATCACTATCCATGCCCTCAGTGATCTGCATCTTCCCTTCTGCAATCTTATCACGACTACCAAAAAAGGCCAAATGGGCTTCTGCGATTAAGGTAACCACAGCAATATGAGGCTTGGCAATGGTCGATAAGAGTTTAAGATCCCCAAGGTGATCTTGCCCCATCTCCAAGACCAGTTTTTCAGTCTGGTCTGGCATGTGAAGAATAGTGTAGGGAAGCCCAATCTCATTGTTGTAATTGCCTTGAGTCTTGTAGGTATGGTAGGTCGTTGACAAGAGATGAGCCACCATATCCTTAGTCGTTGTTTTGCCGTTTGAGCCTGTGATGGCAATCACATCAACAGGACGACGTTCAAGATAATAAGCGGCTAAAGCTTGAAAGGCTGCTAGACAGTCATCTAGTAACAGATAAGGATGACCCTCAATGATTTTTTCTGAAAAAGTAGCAAGGGCTCCCTGTTTAAAAGCCATAGCTATAAAATCATGACCATCTCGCTCTCCCTTTAAGGGCAGAAAAAGATCGCCTGGACCTACCTTGCGTGAATCAAACTCAACGTGATTGAGAGCAAAATCTTCCCATTCAGTGATATCATTTTTAGCACCAACAACCTTGGCGACTTCATGTAATCGTAATCTCATCAACGACACCTTCTTTTTGTTCAATAGTATTTCCATTATATCACAACTCTTAAAGAAGCGGGTTTTAGGGAAAACTACGACTTGCTATTTTTGGAACTTATGATATAATATAAAAGGTTGGTCATACCAATCAACAGAGTAAATGATTTGCGTCAAGTGTATGTGAATGGGATGTTGTCACATAACGAAACGATTCGTGCGATAAATCATTGCATCCGCTGTTAGCTATTTTCACTCTGATGGAGTGAAGTCGTCTTAACAGCTCCACTATCTTTTTTTAAGGAGCTTTATCATGAAACATTTGTTAACTTTTCCAAAGTTAAGTCCTCGTCGCTTAGCCACTATCGGCATTTTGCTAGCCCTTAGCTACTTGGTGGGACGTTTTTCCATCACTATTATTCCCAAGCAGCTGGTGCTTAGCTTTACGTTCATTTTAGAAACCATTATTGGGTCAATCACTGGGCCTCTTCTTGGCTTTTTCACCTTAGGTTTTTTTGATATTATAGATACCCTCTTTTCTGAAAAGGCTGGCATGTTTTTAATTGGTTGGACCTTTATGGAAGCTATCATGGGATTCTTCTACGGTCTTTTCTTTTATGGCAGATCCTTTTCTTGGGCATCCAAAAAAGACTGGCTCTATGTAACCATAGCCGTTACAACCCTTAGCATCTTAGGAAGTTTCGTCATGACCCCGTGGCTGATTCAGCACTACTATCACGTTCCTATCATGGCACAATTCGTCGCAGGACGTTGGATCAAATTATTTGAAATTCCAATCCGTATCTTAGTGACTATGGCAATCTTACCACAGCTTAATCGCCTGCCAGAGTATCGAAAACTACTCCATCCGAATCATTAATAAACGAATTATGTTATATAAAAAATCAGCGCCTCATCCTACGCTGATTTTTTTGATGGGTGACATCTCGTTTGGATGGATAAAGAGGACCAGTACGATAGTCAAATGAATTAACTTTCAGACAAGGAGCTGAGACGCAGACAGCACAAACCGTTTACTAAACTGCTTGAGGCTGGAGATAAGACAAGCAGAACGTGTCTCATAAGAGTACTTCAAGTTGAAAGCTCAAAGCCTCATGATGAGGTTTTGAGGTCTGAACCTAAAAACCCAAAAAGCGAAGCGTATCACAGTTAATTCAAAAGACTATAATAGCAGAAGACTTCATTAGAAATATCTAAGACTGATAAAAAAATACTGACAAAGGAATAACTAGCATTCCTCAAGAGATAGCTGGCAAGTAGCTTCTACTAGCTAAACCAAGTGACTTTCTCGCTTGTCATACATTTCTTGTGCTAGTCTGACTAACTCCTCAATCAAATCAGCGTAAGCCAGGCCCATATTTTCCCATAACAAAGGGTACATGGACCACTGGGTAAAGCCAGGCATCGTGTTTAACTCATTTAAGAAAATATCTCCCGACTCTGTATAGAAAAAGTCGCAACGAGATAAACCGCAACCCCCAAGTGTCTTAAAAGCTGTCTCGGCATAGCGACGCATCTGAGACATGACATCCGCTGGAATGGCTGCTGGAATGGACATCGTAATCTTATTGTCAATGTACTTGGCCTTGTAGTCATAAAAGGCAACATCCTTGATTACCTCACCAGCTTCAGTCGTTTTGACCTCGGTGTTACCTAAAAGACCCACCTCAATCTCACGCGCCGTGACCCCTTGTTCTAATAGGATGCGACTATCAAAGGTCAAAGCCTCAGCGATAGCAGCCCTTAGTTCTGACTCATTCTCAGCTTTTGAAATCCCGACTGAAGAGCCCATATTAGCTGGCTTGACAAAGATGGGAAAGTCTAGGGTCTCCATGGTCTTCACCAGAAAAGCCTCCAGATCATTACCCTCAATATAGACAGTATAAGCAACCTGTGGAATACCTACCGATTCGAGGACTTGTTTGGTAGTGATTTTATCCATGGCAAGACTTGACGATAAGACATTGGTACCGACATAAGGCATCCCCAAAACCTCTAAAAAGCCTTGCATAGAGCCATCTTCTCCCATTGGTCCGTGAAGAACAGGAAAGACAACGGCATCTTCTTGATAAATATCTGACGGTTTGATTTGTTGATCCAAAGAAATGGTCTGATTGGTCATGAGTTCTTCATTGTCATCAGGCTGACAACTAAATTCTTGGGTCTTAATAAAAGCACCTTTTTGAGAAATAAAATAGGTCTTAACCTGAAATTTCTCATAGTTGATTGCGCGCATAATACTCTGGGCAGATAATACAGAAACCTCACGTTCGGCAGAACGCCCCCCATAAAGCAATATTAATGTTTGTTTAGTCATAATAGTCCTTTCTTATCCTTGTTGACTTGTCATCGTCTTTTTTTACAATTCTGTACGATTTTCAATCGCCCTTAAAAGGGTTAACTCATCCGCGTATTCAATATCTGAACCGACTGCCAAACCACGGGCTAGGCGGGTCACCTTGATGCCCGCTGGTTTTAAAATCCGTGAAATATACATAGAGGTTGCCTCACCATCTGCTGTCGCACTGGTCGCAATAATCACTTCAGTGATATCACCATCCATAAGTCTAGTGATCAGCGTTTTAAGGTTGATGTCATCAGGACTAATCCCATTCATGGGAGAAATCAAGCCATGCAAGACATGATAAAGCCCACGGTATTCTTGAATTTTCTCCATCGCTGACACGTCTTTTGAAGCCTCAACAATCAAGAGAACAGAACGATCCCTAGTCTCATCGCTACAAATCTGACAAGGATCATCATCCGTAAGATTGCCACAGATAGAGCAGTAGGTTAGCTCACGTTTGGCTGCTAAGAGATTTTTAGCAAAGGCATTGACATCTTCATCAGACATACCAATCGTATAAAAGGCTAAACGAGTAGCCGTTTTGATGCCAATGCCTGGTAATTTGGAAAAACTATCAATCAATTTTGCAATGGGTGTGGGATATAACACAGACATCTCCTTTTTTAAGAATGATCGACAAAGCTTGAGACATAAAGATCAATGATATCACGAGCAATGTACTGATGAATTTTTGAGAGGTAATTAGAGGCATTCGGATACATGATGCCCACAGCGATCTGATTATCCTGATCATAAGCAACCAAGTTAAGGTTTACTGTATTAACCGTTTGACCATTGAGGGTTTTAGCGAAGGTTTCGGCAGTTCCTGTCTTACCACTGATAACAGTGTGCCTCCCTCTCATATCAGCTCCCGTTGCTAGACTACTGTTGCTATTGACAACGTCGTAAAAACCTTGACGAATAATTCCCATTTGCTCTGGTGTGATGGCGACTTGATTTAAGGATTTGGCTTCAGTCGCTGCTAGCAAATCACCGAGTGCTCCATCTGCTGTCTCACCATAAATCCCTTGAACAAGATGAGCTGCCATGCGATTGCCACTGTTAGAAACAGTCGCTGCGTACTGGGCAAGCTGTAAGGTGCTATAATTATCAAATTGCCCAAACGCCTGTGTCAAAGTGTTGGAAACCGTAAACTGCTTAGGCATAAAGCCTTCTGAAATATTTGGAAGATCAATACCTGTCGACGTCCCCATGCCATACTCCGCAGCAGCTTTTCGGAGTTTTTCCATGGCCTCTTGATAACCAGATGCGGTCAAAGGCATATTAGGGCTATAGTGTTGCCCCATGAGCCTAAGGGCTAATTGTACCATATAAGTATTGGAAGAATACTCCAAGGCCTGTCTAGCTGTTATAGGAAGAGCCCCGTTGGTAAACCAAGAATTAATGCTGGTATGATCGCCTGCAAAAACAATGGGCATGTCCGTGAGCGTCTCATTGCCTGTCAAGACACCATTTTGCCAGCCAGCTGTTAAGGTAGCCCCCTTGACCACAGATCCTGGCGTAAAGACATTGGTCATCGTGCCTAGGACATCAGCTTCTAGCTGACCACTACTTTTGTCATGCGATAAGCCAGCCATTGATAAAATAGCCCCTGTTTGAGGATTGATAGCAACGGCATAGATACCATCAGAATAAGCAGCATGACCCAAGGCGATGTCAGACTCATAATAACGACGCAAAATAGCCTCAACCCCTGCTTGAAAATCCAAATCAATAGTCAGTTTGAGATGATCACCCTTGCTTCCTTTTGAAGTCAGTTGTTCATCAATCACCTTACCATTTTTATCAACGGTAATGGTCTTGGATTGGTGTTTGCCCTGTAAGACAGACTCGTATTGTTTTTCAAGGTAGGAGATACCGACACGATCGTTGAGAGCATAGCCTTTTTTGAGATAATCAGCCGCCTCTTCTTGAGGTAAACCAGTCTTTTCACTCGAGATACGCCCTAACAAGGGAGATAAACTACTTGTGGACTCTTCTCGATCCCAACCGTCTACAACCCTTAGACCAGTCAGCTCAGAAGCTCTTTCAGCTATTATTGCCACGTGATCATCCGTTAATTCTCCAACCGCTAAGCGCGTGGTATCAAAGGCAGCTGTTGCATTCATTTGCTTAAAAATCGCAACCTTTTTCAAGGTCTCTTGGTCAAAAGAAATAGCTCGATCTGGGACTGCTGCCACTGCGTTTTGATAGATTTGCCAAGATGACAAGCTATTGTTAAACTTATCATACTTTTGCTCATGGGGAAGGTTGGCAACAACCTGATCAAGATTAGCCTTGCTTGCTAAATAGTAATCAATCTTATCTCTTTTGGAAACCTTGGTGTCCTCTAAGGTGACCACTTGTGCTAAAGTCTGGACAATAGCCCTCATCCTCTCAGCAGTCATGGTATTGCTACGAGTGAAGGTGAGGATTTTTTTCTGAGTATTTTTCGCTAGAAGTTTCCCCTTAGCATCATAGATTTGTCCACGCTCTGTTGATTGTGCAATGGTGTAAACCGTTTTAGCCCTTATTTTTTGGAGGTAAAAATCAGCATTAAGCAACTGCATATAAGCAAGACGAGCCACTAAAATCGTAAAAAGGATAACAACCGTCAAAAAAATCACATAAAGCCTTCTGGCAAGTAAAGGCAGAGCCAAATAATTATCTTTTAAACGGTATAACCAATCGTTCACACTTTTTCTCCATAGCTAATAGATACTTGTTATTTTATCATAAAAATCATTAAACATAAGCAACTCAAGCACTCTAAATCAAAAGATTTTAGACAACACTTAAAAAGAGACTTGAACAAGGTCCTAGTCTCTTTGAGCTGTTACTCACCACCAAGGTAGTATTCTGCAGTGACTGTTAAGGCATCGTCAAATTCAAAGACAAGTGGTGGGAAGTTAGGAATCTCAACATCCATGATGTCCTCGTCGTTTAATTGCTTGATGTGCTTGACAAGGGCACGAATAGAGTTACCATGTGCACCAATAAAGACGTTTTTACCTTCTTTAAGAGCTGGTGCAATTTTGTCTTCCCAGTATGGAAGAGCACGTTCCAGCGTTACTTTTAAGTTTTCAGCATCTGGAATAACAGCATCATCAAGAAGGGCATAACGACGGTCAGTATGTGCTGAATGCTCATCATCTTTTGCCATTTCTGGAGGCAAGACATCGTATGAACGACGCCAAATATGAACTTGATCATCACCAAACTGCTCAGCTGCTTCTGCCTTGTTTTTACCAGTCAAGCCACCATAATGACGTTCATTCAAACGCCATGATTTTTCAGTTGGTACCCACAGTTGATCCGCTGCCTCAAGCGCCAAGTTGGTCGTTTTGATAGCACGCTTCAATACTGATGTGAAAGCAAGATCAAATTCAATACCAGCTTCTTTGATCAATTTACCAGCGTCAATCGCTTGTTGTGTTCCTTTTTCTGAAAGATCGACGTCAGCCCAACCTGTGAAAAGGTTAGCTTTGTTCCATTCTGACTCACCGTGGCGAGCAAATACTAATTTTACCATTAGAACTCCTTTAATGATTACGGATTAAGACATAGCCCTAATCACTTATTTTGGCTACTGCCAATTACTCCTCTATTTTACCCAAAAAAATCCTAAAAAGCTAGTAGAACCAAACCTTTCTCAATGATAACGTTTCCTTTTTTTTATATCTTACGACTCCATAAGCCAATCCCATGCCCTATCTAAAAAACCAGTCCCAACAGGAACTGGTTTTAGAGTCAAACTGAATCTACAAGTCATCAGTAACTTAGCTTTGACGGCGTTTGAGAGAAATGAACATAAAGGTAAGACCTGTCAGAGTAAGACCCCCGACTGCCAATAAGTGTCTATTGCTAGCACCTGTTTTAGGTAACATCGCTTGGTAAGTAGGCATTACCAATGCTTGATTAGGCTTGCTAAACGTTCCATTTCTCCAAGTCAAAGGCGTCCCTTGACTGTTTTTGGATGACAGTAAGGCTGACTCTCCTTGATTAGAACCACCAGCGGCAGCGCTTCCTCCTTTGAGAAGAGACTTTTCGTCATGTTGTTTTAAAGCCATTTCTTTTTTAAAAGCATCCTTTACAGCTAGAGTCGGTTTAACCGCCGCTTGCGACTGGTCTGCCGAAGACGACTGAAAGCTTATTGCCTCAGCAGTGCCCTTTGTCACTTTCTTTGGCCTTATAAAACTTAAAGTAACAGCCTTGCCCTTATAATCAGCTGACACATAAGTTAAGCCTTCTGATAGTTTTACTTCGATAAGAGCAGAGAGATGCTCCAAGAAAACAGCATGGGTCATCAGATCAAAAGTTGATATTTGAGCCAATTGTCCATCTATCAGGATTGTAATCTCATAGTTTTCTACTGGTGGGTTGACGGGAGAAACAACATTGGCGTCACCTGACGACTGGTCATCCATAGGATGATGGAAGAAGAGATGAACCGTGTTGTCTTCGTTGATTGCTGAGTCATAAACAAGACCTTCGGACAATTTAGCTTCGATAAGGGCAGAGAGATGCTCCAAAAAGACAGCATAAACCACATCATCAAGTGTTGATACTTGAACCTCTTTACCATCAACCGAAACAACTATCGTGTAGCTTTCTGCGACATCCTTAGACGGTTGAGGTATAGTCGGTACAGTTGGAGAAGGAATTGGTGCCAAGGTTAGCGCCTTACTAGCGATAATACGCTTAGGAGCTAGACCTTGATCAGTAACCACAGTGGTTACTTGCTCTGATAAAGCACCTGTTTGCTCATCAACACTGTAATGCGTGCGCGTTTCGGTCACCTTTGGTCGACCTGGAATAACCTGATCTGGGCTACCAGCAAGGGTATTAGCATCATACTCCACAACCTCAGAAAGCATTTCCTCTTGACGGACAAGTTTAGGCTTAGTACCGACAACAATCTCTTTAGCAACTGCTGGCTTAGTGCTTAGAGCAGTCGTTTGATCAACCACTGCCTTAGCGCCATCAAGGCGGTAAGTGGTTTGAGTCGTGGTGATGGCTGGACTTCCCTCAATGCGAGTCACTTGTTTATTGGTTTCAATATTATCATCAGCAACATAGCGAATAGGAATATCTGTCCCCACAATCTCTTGAATAAGAGGCTTAGTGCCGACACTGATTACCTCTGGAACGGCTGCTTCAACAGTTACACGCTCATCCGCAACCACGGCTTGACCTTTATCATCCAAGCGATAAGTGGTTGTGGTGATAGTTTTTTCGGCTTTACCAGGGCTGATAACCGTGTGGACGTTAACAGTTTTCTCATCATCGGCTGTGTAGCGTTTAGGGATAACAGTGCCAACTTTCTCTGTAACCTTAGGCTTAGTACCGACAACAATCTCTTTAGCAACTGCTGGCTTGGTGCTTAGAGTAGTCGTTTGATTAACCACTGCCTTAGCGCCATCAAGGCGGTAAGTGGTTTGAGTCGTGGTGATGGCTGGACTTCCCTCAATGCGAGTCACTTGTTTGTTAGTTTCAATATTATCATCAGCAACATAGCGAATAGGAATATCTGTCCCCACAATCTCTTGAATAAGAGGCTTAGTGCCGACACTGATTACCTCTGGAACGGCTGCTTCAACAGTTACACGCTCGTTCGCAACCACGGCTTGACCCTTATCATCCAAGCGATAAGTGGTTGTGGTGATGGTTTTTTCTGCTTTACCAGGGCTGATAACCGTGTGGACGTTAACAGTTTTCTCATCATCGGCTGTGTAGCGTTTAGGGATAACAGTGCCAACTTTCTCTGTAACCTTAGGCTTAGTACCGACAACAATCTCTTTAGCAACTGCTGGCTTGGTGCTTAGAGTAGTCGTTTGATTAACCACTGCCTTAGCGCCATCAAGGCGGTAAGTGGTTTGAGTCGTGGTGATGGCTGGACTTCCCTCAATGCGAGTCACTTGTTTGTTGGTTTCAATATTATCATCAGCAATATAGCGAACAGGAATATCTGTTCCCACCAGTTCTTGAATGAGAGGCTTAGTACCGACTTGAATCACTGTATCAGTAGGATTTTCGACCAATCGACCAGTGAAGGCAGAGACTTTACCAGATTGACCTAAAGTAGTGACAGGCTGGCTAGCAAAGGCGAGTTGGTCATTTGCCTCATAGCGAACAGATGGCTCTACGATAGTATAGGCCTTGTATTCCCATGTACCGGTGAAGGTCAACGGTCCTGAAACCACTTGTTCATTTGCTGGGGTCCAGCCCTTAAATTGCCACTCACCTGTCGCATCTTTACTTTCAATTACTGCATTAGTGTAGAGATTTGGTACTGAGATAGTTTCATTTTCAGCCACTGTTTTCCCACTAGGTAGGGGAGCTTTTGGGACATCAAAATTAGTTTCTTGGCCATTTTCAAAACGATAGCGATACGAAATCTGATAATTTTTAGGTTGTCTAATCGGTGTTATTGGATTGATAACCATGGCTTTAGTACCAACAATACGCTCAGGGGCAAGACCAGCATCTACGATAACTTCCTCAACCTTTTCAACTACTTTACCAGTATCCTTATTGAGAGTATAAGTCTTACGGATTTCAGTTAGTTTTGGTCGACCAGGTGTTACTTTATCAGGTGTTCCTGCTAAAACATTTGAATCCTCAACCACTTTTTCTGCTAAATCTTGACTTATTTGAGTGGTAACAGGTTTAGTACCGACAGTCACAATTCGAGGAGAACCCTCATAAACAACGGTTTGTTTGTTAAATTCATCAAGAACGGCTATCCCATCAACTAATTTATAAGGCGTTGTCACCTTAGTTCTGGTCTGGCTACCCACATCAGTAATGACCATGCGACCTGCAGGATCTTGCTCATTTGCCACAAATGTCAGTCGAATTTTTGATATTTCCTCGGTCACAAGTGGTTTAGTACCAACTGATATCGTCGTTGGAGTAGCTGCGTCTGTGGTCTCTGTGATTTTAGGAACAGCTTTGTCACCCACAATGTCAAAAGTAGTTCGGATGGTCGTTTTTTCTGGATGACCTGGGCTAACTTCTGTTTTGACATTAGCCTCTTTAGCATCATCTCTGACATAAGTAACAGGAATCGTAGTTGCTACTTTAACCTCAACCTTTGGCTTAGTACCTATTGATACCACTTTAGGAGTAGCCGGTTCTGTGGTTTCTATGATTTTGGGAACAGCTTGGTCGCCCACAATCTCAAAAGTAGTTCGGATGGTCGTTTTTTCTGGACGACCTGGGCTAATTTCTGTTTTGACATTGGCTTCTTTAGCATCATCTCTGACATAAGTAACAGGAATTGTAGCTGCTTCTTTAACCTCAACTTTCGGCTTAGTACCAACGGTAACAAGCTGACGCGTTGGTGGAACAACTACCTTATCCGTAATCCCTGATTGTTTTCCAAGAATACCAGGAATCTTAATAACATTGTCAGTACCTGCTTCACGATCCTGGTCCGCCTCGTAGGTAATCGGAAAATCAACAGGCTTGTAAGGCACAAACTCCCAAGTTCCAGTGAAGGTCAACGGTCCTGATACCAATTGTTCTCCTGGTGGATTCCACCCCTTGAATTGCCACTCACCACTCTGGTCTTGACTGGCTCTAACTTGATTGTCAAATGTAGTCGGCGGTGAAACTTTTTCTCCATCTAATACTAATTGATCAGCTGGTTTAACAATATTCTCTGCTCTGAATCGTTCTTCAGTTGCTCCTCTTATCGCAAATTCGTAAGTGATTTGTCGACTCTCCTTTGGAGCGACAAGGTCTTGTGGCTCCCAGAGGCCAAAGAAAACGTAGGTTTTATCATTATGATCTTTTTTTAATAACCACTTTTTAAAGACCCATTTTTTATTATTGCTGACGACCGTTTCTGTAATCAAGGCTGGGGTTTTAGGCTCTGTCAGACTAATGTCTCCATCGTTTTCAGGAAGGAGATGTCTAAAATCATCCGCCCTAAATAAAGCGTTATTTTTAGCTTCAGATGCCTTAAACTCATGGTAAATATGGTAAGGTTCAAGGTATCTATAATCATTTTGAGGTGTTTTCTCTAAGATCTCATCTAATTGTTTGGCAAGCACTCTAGCGTCGCCTGATTCAGCATAAACATAAATCTTCTTATCCTGATACCTACCTGTTTGAGAAATGACTTCAATCGTAGGATTTTCAAGCAAAGTCGATACTGTCAACGTCCGCGCTTCATCAAAACTTAGCGTTCCTGGACCTGTTAACTTAGAAAAAGTAAGGGTATTATCTTGAGCCCTCAATATAGCGTCATTATGTAAAGAAACATGTCCCCTAATGGTAGCATTTGGTGCTAGACTAACAGCTGCTTTTGGAAGCAGAGTGACATCTGTAACGTTTTCAAGCGTCAGATTGGCAGGTTTGCCACTAAAGATAAGATTAAGCTCACCACTAATAGCCTTAAAGCGATTTGTCTGATTCGTTGCATAAGTGATGGTTGCTTTATCGTTTGTTTCAACACCTTGACTTAGTTTTGCACTATCACTAATCGTCGCAGTGCTAGATCCTGAAGTGACTAATTTCTCAAATTCACCACCCTTGATAGTCGCATTGGCAGCATTTAGGACTACTGTCGGCTTGCTACCTGTGCCATTAGGGTTATGGGTACGAATATCTTGATCAATCATGACATCGGCATTAAAGGTCAAAGGTACAGATTGCCCACCATTCCCCACTGAAAAAATCTGCAAGTTTCCTGTTAATGTGACTGGTTTATTGAAAGTCAAGGATTCATTGAGGTTCAAGCTACTGCTTGTTTGCGAATCAATCGTTAAAGCTTTATTAACGGTCAACGAACCAACATTACGGCTACTATAATCACCAACTAGGCGAATAGTTCCACCATCTCTTACTTTTAAAATAGCATCATTTAAATTATTAAGGGGCTGGTCAGGTGTTTCGCCATTGCCATTTCCTGTTCCAGAGACATAAATGATGTTATAAGATGTTGGTGTTTTATCTGTAACTTTCCAAACTCCTGTATAAGTTATGATCGTTTCAGAAGGATTTGTCGTATTTTCTTGTGGCGCTTCCCACTCTAAAAAGCTATAGACTTTATTTCCTAACATAATAGTTGTGTCTGGATTTGCTGGTGCTTCTGAGCGAACAGATTGCTGCTCTTTATCCTCAGGTCTGTTTAATGCTAAGGCATCCAATGGTCGACGCTGTTCATCGACAAATACGTAACGGGTTGTATAAGTACGTTTAAATAAGTTTTGTTTAGTTGGATCACTATTCATCGTGTCCGACTCTTCCACAATTCTTGATAAAAGAGTTAGTTTTAAGTTACGAACGTTATTAATCTGTCTTGTTTTAAAGGCATCAATTTGTTCAGGTGTCCAATCTCTCGGGAAACCAGTTGCAGTTACAGCTTTTAAATCCTTTAGAATAGCGTCTTCAATTGCTTTATCCGTATAGATTGTTTTTAACTCTTCTGGCACATTTTGAAGCTCCAGCTTAAGTAGTTCTTCGTATTGTTTGACTTTTGTCTCAATAGGAGTAGCTTGCGTTTGTCCTGCTAATACATCCGTCTTGGCATCAAATGTCCTTTTTAAATCAGCATAAAAGGCTTGGTCACTATTGAATCGGTCACTCAAATAGGCAATCATCGCTTCATAACCTTGGTATCCTAAAATTTCATGCGCATTACGCTTGAAGGATAAATCCCCAACAGTATTTTTATCTGCTGGTGCGTAGTTTGAGCCGTAGAAGCTATCTAAGAGTGACAAAAAGTTATAACTATTTGTGCTTACTTCACCAAAACGATTTGCTCCAGATTGAATGAATCCAGCAGATACATAGCTATCAGTTACTAGGTCAGTAATTGTTTGTGGTGCTTTTGTACTTGGAACAAACTTATCATTGGTTGACGTAGTAGTTGCCGCATCCGCACCATTAGCAGGCGATTGGCGACGTGCTACTTGCTCTACTTGATTAAAATATTGTTTTTTCTGATCATCATTCAAAATCTTCAGAGCTACTTGTGCTTCTTTGGCTTCCATCCACATGATGAGTTTCATCAATTTGTGTTGATAATCTGCCAATTTTTGCGGGGTATTCAAGGCCTCTGATGGTTGAATTTGTTTGATATTAGCATCATTTTTTCCATTTGTGGGAATGATAGTTGTGTTTAGGTTAAAGACAGGATCAACATTCCCTGAAGCACTTGTTTGCGTATTATCACGCGCTTCAAATAAACCTCTAGCATATAGTTCCGGTCCCTGGCCTTCTCGACGACCACCTTTACCATATGGTTTATCGAATAGAACTTCTTGGTCATTGGCATGGGTCATCTCGTGAGAATAAAGCCCTGGGCCTCTACTACTACCATCTAACAAAGGAATCGTAAAAGAGTTGAAAAGATTCTGACTGGCTTTCTCACCCTCAATAAAAGACCTAACATCGTAAGAAGGGCTATCAAATTTCAAAGGAGCAATCAAGTTACGAACCGTGTCATTAGTAGCCAAACTTTGCCAAACACGCTGATCTTGACCATTGACAGGTTCTCTTGTCATCAAGCTATCTCTAGCGATTAAAGGAGCTGCTGTTTTTAAGCTCTTATCTGTACCATAACGACTAGCCTCGCGAAGGAAAGTATTGTAGTTTTCAAACTGATTGAGGTTTTGAACCATCTTAGGGAGGTCAGGTTGAGCACCCGTAGAAAGGCGTGGTAGAACATCTGGATAAACGGCCTTAATCCCTAACGTCACAGTATCACGTGTTGACCCAACAACAGCACCTTCTCCTTGAGACAAGACAGGAATCAAGAGATTTAAACGATGCAGAAGGTCTGCTGTATTTCTTGGTTCTTGTTTAGATAAATCAGACTCTGGCATCAAAGCTTTTGAACGATTTTGAACATAATTATCTAAAGACATTTGACCTGCTAATTTTTCAACCAGTTCAAGTGTACTGTTCCCACCAATGACAGGTTGAATTTGGGTTCTGAAAAAATCTTGATATCTCAGTAAGAGCCCCGCATAGTCGCCTTTTGCTTTCAGGAGATAGGTTTGTTCATAGTTACCAATACGCTTAATATTGTCAAAAGCACTAACTTTGGGTATTGTCGTATCAAGCATCATAGATCTATCTTGATTGACAATCTTACTAGGTAAGTTCTCTTCAAAGTTGTACTGCATATTGAGCAAATACATCCCTTGTAAAACAGGACGCTTAGAACTCCAAATCGCATCAAGATTTTGTCCGACCATTACTGACTTCACTAAATCAACCATCATGTCAGGATTTTGGATAACATAACCATCAACAGTGATATCAGAAGTAAGCGTTCGGTTATACTCCGCAACTAGACGTTCGTTCACAGTCTTGATTAAATCCTTTGGAGGCACGCCTTCTTTTCCTACCGTTCTAATCATTTCAAGATATTTAGGGCTGCCTAATTTAAAATTAGGATCTCTTGAAATTTCTTTATAATCCGTAACAGCTTTTATACCCGGCAAGACATTCTCAATAAAGTGATCCTGAAATTCGGTCACTAAAGCATTTGAAATGCGATCTTTTTCATCTGGCGATAAACTATCATAGGTTGTTTTGTTTTGTTGCTTTAGCTCATCTAAGACCGTCTGATAACGCTCCTTACGATTAGCAAGGGCTCTTACCTGTCGCTTAGGTGACTTGGCCGTCTCAGCCATATCGTCTACTAGAGCTATCTCGCCATCTTTCTCAGAAACGTCTTTAGTAACAGCACCCTCCAAACTTTCTTCGTTTCGAACGTCCCTAGTACGACGGAGACGTGGTTTGTCGTCGATCCTTGTGGTTTCATTGAGGGCATTATTTGACGGTTCAGATACTGGCTTGGGCGCTTCTGCTAGTTCTCTAGCCTCTCCTGACACCACTAGGGCTGGGCTTGCTGACTCCTCTACTGATGCTTTTAGCTTAAAGGTAGCATTTTCTGGATTCTCTGAGATAACAGAGTCCGCCATGTTGGTTGCATAAGATTTAGCCTCAGCAGATTCTGTTGGTAAGGCCTGATTCCTGACAACTACTGCAGTCACCTCAGGTATTTGAGGACTTTCGTTTGCCAAATCAGCCACACCTTTTGCATGTTCTTGATTGGACAAGGGCTTCTCTGCAATCCCATCGGCTTGAACTGTTTGAGTTGACCAGGCAAAACCAATACAGACGGAGACAACTCCGACGGATAACTTTTTAATTGAAAATTTCTGTTTACGTTCCATGATAACTCCATATCGTTATTTTTGATTGCTATTTCTATTATAGCCTAATTAAAGGACTTACGCCATTATCAGCTTTCTTTTTTGGATAAACGTCAACCTACTGATAGGCATCTGGCAAATCATGATGAAAGAGATCAGCCAAACACCTGCCACATCAAAAAAACATCCTATCAGGTGTTCAAAACCCTTGATAAGATGTGTTGTTTATAAAGAAAGATGCCCTACCATGTGCTATCGAATACTTTGCCAGTATCTTGTTAACAACTGGTTTTTGACAAGGTCTCATCCAAAATCCTAATGACCTGATACAAGTCAGGCTCTGTGATCTGATAAGGTGCTTGTTGACGAACGATGGGCTTGGCACAAAAAGCAATCCCTATCCCTGCCGCTTTAATCATGAGAAGGTCATTTGCCCCATCTCCCATAGCAATGGTTTGGGAGAGGTCTAATCCATTCTCTGATGCCCATTTCTCTAGCATGAGACGCTTGGTCTCCTTAGTGACGACCTCGCCAGCTGTTTTGCCAGTCAAGTAGCCATCTGAAACCTCCAGATGATTTGCCTTGACATAGTCAATGTCTAAGTCCTTGATCAAGAGATCAAGGACTTGATGAAAACCACCTGAAACGAGACCGATTTTGTAGCCGCGTCTGTGCAGTTCATCAATAAGCTCCTTAGCCCCTTGATTAAAATGGAGCGTTTGGGAGACCTGCTCAAAAATGCTTTCAGGCAAACCCTTGAGTAGAGCGACACGTTCACTCAAGGACTCCTCAAAGTCCAACTCTCCTCGCATGGCACGCTCGGTAATCTCAGACACCTTTTGACCCAGGCCAGCTTCTTGTCCTAGAACATCAATCACTTCCTCCTTGATAAGGGTTGAATCAACATCCATCACCAAAAGTCCTTTAATCGCTTTCATCACATGTCTCCTTGTCATCAGTGTGTTGTTTTTCTCTGATAGATACTCTCCAAGACATGACCTTACTTGCGATACATCTTGATTTGTAAGTATAAATCATTGTAAATTCCCAGCCACTTGGGACCAAGATTGTCATAAACCTCTAAATGATCAATGGTGTCGTGATTAGGATAAAAAGCCAAGTCTTCTCTGATTTCCTTTGGTAATAAGGCTTTCGCCGCATCATTTGGCGTCGCATAGCCGATGTACTCTGCATTTTGAGCAGCATTTTGAGGCTCTAGCATAAAGTTGATAAACTGATAGGCCTCTTTGAGGTGCTTGGCTGTTTTCGGGATAACCATATTGTCAAACCACAGGTTAGACCCTTCTGTCGGCACAACGTAGACCAAGTCTTCATTTTCGCTTAGCATTTCACTGGCTTCACCTGAGAAGGTCACCCCAATCGGTGCGTCTCCCTGAATCATGTAACCTTTTAGCTCATCACCCACCAAAGCCTTGATATTAGGCGTCAGCTGGTTTAAGCTTTGTTCAGCTTGGTTTAGTTCTCTCATGTCTTGAGAGTTTAAAGAATAGCCTAGGCGATTTAAGCCAATCCCAAGCACCTCTCTAGCCCCATCAACCATCATGATACTGTCCTTGTATTCAGGTCGCCAGAGGTCACTCCAATGCTCTGGATAAGTCTCCAACTGCTTTTGATTATAAACAATCCCAACCGTCCCCCAAAAATAAGGAATAGAGTAATCATTGTTAGGATCAAAACTTTTTCCCATAAATGCTGTGCCGATATGCTCAAGACCCTTGATTTTTGACTTATCCAACTTGATTACCAAGTCTTCCTTGATCATCTTATCAATGGTGTAATCACTAGGAATGGCAATGTCATAGGTCGTGCCACCCTGATTGATTTTGGTATACATGGCTTCGTTGGAGTCAAAGGTTTCGTACTGGACTTTGATGCCTGTTTTTTGGGTAAATGCTTTTAACAAATCAGGATCAATGTAGTCTCCCCAGTTGTAAATCACCAGCTTATCAGACACGTCACCTGATTGCTGTTGCAAGACAAAACTGGTTGCCCATAGTAAGGCGATAATAACGACAATTCCTGTTGTAAATGAGGTTAGTTTACGCATCTTTGCCCTCCTTGTCTTGAGAAATAAAGTAATAACCAATCACCAGTAAGATGCTAAAGAAAAAGACCAAGGTTGATAAGGCATTGATATCAAGCGAGATACCTCGACGAGCACGGGAATAAATCTCAACCGAAAGGGTCGAAAAGCCATTTCCTGTGACGAAAAAAGTCACCGCAAAGTCATCCAATGAATAGGTAAAGGCCATAAAATAACCCGCGATAATCCCTGGAGTAAGGTAAGGCAACATCACTTCTCTGAGCATTTGTGAGCGACTAGCCCCTAGGTCATAGGCCGCATTGATCATGTCTTGATTCATCTCTTTGAGACGCGGCAAAACCATAAGAACAACGATAGGAATGGAAAAAGCGATATGGCTCAGCAAGACTGTCGCAAAGCCAAGCTGAAACTTGATATAAGTAAATAAAATCAAGAAAGAAGCACCGATCATCACATCTGGTGCGACCATCAAGATGTTATTCACAGACAGCATGCTATTTTGATAACGCTGTTTACTCTCATGAATAAAGATTGCCCCAAAGGTACCGATAACCGTCGCAATCAGCGAACTGAGAAAGGCTAGAAAGAAGGTTTGAGCCAAAATTAGCATCAAACGACCGTCTGACATCATGGTCTTATAATGCTCCAGCGTAAAGCCTGTAAAGCCATTCATATCGCCACCCTTATTGAAAGAATAGGCAATCAAGTAAACAATAGGCGCATAAAGCAAGACAAAGATAAGAATCAAATAAAGATTAGCCCATTTTTTCATGATTTTCTCTCCTTTGTCACCCACATGATCAAAAGCATGGCCGCAATCAAGACAACCCCAATGGTTGAGCCCATGCCCCAGTTTTGAGTGGTTAGAAAGTGCTGTTCAATAGCTGTTCCAAGCGTAATGACGCGATTACCTCCGATTAGCCTTGTTAGCATAAAAAGACTTAGACTAGGAATGAAAACAGATTGCACACCCGATCGAACCCCATTTAAAGATAAGGGAAAAATGACCTTTGTAAAGGTTTGAACATCATTGGCACCCAAGTCACGACTGGCATTGATGAGATTACGGTCAATATCATCTAAGGCATTGAAAATCGGTAAAATCATAAAGGGAATTTCGATGTAAGAAGCCACAAAAATAAATGAAAAGTCTGTAAACAATAGTTGCTTAGGTCCAAGGCCCATAAAGGTTAAAAAAGCATTAACCCCACCTTGCTGACCAAAAATGCCCATAAAAGCATAGGCTTTCAGTAGCAGATTGACCCAGGTTGGCAAAATCACCAGCATCAGCCAAAGTTGCTTGTGCTTTAGCCTGGTTAGCAAAAAGGCTGTCGGATATGCCAACAAGAGGGTCAACAGTGTGATCAAGCCAGCATACAAGATCGAGTTCAAACTCATCTTCAGGTAAGTCCACGAGGCAAAGAAGGTCTGATAATTGACCAGATTTGCCTGAGATTCAATATCAAAGAAAGACTTCCAAACAATCATGGCTACAGGAGCTAGCACAAAGAGAAAAACCCATAGAAAATAAGGAAGCGAAAACCAACTAGCCCTTTTCTTCATGACGCTCCTCCTCGATAAAGTTAATCAAACCATCTTCCACATCCTCTGTCTCCACGTACTCTTCAATACGGGCATCAAACTCTTCCTCTGTCTCGTCTAGACGCATGACGTGAATGTCTTCGGGGGTAAAGTCAAGCCCAATGATTTCGCCTTCAATGGCTTTTCGTGTGGAGTGAATCATCCATTCATTGCCTAAATCATCATAGGCAATGATTTCATAGTGAACCCCACGAAAAAGCTGTGTATCAACCTTTACTTGAAGTTTACCTTCTTCGGGTAGGGTGATTTGGAGGTCCTCTGGGCGGATAACCACCTGAACAGGTTCATTAGGGCGCATCCCACCATCAACCGCTTCAAATTGTTTGCCATTAAATGCCACTAAATAGTCTTCAATCATGGTTGCTGGTAGGATGTTGGACTCACCGATAAAGGTCGCAACAAAATGATTGATTGGCTCATCATAGATATCAACAGGCGTTCCAGATTGAACAATTTGCCCTTCATTCATCACAAAAATCCAGTCACTCATGGCCAAGGCTTCTTCTTGATCGTGGGTCACAAAGACAAAGGTGATGCCTAGGCGTTGTTGCAGCTCACGCAGTTCATACTGCATCTCCGTACGCAGCTTTAAATCAAGGGCAGACAAGGGTTCATCCAAAAGCACAACACGGGGTTGATTGATAATGGCACGCGCGATAGCCACACGCTGACGCTGACCACCTGACAGCTTTTGAATCGAGCGTTTCTCATAACCTTCTAATTGCACCATTTTAAGGGCTTCTTTAACCCTTTGGTCAATCTCTTTTTTGCTAACCTTTTTTAGCTTTAAGGCAAAGGCCACGTTGTCATAGACAGTCATGTGGGGAAAAAGGGCGTAAGACTGAAAAACCGTGTGAACATCTCGTTTATTGATAGGGACATCATTGATGCGTTTGCCATCCAGTAACACATCACCCGTTGTGGCATCTAAAAGCCCTGCGATGATATTTAGAATCGTTGATTTACCTGATCCGGATGCACCAAGAAGGGTGTAAAACTTCCCTTCTTCTAATTCAAAGTTAATATCTTTTAAAACCGTTGTGCCACTATCTTCAAATGTCTTTGACACATGATTGAAGGCAATAATTGGATTAGTCAATGGTCATAAATCCTCCATAGATTTTCTATTAAGTGCTTGATAGCATGCCGCTATCGCCAAATGGTCAACAAAATAAGAAAGCCAGTTAGGGCTTGGGTAACAGTTGCTTCAAGCGATTCTCAAAAAACTGTTTGAAAAACCAAGGAAAAGGTTCAACAGACCCTTTTAAGTCTGAGTCCTGAGATGAGGACAAAGAGCAAGGTTCTGTCACTGGTCAAAGGGCTTTCCAACCTCCTAAGAAGGATCGCCTATGATACGAACTTCCGGCTCTAAGGTAATGTCTGAGTGTTTTTCAACTGTCCTGATCACATGGGCAATGAGGTTTTCATAATCTTTGGCAGTCCCACAATCAACATTGATCATAAAACCGGCGTGTTTTTCAGATACTTCCACACCACCAATACGATGGCCTTTGAGATTTGCGGCTGTGATCAACTGACCTGCAAAATGCCCTACAGGACGTTTGAAAACAGAACCACAAGAAGGATAGGCTAAGGGTTGTTTCAGATCACGTAAATGATTGAGACGCTCCATTTCTTGTTTGATCAGGCAGTAGTCACCTGGCTTTAAGGCAAACTTGGCTGAAAGGACAATGTCTCCTGTTCTTTGCAGAGCAGACTGACGATAGCCAAAGCTCAAGTCACTAGCATCAAGTGTCTGGATTTGCCCCTCTCGTGTGAGAACCTGAGCAGAAACCAGAAGATGCGCTATCTCGCCGCCATAAGCCCCAGCATTCATGAAAACAGCACCGCCCACACTACCTGGAATACCAGCTGCAAACTCAAAGCCTGTCAAGCTATGATCTCTTGCTATTTTAGTGACTTCTTTAAGATTGGCTCCTGCTTCTACTTCCATAACATAGCCATCAATCACCGTCGTTTTTAAACGATCAATCATGATCACCATGCCACGAATGCCACCATCACGAACAATCACATTGCTAGCATTCCCAAGCACTATCCAAGGAATGTCATGCTTGTTGGCGAGTGTTACCAGACGTTTTAACTCAAAGCGATTACGAGGGAAAGCCAGATAATCAGCTGGCCCTCCAACCTTGGTATAGGTATAATTCTTTAGAGGTTCAGCGACACGAACATCAATGCCAGCAAGAGCCTCCCTTATTTCTTTTAGCATCATCTCTTCCTTATACTTGTCAGATTGGCATAGCCGAGTCTTATTATACCAAAAAAAGGAGGTCTCTGTCCTTGCTTTTGATATTTTTTTCATCAGCTATTGATCACTATTGAGCGTCAATCGTTCTCTCCTGACTTGGGAGATAAAATAGAGCGATCCTGTGATGACATATAAGTCATCTGATGAGCTGAGATGGCACTGATCTAGCCAGTCCTTAAAGGTCGCCACTCTCTGATAGGCTTTAGGGTATTGGTCTAAAGTCACTGCATTAGGATAATCAAAAGTGGTCACTGTCACTTCTCCAACCATCGCCAGCTGGTCCAACATCCCATTGATGGGCTTGGTATCAATGGCTGCAAAGAGGATATGGATGGTTTTTGTCGCAAACTCTTTTTGCAATAAGGCTACCAAAACAGCAATGCTTTCATTATTATGAGCACCATCAATCATAAGATTATCCGCCAATAATTCTGTTCGACCTAGCCAACTAGCCTTTGCAAGAGCTCTTCGGATAATGGCTTCGCTAATTTTAGGATACTGCTTTTGCAAGAGCAGGGTACTCATGATGGCTAAGCCAGCATTTCTGACTTGATGCTGCCCTAACATCTTGAGCGATAGGCGCTCTAAGCTAATCTCTTGCCAGTGAAAGTCAAAGGCTCTGCTACTACCTGTCACTTCAAAATCACACCCAAGCTCAAAGGTCGGACTCTTTGTCTCTTTTGCTCTATCAGCAAAAACAGCCTTGACTGCCTGATTGTCTTCCGCAAAAATAAAGGGACAGCCCTCTTTTAAAACACCTGCTTTTTGAGCCGCAATCTCCTCATAGGACTGCCCTAAAATCGTCTGATGATCCAGGCCGATCGAGGTGCAAATGGCAAGCAAGGGGGAAAAAACATTAGTAGAGTCATAAAGCCCACCCAGACCTGCTTCAATAATAGCGATATCAACTGGGTGTAGCTGACCAAAATACAAAAACATCATGACGGTGATGATTTCAAATTCAGTCGCAGGTTCATAGCCTGTCTCTACTGGCAGTCGCTCAGCCAAGGGTTTGACACGTTTGAAAAGAATGAGCATGTCTTCCTTAGAAATCATCTCACCGTTAACGGCGATACGCTCTCTAAAATCCATGATATAAGGCGAGGTAAATGTCCCTACCTCATAGCCTGCCTCACTAAAAATGGTTTGCAGGTAATGAAGGGTTGAACCCTTGCCATTAGTGCCAACAATATGAATGCCTTTTACCCTATCTTGGGGATTGCCCAACTCATTAAGTAACCATTTGACACGCTCAATGCCCGGCTTAATCCCAAATATTAACTGGTCATGAAGCCAAGCCAAGCTTTCTTCGTAAGTCATTTTTTTCTCCTATCATAGTCATCTCTTAAAAGAAACCAGGCAAGGCCCAGTCTCTTAAAATAATTCTAACAAATACCGTTTAAGGCTTTTTATCCTCAAATCATTCCTTTTTTGAGGCTTTTATGGTCATGATTTGTCCCACGATAAAAACCAAAACAGCTAGCCAAATCAAGCTAAAACCACCCAACTCTGCTCTTGTCATTGACTCGCCAAAAACAGTCACGGCAATCAGGAGCTGAATGGTCGGATTGACGTATTGGATAAAGCCAACTTGATTGAGAGGAGCTCGTTTGACACCTTCTGCAAAGAGCAATAAAGGTATCGCTGTGATAATTCCCGATAGCATTAGCAAGATATTTTCAAAAAATGATAATTCAAACAAACGTACCTTTGAAAACAAAAAGAGATAAACTAAACCTACTGGTAAAATAAAACTAGCCTCAAAGAGCATGGCAACATCACTAGAGAGGGAGATGCCTTTTTTAATCAAGCCATAGAGCGCAAAGGTAACCGCAAGTAAGAGCGTGATAACAGGCAAGGAACCTGTCTGATAAATCAAGACACTAACCCCTAAAAAGGCTAGAAGAATAGCTAACTTGGCAGCATTGGTCAGGGTCTCCTTGAGAAATACCAGCGATAAAACAATAGACGCTAGAGGCATGACGTAATAGCCAAGGCTAGCTTGGGTAGCTTGCCCATGGGTCACACTCCAGATAAAGAAGAGCCAGTTAATCGTGATAAAAAGACTGGCTAACATCATCCTAACTAAGGTCATTTTAGACTGCCATAGCGTCTGTAATTCTCTCTTAAAGCGCTGATGTTGCTTAAATAAGACCATATACACTAGCATGGTAAGCACTGTCCACAAAATTCTATAGGCAAAAATATCATAGGCTGGGATGGATCCTAGTTGCTTCCAATAAAGAGACAGCAACCCCCACAAGACATATGCCAAAAAGGCCAGTAGTAGTCCCTTGGTCTTAGTCCTCAACACAAACTCCTTTACAATCGACAGCCAAATCAAGCACCTGATCAGGGAACTGACTTTTTATAGCCTCTAAGAAGGCTGACTTTTGACCCACAGGCAGCATGGTCATCACCGTTGGACCAGCTCCTGAAAGATAGGTTGCATAAGCCCCATGGTCTTGCCCTAGACTCCTAATAGCGGCAAATTCTGGCACTAAGGCTTGGCGATATGGCTCATGAAAGCGATCTTGGCTCATGGCGCGTCCCGCCTTGGTCAAATCCCCAGTCAACAAGCCAGCGACAACCATATTAGCAACAGAAGACCCCAAAACAGCCTCCTTAAAAGCCAAGTTATCTGGAAGCACCTGTCTAGAGTCACTGGTTTTTAACTCGTAGGCAGGCACGTAGGCCACCAAGGCAGCTTCTGGAAAATCCACCACAATCTTATCAAGACTTTGATTGAGGTATGATGCTACCACTAGATTGCCAAAAATAGCAGGGGCAACATTGTCAGGATGCCCTTCGATTTGGGTCGCCATCTCTAATTTCTCATCATCTGATAGACCTAAGTCTGCCAGCTGATTCGCCAACTCAATTCCTGCTACAATCACTGAAGACGATGACCCTAACCCTCTTGCTAAGGGAATCTCCGAGCGCATCCTCAAGCGATGGGGTTGTAAATCAGGACAAACAGCCAAAGCTGTCTGAATAAGCAAATTGGTCTCATCATGAGGAATACCAGGCAAGTCATGCTCAATAAACCAAGCAGAACTCTCACCTAACACATCAAGAACCAAATAGCAAGTCACCGCAAGACCAATCGAATCAAAACCTGGTCCAAGATTGGCAGAGGTAGCTGGAACTTTAATTTTCATCTGATTCTCCTAATACTTTAAAGATGTTTGTTAAGGCAAAAGCATTTGAATCATCAATCGCTGATTGGATTTTTGCCATTTGTTGACGCGTGATGGCTTTAGTGATCACCGTTATCAGAAGCGTTTCTTGGTCAGACTGACCTTCTAAGACCTGATCAAAGCAGGCATTGTGAGCTTCAAATAGGTCCGCCAACTGTGCTAGCTGAGCAGAGGCGTCAAGGACTACTACTGAGACATAATAGGCACTCAATATTTCCTCTGCCTTAGCCAAACGACAAGGGCGTTGGTAAGCATTAAAAGGCTTAACCGCTTGCCCTTCAAGCAAGTTTCGGCTAATGTGCATCAGATCCGCTAAAACAGAAGTCGCTGTCGGATTTTGACCAGCTCCTGGACCATAGTACATCGACTGCCCCACACCAACTGACTCTACAAGAACCGCATTCATCACATCATTAACACCAGCTAAAGGATGCTTTATTGGAACGAGGCTGGGTACAACTTCTGCCCAGATTCCAGATTGGGTTTCTTGTAAATCACCGATGAGTTTAATGACATAGCCAAGCTCCTTGGCAATAGCCACATCTTCTGGTCTAATCACCGTAATCCCTTGATGATGAATCTGGTCAATCCTAATAGTCATCCCAAAGCCAAATTGACTTAAAATAGCCAGCTTATAGGCCGCATCAATGCCTTCAACATCATTTTTAGGATCACTTTCTGCGTAGCCTAAGGCTTGAGCACTTGCCAAAGCTTTTTCATAGGTCCAGTTTTCCTCAACCATCTTGGTCAACATGTAGTTAGAGGTTCCATTAAGCACCCCTAAGATACGAGTAACCTTATCTGCCATTAAGGATTCTGACAAGGTTCTTAAAATAGGGATCCCGCCTGCAACAGCTGCCTCATAAGCAAACATAACCTGATGCTGCTGAGCGAGTTGGATCAACTCTTGCCCATGACAAGCAATCAAGTCCTTATTGGCTGATACCACGTGCTTACCGGCTTTTAAGGCCTGACTAATGTAGGATTTGGCTGGCTCAATACGCCCCATTAACTCAACAACAATCTTAATCGTCTCATCCGCTAATATAGCATCCATTGACGTCACAAAGTCGTAATCATGTCCTTGCGATCGCAAAGCATCAGCCTTTTCTTGTGACCTGACTAACACTTTACCAATCTCAATATCAAGCCCAGCTAATTGCCTTATTTTGGGCTGGTTTTCCTTTAATAAAAAAGGAAGCCCCTTAGCAACTGTTCCAAAACCAAGCAAACCAATCTTAACAACCATATCATCCCTCACTGTTATTTATTGTGATACTCTTTAAAAATCAAAGCGATACAGTCTTGACCTGCTTCGTTCTAATTGATTTTTCCTGAGTGTTCGTTAAACGCTTTTCATCTAGTATAGCAAAATCTACTCATGATTTACAAGATTTCCTTTTCATATTATGCTATAATGAGAAAAAAGAAAGGAGACTCTAATGCAACAGCAACAATCACATAAATCTTTTATCATGTTAATCTGTTTATTTCTTCTTATTGGCTTGGGTTGCCAAAGGCTAAAGTCAGCAACTACTCCAGCTGATCAGACTCAAAAACAGCAACAAGTCACAAAGAAACAGAACAGCAAAAACCAAACGTGGCAAAAAGAAGATCAACCCGTCCGGATTCCCATCCTCATGTATCATGCCATCCATCAAATGGCGCCCGAGGAAAGTGCTAGTGCCAACCTTATCGTTGACCCTGAGCTTTTTGAAGCACAAATCAAAGCTCTGGTGACTGAGGGCTATTACTTCCTAACACCCGAGGAAGCCCACAAGGCCCTAACCAGTAATAGCCTCCCAAGCAAAAAGGTGGTTTGGCTCACTTTTGATGATGGCAATGCTGACTTTTATTCACATGCTTATCCTATTCTCAAAAAATACAAAGCAAAAGCCACCAACAACATCATTACAGGCTTTGTCGAAAATAACTATCCTGGCAATCTAACCATCCAGCAGATGCTTGAAATGGGCAAAAATGGCATGTCCTTTCAAGGGCATACCATTACCCATCCTGATCTAAGTGCCACTGATCCTAACAACCAGCTACTTGAAGTCAGTGCTAGCAAAGACTTTTTAGACCAGCAACTCAAGCAACAGACCATGACCATTGCCTACCCATCAGGACGTTACAATCAAGAAACCCTTGCTTTATCCGAAAAAGCTGGTTACAAGCTAGGCTTAACCACCAACGAAGGCCTTGCCAGTGCAGCTGATGGGCTTTTGTCACTCAACCGTGTGCGTATCCTACCAACAACCACACCTGAACAACTCTTGCAACAAATTTCCACCAAATAAGATAAACAACCAGCTTAGTCTCTCCCAAGCTGGTTGTTTTTGATAGGATTGAGATGCCTTAACCATCAGTAGCTTCCTTGATCTGCTAAAAGGAAGTAGCGTTCTAGCTTTAATGACGGTATTTTATTGCGATTAAATGATACCGCATTAGCCCAAGACAAGAGCGTCATCACTCAGTTGTTGTCCAGCATTTTTATGGAAAAGAGCCATCAACTGGGCGACTGTCAGATGCTTCTTCTCCTCGCCTTTGACATCCACGACAATTTTACCCTGATAGAGCATGACCAGACGATTGCCGTACATGATGGCGTGTTCCATATTGTGCGTAATCATCAGTGTGGTTAAAGTATGTTCTTCCACCACTTTTTGGGTCAAGGCCATGACCATCTCACTGGTTTTGGGGTCAAGAGCAGCGATATGCTCATCAAGAAGTAGAATATCAGGACGAACCAAGGTTGCCATCGACAGGGTTAGTGCCTGACGTTGCCCACCAGATAGAAAGCCAGCGTCTGTCTTCATGCGATTTTCCAAGCCTAGTCCCAATTCTCTCAAGGCTTCTTTGAAAATCCCACGCTCTTTGTCCGTCACTGCTTTTTTGAAAACACTACGCTTTTTCCCACGCAGGTAAGCAATCGCCATATTTTCCTCGATGGTCAAGTTGGTTGCCGTTCCCATACGAGGATCTTGAAAGACACGACTGATATGCTTGGAACGTGACGCCACTGATTGTTTTTTGATGGATTGCCCATTAAGTAAAATATCACCCTCATCCATCTGAATCACACCAGAAATGGTATTTAGGAGGGTAGATTTTCCAGCACCATTACCACCGATAATTGAGATAAAATCTCCCTCTTCAACATCCAAATCCAAACCACGAAGGACATGATTTTCATTGACCGTGCCTTTTTCAAAGACTTTATGAACCTTTTGTAAGCTAAGTATGGACATATTAATTTTCCTCCAGTAGTGATTTTGAAGTTTTAACACCTAGTTTTGAGCGGATTTCTGGAATGTATAGGATTATGGCAAGTAAAACGGCGGATACCAATTTTATCATTTGCGCATTAACATTGGCAGTCAAAATCACTACAATAATCAAGCGGTAAATCACCGATCCCATAACAATCGAGAACAAGCGTTTGCCAAGGGGCAAGTGTTTGATCATGACCTCAGCCAAGATGACAGATGCCAGTCCGATGATGATGGTTCCTACTCCCATGTTAAGATCAGCATACCCATTATTCTGTGCTAATAGAGCACCTGACAAAGCAATCAGACCATTTCCAATCATGTAACCCAAAACCTTCATGTGATTAACATTGACACCATTGGCCTGCCCCATGTGGCTATTATCACCTGTCGCACGAAGGGCTAAGCCTAATTGCGTGTTCAAAAAAAGCATCAAAGACAAGATGACAAGGGCAATAAAGATGACACCAATAACCATCACAGCCATGGTTTTGTCAAGACCCATATCTTGGAATAAGATCACCAAAGTATCTTGCATAGACAAGGACACATTAGAGCGACCCATAACCAGCAAATTAGTAGAATACAAGGCAGTCAGGGTAATAATCCCTGTCAACAAGGGTGGAATATGCATCTTGGTGTGGAGAAAACCTGCCACCAAACCAACCAGCATACCACTGACCAAGCCAGCCAAAGTTGCTAAAATCGGATGCCAGCCACTTAGAATAGCCACCGAAGCAACCACTGCACCCAGAGGAAAAGAACCCTCAGCTGATAAATCCGCAATATCTAAAATACGGAAAGTGATAAAGACCCCAATAGCCATGATCGACCAAAGTAGACCTTGAGAAATACTTGATAATACAATATCTAACATCTTATTTTCCTTCTTACTGTTTCTCTTTTAGCGCAGACAAATCAATCTGCAACCATTGAGCCATCTTCTCATTGATCTTAACGGTTAAGTTTTCAGGCATCTCAACTGAAAGTTTTGACACATCCTCACCTTTTAAAATACGAATGGCTTGACGAGCCGTTTGACGACCTAACTCTTCAAAGTCTGGCCCGTATGAAAAGAGAGCTCCTTTGTCAACCAAATCAGCATTGGCAGCGTATACAGGGATTTTCATTTCTTTAGACAAGTCTGTCACCAAGGTAATGGAACTATCAATCAAGTTATCCGTTGGCATATAAAGCACTTCTGTCTGATTCATCAAGGAACGTGCCGTATCTTGAACATCATTGGTCGATGAAATCCCCTTGGTAATAACTTCAATACCTTCTTGTTCAAAGACCTTCTGTGCTTCTTTCACCTGAACCTCTGAATTACGCTCATTAGTGGTGTACATGATCCCAACCTTCTTCAAGTTAGGCATCACCTTTTTCAACAGGGCGATACGCTCCTTGGTCGGTGCCATGTCCGTCGTGCCTGTCACATTTGCACCTGGCTGCTCCATGCTTTTAACCAACTTGGCAGAAAGAGGATCTGTGACAGCTGTAAAGGTCACTGGAACATCTGTTGAGGCATTGGCTAAGGCTTGTGCCGCTGGCGTTGCAATGCCTAAGACCAAATCATTGTCTTTGACTAACTTTTCTGAAATACTTTGTAGATTGGCTTGCTCTCCTTGTGCATTTTGGTAATCTATCAGGATATTCTCACCGTCTTTGTATCCTCCTTTGGCCAACTCATCCACAAAGCCCTCGCGTGCCACATCCAAGGTTTCAAACTCGACATACTGCAAAATACCGATACGCTTAGCATCCTTGGCAGCTGATTTTTCAGAGTGAGCAACCTGCCCACACCCTGCCAACATGAGAAGAACCGAACCAACTGCCGCTATTTTCTTAAACTGACTTTTCATCCTAATAACTCCTTTTATTTCTCTTCGATTGAACTAAGGTCAATCCCTAATAATGTACTCATATCTTGATTGATGGTTACCCTCATCCCTGCTGGCTCTTCGGCTTTTATCGTTGCAATATCCTTGCCTTTTAAAAGAGCTATGGCTTGACGGGCTGTCTGACGACCTAATTGCTCATAATCAGGGCCATAAGCAAATAAAACACCTGCTTTAACAAGATCAGCTGAACCAGACACAACAGGAATTTTCATTTCCTTGGACAAGTCCGTCACAATCGTAATCGAACTATCAATCAAGCCATCCGTTGGCATGTAGAGAACTTCTGTTTGTTCCATCAGACTGCGAGTCGTATCTTGGATGTCATTGGTTGATGAAATCCCCTTCACAACAGTCTCAATCCCTGCCTTTTGAAAAACTTTCTTGGCCCTTTCCACTTGTAATTCTGAGTTCAACTCATTAGTGGTATACATGATGCCAACTTTCTTTAGATTTGGCATGACTTTTTGAAGCAAGGCAACACGCTCTTTGACAGGTGCCATATTTGTCGTACCTGTTGCCCGACCTCCTGGCTGATCAAATGACTTAATCACCTTAGCAGAAACGGGGTCAGAAACCGCTGTGAATAAAACAGGTGTTTCCGAAGGAACTGCTAGAAGTGACTGAGCTGATTGGGTCGCAATCCCAAGAACCAAGTCATTATCGGCAACTAATTTTTCAGACATGCTAGGTAAGGAGGACTGGTCTCCTTGAGCATTCTTATAATCAATCCTAATGTTATCCCCATCACGATAGCCTTGCTCCTTAAGCTCAGCTATAAAGCCTTTTCTCGCAGCATCCAACGGCTCCAATTCAATATACTGAAGAATACCGATGCGCTTTTGATCTTTTTTAACATCTTTTGACTGGCTGCAAGCCGTCAAACCAAAACCAAGGATCGCCATTAGAGACACTAAGACCCATTTCTTTTTCATAAACTATACCCCTTTATCTATTAGAACACTTTATAGCTCTAAGAACGCTATCAACAACCAAAGTAATAATACCATACAAAGCTCTTTTTAAGTCAACTGACCATGGTAGCCCTTCTCAATAAGCTATTAGCGATAGTATTGAACAATTAACCAAGACTGATCCCCAACAAACATCAAGCTAGACTAGACCATAAAGCCAAAGCATCCTTTTGATATTTAAAGAGCATGAGCAACTGACTTTAACTCCAAACAGAGTTCACATACACAAAAAAACCGACTAGACCATTTGGTTAACCGGTTTTAGGGGTGTGTTATTTCCTAAAAAAGCCGGTTAGACTAATTCATCTAATCGGCTATCGACAATCAAAAATGCTTTAGCCTCATAGATACAAACTGGGACGTTTTGTATCCATGAGGTACAAACGCCTATCTAAAGAAACTAAAATAATAATATGAGTTTGCTTGAGCCAAAACGGCAGACGTTTGTCGTAACATCATTATTTCTCCTTGTTGTATGATAATGATAAGTTTACCCTAAAATATTTCCTCTGTCAAGCCATTTTTGAGAAAAAAGACACCCTTTTCCAAAAATCAAGCTAGGTCAAGACGCAAATCCAAAAGAGAAGTTAAGGTCATCAGAGTAAACAGATAATTGTTTAGGTGTTTAAAAAGTGTTTATACTCGACATCATCAACTGGTAACGATAACATAACAGACCTGCACCACTCAGAGATGTTTTTTATCCGAGTCTTAAAGACAAGCCCTTTCAAAACCAGTCTTTTTGACTGTTAAAAAACTCCTTGAGCAATCAAGAAGTTTTTTGTGATATAGTTCTAGAATTTTATTTAGCGATTGGGTAAACCGATACTTGTTTTTTATCGCGTCCTTTACGCTCAAAACGTACCACACCTTCAACTTTAGCAAAAAGTGTGTCATCGCCTCCACGACCAACATTGACACCTGGATAGATGTGTGTGCCGCGTTGACGGTAAAGGATTGAACCACCTGAAACCGTTTGGCCATCAGCAGCTTTAGCACCGAGACGTTTAGCTTGTGAGTCACGTCCGTTTGATGTTGAACCTCCACCTTTTTTGTGGGCGAAAAGTTGCAAGTTAGCAAGATTCATTTTTAACATAATGTTTGTCCTCTCTTTGTTTAATCGGTCATGACTGTTGTCGTGATAAACTCCAAAGAATTCTCTGACACATCAGCCCTACCAAGGAGAAATGATTCCAATAATCATTGGATTTTCTCATTATTAAATTAAGGTCAGCTAAATCAGATAAGACTATCTGCATCTAACTACCATCAATCTTATCAATTGTTATCTTTAAAAAGAAAAATTAAGCGTTGATAGCGTTGATAACAACTTTAGTGTAAGGTTGACGGTGACCTTGTTTACGGTGGCTACCTTTTTTAGGTTTGTATTTGTAAGAAACAACTTTCTTTTGTTTACCTTGTTTTTCGATAGTACCAACGACTGTAGCTCCTTCAACAACTGGAGTACCGACTTTAGTAGACTCACCACCAACAAGAACAACATGGTCAAATGTTACTTCTGCGCCAGCTTCTGCGTCGATTTTTTCAACATAGATTGCTTGACCAACTTCAACTTTAACTTGTTTTCCACCAGTTTTGATGATTGCGTATGTGCTCATGATGCACCTCCTATAAGAATATGTGATTGAGGAATTTCCTCTGTGAAGACTCGCCTGGATTGTGAGGTATCAGACCTACTTAAACAATGTTCGCGCGGTTGCACAGGATGTGCACTTAGTCAACACTACCATTCTATCATCTTGAAAGGATTATTTCAAGTAAAACACTTTTCATTTTTTGTCTAGACTGCTATATGAAAACAAGCTTATAGTCACCTTAACATGAGCTTTTGACGTTTTTTATAAAAAAGTAATGGTCGCTAGGCCTGTGAAGGCTTTTTGGAGTAACTTTTCAAAGGCTTTCCAGTTAATGGCGGGATCACTAACCATAAATTGAAATCTCTCTTGGTTTTCTTGGTAATAGTCTTGTGTCAGTTGAAAGCCGTTACGCTCATAAAATGCCAAACGTTTTAGACGTTGTTGGTAATTTTCTGCCTGAGGATCCATAGGCTCTATGCTTAAAACAATCTGACGCCCTGCTGCCACTCTTTTTAAATCAGATAAAATCTGACTGCCAAATCCTTGAGAGTGGTGCTTGGGGTTGACGCCCAAATACACCACAAAAACATAGTCTTTGGACTGAAAAAGATAGGCAAAGCCGACAAACTTTTGCTCATGATAATAAGCATAGGCTGAGGCGATAGACTGATGTGTTTTCAACATTAAGAAAAAGAAAGGGAGCCTCTCTTCTGGTGGAAAAACCTCTAAGTACAGCTTTTTGGCTCGCCGATAGTTGTTTGAGAATAAGGGGACTGATTGTCTGTCTAAGGTTACCATTGTAAATTCACCAACTCCTTTGTTTCCTTGTAGGCAATATCAACTTTTTGTTTCAACTGATGGTTTATCTGTTGACGGGATTTCCCACCCTCAATGAAATCTTCCAGAACCATCACCCGATAATCGTAAAGTTCATAGCCTTCTGGACCATAAATGCCTCTAGGTGTCGCCTCCACTAGCGTGGGGTGAGCTTTAACGGTTTTGAGATGAGTTTCTTGACCAGACTTTTCAAAAGTCACATCCATTAAAAGACCACGTTCTGGCCACTTGTTACCCATGATGTCTGCTTGTTGATTTGAGATGAAATTACCCATGGAGTAAATAATCACTTTTCGTTGCCCATCTTTTTCAAGAATTTCCGCAGGCTCAATAACATGAGGATGCCCACCCAAAATCAGGTCTGCTCCCCAATCAATCATCTGATGATAGAGCGCCTTTTGCTCCCTAGTTGGACTCAAGCGGTACTCCTCACCCATCTGAGGCATAACGATGGTAACATCTGCTTTTTCTTCTGCCTCTTGCAATTCTTGTTTAATCTTATCTGGGTCTAAGTCGGACAAGTGACGATCGTACTCCTGCTGTGTCAGGTTGGCCTCCATGCCATTATAACCATAAGAATAAGCTAGTAGGGCAATCTTGATCCCATTGACTTCCTTGATGAGAACCTTCTCCTTAGCACGATCATACTCATAAAGACCAAGAGTATCAATCCCCAGACCATTAAAGGTTTTCTTGGTATTCAGCGCACCCTCTAAACCTGAATCAAGGATATGGTTATGGGCTAAATCCACCACATCATAACCCGTCTTTTTGAGCGTCTGAGCAATGCTCTTTGGAGCGTTAAACAAAGGATAGCCAGCTAATGGGTAGTCTGGCGAGATCGTCCCTTCAAAATCGCCGATAGCCAAGTCTGCACCAGCAATCCAGTCCTTAACCTCCTTAAAATAAGGATCAAAATCATAAGACCCATCGCTTTTTAAGGCGCTAGCATACAAAACATTATGAATCAAGATATCACCATTTGCCACAAGACGTGCCTGTTTGGTTTGGGGTTCAGGGGCAGCGATTGGTTTTGTCAAAGCCTGGTAAGCATCATAAATCCCAGCAAGGATGAGACAGAGAACTATTAGACCTAAGCTGATTATTTTTGTAAGCAGTTGTTTAGTCATAGGCATTTTCATTTAGGATTCCTTTATCGATGTTCTAAGATTGATGATTGGCATGGTTTTCTTTGGCAAATTCATAGCGAGCAAGCGCTGTTTTGCGACGTTCGGCATGGTCTACAATCGGCTTTGGATAATCTTTCCCTAATGTAAACGATAAGTCCTGCGCTAAGGATTCTGGTAACAGTTCAGGTTGGAATCGGTATTTCAAGGGGAGATGAGCTAACTCTGGCACAAAACAACTGATAAATTTTCCTTCTGGATCATAGGTTTTGCCTTGGGTTGTTGGGTTGAAAATTCTAAAATAGGGTGCAGCATCTGTCCCTGTTGATGCTGCCCATTGCCAGCCACCGATATTGCTAGCGGCATCATAATCAATCAAGGCCTCTTGAAAATAACGCTCTCCCCATCGCCAGTCAATCAACAAATCCTTGGTTAAAAAGGACGCGACAATCATTCGTAGTCGATTATGCATCCAACCTGTTTGAGCTAGCTGTCGCATCGCTGCATCAACGATTGGAAATCCTGTCTGACCAGACTTCCAACACTCGAAATGTGCCTTGTTATTATCCCACTCAATGTTGGTAAAAACCGATTGAATGGCTGTGTTTTTTTGATTGGGATGATTGACAGCAATCATGTGGTAAAAATCACGCCAAGCGAGTTCTTTGATAAAAGTGGCTTTGCCAGTGCTATCTGGTGCCTTTGAAATAGCATGATAAACCTGTCTGATGCTAATGTTACCATGTCGTAAATAAGGAGATAGTTTACTAGTTGCCTCTAAAGCTGGATAATCTCGCTGATCTTTGTAAGCAGACAAACCTTCATCCACAAAGCGTTTCAAGAGGTCTAGAGCCTTCTGACTGCCTGGTTGATAATCAGGTAGGGGAGCTATCCTTGTTTGGCAAAACGTTTCAAGGTCAATAGCCATGTCCAAACACAACCAGTTCACAGTATGCGTTGGGGTTGGTACTGGAGTAGGCTTGGGTAAACTCTTCCAATTGTTGTAATAAGGTGTAAACACTTTATAAGAATCCCCTGATTGGGTGAGGACTTCTGATGCTCCATGCAGGTAATGATCCTGTGACGTGTGCATGATAATCTGATGTTTCCTAAAAAATGCTGCGGCCTTTTGATCCCTCTGTCTACCAAAAAGAGCATCATCATAGTTAAAATAAACCTGATCCCATTCTGGCAAGGCCTGCCCTAGCTCTTCAAAGGCTAGTTCCCAATCTCCGTAGATGACTTGCAAAGGAATATCATAGGCAGACAACTCCTTTTTAAAATAACGTAAACTCTCCAAAAAGGCTGACTGATTGGGTGTCTTTTGCTCTGACAGTTGCTCAGGATTGAGGTGAAAAAGAGCCACCAGTTGATCGCTATTAGCCATCGCCTTAGCCAAAGCAATATTATCACTAAGTCTTAAATCACGCCTGAACCACATCACTGAAACCATTCTAATCTCCTCTTAAGCACTGATAATACTAGTTTACCACAAATCATAGCTGTCAAAAATCAAAAAGCTACTGCACTGAATGGTTTTGATGAGAAAGTGGACAAAAAACCAGCAAGTTAAAAAGAGCTACTTGGAGTATTTGGCTGGTGACACAAAAGAATGAGTGGAGCAAACTAAAAAGTTGATGGATCATACGGTGACTCCTCTCAAAACTCAATGAGGAAAAAAGTATCTCTGTTCTAGCTCTAGTAAGTAACGCTTTCGGTCAACTCCTCCACCATAGCCACCTAAATCACCTGTTGACGAAATCACACGATGGCACGGTATTAAAATAGCTATTTGATTGGCACCATTCGCATTTCCAACAGCCCTTACTTTATTGACATCTCCTAAGGCCATTGCTAAATCCTTATATGTTTGAGTTTCACCGATTGGTATTTTTTGTAACAATGCCCACACATCTTTTTGAAAAGGTGTTCCCATTAAGCAAAGAGGTATTGTAAATGTCGCGGATTTTCCTGAAAAATAAAGGGCTAACTCATTGGTTAATTGTGTTAAAATAGCATTATTTCCTGCTATTATTCTAGCCTGTCGCTTAATTCTCAAGCGCTCAATTTCTTTTTCAAGACCGCGTCTATTATCAAATTCTAAAAGGTAAAGACCATTATCATCTGCTATCGCAAACAGACGTCCTATCGGAGTTGGAATAAATGTAGCCATTAATAAATGAATCTCGGTTTGCTTTGTTGGATTTCCCATAATTCGGCTAAAAGCATCATTAAAACCACTGGCAGATTGATAGCCCATAGCCAGTTGCTGATCAATTTTTTTAGAACCTTTTTGAATGGCTGCAAAAGCAATCCCCATACGACGTGAGCGTGCATATTGAACAAAGGTCATATGATAATATTTTTTAAACTGCCGTCTAGCTGTTGCTGAATGAATACCTAGCTCTTTAAAATCAGAGTCTCTCCAGTGTTTTTCAGGATTTGCTTCAACCAGATCAACTAATTGTTTGACTTCTTCTGGCAAGTCATTGGGATAAGAAAGTGGTCGGCAAATTTTGCAAGGACGATAACCTGCTAGAAGGGCTGCTTCAGCTGTTTTGTAAAACTCACAATTGTCAAATTTAGGCTTCCTAGCACGACAAGTCGCATGGCAAAAAATACCAGTTGTTTTAATGGCTGCAAAGAAAACCCCATCAAAGTTAGCATCACACTCTCGTAATGCTTTATAGTAACGTTCTTTTAACTGTGCATCAATAATCATGATAATCTCCTTCTTATCAATGATAGCATTATTCACTCCATCTTTCTTACGAAAATTGAACAAGTATTTTTTTAAGTTTAACAGCTGTACGACATCCCCATCATACTAAAAAACATTGATATGTCTTATACCAATGTCTTTATCTCATGATTTTTTTAATGTTATGATAATGACATCTCCTAAAAGGATAGAAATGATACAGAAGATTTTCATGACAACATGAGAGCAATAGCATTGTAATACTAGACATTACAAACAATTTTTTAGAGTCTGTAGTCACTAAGCCTTTAAACGGATGAAAATAGCTATTGATGCTACCGTTAAAAATACTTGGTTTAACAATGAGGAAGTCTTATTGCTTTTATTTGGCTAGCTTGGTCTTCTTGTTGTTTTTTGACGTGATCTTTGATGATTTGATAAAGCGTCCCAGCGATAGGCACAGCAACAATCATACCAAAGACACCATTAACAGAGCCACCAACAGTAATGGCTAGTAAAACCCACATTCCCGGTAAACCAATAGAATTTCCCACAATTCTAGGATAAATCAAGTTACCCTCTAGCTGCTGCAAAATGACTATGTACAATAAAAACAATAAAGCGGATTGGAAAGACGCCGTTGCAATGAGAATAAAGCCAATCCCTGCACCAATAAAGGATCCAATGATAGGCATCAAGGCGGTAAAAGCAATCAAAACACCAACCGTGACCGCATAGGGCAAGCCTAGAATTGCCATTCCAATAGCTGTCAAAGTCCCCAAAATCACGGCCTCTATGGTCTGACCGACAAAAAAATGATGGAAGCGGTGATGCAGTATACCCGTCACATAAAAAATCTTTGATGCCCATTGACTCATATAAACCTCTGTCAATGTTCTAGCCTGTCTCACTAACCTTTCTTTGTTGGCCAAAACATAGAGTGAAAACACCAGGCTGACAAAAAGGTTGATAAGGGTTGAAGCAAGGCTAGAGATAGAGCTCAGAATATTGGTAAAGACGGTCAAGAGTTGTTGCGCCACTTGTTGGGTGTATCTGGAGATGGTTGCGCTGACATCTGAATGTTGTCCAAACAAGTCCAAGGCACGCTCAACCATGTGATGGTCATTTAATCCTGAAATCATTCTTGATATGGCTTGGGTGTCAATTCGTAACAACAGCTGCAAACTTGAGATCAGATCTGGTAATACCATTGCAAAAATCCAAACAATAACTAAAATAAAGGTCAAATAAGCCAAAATCATAGCTATAGGACGCTTAATCTTTAACCAAAATGATCCTTTGATCAGCTGACAAAGCCATTTTTCGTAGGCCTGCATGACAATATTCACAATATAAGCAATACCCGCACCAAGTAAAAACGGTTTTAAAGCATTCCAGACCGTTTGCAAAAGCCCAGTACCTTGCTCCCAATTTTGATAGATGGCAAAGCAGATAAAAAAACTTAACACAATATAGCCAACTTCTTTTTTTGTCATCATCACAATATCTCCTTTAGTCCTTATAGGTATAATCTTAGTCTTTCTGCCATCACTGCATAACCTTCTTGACTCAAGTGCAGGCCATCAGTGGTATAAACATCCGCTAAATGACCATCCTCATCCAATAAATAGGGGTAAAGGTCAATAAACTCTGCTAAATGAAGTTCTTCTAACTGATCATTTAAGGCTTGAATGACACTATTTCGCCTTAGCTTAACCCGATCTTGATAGGCTTCTTTTTGGCTAACTGGCAAAATAGACATCAGATAAACCTTAGTAGCAATAGACTCTATCTGAACCGTCGCTAAGATCTGCCTGAGATTGCCAAGAATGTGTTTGTCATCAAAACCAAACCCCAAATCATTCGTCCCAATGAGGATAAACAGTTTATCAGGCTCGACTGCTAATACTTGGTCTTTTAAATGCTCTTTGAGCCACTGCGTATCCGTACCAGCAATCCCACGATTTAAGATAAGCCGATCTCGTCCCAAAAATTTTTTTAGAGGGAAAAATTCGATAATCGAATCCCCCGTAAAAACAATAGCCTCTTTGGGATCTCTTTGATTAGCCCTTTGATAGTCACTCAACTTTTGTTGGTGGTAGTTAGCCAATTCTGGACTGATCACTTCTAACATCATGCACACTCCTCATCTATAATAGGTCTTATTATACCGTTTTTTTCATTAAAAATCACCGTAGCTGACTGATGGTGTTCAGCTATAGTGATTTGAGATTTAGGATTTTGAAGAATCCCGATAAAGATCTTTGACTTGATGGTCTTGACTGCTCTGTTTTTGGTAACCTAACCTATGCTTGATTTTGGCGGTCTGTCAGACAGTTCTAATGCTTAATTCACTCACCATCAAAAGAAGAGAGGCTTGGACAAAAGCCCTTGCCTCTCTTCTTTTGATTTGTTGAGCAAGACGCAGTGGTTGAGTGGGCTCTAATACGCTGATTTTATCAGCTTTTACAGCCCTGCTCAACTGTACGGAGGTGGGAGGGAAATCGAATTCTGACCAATGACCCATTTCTATCCCACTCTCTCTTCGTGCTTTATTTGATCAATTCGTAAATACCTTCAGCATAAATGGCTGCTGCGGTGAAGAGTTCTTCAATGTCTGAAAATTCATTGGCCTGGTGCATAGTGTCAATCGAATCTGGGAAGAGAGCTCCAAAGGCAACTCCACGCTCTAAAAGACGACCGAACGTCCCACCTCCAATGACCTGTTCATGCCCTTTAAGTCCTGTGTGCTTTTCATAAACACTCAAAAGAGTCTCAACCAAAGGATCATCAGCTGGCACATAATGTGGTTTTTGCTCGTGATCAGATAGAGTGACCTTGGTAACACCAGGTAGTTTTTCGAGACCAGTCTTGATGGTTTGGGCATCTGTTCCTTTAGGGTAACGGAAGTTAAGGGCAATGGTATTGTCTGTTTCTTCTTTCAAGAATGAGAAAACACCAGCATTCATGCTCAAGGAGCCCATCTTAGTATCCGTGTAAGCTAAACCTAGCTTCTCAGCTTCAAAGTCCTCATGAAGAGAGTCAGCTGTGACATCAATGAAGGCGCGTGCCGCCGACTCAAATGGCAAGTCTTGTAAGCATTTAGCCAAGAAGGTCGCCCCATTGATACCCTTGTAAGGCATCGAACCATGAGCAGATTTCCCGTTAATAGTGATTGATATATTGCCGTCAGGATCCTGCGAGATTTCTCCTGTCAAATCATTTTCAGCATTAAAGGCGCGAAGTTTTTCAGACAAGTCGTCAAAGTCAACAGCACCTGAAATAAGGGCTGTCGCCGACTCAGGAACCATGTTTTCACGAAGACCACCTTCAAACTTATGAAGGACAACAGCACCATCATTATCACCTGAAAAATGAAGATACTCTGTGATATTTCCTTTTTCACCATTGATGATCGGAAATTCAGCATCTGGTGAAAAACCAAAGTCAGGCTTTGCAACACCAGCATGCTCAAAGTAATAATCCATATCTGCCCAGCCCGACTCCTCGTCTGTACCAACAACAAAACGAACCGTTTTAGACACTGGAAGACCAAGTTCTTTGATGATTTTTAGACCATAATAACAAGCCATGGTAGGTCCTTTATCATCCGATACGCCACGCGCATAGAGGCGCCCGTCTTTGATGACTGGCTGATAAGGATCAGTGTCCCAACCAGATCCTGCAGGAACCACGTCTAAATGACCAAAAATGCCCATAACCTCCTGACCATCACCAAACTCAAGTTCACCAGCGTAGTTGTCAATATTACGTGTTTGGAAACCATCACGCTTGGCGATCTCCAAGAAAGCCTCCAAAGCCTTAACGGGACCAGGACCAAAAGGATGTTTAGCATCCGCTTGACTATCATCACGCTCTGAATTAATCCTTAGTAGTGTCATCAAGTCAGCCATCATGTCTTCGCGACGTTTAGCGACTTCTGCTTTAAAATCAATAGTAGCCATAACTGTTCTCCTTTATCTTATCATTTCCTCATTATAACACGAAAGACAGCAAATTTCACGAGATTTCATAAACCATCACCCTAGCTCATCTTGATTGAGCTGAAGTTGCAGAGCTTGAGCCACCTTCTCAGGCAGCCCCAAGCCCCTCAATTCATCAAGACTAGCTTCTTTGATTTTAGTGATTGATTTAAAGTGCTTGAGTAGGGCTTGCTTACGTTTTGGACCCAATCCTTCGATACCGTCAAGTTTTGAACTAAAGGCGTTTTTCTGCCGTACTTGACGATGAAAGGTTACGGCAAAGCGGTGCACTTCTTCTTGGATACGGTGTAAGAGGAAAAACACTTCCGATCTTCTTGGTAAATCAATAACATCCAAAGGCTCCCCAAAGAGCAGTTCTTGAGTCTGGTGGCGGTCATTTTTTTGTAAACCTGCAACTGGAATACTCATCTTAAGCTCATTTTGCAGGACGTCCTTTGCGATAGCCACCTGACCTTGACCCCCATCAATGATAATCAAGTCCGGTTTTGCAAGCTCGTCTCTTTTCACACGCCCATAACGGCGACGGATGACCTCACGCATACTGGCATAGTCATCTGGACCTTGAACCGTTTTGATTTTATACTTGCGGTACTCTTTCTTTTGCGGTTTACCATTTTCAAAAACCACCATGGCTGATACTGGGCTAGTCCCCATGATATTGGAGTTATCAAAAGCCTCAATCCGAATCGGTTTGGGAATCCCCAGTAATTGACCAAGTTTTTCAATAGCCCCTTGAGTTTTTTGCAAATCTTTTTCCAAAAGGTTGAATTTTTGCTCCAAACTCACACGCGCATTTTTGATGGCAAGATTGACCAGTTGCTTTTTTTCACCCCTTTGTGGCTTGATGACTTGACACGGTACCATTGCTTGCACCAAGGTCTCATCAATGTCTGATGGGATAAAGATTTCCTTTGGCAAAAGATGCTTAGATTCTTGGTAAAACTGCCCCATATAAGTGAGAAAGTCTTCTTCAGGTTCATTATAATAAGGAAAAATATTAACATCTCGCTGAATCAATTTCCCTTGTCTAACAAAGAAAACCTGCACACACATCCAGCCCTTATCCGTATCATATCCAAAAATATCACGGTCTTTTAAATCATGACTAATAACACGTTGCTTGGTGCGTAAAGTCTGAATAGCTGTCAGAAGGTCACGGTATTCTGCTGCTTTTTCATATTCCATACGCTGGGCAAACAATGCCATTTTAGCTTGCATTGTCTGAACCATCTTATCGTCTTTACCATTTAAGAAATGCTTGACATCAGTAACCAAGCCATCCCAGTAAGCCTGGTCTGTATGACAGACCGTGTGAGCATGGCATTGGCCGATATGATAATAAAAACAAACCTTATTAGCAGGATTTTTACACTTTTTAAAAGGAAACATGCGGTCCAATAATTTCTTCACATCATGAGCAGCATAACTATCTGGATACGGACCAAAGTAAATCCCATCATTTTTGGCACTGACCTGCCTTGTAATCAGTAATCGTGGGTATTTCTCTTTCGTGATTTTGATGAAGGGGTAAGACTTATCATCTTTTAGCCGAATGTTGTACTTGGGCATATTTTCCTGGATGAGGTTTATCTCAAGTAGCAGGGCTTCTGTATTAGACCCAGTCACGATGAACTCAAAATCAGCAATCTCAGCAACCAACATCTCGGTCTTGGTGTCATGGCTTCCACGAAAATAACTGCGCACACGATTGCGAAGATTCTTGGCCTTACCAACGTAAATAATCTTGCCTGTTTTATCCTTATGAAGATAACATCCCGGACTATTTGGTAACAACTCCAATTTATGTTTAATCAGTTGATTCATAGCTTTATTATATCAAAAAAATTTCCTTCTTTTTGGATAGAAAAACTTGCTTACTTGGTTCTATGGATGAAAAAAGACAGATTTTGATGTCTGTCCTTTTTGTTATGCTAACAATATCTTACGAATACCATCATAGTCGTGGACGGTGTACTTTGGTTCCAATCCACTGTTATTGACTTGTTTTTTAGGATTATACCATATAGTATCGATGCCTGCATTATGTCCTCCCCAAATATCCGCTGTCAAGCTATCACCAATCATTAAAGCTTTTTCTTTGTTAAAACCTTCAATATTAGCACCAATCCAGTCATAATAAGCTGCATCTGGCTTATCCGTTCCAGACTGCTCTGAAATAAAGATGTGTTTAAAGAGTGGGCTGATACTAGAACGTGCCATCCGTTCTTCTTGAATAGCTGTGATACCGTTGGTAGCTCCATAAATCTCATACCCTGCTGCAATCAAATCTTCTAAGAGTTCGTGGGCACCAAGATAGGTCTGCCCCTGTTGGCCAAGGTGTTTTTCATAAAGTATGCCCATAGCTTCCCCATCAACCTGATGGTCAAAATGGTCAAACAATAGAGCAAAACGTGTTTTGACTAGTTCTGGCTTAGTGATTTTTTAAGCCTCTAAATCACGCCACAACTGTTGATTCATCGGTTTGTAATAGTCTTTATAGGCTTCGACATCTTCAACCCCAACCTCCAAAAGCATTTTCGTCAAAGCAGTTGCTTCAAAATCCAAAAGAGTGTGGTCAAGATCTACATAGTAGAAATTTGTAATACAATTTAGGGAGTTTCCTTTCTAGGGTAATACGACGGTCACTTATTAAATAACTTAGCCCAATTTTGCTTAGAACTTAGAATTCTAGCAACGTAGACATTATAGTTATCAATATAGTAAAAGGCCAAGTAATGCTCAATTGGCATGTAACGATAGCGTTTAACATCATTTGTCAGTTCACCATAGCCTCGTCTAGAAACCAACGGACAGGCTTCTGGAAAAGTTTCCAAGGTTTCAAGAGCTGTTAGAACAAGGCCAAGTTTTCCATCAGCCGATTGTTGACTGTAAAAATTGAGTAGAATATAGTCGTGAATTTCTCGTAAATCTTTCTTTGCTTGATCTGTAAGAGAAACATGGTAACGTTTATGATTAGTCAAGACCAAATTCCTTTCTCACATCCGCTAAAGCAGTCAGCTTCCCTTGCTCGATTTCTTGATGACCAATCAGAATCTCCTTTTTCAAATCCTCAAAGGCAACTTGATACTGCGTCTCCTGAGAATCGCTGGTGACGAACTCTTTTGGATCAACTGCTCCAGTCGCAATTTTACGAAGGGCTGCATTGAGCACATCAGACATGGTCACGTTCTCATCCGCCAATATTTGTTTTGTTTGTTGGTAAAAAGCAGAATCTGCTCTGAAATTTACTGGTTGAGTGCTTGCCATAATAATCATCACCTTTTTGTAAAGATATTTCGTAAATACATTTTAACACACACTGTGCTACAAAACAATCAAAACTGACTATGTTATAGTACTAAAGTTCATCACATTACTAAACCAGCAAACGATTTGAAACAATCCAAACGATTACCTATTTCAATCAAAATTGCTAATCTGTCATTATGCTAAGAACTACTTCCTCTAGATATTTATCTTTCAATCATATACGAAAAGTCCTTGAAACCAAGCACTTTCAAAAGTTTTAACTGTTTGGATGTATCGCTTACTTCAATGGTAGAAAAGAGCCGAAATTTCTAAAAATTTCTGTACTCTCAGTCCTGCGCTAGCTTTTTCTTCACAGAAAGTAATAATACACTCACTGCAGCGATTAACGTGTAAAGAATCCACGTAGCTGTTTCATTCCAGACCAGTAACCCTGATAGGACAAAGCCTCCAACGGGAATGGCTAATTGAGTAATGGTGGATATAAGCCCCATAACCTGACCAAAGTAATCTTCGGGTATCGCGATTAGCAATTCACTGGTTAGTTTAGGACTTGATTTGGCAAAAATATAGCCGGTCATAAACAAGAGAACCAGCAAAAAATAGCCTTGGTAATTCAAGAAACAGAGAAAACCAAAGAGAGCTACCAAAAAACCATTACAGATGAGCAAGAAAGGATAGGTTTGCCGGCTAAAGTAGTCACTTGGTGTCAAATCTCCCACAATAAGACCTATTGTTGAAACTAGATTAAGGGCAATTAAAATCTGCTCATAACTTAACCCCCCTATAGGATGAGAGAGAAAGTACATGTTAAACATGACACTTTCTGCCCCTGCAAGTATAAACTGTAAAGTCAAAGCTAAAAGAATCCGCTTAACTGAAATACCACTGCCTACAGTTTCAAAAGCGCCTTGCAAAACTTTCCAAGCCTCTTTTAGAGACTGTTTCTTAGACTTTTCTGGCTCTTCTTGACTGTTCTGCGCTTCTTTTTCAACTAAGCTATCGTAGTCTTTGAAGATACCAATGAGTAACACTGTTGATAAGAAAAAGGTCAGAGCATTAAGAAAAGCAACCAAGCCATAGTTGTTATGACTAATCGTCAGTAGCCAAACTCCTAGGAATTGCCCTCCGATATTTGAAAGGATTCTAACAAAATGATTGAAAGAAAAGGCTTCGCGTAATTCCTCTTCTCCTAAAAATCGCTTAAAAAGTGGCAGACGTAAATTACCGCTGTAGAGGGCAAGCATGTCACTGATGACGTTGATAAAGCAGATGAGAGAAAAAGCGATAAAGGTGGTGTTTTGTGTCAACCAGGCCACTCCTATAAAAAGCAGAGCTTGGACATAGCCAGAAATCATGAGAGCTTTTGACTTGTTTTTAGTCTTGTCCGACTGAAACCCTACAAAAATCTGGAAATAGATAGGCAACATCATGATGTTGTTGGCGATGAAAAGCATGGTTTTGGAATGGTAAACCTCAGCCACATAAATGACAAAAACCAGATTATAAATGGCACTACCAAGATTGTTTAAAAAGTTAGACATAACCATTCTTCGGAAGAAATGATTTTTTAAGACAAGTTTCATACGCTAGTTTTCTTTCTAAGTCTTTGATACTGATAGATAAAGTCAGCGACTTCCAATTGATCATGAGCTAAATAGATGGAGCAAATCGTCAGTTGCTTTTTGGCAAATTCCAGATACTTAGGATTAGCAGACCATTCATAAACATCTAGTAGTGCATCTATACAGCCAAGCATGCCATCTAAAAATTCTGGCCGTTGGGCAAAGTCAAAGCAAAGTGCATCAGTCATCGCTAAGATTCCTTCAGAAAATCTCTCACAGTCAATGGCCGCCAGCACTTTTATTGCACTAGAACTGCCATTTATCAGATAAGGTGAGCAGTAACCTGGCTTAAATTGCAAAGATTTTCCTCTATCCACTTCTCTAAGAGCAGCTAATAATTTTGAAATGGCATATTCGCAAATATCTTCGCTAAAACGATGGTTTTTAAATTGAAATAATAAACCTGCAATACCATCTAATCCAATATGTTTTTCTTTATCTAACAAACAATAAAGCATTTTTTTATTCTGAACGTTGGTTTGATATACACTAAATTGTGGGCATAAACTATCAATCAAATCGGTTAGCCCTTTAAAATTGACAATGTTTTCTTCTTGGATATCCTCCAAAGTTATTGCTTTATCATGACTTTTTACGTGAACTTGTCTCAATAATTTTTGAGCAACTTTAATATCTGCATCTGGCCTTAGAAGATATAAAATAACATCTCCAATAGTTGATTTTATGCCAAAATAATAAGCAATCTGTTCTAAGATAGATATGTTATTTTCCAAATCTTTATAAGTATGTCATTTGCCAGCAAGATATAAGATCATACTAGCAACTTTATGGCAATCGGCAACTTTTCCATCTAATTTATTCCAAGACGGTAAAGCAATTTCTGACTGAATAGGAATATAAGATTTTCCATAGGGATAAATCATTTCTAAATCAATTAAGAACAGTTCCCCTTTTTCGTCAAACCGAAAATTATCTGGATGGATATCATGAATAACATGATTTTTATCATGAAAATAAGACACTAAGTCAAAGATTTTTTCAATGATATTTAAAAAGGTTTTAAATTTTAGGACGTTACCACTCCTATCACTTGCTTCCATACCAAATAGGGAATATCGAGTAGAATGCTCATATAATTTATTACCACCAATGTAGTGGTAAATATAATAATCATTTATCCACTCAGACATCTTTTCTATCGGCTGCGGAATAAAACGGTCAAAGTGATGTGATCGTTGAAATTCCCTATTTCTTAGTTCAGATTTGGTGATTTCTTTATTAAACATAATGTGGGGAACAGCTTCTTTGACGATAATTTTTTGCGAGTCAGATAGAAGTTCTCCTTGATATACATTGCCACCATTCTGTTTTTTCAAAACTTCTGTTACCCTCAAGCGCTTGGATAGATGACTGGATGTGTTTACAATGGGTTCTTGTATATCCTCTACGTCAACAGGTAAATCAAAATAAGATTTTTGATAATCTTGCCAAATACTTCCGTCACTTCCTTTGATAGTCATCAATCCTTCTTCAAGATAATCTAAGGAGTCTTTAAAAGTTCCATACCGGTAAAAAATCAGTTTTGAGTCTTTATAAGGGCGATCACTTAAAATGTAAATCCCATCCTCATCTCTAGGAAGATAGTCATATAATTCTTCCAAAAAGGCTATGCACTCTACTCTAGATTTTGGGTACAAGGTAAAGAGTTTTCCTGATTCTGCTGTGGTTTCTTCTGTAGAAAAATTAGTTAAAACATTTTTTGCCTCTTTTATGTATTTGTAAGCAATGTTCCTAGTGGACAAAAATTCTAGCATTAAAGCAGTTATGTTTTGATAATTACCCCACGTTGCGGAGATGTGAATTTTAAAACCAAAAATTGGCAGTTTATCAGTCGAACCGACATGAGTGAAAAATGTCTTATCCATGCCATTTTTCCTTTAAGTGAAACATTTTTTCTCTTAATTTTTTGAATGTCGCTTCCATTTCTTGAAGTTTTTCTTCATCAACCACTTCAAATAATTCCAAATCATCTCTACTAGAATCAAAATTGTCAACAGTTTTACCGTTAATCACACACGATTTAGTTTGCATCTTACTTAACCCTCCAATGTCCTAAAAGATATGGGACAGACATGATGCTATCCGTCCCACTCTCATAAACAATTACTGCTAGAAAACTATTCTAACAGTCAGCTAATTAACAAGAAATTGTAACAACATCACATTTTCTTGTTTCAATACTAGACATTGTATCTACGGATTTCTTGTTGAGTTCTTCGATAAAATCAGTCATGAGTTTTTCCTCCTTATTTTGATGGTTTAATGATAACAAAAAAGTCCTTTTCAGAACTTTTTTTGACTATTTGCAATTTTCAAGAACCTTGTCAATCTCCCTGCGATAATATTGAGCAAAATCGCTAGCGTCAAGCTTACTGAGTATCTCAATCAAGTCATCAATATCTTGCTTGGCACTTATGTCTCCCTTACAGTATTTCAAGGTAGATTGAAGTAGTTTGAACACAAGACGTAAATACAAATCTCTATCATCGTCAAAATACTGGTTAATCTGCTTTTCAAAATATTGAGCATCTGAAAATCGTCTTCTTTCAATGCTAATAAATAGGGCAGTCAAAAAAATAGAATGCATTAACAAACAATTATTATAATGCTTATCTAAAAAATCCATGCGGTGTAAGAGTTCCCGACAATAGGTTACCATTAAATCAGACGGGAAAAGGTTGATACTTCTAACAAAGATGTAAAGCTCATATTGCCCCCATACACTGTTTTTGAAAAGATAATCTTCCACTTCGTTTAACTCCACCCTTGATATTTTCTTTCCAAAATCTTCATCTAAAATCGTTGAAATCACCAACTGGTTCAGACGATGGTATTGTTTTTTGCCATCTTTAGCACCAGCTTTCCCTTCTTCCTCTTGAAGTCGGAGAAGAGCATCCATGTCCTTATTATATCTGTATCTGTTAACTTGCATTTGAAAACGTTGAAAATCAGACATATGAAATCCTCGCATCAAATGTAAAAATTCTTCGGGATCCAGATAAATATTGTCCAAGGCTTGAAAGAGTTTTTCAGCTGAAATATCCGTCTGCCCATTTTCAAAACGTGATAACATCGAAGTTGAACATTGATTACCCGTCGCTTCTTTCAAAGTAATTCCTCGTTCCTTTCGAAACATGGAAAAAACTTCTCCAATATGCATGCTCTACTCCTCCATATTGCGAATATTCAATAATGCAATAATTATAACAAAAAAGTACAGAAATTTCTAAAAACTTCGAATAGTAAGAATTTATAAGTAGTCATGATATCTCCTTTGAATGTATTACATCATACCCTGTACTCTAAAGAATATCAAAAAAAACCAAGTCGCTGAGTAGCTTGGTTTTTCATAACTTAAAAATTTGTTGTATCTGGGTCTGTTTGAGCTTTGACACCTTCAATAGTATCTAGCTTAGCCATATCTTCGGCTGATAGTTCAAAATCAAAGATATCAAGGTTTGCTTCGATGTTTTTTGGTGTTACCGATTTTGGAAGTGGTAAGAAGCCTTTTTGCAAGCTCCAACGAAGGGCAACTTGGGCTACTGATTTACCATTTGCTTCAGCAACTTCCTTAGCAACATCATTCGAGAAGATAGTACCAGTACCGAGTGGACTGTAGGCTTCTAAAAGAATATCATGATCTTCACAAAAAGTGACAAGCTCATCTTGTGAGCAACCCGGTGCTAGCAAAACTTGATTAACATGCGGTTTAATCTCTGCTGTTTCAAAAAGAGCTTCCAAATGATGAATCATAAAGTTTGAGACCCCAATAGCACGGACTTTTCCTTCTTTATAAGCTTCTTCCATAGCTTTCCAAGCCCCAGCATTCCCTTTTTTCCAATGGTCACGGATTGGTTCTGGATTTGGCCAATGAATCAATAGGAGGTCAACATAGTCAACTCCAAGCTTTTCAAGTGAGTCATCAATCGATGCTTTAGCAAGATCATAATCATGCTTATCATTCCAAACTTTTGTCGTTAGGAAGATCTCTTCACGCGCAAGGTCGCTGTCAGCGATTGCTTTACCAACGCTAACTTCATTACGATAGATTTGTGCTGTATCAATGTGATTGTATCCGACTTTAAGAGCATGTGCTACGCTATTGTAGGCTTCTTCACCGTCAGGAATTTGCCTTGTTCCAAATCCAATTTTAGGAATTTGAACGCCGTTAGAAAGTGTATCATTCTCCATATAATCCTCCTTGATGACTTGGTGTCATCTTTTTATTAACAATTTCACAGGAGTCGCTAGCACTGACTAAACTTCTCCTTTTGCCTAATATAATAAGCATCTCTTCGCTCGCTATCTGATAAGCCTTGGTTTTCTAAAGCAGCCAAATGGCGATGAATTTTGATTTTTGCAATCAGATAGCGATAGATTTCTTGAAGTTCTGCAATCTGTCTTTCTAACTCCAGCTGCGTTATTTCTAATAACTTGGTTGAAAGAGCATGACTGTGGAACTCTGCTAAGATACGTCGGATATCCTCCAAAGATATCTCATTACGATCATAATATACGATAGCCTTCAAACGATCAATACTAAGATCATCAAATTGACGAAAACTTCTTGTATTTTAGCCAAAGACAAAGATTACTTGCGTTTTTTCTTAGCTTTTTTGATCTTGTTGGCCTGACGTTTCATGGCTTGCTTCATCATAAATGAGCCTGCCTTACCTTTGAGACCGCCACCAAACATTTGGCTCATATCTAAATCGCCTCCCAAAGCTGACATATCAGGTAGGCCTCCTTGCCCCATCATGCCTTCAAGGGCAGACATATCCATACCAGACATATCTGGCATGTTTTTAGGCAGACTGTTAGGGTTCATGCCCATCTGACGCATGGCTTTTTCCATATCGCCAGACATGACTCCTTGCATCATTTGCTTGGCTTGATTAAAGTCTTTGATAAATTTATTAACCTCAACAAAGCTATTACCCGAGCCACTAGCGATACGACGGCGTCGGCTAGGGTTTAAGAGGTCTGGATTCTCTCTCTCTTCAGGCGTCATTGAAGAGACAATCGCACGTTTTCGAGCCACTTGTCTATCATCCAGTTTCAGATTAGCAAGCGCTGCATTGCCAGCCATACCTGGAATCATCTTTAACAAATCTTCCATAGGCCCCATGTTTTGGACTTGGTCTAATTGCTCAATAAAATCATTGAAATCAAAGGTATTTTCACGCATCTTCTCTGCTAACTGCATTGAGCGTTTTTCATCATACTCTTGACTTGCTTTTTCTATCAGGGTTAGCAAGTCACCCATGCCCAAAATACGGCTAGCCATACGATCCGGATGGAAGGTTTCAATAGCCGTGATTTTTTCACCCGTTCCCGTAAACTTAATCGGCTTACCAGTGATTTCACGAACAGAAAGTGCCGCTCCACCACGAGTATCCCCATCAATCTTGGTTAGGATAACCCCTGTAATGTTGAGCTGCTCGTTAAAATCCCGCGCAACATTAGCTGCTTCCTGACCAATCATGGCATCAACAACCAAAAGAATCTCATTGGGTTGTGCCAAGGCTTGAACATCACGAAGTTCCTGCATAAGGAGCTCATCAATCTGCAAACGACCGGCCGTATCAATCAAAACATAGTCGTGATGTTGCTGACGCGCCTGCTCAAGACCTTGCCTAACAATCTCAACAGCAGGAATGTCTACTCCCATGTCAAAAACAGGCACATTGATTTGACTCCCTAAGGTTTTTAACTGCTCAATAGCAGCTGGACGATAAATGTCCGCCGCAATCATCATCGGACGAGCCTTTTCTTCCTTGATGAGCTTGTTGGCTAATTTACCAGCAAAGGTCGTCTTACCTGCTCCTTGGAGACCTACCATCATGATAATGGTTGGAATCTTCGGTGATTTTTCTAGCTGAGCGGTTTCTGAGCCAAGCAAGGCTGTCAACTCTTCATTGACAATTTTGATGATTTGCTGAGTTGGATCTAGGGTGTCAATAATCTCATGACCAATAGCACGCTCACGGATGCGCTTGATAAAGGTTTTGACGACTGGTAACGCAACATCTGCCTCAAGAAGGGCTAGTCGGATTTCCTTGGTCACCTCTTGAACTTCTTTTTCAGAAAGTTTCTTTTTCCCACGAATGGTTTTAAAAACCGTTTGTAAGCGTTCTGTTAAGCTCTCAAAAGCCATTAGTTGTCCTCTTTTCTTTGGTTAATCTCTGTTATCGATACGACTTAAAATCGCTATTTTTTCTTGTAGATAAGCATCATGAGCGTATTTTTGAGTAATGGCATCCAAAATTTCACTACGAACAATATAGTCCGAATACATGTGTAATTTCATCTCATATGTTTCCAAAACCTTCTCCGTACGCTTGATGTTATCGTAAACTGCTTGACGACTCACGCCAAACTCTTCGGCAATCTCTGCTAAACTATAATCATCAGCATAATAGAGCTCAATATAGTTCATCTGCTTATCTGTCAAGAGAGCCGCGTAGCATTCAAATAGGGCATTCATGCGATTGGTTTTTTCAATTTCCATACCTATCATTTTACCATATCTCTGCAATTAAACCTACTAGAAATAAAGAGCACCATGCATGCTACTATAGCCACTGGAGATAGAAAGCTCAGAGCCTCATGATGAGATTCTGAGATCTGAGCCTAAAAATCAAAAACCTAAGAGAACAACGTTAATTCAAAAGACTATAAAAAAGAAGAGAGGCTGAGACAAAAGTCCTTACCTCTCCATTATTTTTGATTTATTGAGCAAGAAGCAGTGGTTGAGTGGACTCTAATATTCTGATTTTATCAGCTTTTACAGCCCTACTCAACTGTGCGGAGGTGGGAGTGAAACACTCTGGGGATAGACCGCTTCAACCCGAACCTATACATAAAAGAGTGAGGGAAATCGAATTCTAACGAATGACCGATTTCTGTCCCACTCTCTCTTAGGTTATTTACTTTGATCAATAACCGCATCTAAGGACAAGACAACGCCTAGAACCAAGACAGGGTCAAGACTTATATTTGCAATATCGACTTCAAAAGAATCTTTAAAAGATAAATTCTGCGACACGCGAGCAACCGCTTGTCCTTGCTTATCAACAATGTCATACTCTCGTCTTTTCAGGAACTTACCTGTCATTTGCCAGTCAACGCCATCAATCTCACATGTCGTACGAAGAGCTAACCATTTCTTTTTGACTGTCGCAAGAAGCTGATCACCCTTTTTAATGTCAAACTTGTATTGAGAAAAACGTTGGCGAATAGTAGCTAGTTCAGAGTCATCTTTGGCATCGTGGATGCTTGATCTAAGACCAACAAAACCACCAACATTTCCTTTAACAAGATAAACCAGTTCTTCATCTTCATTACGAATTTCAAAATTATTTTTGAATAAAGATGTTTGTTTAAGATAAAATTTCATAGGTATGTCCTCCTTCTACTTGCAATACTTGCATATTACAAAATAAGTTTGTTGTCTACTGATTCTCTAAATAAAACTCAAACCGATCAGCCACATACTGGCTACGCACATATTCAAAAGCCTGCCCGTCTGTGAGATAGGAAACTTGTGTCAAGGTTAACAGGGCACTCTTTTCTTCGATCTCTAAATATCTGGCGACTTGCTCATCTGCTACTTTTGCCGAGATCGTCTGCTGGCTTTTGCCAATCTCATAACCATGAGCAATCATGGTTTGAAAAAAATGCTCGGTAATGTCTGTTTTCTCAAAGGTTTTAACCAATTTTTCAGGAACGCTGGTGACTTCAAAAAGGACCGGTATATGGTCAGCATAACGAATCCGTCCCATACGAATAATATAGGAATGGGGCTTAACGTTAAGCAGCCTGACCTCTTGATCATTTGGGTGACTTCTGATATAAGAAATCAGTTTACTGGTAGGGATTTTTCCTTGAGATTTGATGATTTCCGTAAAGCTGGTTGTGCCTCGCATCTTTTCTTGCACACGACTGCTAGCAACAAAAGTACCACTCCCCACCCTTCTCTCTAAAATGCCTTCTTCCACTAAAAGGGTCACTGCCTGCCTCAAGGTCATGCGACTGACCTCAAAAGAGTCTGCAAGGTCACGCTCGCTTGGAAGTCGTTGACCAATTTTCCATCTGCCCTCATCAATGCTTTTTTTGATGTTATCGTGAATTCTGATATAAGCTGGTATCACTCTACTACTCCTTTAAGGCATCATTGCTGCTATGATCATGTGATGCCCTGATAAACTTAAAACAACTATACCAATAGTTTAACATATTTGTCACCATAGCTATAGTCATTGCTAAATTATAAAAACAATTGACTTATACGTCGGAAGGATTTTTAAGACTAAAATCAGCGCCATACTATGCTATAATAGGCTTAGTATTATTTTTATGAGGAGACAATATCACTATGAATTTTTCCCAAAAGCGACATGTGCAACGCTTTTCCATACGCAAACTGGCTATCGGTGTCGTTTCTGCTAGTATCGGTATGGCTACTGTTACGACAATGACTAGCCATACAACGTATGCCACCGAACAAACCACAACAGCAACAGCAAAACCAGAAACAGCAACCATAACCTATACTTACGTCCCTTACGAGTCCTTAAGCGAGTAACAACAAGCCTCACTACAGCACACTGATCAAGACTTTTTAGATGAGGTGGCAGAGGCTGATACCAACTATATTTTAATCTATCAAACGCTAGGTCAAACTAAAAAACTGCCTAACACAGGCGATTTAGACCAGTCTCTACTGGCTATCTTAGGGAGCCTAGGTATTGTTGGTGTTTGGGTAGCTACCTCTAAAAAACGCCATCCCCTAGCCTTTAGCGTCATTATCTTGACGGGGCAGGTGTTTTACTCACCTCTCAAGATACCCTGGCTTTAGAAAATGCACTCGCTGGCTCTTTTACCGAAACACACCTAGTGACTCTCGGAGAAAAATTGCCATTACCATCTCGAACTATTGGCGATCGTATCTTTACCTATTATCTCAAAGAATCTTCACCCCTCAATCCTCACACAGAGCGTGATATCACCAATCATCACCAACAACCTCTATCAAACACTACTATCATCACTGGGGAATCAAAGGATCATCCACTATCACTAAGCACTGAAACGATAGTAAATACGGAATGGAAGAACAAACTTAATCCTAAACCAGTTGAACCTGAAGTTAATACCGAATGGAGGGACGAACTTAATCCTAAACCGGTCGAACCTGAAGTCAATACCGAATGGAGGGACGAACTTAATCCTAAACCGGTCGAACCTGAAGTCAAAACAGAGTGGAGGGATGAACTTAACCCCAAACTGGTTGAACCTGAAGTCAATACCGAATGGAGGGACGAACTTAATCCTAAACCGGTCGAACCTGAAGTTAACGCAGAATGGAAGGACGAACTCGACCCTAAACCTGTCGAACCTGAAGTTAACGCAGAATGGAAGGACGAACTCGATCCTAAACCCGTCGAACCTGAAGTTAACGCAGAATGGAAGGACGAACTCAATCCTAAACCCGTCGAACCTGAAGTTAAAACAGAATGGAAGGACGAACTCGACCCTAAACCAGTTGAACCTGAAGTTAAAACAGAATGGAAGGACGAACTCGACCCTAAACCGGTCGAACCTGAAGTTAAAACAGAATGGAGAAACGAACTCGATCCTAAACCCGTCGAACCTGAAGTTAACGCAGAATGGAGGGATGAGCTCGATCCTAAACCGGTTGAACCTGAAGTCAACACAGAATGGAGGGACGAACTGAACCCCAAACCTATGCCAGAACAAGCATGGGTTAGCAGCGACTATCTCAGTCAAACAGATACCGAACTAAGCCTAAGGATTGAAAAACCTCAAGAAAGGAAACTAAAACCATCATTGACGGTTGCAAAAGTAACGATTGACGAGGAAAATGGCTCAGTAACCTTAGACTACCAAATCACAGACACCGATAACACCTACATCAGTGCCAAAACAGCTCTCTACAAAGGGGATAAACTTGTCTCCGAAATAAACTTGCCAAAAGATCAAACCAGCATCACTATAGATAATTTGGAGAGTAGCATTCCTTACACGCTTCAAACAAGCTTAACCTACAATCTAGGTGTAGCCGACCAGACCGACCACGTTGATCAGCGTCAGGTTGAGTTGCTTGTAAAAAAAGTCGAGTTTAGAAATGTCCTAGCAGCCGAACTCTACCAAGTCACTCCTGAAGGTCAACTAGACCGTATCAATGGCTTAAAAACCATTCCTGAAAAGCTAGACAACTATATCGTCAAATTAGTCAATGCCAAGCAAAAAGATGTCTACCTGCCTGTTCAAGCCATCGCTCCTGGAGCTGACAATACCCTTAGAGTCACTGCTTCTCACCCTGAACTCGTTCAGTTTAATGGCAATGATATGACTCAAGGCTATAGCTTTACCATTGATAAAATTGTGCTCAAAGAAGGTGCCTATGCAAGCTTCGAAGAGCTTATCACTGCTATGAAAGCAAAACCAAACGGAGAATTTTTCCTAGCGTCAGACATGATTGTTCCTCCATCAGCCACGAGCGAGACCGCTTATCTTCCAACTTTTTCTGGTAAACTCTCAAGTTCAGACCCAGCCAAACGCTTTGCCATTATCAACCTCGATAAACCGCTCTTTGGTCACTTGAATAATGCTACTATCACCAATATTGCTTTAAAAGATATTGCTATCAATCAACCTACCCAAACGGATGTCGGAGCCTTAGCTAAAACAGCAACTGGCACAAGCACTATCTCTCACATTGACATCAAAGGAAGCATTTCAGGTAAGAATAATCTAGCAGGACTCGTCGCCACAGCTGCTAATACCAGTAACATTAGCCATATCACCGCTCAAGTCAACCTTTCTGCTAGTGAGCGAATGAATTCCTACAATATGGGAGGCATTATCGCCACCTCAAACGGTAAGCTAAACCATGTCAAGGCTCAAATCACCATTGATCAAACGCTAACTCGAGGCTCTAATATCGGTGGTGTTGTGGGGCAAAATGGTGGCACACTGACGAATGCTTACGCCACAGGGTCAATCATCGCTAAAAACGCGGGGGCTAATATCGGTGGTGTCGCTGGTAGCGGTAAATTTGATTGGACAACTTTCCAAGCCTCTACTGCCTCTAACCTCATCAGTGGCGTGGCAGTAACCAACGGAAACAGCCTAGTCGGAATGACCAGTGGTGGTAACTTTAGCCAAGCCTTCACCACACCGACAGCAAGTGGCATCACCAGCGGCATTGCTTCTACCAAGATCAGCCAAGAAGATGCGATAACACGTTCATCCACCTGGGGAGCAAAACCAGTGACACCAAGCGTAAACACTGCTAAGCCTGATGCCCCTAAAGCAACAGAAAACTTTAGCTTCTCATCTGTAGCAGGCTATCAAGCCAATCGCCAGCAGGCCTATGATAATATCGAAAAATTGTTGCCTTACTATGATCGCCATACCATTATCGCATACGGTAATAAGGTTGATCCAAGTGATCCACTCTTTAGCAAACCCTTACTAGCGGTTGTACCAATGTCTGAAAGTGGCTTTGTCACCAATACTCTTGATCATCCAGAGATTTCAAAACTACTCCTGCACTTTGCCGATAACACCAAGACCGAAGTTGCCCTTACAGCCAAAAAGCCTTACAAGGCTACCAGCATTAGAGAATTTTCATTTGGTGACTTGCTCTATACCCCTGAGCAATTTAGTCACGTCAATCAGGCTGACATCGAAGATCTGGTCAAGCAGTTAGCAGCTGTTCCAGAATGGACCAAAGAAGGGCTCATTCAACTCCTTAATATCCAAGATGAGTATATGGAAGGCGGCATCACTAGAAGCCTAACCAAAGAGGCTGTCGCAGAGCGTCTCCTTTACCTCAACAAACCTCTGCGTCAACTGCAAACGGACTTGGAAAAAAACATCAAGGCACTTATCTCAAGCTATTCAAGTATTGATATGACATCTGAGGCCTTGGCACGCTATCTCAAAACCCAAATAACCCAAGAAAAAGAGAAATTATTACTTGCCCTAGCTCATCTTAAGCAATCTTACAATGTTCATTACGGCCATGTCTCTATACTGGATATTGTGACCTATCGTCCTGATTTTGGCGGTCAAAAGATTGATACTCTAGATTACCTCCTCTCATTTGCACAAGATGCCCATAGCCTAAAACTCTATCAAAATCCTACAACTTATGAGAAGAAAATGGCTAATAAAATTTCTCAAGCAGCAACACTTGTTGACTTCTTGGAAGAAAAACGTGCCCTTTTCCTACCAGATAAAAGCAATGAAGACTGGTTTAAGGAAAATACCAAAGCCTTCATCTATGAACAACCTTCTCTTCAAAAAACAGATGCCGATGTCAATCTCTATCGTAAACTAAGAGACTATACCTTTGAAGGTAAGAAACCCTACCTCAAGCACATCCTGCCGCTACTCAATCTTACAGAGGAGCATCAGCTTTATGTCTTATCATCAATGACAACCTTGAACTTTGGGCTTTTTGATCAGTATGTCAAGGCTAATCTTAAAAAAGAAAATCCCCAACAATATGCCGCTGAGATTGAGCAAGTCAAGTCAACCCTTATCCCACTTCGAATGAAAGAATTAGGCAATTTCCTAGATCTTTGGTACCGTCTCTCTAGCTCTGAGACACGAGAGGAACTATTGACTCGACAAACACTCGTCCAACAAGGTTATCATGTGCTTACTCCAGATAATAAGAAACGTTGGTTAGCTGAATATGGTGATGCCAATTCAGCCGTTGATGATTTCTTTGGTCCGATGGGCGAATATTACCCATCCGATCGACAAAGTGCCTTTGCCAATGGCATCAATGCCATCAAGTTCTTGGGAGTTGATCTGCTATCCGTTGCAGGATCCTCAACCTTAACCCACGAACTCGTTCATAACTATGATCGTGCTGTTATTTTAAACGGCAATCAACGTCGTATCGGTCAATCCTCTGAATCCTATGCCTTAGGCTTGCTCCAATCCGTTTCAAGTACAGAAGACTACTATTACGGTTTCAACTTTAATAGGGAGTTTACGAGTCCTGCTAATCACAATAGTTCCCCAAGTCGATTCCAAAACCCTAAAGACTTGCAAGACTATATGAAAGGGGTTATGGATGTCACCTATACCCTAGACCTACTTGAATTAGAAGCGATTGGCAAACAATCCAAGGCAGACCAACAGCTCTTCTTTAATCAATTAGCTTTAGTCCCTCAAGCTGAAGAAACCTCTAACAATATCACCTATCGTCATGCCAACGATCGCATTAAAGCTCTGACAGCTGATGAATGGCAGAAAGTAACCACTTTATCTGTCAATAACTTGATTGACCACAACATCATCATGAAAGATGCAACAGGTATGAACGGTATTAAAGACTATGTTAGAGATAACAGTGCCAACTATTATTGGATCATCTTTTCAGCTCCGATTTATGGTGGTATTACTAATGAACAGGGAACCGTTGGTGGTCTTCAGTTCCGCCGTGTCGCCTATGAGCTCTTAGCAGCTAAGGGATGGCAAAACGGCTTTATTCCTTATGTTTCTGACCAATATCGTGCCGAGGCAGAAGCCTCTAACAAACCCTTATCAGATACCTTTATCTTGAAAAAAATCTTCGGTACCGATATGACCTATACTGACTTTAAAAAAGCAGAGTATCAAGAACGTGCAGATAAACTCAACCAGCTAAAAGCAATCAGCATTAGCCTTGATGGGCAAAAACATGATATCACTAATGCTAATGATATCATCAGGCTCTTTGAGGATGCTAGTCAAAAAGACCTTGCCAACCTCAAGTTAAATCGTCCCGCACAAGCTCGTCATAAGCTAAAACTGGCGATCATCAAAGCCTATCATCAGCTAACTGACGACTTTAAACAAACCATCTATCGCTAAGGATAGCCGTAACCA
>NZ_JBLOJV010000010.1:0-59363 GCF_047785705.1 Streptococcus pluranimalium
GTCTGGGATACCATCGTTATCGTCGTCGGTGTCATCCTTGTCTGGTTGACCGTCATTGTCAGTATCGCGGTCAATGGTAACTGTCACAGTTGTTTCAACCGGCGCATCATCTGCTGGGTTGGTGACAGTGACTGGGATTTCAACCGTCGCTGTTTCCGCATCGCCTACGAAGACGATATCGGTTGGGGTTCCAACAAGCTGACCTTGGTCGTCAACACGAAGACCATTGGTTTCTGTGCTTGCAATCACGGAGTTGGACTTGCTTGGTGTGACCACTTTGACTGGGACAACTTCTTGCTTATCGGTCACACGAGCGGTATCTACGGTTTCAACCGTCAGTGCATCCTTAGCTTTCGGATTGTTATCCGTGTCATCTGGAATACCATCGTTATCATCGTCTTGGTCATCCTTGTCCGGAGTGCCATCACTATCGGTATCGCGGTCAATGGTCACGGTAACTGTTTCTTTAACCGGTGCATCATCTGCTGGGTTGGTGACAGTGACTGGAATCTCAACGGTCGCTGTTTCCGCATCGCCGACGAAGACGATATCGGTTGGGGTTCCAACAAGCTGACCTTGGTCGTCAACACGAAGACCATTGGTTTCTGTGCTTGCAATCACAGAGTTTGGCTTGCTTGGCGTTACCACTTTGACTGGGACAACTTCCTGCTTATCGGTCACACGAACAGTATCTACTGTTTCAACTGTGAGAGCGTCCTTAGCTTTCGGATTGTCGTCTCGGTCATCTGCAATACCGTCGTTATCGTCATCTTGGTCGGTTTTGTCGGGTTCTCCATCGCTGTCGGTGTCTCTCTCTACGACGGTTTTGGCTTGGGGGTAGGTGGTGGTGTCTTGTGAGCTGTCGGTGTAGGTGATGGTGACGTCACCGGTTGGGCTGACGTCAATGCCGTTTTCGCCGTCTTTGAGGAGGGCTAGAAGGTCTGGGTTTTTGAGGAGGATCTCAGCCTTGATGGCGGCTTTTTCTGGTTCTTGAAGGGCGGTCATGTCCTCAACCGTGGTTGGGGTGATGGCTTGGAGTTTGGGCTGGTTGACCAGGGCCAGCTGCTCTATCTTTTTAAAGAGCTGGGTGTAGGGGATGACATCTGTCGAGCCATCATCATACTCGACTGTGATGTTACCCTTCTCGTCAATGGTGACCTGGCTATCAATGCCACCTGCGCCTGTCTCTCCTGCGACTTCTTTTAGGAAATTAGGCGTCGTTTGGTTGATGGTCTTGAAGTGGGCGAGGGCACGCTGGCGGTCTTCTGGGCTGATGGCTTCTAGATCTGGCACACCAATGGGGTCGCCTGTGACAGGGGTGATGCGGGCGGTGTAGGATTCTGGGTATGTTCTTTGATATGATGAGTTTAAAAAAATGATCTGGTAAAAATTCTCTGGATTTCCATACCCTCCGGAACCAGATACACCCATTCTCTTCTCAATGCCTGGAACAGACCATTTAATCAAAAAAGTTGTATCTTCTTTCAGGCTATAATGAGTCTTTACTGCATCTTCTTTGATTTTTTTTCCAAATCAACTAGATTTATCTTTGCATAACTTAAAAGATTGGTTGGCACAGAAAAAAGGCTCGGTCCTTCTGCATAAGCTATTTTAGCAGTTAAACGTTCCTCTAAAGCATCATAACGACCTAAATATGTATTCTCAGGAAGAGTTTCTATCTGGTAAAAGTCTGTTCTATTTCCGAGGTAATCTACTTTTTTGATGAAAAATTGACCGTGCCTTATTTTAAAAACATTTCGGAATAGTAGAGGCGATTCTGCGTTATATCGGAAACTACCGTCCATTGTATTCTTCCGTTCTCTTGTCTTGCGATTACTGTAAAAAACTGAGGCATACTTTGGTAGTCCCAAAGCATAGTTATCTAATAAGTATTCAGCATATATGTTTAATCTATGATAGTAGCCTCCAATAATGCTGTCATCTAGTTTTGTCGCCAGATCATCCTTGGTGTAAGTGATTGTGTTAAGGTCTGGTGAAAAACGTAGTCCTAACTGGCTCAGGTCTACGTCATGTGTCCATGTTCCCTCAGGAGATATCCTTATTTCCCCTGATAAATCAGCTTTACTCAACGTAACAAATGGCATACTTAAATGTTCGCCTTGGAATCCTTCCAAACCATTTAAAATTTGTTGGCCTGTTATCAATATTGTCTCACCCGGCTTACCTTGACCTCTTAGTGTGAGTTTATTAGTGAGTGGGTCGTAGTCTTCTGGTTTGATTGAATCAAAGTAAAGCACCCTCTCGCCATCAACTTCAAGTGGAACATCCACAAACATTTCTCCCTTGGTCGGAGTCGTCAAGGGTTCGGCTCGTTTCACCCTCCTCTTGCCTTGCCCTGCTTCTGCTTGGGCTGCTGGGTCTGCTTGCTCTGAGCTGTCAGCTCGATCGCTATTGGTAGCCACTGGGCTTTCTGGTACTGATGCAGCTGGCTCTGCAGCTGGTGCTGGGCTTGAAGCAGTCTCAGCTGGTTGTGCGATCTGTGTGAGGGGGACTTGGATGAGGGTCTTGGTCCCATCTGGATAGGTGACTGTGAGGGGGACACTGGTGGCATCTGGGCTTGGCTGACCATCTGTAAAGCTGATGCTGACTCCTTGGGCTTTGAGGTCAGCACTGTTGGTTAGAAAATCCTCTGGGGTGAGGGAGGCACTAAGGACCAGGCCTGTCTTGGCGATAGGGGCTAGGTGGGGGGCTTGGATCTCTACTGCCGCTGGTTGCAGGGCTGGGACTGGTTTGCTAGGCGCTGCTGCTGTCGTCTCAGAGGACTGGGCAGCTGGCTGAGCTGCTAGGGGGTCTTGGTCAGACTGGGCTGTGGCCCCTTGGTCTGCTGCCTGGGGACTCTCGGCTGAAACGCTAAGACTGGGTGCCGATAGGGCGATCCCCGTCGCTAGGACCAGGGAGCAGCCATATAAAAAGGTCTTGCCCTTTTTGTACATGCGCCAGTTTTTGGGCTGGGCATTGTGACGGTTAAAATACATAAAAATCTCCTTTTAGTAATGAGGCTATTAGGTCTAATAGCTGATAAGATTATCAGTCCCTATTTTACCCCCCCCCCCCCCCCCCCATTTTGTCAAGTATTATACTGGATTTGACGGGGTTTTCGGTGGTTTTTACTGACCATCTTTGACCTTTTTAAAGGGGAGAGGAGACTAGCAAAAAATCGCCAGCGGAGCTGGCGATGGAGAGGGGGATGGGGGGGCTTATCCTTTCATGTAAAAGGATGGTTGCTTGAGAGGGGGGCTAGTTGTTGTGGGGGGGCTGGCCTTGCTCTCTTTGGCTTGATGGCATCGGCTAGTTTTGACTTTTCTTGAGGATGAGAGGTCTGATGTTAGTCCTGCCTTTGGACTAGTGGGATGACCTCAAGGCATTGGCCTCCAAATAAAACCAAGTAGGATTCCACGCGCGATATGCCATAAGCTTGCTTGAGAGACTTGGCATATAGCGTCATTTGATCTTGATAACGGCTAATCATCTGATCAGAACTGGTGTACTTATCCGTCTTGTAGTCAAAAAGAACCACTCGATCTTCTAGTAACAGGTAACCATCAATGATCCCACGAATCACAAAAGACTCTCCACTGGCTAGGTCTTGCCTTAGGATCGCAAAAGGTGCCTCTCGGTGTAAGCTAGCTTGATGCTCTAGGATCAGCTGTCCCAGTTCTGTCTTGAAAAAGGCTTCTATCTTATCAAGGGGGAGCCTTGCCAAGAGTTCTGTCTGATCCGTCATGTCAAAGAAGGTTTTGGTGATGGTCTCTTGATCAAGCTGTCCTGTCAGATCCAAGCGTTGCATCAGATGATGGAGGGCTGAGCCGATCTGGGCTGGTGTTACTGGCTCTTTTTCTGAAAGCTTGGGGAGGTTAAAGGTTGGTAGTTGCCTGTCTTCTTTGGCTTGACTGATCAGGGCAATGTCCGCCCTTTCTTCTTCGATCAGCCTTGCTTTTTTGAGCTGGCTAGGCGTTCGCAAACTTGGTAGCTGAATGCCTGCCTGATGAAGGTCATTATAGTCTTGAACCTGCTTGAGATGCTCTAAAGCCTTGACAATATCATCTGATTGACGATTATCAGTCACATCCATAACATCAAGCCAAGGATCAGTATCAGGAGTTTGAGAATTTTCCTTGGCATAAACCAGATCGATGGCTTTTTTAAAGGCTGTTGGATAGCTGTTGGCCAAAGCCAAGAGCCAGTCTTGGAAGGACCGCATCTTCTCACGACAAGCAAGTGACAAAAGGCCTTGCTCAGAAGTTTGACTTTGAGCGACGTCTTTGTCGGGTACTGTCCCCACCAAATACAGCTTTTTGACCGCTCGAGTCATGGCAACATAAAGCAAACGCATCCGCTCTGAGAGGCTAGCCCTAAGAAGGGCTTCCTTATTGATCTGAAAAGGCAGGGTTTCAATCGTGACCTTGAGAGGAAGGTTGGTCTCATGCTGCAAGCGCTCATCTTTTGATAAGTCTGCCTGATAGATGATGCCAAGACCCGTCTCTTTCTGAGCAATCGCTTTGGCATGTGAGGTTTCTTTGAGGTTGAAGGACTGGTCCATGTTAAGGATAAAAACATAGTCAAACTCCAGTCCCTTACTTTTATGGATGGTCATTAAGCGTACCGCGTTTTTAGGAAGGGCTAGGGCCACATCCGCCAAATCATGATTTTGCTCTAGCACATGGTCCATCATCGTGATGAAACGACTGAGCCCTCTAAAGCCCGATTGTTCGTATTGATTGGCCCTTAGGGCAAGGCTATAGAGGTTGGTTTGCCTTTGCAAGCCATTAGGGAGAGCGCCAACGTAGTCTAGGTAAAAACGGTCATTGTAGATTTTCCAGATCAACTCATGAATCAAATGGGTCTTGGCAAACTGACGCCAAGTCGTCAAATCATCCAAAAATTGGGTGATGCGATGTGCGAGACGCTCTGTGATCAGCTCAGAGTGAGCCCCTGTTTGATGATGAGCCAGTAGGAGCTTATCGTAAAAAGGGCTTAAACTGTTTTTTTGATCCTGAACCGCTATGCGGGCTAAATCATCCTCATCAAACGAAAACATGGGAGATTTCATCAAGGAAACCAGGGCATAATCATTTAAGGGATTGTTAACGGTACGCAAGGTCTCTAGCATGATCATGACTTCAGTGGACTTGAGGTAGTTCATGACACCATCATCTGCCACTAGAGGAATGCCTGCTTCTGAAAAGCCTTTTAGAATCGCCTTGTTTCGTGTTCGTGAGGGTACTAAAAGTGCTATGTTGGAAAAGGCAAAACCTTCTTTGTCTTGCTCTTGTAGGCGCTTGATTTCAGCAATGACAAGATCAATTTGCCCTTGAGAGATGGTTTGCTGGTCGAGAGATTCCTCATCTTCTGACGTCAAAGGCTCTGCTTCTTGCTTATCATAGAGTAGAAAAGTGGTTTTGTAGTCTGGTCTTGGGGTTTGTTTTTTAGGATTACCTGCCACTAGAGCCTGTGTTTTGTCATAGGCAATATCGCCCAAATCTTGATCCATCAGATGGCTAAAGACCATATTGACACTGTCCACAACTTCTTGGTGGCTTCGGAAATTTTCTTTTAAAACGATGAGTTTTCCTGCTTGCGGATCTTTCTTAAAGAGGTTAAATTTTTCCGTAAACAAGGTCGGATCAGCCTGACGAAAGCGGTAAATGGACTGCTTGACATCTCCCACCATGAAACGATTGTGACCGTTGGATAAGAGGTCTAGGAGGCGCTCTTGGATGGCGCTATTATCCTGATACTCATCAACCATGACCTCTGCGTAATGCTTTTGAAAGTCTTGTCTTAGGGCATCATTTTCTGACAATATCCGAATAGCGGCGTGAGCGACGTCTGAAAACTCCAGACGCGATTCACTGATTTTCAAGGCTAAATAACGCTCCGAAAAAGCGGCTAAAAAGTCTCGCAAGATCTCAAGGAGGGGCAGAGCCTTTGGTTGCTCCTGATAGATCACCGAAATCATGGCATAAAGCTGATGATACTCTCCTAATTTAGGAAAACGGCTGTCCCATTCTTTTTTAGTAAACCAAGCATCAAAGTGGTTATGTAAAGCATCTTCCATCTGGAAATAATCCGCTTCAAAGTCCGACTTGGTCACCTTAGCCACTTGCTCTATCATGGCTTTGATGGCCTCATCAATCTGGAAAAATAGAGCATCCAACTGCCTAGCCATAAGGTGACAATCACTAGGAGTGACATCCTCTATGGTCAAGTCTGAAAAGCGATACTGGTTAAGAAAATCCTCTAGCTGGTAATGTTTCAAGTGAGTGCTAGCTAAGCCAAGTTGATCCAGCTCATCAACAAATCTCGCCAAGTTTTTTTCTTCCAGTAAGGCTAGGAAGTGGTCCTGATGAGGTTTTAAGGCCTTGATTTGGGTGGAAATTTTATCTAACTTGCCCGTTTTGGTGGTCGTTTCTGGGCGTTGACAAAGGTTTAGAAAGTGTGTTTTAGCAGCTTGCAGGTCACAGGGAGTGACTTGAGACTGCTCCACATCAAGGTTAGCATAGCGTGTCAGCCCTTGTGCCAAGTCTGCGAAATCGCCTTTTTTTCCAAAAATACTGGCTCTAAAGGCAAGCTCAGACATCAGATCATTTAGCTGCCCCAAGGCTTTCTGAGACAGGAGGTCGAGCGCTTGTTGGTGCTGCGACTGATAGTATAACCTTGCCTGCTCAAGTTCTCCTTGAATGCTTTCAAGAGCCTGTTCAGGATAGTAGCTTGTCAGGCGATAGGCTTCTTCATTCACAAAAGACTGGGCAAGCCATCCCTTAGGATCAGGCATTGCTTGTAGCAAATCATGCAACTGATAAACCACATCACGAAAGGCGTGATTGCTTTTAGCACGACCAGTAAAATTACGAACCAGGTCATTAAAGACGGATGTTTTCTCATCATCTAAGCGATAAGTAGCAAAAAGCTCCTTAAAAATCTTATCCTTTAAAAGGGATTGCTCCGTCGGATCTTGTAAGATGCTAAAAATTGGCGAAATGCCTACTAGATAGCCATAGCGTGTGACCAGTTTTTGCGTAAAGGCATCCATGGTCCCAATATCAGCAGTCTGAAGGTTAGCCAGTTGCAAGGATAGATGGGCCTGACGCTCAGGATCAGTGGCACGACCAAGGGCTTGACTCAAGCGCTTTTCCAGACGCTCTTTCAACTCTGTCGCAGCCTTGACTGTAAAGGTTGATATCAATAGCTGATCAATGGCGATACCACGCTCAATCATATCCACAATCCGCTCTACCATGACAAAGGTTTTTCCAGAACCAGCAGAAGCTGATACCAGGGTGTTTTGACCATGGCTATAGATGGCTTCTAGTTGTTCTCGGGTTCGCCGCTCCTGCTCTTTTGGCAGCTGGCTTTCAGCAAGAATGATGGCTTCTATCTCAGATGTGCTTAAATAGGGGCTAAACATGGCGATCTCCTTGCGCTTTGTGATTTTTTGCTTGTATTTTGTCTAACAAAATCCGACGCTTCTCACTAGGACTGGCTTTGATGGTTTCTAAAAACCTAGCCTGTCCCAAGTGTAAATCAGCCTCAAATCCTGTTAAAGCTGTTAGGGTCTCTCCTGCAACGGATTTACCGTCCTTGCTATAAGGATTGATGGCAAAGTGCCCTGATAACAAGGTCTTAGTTGCATCTTGGTATTGCCCTTTTAAGAAGGTCATCAGGTCAGTTAGTTCTTCTTCGTTATAAATGGCGGCTTGTTTGTGTCGGCTAATCCTGTAATCCTCATCGGACAAATAAGGGGTAAATTCTTCACGAAAAAGACCATCATAACGTAAATGCTCTTTTAGCTTTTGTGGGATTTTCCCAAATGCTGTCATGTCTTTAAGCGCGACACTGGGCTCTTGCATCTCTAAATACATGGCACCAAAATAATCTAATTGCTCAAATAAAGGTTTCCCCTGCCAATCTTTTCCCTCTTTTAGGGCCAAGAGATAGGTCATCAACTGAGGACTCAAACCATTGTAAAAATCGTCTAAGCGAAAACGCTTGCGGCTGGATTTGTAGTCAATGACTCCGTGAGCCACGGTTTTTGTGTCTGCAATCAAGGTATCCACGCGGTCAATCACACCAGATACTTCTACTAAACGCTCCTTTGCTGAGCCGTTTTGATGATCTAATAAGAGTTTAAAAGCAGCTTCCTGACGGCTAACCTCAATCGCATCTCGATCCTCAAACAAAGTTCCCGTGGCCTTGGCAATGCTTTCGAGCAATTCGCGTGAATAAAGGCTTTCTTGGTCTTGGTTATAAAGTGCTTGGAAGGTCTGTTCTTGCTTGGTTTCTGCCAAGGCTTTATCCAACTTTTCCTTGAAACTTAAAGGCTCTTGATTGGAAAGCGCACGCTCAAAAACCTTGTGCAAAAAATTACCATGGCTTCTGGCATCTGGATGTATGGAATCTTGCTCACGCAGACCGAGGATTTTCTCCACAAAATAAAGGTATTGGTTGTTGTAAAAACGTGTCAAAGAAGAGGCGGATAGCCGCAAAGGCTCTTTTTCTGGAAATAAGACCGCTAAAACCTCAGGGGACAAGGGTTTGCTGACCAACTCTTTTGAAACACGTCCAATAGTGATGCCTTTTTCTGCTAACTTCTGACGAATGACGCGCCCTAAAACACGCCAGTAGGTCAACTCTTCCTTACTCAATTTATCCAATAACTGGGAGCGATTGAGACTAACTAAACGTGCCAAAACAGCCTTGTAAGAGCCTAGGTCATCTGGCGCAATCCTGCCTAGGTCTGGCTCTTTTGTCGTTAGGGGAAATCCTAACTCCTCAACAAGGACTTTCAGATAGGGTGACATCGTTTCCTGATGATCCCCTATGAGCTGAGGATAGGAGACTACAAGCCCCTTGTCAGCAGCATTTAACAGCGACATTGCCACAAAATGATTTTTCTTGAGGTTATCACTTGTGATCACCTCAAACCGGCCTTGATTAGGGGTGTGTTGGTTGATGAGTTGTCGCTCTTGGTCTGATAAAAGACTGGTGTTTTGTGTTATCTTTGGAAAGGCTGATTGTCCCAAACCAATCGCATAGACATAAGGTGCTGAGTGAGGTTCTATCAGGTCATAGGATCTAACATTAACCACATTGACCGTCGCAGGAACCGTACGATAATCAGTCGCCTTTAAGCCACTTGCTAACAGCGCGATCAACTCCTGCATGGTCAATATCTCACCAGCAAAAGCCCGTTTTGCTTGTTCCAGCAAGTCCGTAAACACTTTCCACACCTGCTCATGCTGCTGAATCATGTCTTGACTCGCACCCACTAAGAGGGCTTGCAGCTGCTTGGGTAGCTGACAGACCTCAAAAAAGGCTAGTAGCTGAGTCAAAAGACGATCACTATCTCCTTTAGCATTTAAAGCCACTAAAGGGTCTATCAAGGTTTGACGCATTTGATTGAGAAAGGTTAGGTCATACTTTTCAAGCACCTCTTGCTGACCTTGATCATTGGTCCAAGTTCTTGTGATATTATGTTTAAATGGTTTTAAAAACCGACCAGCATTGATATCTGCAAACTGGCAATATTGCTCAAAAATAGCTAACTGATCATCTGGATAATCTCCAAAAAGCCCTGTTTTTAAGAGGTTGATCACATCTTCTCTTTGAAAATAATAGCTTAATACACGCTCCAAACTCATCATAAAGGCAGACAAGGGATGATTAACCATGGACTCCGCCCTGCCCCAGTAAAAGGGAATGTCAAATTGCTCAAAGAGACGCTCTAGGGGTAATTGGTAGGCCTGCTCATCTCCTAGCAATAAGAGAAAATCCTTATAGGTGACCCCTTCCTCACGGATTTTACGTCTAATATCTTTTGCAACAGCTTCGATTTCTACTTTTTGATTGGTTGCCTCCCAAATCTGGAAGGCTTTTTGATCGGCTTCATCCCAATCCTCAGCCACCTTTTCAACTGAAAAATCATAGTGTTTTTCAAAAGCTCTTGATAGCTTAGAAAAGGATGTCTCATCACCTTGATCGCCTAATTCTTCAACTTGAACCTGATAGCGACTAGCTAAGTTTCTTAAGAAGGAGACGCTCGCCTCATAACTATTGCCAGATAAGAACTGGGCATGATAGGCAGACCTCGTGGCGTAGGCGGCAATAAGCACCTGGTCAGCTTTTTGATGTAACAGATCTACCAAGATCTCTTCTTCTTGCGAAAAACGCGTAAAGCCATCAATGATAATAACCGTCTCTTTTAACTGTTGGTCTAAAGTTCCCTCCGCCAAAGCCTCCATGAAACCATGAAGCTTACTTTGACCACCTAGCTGATCCCTGTCAATCACATCAATCAAGTGGCTTAGTATCATTTTTAATTCAGCCACCTTATCTAAAGGGTCATTAGCTGAGATAAGAATATCAAAATCAGCCAAGGTTAAGTGACTTTTTGACAGTTCTTGGAATAAGTCAAGAACTTGTTTTAAAAAACCAGGATCTTTTTTCAAGCGGCCAAAAACAGGGAGGGACTGATCAGAAAAGCTAGTCATGACACGATAAAGAAGCATGCTAAGGCCAGCATCATTTAGAGCCTTGTCGTTGCTTCTCTTAGGCAGCATAAAGTAATTAGGCAGCTGACTAAAGCGCGTGACTAGCATTTGGAAGGTCGCATGCTGCGTCAAAAAAGACAAGACCCGACGTTCTTTCTCAAAAGATAGGGAGTTTGGCGCGATGTAAAAAACACGTTTCCCTTGTAAGAGATAGTCCTGTGCCTTTTGTGTCAATAAATCCGTCAACACCTGAGACGGATCGGTATAAAATAACTTCATAAAAACTCCTAAAAATAAGCCAACCTAAAACACAACCTGATGTGCTGACCCACCAAGAAAAGTCATCCCAAAAACTATTTAGCCCGTCTTTCCCAAAACCAAAAGACTGATTGCATATCAAGTGTTTAAAGACGAGCATTGTCCTTTTATTATAACAAATTTATGCTATTTCATTGATTGTGAAGGCTATTTGAGAAGATTTTTGCTACAATAAGATGAGCTAAAAATGATTAGAGGACACCATGATGAAAATAGATAATCTTAGAAAAAGAGACCATATTGATGACCGCCGTAGGCAACAATCTTAGGCGACATCAAAAGGAAAATAACTTATAAAAACCAGACTGAAAAAGAACTCCGACAAGTGAGAGAAAGCCAAAATGAGCTCTCTTTAGCTTGTTGGAGTTCTTTCCAATTTTTTAGAGTTAGGCGTCTGTTTGTTGACGAATGATTCTAGAAATCACATAAACCAGACCTGTAATGATCATACTAACAACCATTATCAGCAATAAGGTGTTTAGGCTTAAAGGACTTGTTCCTAAAACGTTATTGAAGAATGGTAGATAAACTGCTAGCATTTGCATCAAGAGACTAAAGGCAATCGCGATCACCAATAGCTTATTCTTAAAGAGAGTCTTATCAAGACCAAAACCTTTCTGACGTCTAACGTTAAAGATATGACCTAACTGAGCCACTGTCATAAAGGTAAAGGTTGCTGTTTGTGCATAAGCCAAATCTTGTTTTGACAAAACATGAAGGTAATAGAAAAGACCAAAAGCAGATAGACCGATCATAATCCCACTGGAAATAATCGTTGATAAAAACTTAGCATTAACGAGACCACTATTGGCATCTCTTGGTGGACGACTCATGACATCATCTTCAGCCGTCTCATAAGCCAAAGCAATGGCTGGGCCAACATCAATCAATAAGTTTAGCCATAAAATATGAAGGGGCTGAATCGGCATCGGTAAAAGGAAAATAATGGTCATTAAGATTGCACTAATCTCCACCATATTACAGGCAAATAAGAAGGAAACGTATTTCTTAATGTTTTCAAAAATAATACGACCTTCTCTAACAGCATCCACAATGGTTGAAAAGCGATCGTCTGTCAAAATCATATCAGAAGCTTCTTTAGCCACTTCTGTCCCACGAATCCCCATGGCAACACCAATATCTGACCCATTCAAAGCTGGGGCATCATTGACACCATCTCCTGTCATCGCTACAATGTCACCGTGATCTTGCAGTGCTTTAACTAATTGTAATTTATTTTCAGGAGAAACTCGCGCAAACACTGCCGTATCATGCACACGATTGATAAAGCCTTCTTGATCATGCTCTTGGTCAATCTCAGCACCAGTCATGGTGTTTTCCCAATGCTCAATACCAATTTCTTTAGCAATCATAGAAGCTGTTTTAGGATGGTCACCCGTAATCATTTTGATGTTAATGCCTGCTTTTTGCGTTTGCTTAATGGATTCTGCCACGTCTTTTCGTGGAGGATCTACAATACCAAATAGGGCTATCATCTCTAACTGCTGAGACTTCTCTGATAGCCATTTGGCCATGTCCTCTGTGATTAAGGAAACATCTTCTTTTGAAACAAAATGACTAGCCAAGGCAAGCGACCGCATGCCTTTTTCAGCAATACTTTCTATCTTGTCTATCCAAAATGCTGTTTGTTCATCTGTGACATTAACCATATCCAGCAAGACATCTGGAGCACCTTTTAAGAGAAATTGGTGCGAACCATCTGGCCATTTGTAGCAGACAGCCATGTATTTATTGTCAGAATCAAAGGGAATCTCATTGCATTTCTCAAAGCCATATTGGTCTATTTTTTCAGGGGTCAAATCACCCTTATAACCCAAAACTTTGATCGCCCCATCGGTCGGATCTCCTTTGATTATATAATCATCATCCTCAGAGACCTCTAATCGTGCGTTACTAGATAGAAAAGCTTTTAATAAAAGGGCTTTTAGTGAGGTTTCTTCAGAACTGTTTGTCTCATCATAAGCATCAACAAAGGACTGATCAATCCTAAGATCATAGTTTTGATCTTCTTTTGTAATCTCTCCTTCAGGCTTATAGCCAGAGCCTGTCACCTGATAATCCCCAGAAGACATACTGATGGTATGAACCATCATCTGATTTTCAGTCAAAGTACCTGTTTTATCACTGGCAATGACAGACGTTGATCCTAGAGTCTCTACTGCTGACAGAGTTTTTACCAAAGCCTGATGGCGTGCCATAGTTTTCATACCGTTTGATAGGGTAATGGTCTGAACTGCTGGCATCGCCTCTGGAATAGCCGCCACTGCCAATATAATAGCAACATGGAGAATATCTGAAAACTGCTGACCATTGATCAAACCAACAATGATGACTAAAACAGCTGCGACAAAAGCCAAGATAATTAAGGATTTTCCAAGCTTAGCAATTTCTTTGTCTAAAGGTGTTTCACTACTTTGCTTGCCAGACATAAGATCCGAAATTTTACCGACTTCTGTCTTCATGCCTATATCAGTGACCACAGCCCTACCTTCGCCACGCGTCACAGCGGTTCCTGAAAAGACCATATTAAGGCGATCCCCGATAGAAACCTCCTCATCAAAGGTTTTATCAGAATCCTTATCGACGGCCTCAGATTCTCCCGTGAGAGCTGACTCAATGACAGCCAGATTATTACTCTCTATCAGTCGGCCATCTGCAGCGATAGCATCACCCGTATGCAATATCATAATATCGCCAGGAACTAATTCAGATGATTCGATCTCTGTCTCATTGCCATCACGCAAGACAGTAACTTGTGTGTTGACCATATTTTGTAAAGCATCGACTGACTTTTGTGCTTTTAACTCCACAAAAAAGCCTGTTAAAACTGAAATGAGCAAGGCTAAAAACACTGCTCCTGCCTCAATCCACTCTGACATAAAAGCAGATAGTAACATCGCAAAGCCTAAAAGATAAACAATAATATTGTTCAGATTTTCCAGTAAAATGCTTAGAACAGATTTGCTTTGCCCCTCTTCTAAAATGTTCTTACCAAAGCGATGCCGCTGTTTTTTGACCTGCTTTTGGGTCAATCCCTGCTCAGTATCGACCGAATAGGATTGAAGAATGATAGCTAACTTTTTTTGGTAATTTTTTGCCATAAACGCCTTCTTTCTCTTTATATTCAAGAATGACTCTCAAGAAAAATCAATCTGGACAAGACGATGAAGCTAAAGCAAAGCCCAGAGTTCATCAAGACAAGTCAACCAAGTAGCCTTTTGATTTTTAAAAAGTATTAAAATATCTCATTATTTAACATTATACCATAGTCAAAAGCCTGATAAAAGGAAAAAACACACACTATTGATAAGCGAGTGGTTTCTTTGGTTAGTCTTATGCCTTATCTTTCATCAAAGATGTTGAATGAATCATACGATGATCATCGTCAGGATAGATCAACTTGATGGCTTCATTAACAGCCATCGGTGCCTCACCAAAGCCTGTCGCAATCAAGGCCGTTTTTCCAGCATACTCAGCCACATCACCGATAGCGTAAATCCCATCCTGGCTGGTTTTCAAAAGAGCATCAACCAGAATACGGTGACGTTTGCAATCAAGCTGCCAAGCTTTGAGATTTTTATTGTTGGTGGAGAAACCAAAGCTGACAATCAAGGCATCCAAGGGTAAGTCAAGCACCTCGTCACTCTTAACTTTTTGAAGTTTGAGACTACTTGCCCTGCCATTTTCACCAGAAATAGAAACCGGTGTGTAAGGCGTCATGATTTTCACAGACGAGGCTTTCATCAACTCGACGCTATGTTCATGAGCACGAAAGGTTTCACGCCTGTGGACGACTGTCACACTAGCTGCTACTGGCTCAAGCATATTGGCCCAATCAACTGCTGAGTCTCCTCCACCACAAATGACCACATTTTGACCCATAAATGGCTCAATCTGGTGGACATTATAATAGAGATTATGCTCGGCATAGTTAGCTTCATGCGCTACACCAAGTGGTCTAGGAGCAAAAGCCCCATTGCCACAAGCGATAATGATTGCCTTTGATAAATGCTGCCTCTTATCCGTTTGGATGATAAAGAGACCATCCTTTTTTTCAAAAGTCTTCACCTCTTCTTTCAAACAAATGGTCGTTCTATCCTCAAAACGCTCCAGCTGCTTGATCAGGTTGGCTGCTAATTGACCTGCTGTAATAGCAGGGTAAGCAGGAATATCATAAATCACTTTTTCTGGATAGAGGATAGCAGGCTGACCACCAAGCTCAGCTAAGCTCTCAATAATCTTGACCCTCATACCACGTAATCCAGCGTAAAAGGCTGCAAAAAGCCCTACTGGTCCACCACCGATAATGGTGATGTCATCGATACCATCATTTTTCATGTGCTATACTTTCTAAAAATATCTTTATAACGCTAGAAAGATCCTTGGGATTTTCTTTATTGCTCTCATGACCTGTCTGCTTTAAAATCTCCAAGCGACTATTTGGCATAAGCCTTAGTAAGTCTTGGCTGGCTTTGCGATTAAACCTATCCCTATCACCACAAACCAACTGACACGGCAGTGTCGTCTTTCTCAAAACATCTGTCAGGTCTAGGTCAGCTATTCCTTTGTTGAAGGCTAAAACATTGGCTTTATCTAAGCCATGCTGCTTTAAAAAGCGTTGCGGAAGCATTCTAAATAGCGCAACCTGTAGCTTAAAAGCACTATTTCGAGCAAATCGATACTGCCCAGCACAAGCCACAATCCCCTTTAAATGAGGATGGGGTCTCTTAAGCAAGGACAAAGCCAACACAGCACCCAGTGATAAGCCAATAACAACCGTATCATCACTCTCATCAAGCAGCTGATTAAGCTTTTCCTGCCAATCATCGAGATGCCTTGGTAAATGCCCTTTTTCAAAAAGATTGGGACAAATCACCTCGTGATCATCTGATAGCAGGCGACAAACCTCCTGCCAACTATCAGCCCCTTGACCTAGGCCATGCAAAAAAATCAATCGCATTTTGGTTTTATCCTTTCAAGGATAGCAGTTTCTTCTGCCGTTAACTCATAAGTCTCCAAGAGATCTGGACGACGAATATAGGTTTTGCGTAAACTTTCCTCCAGACGCCAACGACGAATATTTTCATGATGCCCACTCATAAGGACATCTGGCACCGTCATGCCACGAAAATCATAGGGACGCGTGTACTGAGGGTATTCCAACAAACCTGATGAAAAACTATCCTCTTTATGGCTAGCCTCCTTGCCAATAACGTCTGGAATCAAACGAACCGTCGCATCAATCATGGTCATGGCAGCCAGCTCACCTCCCGTCAAGATAAAATCCCCAAGAGAAATTTCATCTGTCACCAAGGTTTTGATACGCTCATCATAGCCTTCATAATGACCGCAAATAAAAATCAGTTCTTCTTCTTGTGCCAAGGATTCTGCATAAGATTGATCAAAAGTACGTCCAGCTGGATCTAATAAAATCACCCTGGGCGCCTTAGCTGCAATCTTTTCAAAAGTATCAAAAATGGGCTGTGCCCTTAATAGCATGCCTTGGCCTCCTCCATAAGGCTCATCGTCTACATGGCGGGCTTTTTCAGCATTTTCTCGAAAATTATGATACTTGATGTCCAAAAGCCCACGTGCTTTAGCCTTGCCAACAATAGAATGCTCCAAAGGTGCAAACATCTCTGGGAAGAGCGTCATGATATCAATTTTCATCATCTAAACCTTCCATAATGTCAACGACAACACGATTAGCCGAAACATCCACATCAAGCACCACAGATGGGATATAGGGCAACAATAACTCTTTCTTACCCGGACGCTCGACTACCCAGACATCATTGGCACCAGGTTGTAGGATTTCTTTGACCTGCCCAATGAAAACATCATTCTCATAAACCTCTAAGCCAATAATATCATGGTAATAAAATTCACCCTCAGCCAAATCACTTAAATGCTCCTTTGCAACCTTGAGCATAGTTCCTTTATACTTTTCAACATCATTGATATGATGGTAGCCTTTAAAGCTAACAATATCAACGTTTTTGTGCTTACGATGACTAGCAATCTCCACATCCAGAAGGTGCTGATCCTTAGCATTAAAAATCGCCAAAAGACTCCCTTTCTTAAAACGTTCCTCAGCAAAGTCTGTCACAGAAAGCACCCGCAGCTCACCTCGTAGCCCTTGTGTATTGACAATTTTCCCAACGTTAAAATAATTCATTTTCTCTCCCTATCATCATACGACCTCTAAATGACCCTCAAACAAGAAGCATTAAAAGTCCATAATCATTTCTATTTTACCATTTTGCAGACAGCTTTGCATGAACTCTCGTATGGAAAATACACTTTTTGCTCATACTTGCTGCATCCAAAATAATCATACTGATGATAGCAAAGGCTGTCAAGAAAAAAACTTGACACCTAAAAAAAACTCTGTTATACTCATTAAGGTAAGGCAATAGAGAGTCTCTATCGCTGATCCAATTATTAAACTAACAGAAAAGAGATTATTATAATGGCAGTAAAAATCCGTTTAACTCGTATGGGTTCTAAAAAGAAACCTTTCTACCGTATCAACGTTGCTGATTCACGTGCACCACGTGATGGTCGTTTCATCGAAACAGTCGGAACTTACAACCCACTAATCGCTGAAAACCAAGTAACCCTTAAAGAAGACCGTATCCTTGATTGGTTGGCTAAAGGTGCGCAACCGTCTGATACTGTTCGTAACATTCTTTCACGCGAAGGAATCATGACTAAATTCCACGAGTCGAAATACGCTAAATAAGAGCATGCCTATGGACACCATTGAAAATCTTATTATTGCCATTGTGAAACCTTTGATTTCACAACCGAATCACTTAACGATTAAAATTCAGGATACCCCTGAATATCTAGAATATCACCTTGATTTGGATGCCAGCGACATTGGTCGTGTTATCGGAAAAAAAGGTCGTACCATCATGGCCATAAGATCGATTGTTTATTCGGTGCCCGTTCAAGGTAAAAAAGTTCGACTGGTCATTGACGAAAAATAAAGTCACTTTTTTGATAAAAACTATTGACAAGATTTCAAAAAATCGTTAAAATAGTTTTTGTTGTTTTGGGGTATAGCCAAGCGGTAAGGCAAGGGACTTTGACTCCCTCATGCGTTGGTTCGAATCCAGCTACCCCAGTATTTTACGAGCTAGTCTTTGTAAAATAACAAAACCATCTAGTTGCTTTTAGGAAATTTTCTAACATAGTAAAAGCTACTATCAGAACTATTAAATGGTCAATATAACACCTCACGGTCCGTTGGTCAAGGGGTTAAGACACCGCCTTTTCACGGCGGTAACACGGGTTCGAATCCCGTACGGACTATCTTTAACATCTAGGCTTTTTTATCCTAGGTGTTTTTATGTTGACTTTTTATCAATTTACGAAAAAATCCACTTTCCTTAAACTAAGAAAGTGGATTTTTTTCAATAATATCTATTTAGAATAAATAACTGTGACATTGCTAGCAAAGTTCTTTAATCATCATAAGCAATCAAAGGTAACTTTTTGATCTGTTATTCATACCTTAGTGCTTCGATTGGGTTGAGTTGGCTTGCTTTATTGGCAGGCAGTAAGCCAAAAATAATACCAATACAAGCTGAAAAGGCAATCGCAATAAAGGCAACGTTGAATGAAATCGTCGCACCAGGCAACTGCATCGCAGAGCCCAAAGCTCCTACACTAACAAGAGCCAGTAAGAGTCCTAAGCAACCCCCTAAGATCGTCAAGAAAACGGACTCAATCAAGAATTGCGTTAAAATATTACGACGTGTTGCCCCCAAGGCTTTCCTAAGCCCAATCTCTCTTGTACGTTCGGTGACGGATACTAGCATGATATTCATGACACCGATACCACCAACTAGAAGAGAAATCCCTGCAATAGAGCCAATAACAGTGGTCATAAGTCCAAATTGTTGATTAATATTGTTAAGCAATTCACTATTGTCAATAACGGTGTATTCGCCATCTTGAAGTTGAGCGAGTCTGGTCAACTCCTTACCAGCCTTCTGACCAATGATTTGACTTTGTGTCACATCATTGACATGAACGAAGATTTGATCAACTTCAGGTCTTTGAAACTCTTGGGAGACTTGAGTGTTAGTCATAACAGCAGTCCCATTGCCATCCGTGATTCCAAAAACACCTTTAGCAGTCTTATAAACACCAATCAATAGATAATCTTTATCTCCAACGGTTAAAACCTTATTTAAGGCTTCTTTATAATTTTTCTTGCCAAATAGTTTGTCTGACATGACCGTATCAATCATAATAATTCTAGAAAAACGTTGGTAATCTTCTTCTTGAAACTGTCTTCCAGCAACAATATCATACTTTTTAACCGCAAAATAATTTTGACTAACGCCTGAAATGGTGGCATCAGCTAGTTCTTTTTTCTGATAAGCGATTCTACCATTAGCCGAATTAGTTACAAAATAAGAGTCAATCCCTGGGATAGACGCTGTCATTTTTTCCAACCATTCCGTTTTGATTGGTTTTTCAGCAGCACTTGATTCAAAGGTCTCAAAGAGTTCCTTATTTTTACCTTTTTCTTTGTAAAATAATCTCACTTGCTTTTGATCACCAGTAAAACTGTCTGAAACACTGGCTTTCATGGCATTACCGAGACCCATGATAATAACAACCGCCGAAACACCAATAATGATACCCAGCATGGTCAAAAAGGAGCGCATTTTATGGCTAAGAATTGAACTAAAGGCAAATTTCCAATTTTCCATCTTTTCCTCCTAATCTATCCGAACACTCTCTGTTGTATCCAAGGTCATCTCACCATCTCGAATGACAATCTTTCGCTTGGCATAGTCTGCAATTTCAGGCTCATGCGTTACCATTATAATGGTTTTACCTTCTTTATTTAGGTCTTGCAATAAAGCCATGATTTGCTCTCCTGTTTTGGTATCAAGAGCACCTGTCGGTTCGTCGGCTAAGATAATAGAAGGGTTATTGACCAGAGCCCTAGCAATAGCAACCCTTTGCTTTTGACCTCCAGATAATTCTGAAGGCAAATGCTTGGTACGCTCTCCCAACTCAACCTTTTCTAAAAATTCTTTAGCACGTTGCTTGCGTTGGCTGACACCGACACCACCATATATCAGTGGCAATTCAACATTTTGTAAGGCAGTCATTTTAGCAAGAAGGAAAAATTGTTGAAAAACAAAACCGATTTCTTGGTTTCTAACCTTGGCAAGGTCTTTACCAGATAAGCCAGACACTGACTGACCACTCAAATCATAAGTTCCTGAACTTGGTCGATCTAGGAGACCAATAATGTTCATTAGCGTTGTTTTCCCAGATCCAGATGGTCCCATGATGGCTAAAAAATCACCCTCATAGACGGTTAAATCGATGCCTTTTAATACCTGTAACTCTTGGTCTCCATTGCTATACGTTTTTGTAATGCCTTTTAATTGCATTAACACTTTCTGATCTGACATGGTTATTTCTCCTTGTTGTCTGTTTTAGGAGCATCACCTAATCTTACCTTATCGTCACTAAGCTCTAGACCATCTTTTAGGGCCTTGTCTGGGTTTGAGATGATTCTATCATCTTTTGCTAATCCTGTTGTAATTTCATGAGAATTAGCATCTGCTTTGCCTAAACCAACTTCTTGTTTGGTCACTTTTTTAGTCAGTTTATCATAGCGCCATACATAATGTTTGCCTTTAGCCTTGACAATGGCTGAGGTTGGCACAAGTAGCGATTCTTTATTATTCACCACTTCAACAGATACGGCAAAACCTTGCTTTAACTCACCTAGCTCACTCGTAATGGCAACCTTATAGCCATATTTAGCACCCGTTGAAGCACCTCTATTAGCATCAGCTGCTCCTGTTGATTGTTCAGGGTAGTCTGAAATACTGCTGATTTTTCCTTGCCATTTCTGATCTGGATAAACCTTAGAAGTAATAATCACCTCATCGTCCTTATTAAGGTTGGCTAAATCATATTCTGTCAGCTCTCCCTTGATTTGGAGTTCTCCTTGAGTGGCAACATGCACTAACTTTTGGCTCTCCTTAGCAGATGGGTCAATAGCATTATTGACTTCAACCACTGTGCCATCAACATCGCTTAATACCACCGTCTGATTCAGGGCTTCTTGAGCTTTTTTCACTGCCGCTTCAGCATCTGCATACGAATCATTCAAATCCTGTAATTGCTGTTGGTAGCTATGACCAAAAGTAGAGACGGTTGTTGTTGCTTGACTTCCTGATGCTTCTGAATCCCCTGATTCACCATCACTTGTTGTTTCGACGGGAACCTGAGTTTGAACACCATACGTTTTTAAATGATTGATCTGGCGGCCAATCTTATTGCGACTACGGACAGCGGTGTCATAGTTGGCTTGAGCCGTCGTTGCATCGTACTGAACAAGCTGTTGCCCTTTACCAATTTGTTGACCAACTTCAACTAAAACTTTTGCAGAACTTCCTTTCGAACTATCATAGTAAACGTATTGTTCGGATAAGGCAGCAACCTTACCAGACAAAAGGGTTGAGGAAGCAACCTTGCCACTGGTTACGACACTTGATTGGTAAACCGTTTCCGCTTCACCATTATTAGCATTCTTATTGGCTTGATAAATACTGACCAAACCGCCTAGAAGAAACAAGCCTCCCACACCAAATATTATTTTTTTCTTTAACGTCAACTGTTTCAAAAAATCAAACATAATCGTCTCCTTATTATTTTTTTCTTATTATAAAATTTCTAAACAAGCAATGCAAGCAATTAATGTATTATGAGTATTTTCGGAAAATATCATCAAGAGACCTGTCGCTTTTAAAATAAACGAAAACCAGCCAAAACGAATAGCTGGTTTGGAGTAGAATACTAATCTCAAAGATTACAATAAAATCGTTTCCCGTGTTTTCTCATAAGAATTGACAAAACGATCGGTAACACCGGGCTCAACTGTTTCTAAAGCGTATGAAATTTCTTCAAATGAGCCTTGGTAATCATAATCTTGCTCAAATAGTTTCAAGGCATGCTCGAAACTACTTTGAACACCAGGCTCAAAACTACGGTAACGATTAGAGTACTGAAGTAATTGCTCGGTCAAAGAGGCGTTTTGGACTACTCGATAGGTCGTCTCTTCAAGCATTTCTAGAGAAGAGGTTGCTGACTCAGTCATCTTAGAAACAGTCTCGATATGAATACGACCACGGCTCAATTCATCCATCAAAGCCTCAAGCTGAGCACTTACTGTGAAAAAGACGCTAAAGAATTCCTGAGGAATACCAGGCAAATGACGCTTTTCCATATAACGCTTAATCATGTGAAGCTTATTGATATAGGTATCTAGTTTTTGACGAGCTGTTGCTTCTGTCTTTTCAACCGAACCCAATTCTTCAGCAACTTCCATTTGAGAAGCTTCGATGCGAGCCAAGGTCTGAAGGGCATCATCTAAACGACCTTCCAGTATTGAAAAGGGCTGCTCTTGCTCTTCAAAATCAGTGATATTCGGTAATATGTTATCCTCAATGGTTTCAAGCTCATTAGCAAAGTGACGAATATTGACATCTTGTCCATCTGTTAAGATGTATTTTTTAGACAGGCGAGCTAATTCACTTTTTAATTGATCGTTATTGGCTTTAGCATGAGCTAGGTAGTCTGGGATAATTTTACTATTTTTAACAACCTTACCATAAGCTTCAATTTCTCGCTCAAAAATATCATAAAGCTGATTGATACGTTCTTGAATCTCTTCACTGTCCTCATTGGCTTGATCAAGATCTAGGCTGATGAGACCGTTTGAAGTTGTGCGAATGAGATCACGTATGTTTTGGAAACGCTGTTCAATATTTTTTTCTTTAAAATGATAATTTTCCTCTAACAGTCTAGCATAACCGCTTTCTAAATCATCTAGCTGATCAGGAAAATCGTCTTCTAATTTGGTCACGATAGCAGGAATTTTTTCAGAAATTTGACCTAAAGCAATCGTATGTTCTTCTGCCTTATCCAAGAGTGCCGCAGCCTCCACTGGGTCACCAGAAGAATTTAATGTGACAAATTGTGAAAATTCTTTTTCAATATTTTTGAGTTGCTTGTCAATTTCTGGCATGGTCTTGCCATAGTTATCACTGTTTTCATTGATAGCCTGTTGCAATTCCTCGTAAAGGTCTAAAGCATGTTTGACACGAGCAGTGTTTTTTTCCTCTTGCTCTTTTAGAATGTCAAGAGCTTCTCGAATAGCTACAATGTCTTCTCGAATCAACGATAGCTGACTGGAAACCTTTTCAATCTCTGATTTAGCCTTAACAAAGTGAAAGGTGTCATTACGATTTTCAGCCTCAACTAGATGAGCTTCCAAATCTTTGAGAGAGGTTTTTGAGATGTCGTTCCACTTATCTTGCCACTCTCTAAAATTAGCCTGACTTTGTCCAATCAAATGGAGCGCCTTAACATCCTCGATTTCAGAAGTGACAGGTAATTGCTCAATAGCTGTTTTTTCTTGTCTCAGTTTTGTGATCAGCAATGCGTTCTTTTGCCTCATTAAAACGGCGATGAGATAAGCTACGATCACCAATATAACGATTGCCACTATCACTAATACTATTTGGCTCGGCATGTATTTCTCCTTAGTAATCTTCCTTTGATAAGCTGTCTAGTATATTGATTATACCACACTTGAGAATCTCCTGCATCTCTTTTTTAAGGGAAATCCTAGATATCAATCGTACTATAAACAGCGTTTTCTTCAATAAACTCACGGCGTGGTTCAACACGGTCTCCCATAAGCATATCAAATACCCTATCCGCCTCAGCAGCATCATCTACTGAAACTTGAGCCATCAACCGATTTTCAGGATCCATGGTCGTTTCCCAAAGTTGATGATCATCCATTTCACCAAGACCTTTATAACGTTGAACAGTTGGTTTTGAGCGGCCTTGACTATATTCGGCCAGAGCTTTTTTCAAGTCATCTTCTTGATTAATTCCAGGTTGGATATAGGCTTTAATATCGCTACCAACTTTAACACCATAAATAGGGGGTTGAGCGATATAGACATAACCTGCTTCCAAAACAGGACGCATAAATCGGTAAATCAAGGTCAGTAGTAAGGTCCGAATATGGGCGCCATCAACATCGGCATCTGTCATAATCACCAATTTTTGATAACGCGCCTTAGCCACATCAAAATCACTGCCAAAGCCAGTCCCCATAGCGGTGAAAAGGCTTCTGATCTCTTCGTTAGCTAAAATTTTGTCCATGGTTGCCTTTTCGACGTTGAGAATTTTACCCCGAATGGGTAGAATGGCTTGAAATTCACGATTTCGACCAGACTTAGCAGATCCACCCGCAGAGTCACCCTCAACGATAAAGAGTTCGTTTTGACGAGCATCATTGGAAGAACAGTCCGCCAACTTCCCTGGAAGGTTAGAAATTTCAAGCCCTGATTTCTTGCGGGTGACTTCTCTTGCACGCTTAGCAGCGATACGAGCTTTAGAGGCTAAAATCCCCTTTTCGACAATTTTGCGGGCTACTTGTGGATTTTCTAACAAGAAACGACTAAAGGCTTCGCTGAACAAACGGTTGGTGATTTTAACGACCTCTGAATTGCCAAGTTTTGTCTTTGTTTGCCCTTCAAATTGTGGGTTGGGGTGTTTGACTGAAATCACTGCTGTCAGCCCTTCACGCACATCATCCCCAGTTAAGTTATCTTCTTTTTCTTTTAAGATGGTATTTTGTCGAGCATAATCGTTAATCACACGAGTCAAGGCTGTTCTAAAGCCTTGCTCATGTGTGCCACCCTCATGTGTGTGAATGTTATTTGCAAAACTCATGATGGTTTCATGGTAACTCGTCGTGTATTGCATGGCTACCTCAACGACAATACCATCCATTTCACCTTCAGTAAAGATAGGCGTATCAAAAATCGTCTCTTTATTCTCATTGATATACTCGACGTAGCTAGCGATACCGCCTTCGTAGAAGTATTCCTCACTCTTTTCAAGACCTTCTCTTTTATCAGTGATGGAAATGCGTAGTCCTTTATTTAAAAAGGCCAATTCTTGGACACGTTTAGCTAACTTGGCATAATCAAATACCGTCGTTTCGGTAAAAATTTCTGGATCTGGGATAAAGTGTACGGTCGTTCCTTGTCGGTCTGTATCACCAATAATAGCTAAATCAGCAAGAACCGCTCCTCGTCGGTATTCTTGATAATAAATTTTCCCATTTTTATGAACTTTGACATCTAGTTGTTTGGATAAAGCATTAACAACAGATGAACCCACACCATGTAGACCACCAGAAACCTTGTAGCCACCGCCTCCAAACTTTCCTCCGGCATGAAGCACTGTAAAGACGGTCTCAACCGCTGGTCGACCTGTCTTAGCTTGAATGTCAACGGGGATTCCACGACCATCATCAACAACTGTAATGGCGTTATCTGGCTCAATAAAAACCTCAATATGGCTGGCAAATCCTGCTAGAGCTTCATCAATAGAATTGTCTACAATTTCCCAAACAAGGTGATGAAGTCCTTCTTTTGAGGTCGATCCAATATACATCCCTGGCCGCATACGAACAGCTTCAAGACCTTCTAAAACTTGGATTTGACTCGCATCATACTCATTAGCTTTTTGGTGTAAGTCTTTTAATTTTTCTGTCATCTGCTACTCTTTTCTGTCCTTGTCATATTGATTTCCTCGTAAGTCCTTCTTTCCATCCACTTTGCCAGCAAAAGGAAAAAGGAATCAACAATAGTTACCCTACATTATATCATATTTTTTGTGATTTTACCGACTCTAAGCACGAAAAAACAGATAACATTAAAGAAAAATAGCCTAGCCAATAAATCAGTAGCTGGACCTGGAAAAGCATTTTAATCAGCACTTAAAACGAGTCTGGGCATCTTAAAGCCAGACTCGTTTCTAATATTAAACTGTTGAGGGTTTGTTGGAACTTTCTTGGTGTTTCTTATTGTGATGTGACATGGATAAGATTAAGCCAATACCAATTAAATTCGATATCAGCGAGCTCCCCCCTTGAGAAATAAAAGGAAGAGGAATACCTGTAAGCGGTAAAATCCCTATAGCAGCACCGATATTCTCAAAAATATGAAAGAGAATCATCATGATAAACCCTGTTGAGATATAGGTATAGAATTGATTATTGGACGCTAAGGTAATGAGAATCATCCGATAAATCAAAATCAAGTATAAACCTAGAGTCACCGCCGAACCAATAAAACCATAGTCCTCAGCAATGATGGTAAAAATCATATCGCTCTCCCTAACTGGTACTGCTAATTCAAGTACTGAGAAGCCTTTGCCAAAAATGCCACCACTACCAATAGAGAGCATGCTTTGCGTCTGCTGATAAGCAATACTTGAAGCAAAGTCAAAGGGCTTTAACCAAGCTAAAATACGGTTGATCTGGTAAGTATCCATGCCTATACGATAGAGAAACTCACGACCAGGCTCCCACAAAAACACCAGCAGAAAGATCACTATTGAAACTAAGCTCACAAGTAAAGTACTCAGAATAATCTTCCAGCTAATGCCAGATAAAAAGCTCATGCCTACAAAAATCGCTAGAAATACCATGGCTGTGCCAATGTCTTTTTGAAGGGCTAAAAGACCTAAAATCGGCAGGGTAACCCCTAAAAAACCAGCTAATAGTTTCCAATCTTGTGACAGCGTTCGCTCTGGGTAACGTCCATGAAACCAGATGGCAACTTCAGATAAGATCAAAATATAAGAGATTTTCATAAACTCTGATGGTTGAAAAAGCGTAACATTTCCTATACTGATCCAGTTTTTAGAACCTGTTGAGGCTACTACTTCAGGGCTGTAAAAAATCAAAGGAAGTATCATCAGACTCAACCCTAGCAGGTATAATAATGGACTGATTTTCCACAAAAACTCTCTACTAAACAGCCTAACAACCGAAGCAAATAAGATACCAATAGCTACCCACGCCACCTGCTGAACCATCACTTGCAGTACTTTATCAGGATAGTCATTGACCGTTGCGGTATAAATCGCTACAAAACCAATCATAATCAGTAAACTAACAGGAGCAATTATCGCAATATCAATGGTCTTATGGATAGTATCTTTCAAGTGTTAGTCACCCTTTTCTTATTGAAATGCTTATGAGATGTTTAGTGGCTGGTTAATCCCTTTCAACAAGCTATCAGCAAAAACTGTTGATCAATCATTTAGGGCAGTTTCAATCATCAAAAAATCATCTAAATCCCTAAAAGCTTGAACATTAGCCACACCAATAGCACTCAAATATCCCCTGCCGGAATCGAACCAGCAACGACTCCTTAGGAGGGAGTTGTTATATCCATTTAACTAAGGGGACATAGACGCCATCAACCCAAAAAACACTGGGGACTGGGCATACGAGCTCGAGTCGTTGACACCAGTCACCAAGATCCTTTGTGATTTTTAAAAGCATTTTGTAAGTCTATTTTACCCTAGTCCTCTTGCTCATGCAAGTTTTTTTCATATTAGTTTTTAACTTCTTGACGGTATTTCTGCATTTTCTTTTTGAAAATATCTGCATTGCTTGGTGGCGTATAGGTCACTGCGTTAGCGCCCGCAGTGATGACCTCTAAGATGCTGTCTTTGGTTGGTCCACCTGTTGCCATGATGGGAATATCTGGATAAGACTGGCGAATCTTTCGTACCATCTCAGGAGTCTTAGAGCCTCCACTCACATTTAGAATATCCACACCAGCTTTTAAACGCGATGCAATATCTGCACTTTCTGTCACAACCGTATAAATAATTGGAATATCAATAAAATCATTGATAGCTTGAATGGTTTCTGGACTGCTTGGACCGTTGACAACAACAGCTATAGCTCCCTCTGACTCCGAAAACAAGCTCATATTAGCTGAACGCTGTCCTGTTGTCAAACCACCACCGACACCAGCAAAGACTGGTACTGAGGATACCAACATAATACTCTTTAGAACCGTAGGATTGGGGGTAAACGGATAAACTGCTAAAACAGCATCTGCATTATTATTAGCAATAATAGCGATGTCTGTTGTAAAGATAACTGACTTTATCTTGCGGCCATATATTTCAATCCCCGAACATTGACTAATGACTGAAGGGACTTCAATTATTTCCTGCCTTAACTCTGAGCGAACAGATGGGACATCTTGACTCATTGATTGACTCTCTCTCATTTTAAATTAGATAAAAAACCCTTCTCAAAGAGAAGAGTTGAAACTCTAGTTAAGGGCATCTGATGCCTAATCTTAACGACGAATTTCTTTAATACGTGCTGCTTTACCTTGCAAGGCACGTAGGTAGTAAAGTTTCGCACGACGAACACGACCGTGACGGATGACTTCAATTTTGTCAACACGTGGTGTGTGGATTGGGAAAGTACGCTCAACTCCAATACCACCAGAGATCTTACGAACAGTATACATCTCTGAAATGCCTTGACCTTTGCGTGAAATCACAACACCTTCAAAGATCTGGATACGCTCACGGTTACCTTCGACAACTTTAGCGTGTACGCGAACCGTATCACCAGCGCGGAAGTCAGGAATATCAGTACGAAGTTGACTTTCAGTCAAACTTTGGATTAATGGATTCATTTTTTATTCTCCTTATCTTGCCAATCGTAAGTACTTGTCCCAGCGGATTAGCCGTTTTTTGTGTGTCCATTACACACTTAATGTATCATACCATGTCTTAAATGATTTGTAAAGCATCACGCTAAACTGTCATTCTCACACGCTAAACTGTCATTCTCATCAAAAATGAAAACTAAAGTTCGTGCAACTTGGTGATAAAACCCACGGTGTCACTAAAGATTTACCAGAATAGCCTTTCTGAAAATGACGAAAAAAGCGTAGACGTCATCAGCTTTTCAGCGGTTTAGGTTTCCCTAGGGAGACAATCATTCCCAGTTATGTCTTAGCTTACACGCGCAGACAAGTCTTCTGCAAAGCGCTCTAGGGCTTCAATATCGTCATCATCGGCAGCCAAATCTACCTTAATAGACTCTGCTCCTTTTGTAGCACCAGTTAAGGCAAACTGTTTGTCAAAATCATCAACACAGGTACAAAAATCATCGTAAAAAGTATCACCAGAACCCGCGCAGCCATAAACTTTTCCAGATAAATCAAGGTCTGCTAAGTCTTCGTAAAAATCAACAATCTCCTCTGGCAACTCCCCATCATCATAAGTATAAGTTACCACAACACAAATATCAGCATCCTCAAACTCACTAGCTTCCACCATGGTACACTCATCCATATCAACAGTATGTCCCAAAGCTTCCAGCTTATTGGTGATAATATCAGCTAGCTCCTCATTGTTACCAGTCATACTGGCATAAACCACTTTTGCTAAGGCCATATTTTCCTCCCTGTCCTTATATCTTTGCTTATTGTATCATACTTTAGGCTCTGCTCGCAAATCAATTTAAAGTCCGTTTCGTGTTTGCTTGATGTGCCTGATGAGATAGCTAACGACACCTGATCACAATCAATCTTGATCAGGTGACGACATTAAAGATGACACTAGGATTCACCTAAGCAAGTCAAAGACATCTTCTTTGGATTGTTAAAGAAGATCACAACCCCTTTTTCATGGTATAATGGTGTCATGTCTCCACAAAGACAGATTACCAAAGACAAAGGACAATAACGAATGTTCCAAACGATTCTATCAACTATAGACCTCTATCAAACCATTATTATTCATCGTCATCAAAGACCTGATCCTGATGCTCTTGGATCACAATTAGGGCTTAGAGAGATATTGAGGCATAACTTTCCAGAAAAAAACATTCTAGCAACAGGGCTTGATGAGCCAAGCCTAGCTTGGATGGCTGATATGGATCTGGTAAGCGATCACGACTATCAAGGGGCTTTAGTGATTGTCACAGATACAGCTAATCAGCCCCGTATTGATGATCAGCGCTATCAACAAGGCGATTTTTTGATAAAAATAGATCATCATCCAAATCACGATGCCTACGGTCATCTCTCTTACGTTGATACGCAAGCTTCCAGCACCAGTGAAATTATCACTGAATTTGCCCTCAAGACAGCACTGACTTTGACCAAGGAGGCCGCTCGACTGCTATATGCTGGTATCATTGGTGACACTGGTCGCTTTCTATACCCCTCAACCAGTGCTAAAACCTTACGCCTTGCAGCAGAACTACGAGCCTTTGATGTGGATTTTGCTGCCATGGCTCGTCAAATGGACACCTTCCCTTATAATATTGCTAAACTGCAAGGCTATATTTTTGAGCACTTGGATATTTCAGAAAATGGCGTTGCTAGGATAACCTTGACACAAGACATCCTCAAGACTTACCAGGTTTTGGAAGCTGAGACTTCAGCTATCGTCAGCTCTCCTGGAAAGATTGATATGGTGCAGGCTTGGGCTATCTTTGTAGAACAAGCTGATAGACATAGCTATCGTGTTCGCCTGCGTAGTAAAGAAGTTGTCATAAACACCATCGCACAAGAACACGACGGTGGAGGACATCCTCTAGCTAGTGGGGCCAACTCTTATAGCCTTGAAGAAAATGAACAGATTTTCCAAAAAATGATTAAGGCCGTCACCCAAAAGGAGATTCAAGATGAAATACATTAAGGCACTCTGGCATCATGAAGTGACAGCCTATCTCTTTTTTGGTGGGCTAGCAACCCTGGTCTATCTCACAGCTCGCACTATCTTATTTTCAGTGAGCAGACAAGCCACCTTGGCAGCTGTTGTCGCCAATGCTATCGCCATTTTATTCGCCTTCTTTACAAATGACCGCTGGGTCTTCAAGCAGGAACGCCGAGGTTGGCAAAAGCGTCTGGTGACTTTTACAGGAGCGCGTCTGTCAACTCTGATTCTTGATTTGGTCTTAGCTGAGATTTTAGTCGAAAGATTTCCTGCGATCATTGGTCAATTTGTTGACCATCATCTCGCTAAGATCAATCTCATTGAATCTTTGATTGCTCAAATCCTTATTATTATTATCAATTACATGATTAGCAAATACATCGTCTTTAAACACCAAAAAACAAGTTGATACCTTTGGCTCAACTTGTTTTTTGGTGATCCTCTTTAGTGATATGACAGATTTTTTTTAGAAAGTCCAAGACGTTGTCATTACGCGTTTCAAACTCATCCATATGTTTTTTTTGATAAGAAGCATTTAAAACTGCCCCAAAAATGATCACTTTTGCAAAAACGCTAAACCATAGCATTACAGCTAAAATCGTAATAGAACCAAACATTCGTAGATTATCTAAACGATCCATAACAGACGTCACATAACGTCCAAAAAGATTGGTCATCGTCATAAATACCAAGGTTGTCGAGATGGTTCCTGGAACAATATAACGTATCTTACCAATATGGACATTAGGCAAGAGATAATACAAGACTGCCAAAGCAATGAAAAAAACAAGTGCCGTGACAGGTTGTGTCAAATTGAGCAAGAGCTTAAACAGTTTGGGATCAAAGGGATAGGTTGACTGTAGCAACTGCAAAACAGTCCTACCAAAAGTAGATAGAATAATCGCAATAGCTAAAAACACGGTCACCAAAACACTAGATAAAAACCCAACGATATAGCCTAATACAAGCCCTCGATGATCCTGAACACCGTAAGCCTTGTTAATTGATTTTTGTAAAAACCGCATGCTACGAGACATGGTCCAAAGACCTGTCACTACTGAAATCCAAACCAAACCTGAATTTGGCTTATTAAAGATAGTAGTCACAATATTAGCTGTAATCTCATAAAGTTCTGCGGGTAAATTATCCTTTAAAAAGGTCAAAATGTGATTGGTATTAATATTGATATAGGGAAAAAGGTTTCCTAAAAGCACAACAAAGGGAAATAAGGTCAAAAGCAGATAGTAGGCCACAGCAATACTGGACAAATCCATTTCAGCTGATTGAAATAAGTCTATAAAATCCTTGACAAAATCAATTGATTTTAGCTTTGCAATTAGTCTTTTCACAAAAAACACTCTCTAATAAGTTCTTTCTTGTCCTTGACTGGTCAAGATAACTGGCCCATCCTTAGTGATCACAAATTGATGTTCATACTGACAGGACAGACCTCCATCAAGGGTTTTATGTGCCCAACCTGTCTCCATGTCCGTGTCAATCTCCCAAGTACCTGTATTGATCATTGGTTCAATGGTTAAGACCATACCTTCTTTAAGTCTAAGACCCTTTCCTGCTGTGCCATAATGAGGCACATTAGGAGCTTCATGCATGGTTGGACCAACACCATGCCCAACAAGGTCACGCACAACCCCGTAACCATGACTTTCAGCATAGGCTTGAACCGCCGCACCAATATCTCCGATACGATTGCCGACCACTGCTTTTTCGATACCAAGATACAAGGCTTCTTTGGTCACAGCCATCAAGTTTTTGACTTCCTCTGAGACCTCACCCACAGCATAAGCCCAGCAAGAATCTGCTAACCCACCTTTATAAGGTTCTGTGTAGCGCTTCATTTCAGCGACATTATCAAAATCCAAGGTTGAAACATCTAGGACTGACTTATCTAAGGGTTCGCTTAAAACCATATCCACCTTCAGTAAATCCCCATTTTTTAAGGAATAATGACGCGGAAAGGCGTGAGCAACCTCATCATTAAGCCCACAACATGTCGCATAGGGATAATCCATCAAATGGCCATCAACACCAATCTGTAAAGGAAGCACGTTCTCCTCCTTGCAACGACGACGAACATATGCTTCGACCTCCCACATGTCCACACCTGGTTTGATAAGCTCTCTCAAACCAATATGAATACTAGCTAAAACATCTCCGGCACGATCCATCGCCTCAATTTCACGCGCTGATTTTAAGGTTATCATATTGTTACTCCCTTTTTCATTTTTTTTAAGAACCTGTATTCATAAGTGCGGTGCTTTGATATCAGAAATCATTTTTTGACAGAAGACGATGAATACAGGTTCTAACTTATTTTTAATGTCATTTGTGCCTTAACAAGCAGCTTCTCAGCCAATGTTACTTTCTGCTCCAAGGTCATGCTACAGTGATAAGCAGTAATAACGTTTGGCTCAATAGTTAGAGTCCCATCTATGGGTAAAGTCTGGTAAAAGACCTTGTACCCGCTGATTTGAATGAGCAATCATAGGTAGCTCCACCATAAACTGACAACTGCCATTCTTCAAGAACTCTAAATGTAGAAGAAACGGTTCATTGTAAGGATCTAGGGGCAAGAATTGATCTTAACCAAGCACCTCAAGCCTACTGACAATATCAAGAATTCCCTGATGTTTATTCATATTTATAATCCTCACGGCGTAATTCTAAACGGTTATAGCGTCGCATCTTATGCGTGTAGCGATCGCTCCCTTTAAAGCGTTCTTTCAGGGTAAACCCACAGGATTCAGCCAGCCTTTGACTGGCTTTATTTTCCTCATGAACAACAATCTCAAGCCTTCGCATATCAAAGGCTTTAAAACATAGAAAAGACAAGGTCTTAAGACTTTGTGACATCAGCCCTTGTCGCCAATACCTTTCTGATAAAAAATAACCAAGTTCCGCTCGTCTATCACCCTGATGATAATTCTCTAAGCGAATCGCACCAATAACCTGGTGAGTTTGCTTATTCACAATCGCCCATTTGCCTAAGGGTTCTTTGAGAAAGGCGCTCACCAATAAATTCGCAACATCAGCTCTTGTCTGATAGCCTGGGTGAATAAAGCGCATCACACGAGGGTTCAAAACCATCTCTGAAAAATCTTCCAAATCAGCATAAGTAAAGGGACGAAAGGATAGATCATTCGTCTCAAAACTAGCAAACTCTGCTAAGGCTAACATTATTGACATAATAGCATTATAACATAAGCCCTGACCTCTTGCTATATCAAAGATTTCAGAGCATTTGATGATAGCAAAAAAGAAGGCAGAGTGAGTTTGCCTTCGCTTTATCATTTATTTTCAGAGACTAGGCATTTATTGCCCAGCCTCCTCTTATCTAGGCTTCAACTAAGCTAATGTCAGCACCTAAAGCACGTAATTTTTCAATAATATCGGAGTAACCACGCAGGATAAAGTCGATATTGGATATCTCTGTGCGCCCTTCTGCCATCAATCCAGCAATGATCAGAGCTGCACCTGCGCGCAAGTCCGTCGCTTTAACGTTGGCACCTGTTAGGTGATTAGGTCCATCATACACCACTTGACCACTGATGACTGACAGATTAGCACCCATGCGAGCTAGTTCGGGGACATGATTGACACGCTTTTCATAAATAGTATCCTTAATAACACCACGCCCCTTAGTTTTTAAGAGTAAAGGGGTCAAGGGTTGCTGTAAATCCGTCGCAAATCCTGGATAAGGTGCTGTCTTAATGGTAACCGGCCTAAGATCGGCTTGTTTTTCAACAAAGATAGCGTCCTCTTCTACTGTCATGCGCACACCGATTTCTTCCAACTTGGCAATAAAAGCTTCTAAATGTTCATAAAGGACATTGTTAACCTTAATCCCACTACCTGCTGCTGCTGCAAGGGCTATGTAAGAACCCGCCTCAATTCTATCAGGGATAACTTGATGCCTGGTGCCACTGAGTTTTTTAACACCTTCAATAGTGATGACATCAGTCCCTGCACCACGAACACGAGCTCCCATATTGTTGAGCAGGGTTGCCACGTCAATAATCTCAGGCTCACGTGCTACATTTTCAATCACTGTCCGACCGTCAGCTTTAACTGCTGCCAACATGGTATTGATCGTTGCCCCAACTGTTACGGTATCAAAGTAGATATGTGTCCCATGAAGGGCTTGACCCTTTTCAGTTGCTAAACGCATAGCATCACCCTCATAAGAAACCTCAGCCCCCATGGCTGCAAAGGCTTTGAGATGCAGATCAATCGGACGAGGTCCTAAATCACAGCCTCCGGGCAAGCCGAGCGTCGCCTCACCAAATCGCCCTAACAAGCTGCCATAAAAATAATAAGACGCCCGTAAACTATTGATCTTACCATAAGGCATTGGGTGATTTTGAACACCACGAGGATCTATCTCAAGACTATCCTCGTAACGTTTGACGGTCGCCCCCATACTCTCCATAATGGCAATCAAGCTATCAACATCTGAAATAGCTGGTACGCCATCTAAAATCACGACACCGTCCGACAAGATCGCTGCTGGAATCAAAGCCACCACGCTATTTTTAGCACCCGAAATCGTGACTTCGCCTGTTAGAGGTTTTCCTCCATTAATAACAATTTTACGCATAACCAATACTTTCTTAACAATACATGAATCAAACCTAACTATTTTATCATATTTTTGTAAAACAGCCAAACAAGAATGTTTTGGTATTGATATACTAAGTTTTTGAAATTTTAAGACATTAACTACCACGGAATTGATTAATCTATTTCTCTATGTTATACTTTATGTAAAAGTTTTTAAAAATGTTAGGAGATTGTAATGAATAATGTCAAGAAAAAAATTTATCGTAACACACCTGCTTTTACCATGATGGCATGGGGATCTTTTCTTTTTTTCTCAGCCTTGGTATTGATTGGTCTTTACACTTTAAAAGAACCACTCATGGTTAAGGGCTATTATTTAATGGGTTCTGTTGGTCTCATCTCATCTTCATTTACCGTGTCTAAAGTTATCCGTGATAATCAAGAAGATGAAGAAAACTATAATAGCCTTTTTCAAAATGTTAACCTTCATCAAGACGACATCAATGACTAACGCTTCCATGAGATAGAAGATAAAGTTATTAAAAAGCTTAGCGATAACGTTTTTTAACGAATGGCTAAGCTTTTTGACTATTTTTAAAAAAATTTGGACTAGCACTTAGCCTATCTCTGTGCTGCTAAAGGGGATTAACCGAGTTTTTGCTTTAAGGCCTCTACTTTGTCTAATCGTTCCCAGGGAAGATCGATATCCGTTCGACCCATGTGCCCATACGCTGCTGTTTGTTTGTAGATAGGACGCTTGAGGTCTAGCATCTTGATAATGCCTGCTGGGCGAAGGTCAAATAGCTCACGAACCACTTTTTCTAAACGAGACTCTGAAACCTTGGCTGTCCCAAAGGTATCAATGCGAACCGAAACAGGCTGCGCCACACCGATAGCATAAGCCAGCTGTACTTCTACTTTTTTGGCTAATCCTGCAGCCACGATATTTTTAGCAATGTAACGAGCGGCGTATGAAGCTGAACGATCAACCTTGGTAGCATCTTTTCCGGAGAATGCTCCACCGCCATGACGCGAATAGCCACCATAGGTATCAACAATGATTTTTCGCCCCGTCAAACCAGAATCTCCCTGAGGACCACCGATAACAAAGCGACCTGTCGGGTTGATGAAATAGTTTGTCTCTTCATCAAGGTAGTCTGATGGAATCACCGTCTTGATCACCTGATTGATCATATCTTGACGGATTTGCTCATTTGTGACATCTGGATCATGTTGCGTTGAGATCACAACAGTATCTACACGAACTGGCTTGTCATTCTCATCATACTCTACTGTTACTTGGGATTTGGCATCTGGACGAAGATATGAAATCGCCCCAGACTTACGCAATTCAGCTAGTTTACGGACTAATTGATGTGACAATGAAATCGGAAGTGGCATCAATTCAGGCGTCTCATCAACCGCAAAACCAAACATCAATCCTTGATCGCCTGCACCGATAAAACTCAGTTGGTCTTTGTCTCCCTCACGAACTTCAAGAGATTGATTGACCCCTTGAGCAATGTCTAAAGATTGCTCAACCAATGATGGGTGAACACCCACTGACTCCGCTGAAAAGCCATACTCTGCCTTTGTATAACCTATTTCAGCAATGGTATCACGCACCACACGGTTAATATCGACATAAGCTGAGGTTGATAGTTCACCAAAAACATGAACAGATCCAGTATAAACAACTGTTTCTGCCGCTACATGAGCATCTGGGTCTTGTTCTAAAAGAGCATCCAAAATCGCATCGGAAATCTGGTCTGCAATCTTATCCGGATGTCCTTCTGAAACTGACTCAGACGTGAAAAGTTTACGTTCTGACATAAAAATGTCCCCCTTAAAATAATAGTCGTCACTGGATGTGACTGGTTACTAGGTTACAAAGAACCGACTAAGTCTTTCTTTTTTGAAACAGCCTGACGCGATTACCTCTAGCATTTCGGCTGGTCTCTGGGCTCTTGCTTAGTCGCCTTTTCGGGACTTCATAACATGTCATATTGTATCATAAAAATGGTTTTTTAAAAGAGTTTTCTAAAATCGTCACCAAACTACTGACAAGAACCACAACATATACTATACTAAAACTATGAAAACATACGAACATATTTACCAGCATCTGTCCGAAAACACGTTTATTAGTGGTGAAAAGCTGGCACAAGAGCTCAAAGTGTCACGATCTGCCATCTGGAAGGGCATCAAAACCTTAGAAGAGCAAGGCATTGTCATCGAAGCTGTTAAAAAGAAGGGATACCGTATTATCTCTGGCAACCTTTTAGTACCTAAGGCCATTTCGCAAGCTCTTAAAATACCCGTTACCTACCTCTCTGTCAGTCAATCAACCCAACAAGATGCTAAAACTGCTGCTTTAAAGGGAGCCCATGCACCCCAGCTGTACCTGGCTCCCTACCAAACCGCTGCTCGTGGCCGCTTAAATCGGTATTTTCACGCTGACAGCCACGGTGGTATTTACATGACGCTGCACCTCAAACCTAACTGTTCCTACGATCATTTGCCAGCTTATACGGTGCTTGTGGCCTCTAGTATCGTCAAAGCTATTGCAAGATTGACCGGCAAATCTCCTGATATCAAATGGGTCAATGATATTTTTTTAGAGGGTAAAAAGATTGCTGGGATTTTATCAGAAGCCGTCACATCTGTTGAAACAGGACAGGTGACGGATATGTTTATCGGTGTTGGTCTTAATTTCCATATCCTGTCCTTTCCAGAAGACCTAAAAGAAATTGCTGGCTCTTTATTCACCGAGAATCCTACCATCACCCGTCAAGAGCTCATTTGTGAAATATGGCGACTCTTTTTCACCATTCCTGAACATGATCTGATCAAAATTTATAAAGAAAAATCACTTGTCTTAAACAAACAAGTGACCTATGAGCAAGATGGCAAGACAATGACTGCCAAAGTCTTATCAATTACTGATCAAGGGCATTTGATCTTAAAAACCAAGGATGATAAAGAAATCACCCTAACCGGTGGGGAAGTTAGTCTTTCTTCTTGGTAAACTGCTCCAAAAGTCGCTTCGTAAAACGAGAAACCCGCTGTACACGACGTAGATTTCTAAAGAGCAACAGCCCCCAAAAGACGGCTAGCAAGTAATTACCAGTCATCATAGCATGGTTAAAAAAATAAGTCTCTATAGCACAAATCAGTGCCATTAGTATAAATTGTGAATAAGGCATAATGGTATTATAGCAAAAAGACAAACAGTGAGCAAAGCACAAGGAAGTGAGATAGACATTGATAGCTCTTAAAGCTTGAAGTCTCCTCACTCTTTCTCTGTCTAAGTTCAGGCTGTAAAACCCAATGAACTCTAATGAAGAGGGCTCACTACACCTTACTGTTTAGCAAGGATAAGACAAACAGGTCAAGACTTTTCTCTCGACCTGTTTGTGTTTTCTATTTCTTTTTTTAATCATCAAGACTGACTATTTTTTCTGCTAAGAAGGCGAACTGTTCTGGTATTGCAGGCTGGGTTTGGTCAGTGTCATCAGTAGCCTTCACTAACTTCATGCGCCTAGCAAACTCTGTACGAATGCTGTTGAAATCTGACTTAGGCACTGCCATAATATTAGGTGAGAAACCTGCTGCTTTACTCATGATATTGCCAAACATTGTGTTTAGGTCTGCTCGTTTCATGACCTGCTCAGCATTAAAAGCAGCATCAAAGGCTAAGATAGCATTGTCACTATTGGCTAGTACTGGCTCAGAACCTAGTAACAAGGCTCGATTTTGGGGAGTAATCGCCTCTAAGATTTCATCCCAAGACGACTTTAGAGCCTCAAGGTATTGGCGTGAGGTTTCAGCATTGTCTACCGTTTCCTGCATGATGGTCATGATTTTGTCACGATCAACCTTGAAACGAGAGGCTTGTTTAACAGGTTTTGTTTGAGGGCTTATGGGCTGATCAGCCTCTTGTTGTAAGGCCTCTTTTAGCTTGGTGATCTCATCTTGCATTTGCCTAAATTGCTGCCAGATATCAGCTGGTAGTGATGCTTTGGCAGAACCTTTGGCTATTTTTTCTGATAAACGAATGGTCAACATTTCAGCGTATATCTTTGGATGGGTGCCATGCTTGATTTGCTGCAAGCCTTGTGTAACCGCATCAATCATATCAAATAGGGTCTGTGAGGTCATGGCTAAATTGGCCTCAAAAATAGGACTGGCATGTGTGTTTTCTCCACCGGATTGAACAATTAGCAAATCCCTGAGATATTGTAGTAAATCTGTCACAAAACGGCTCATGCTCTTGCCTTGATCAAAAATGATTTCCAAATGCTTCAAAGCACCCGTAGTATCGCTAATCATCAAACTGTCAACATAAGCATCGAGGCTGGCAAGACTAATCGAACCTGTGATTTCCTCGGCAATATCGCGTGAAATGACTTGGTCAGTTGCTAAAGATAAGGCTTGATCCAATATGGAAAGGGCATCGCGCATGCCTCCTTCGGCACGGCGAGCGATTAGCGTTAGAGCTTCTTGATCATAAGTAACAGCTTCTTGATCTAAAATACTGGCTAGATGCTGAGAAATGTCTGCTAACCTTATGGCCTTAAACTCAAAACGTTGGACACGAGATAAGATGGTTGCTGGAATTTTATGGAGTTCAGTCGTTGCTAGGATAAAGACGACATTTTCAGTTGGCTCCTCCAATGTTTTTAAAAGAGCATTGAAAGCCCCGGTCGATAGCATGTGGACTTCGTCAATAATATAGACCTTATAAGTGGCACGACTCGGGGCATAAGTTGATTTGTCACGAATATCACGAATCTCATCAACGCCATTGTTGGAGGCGGCATCAATTTCAATGACATCTTCTAAGTTGCCTTTGGTAATATCCTGACACAAGTCACAGTCATTACAGGGCTCACCATTGACTTGGTTGGGGCAGTTCATGGCCTTGGCAAAAATTTTGGCAGCACTGGTCTTTCCCGTACCGCGAGGGCCAGAAAAAAGATAAGCATGGCTAATTTTTCCAGAAGAAACTGCTTTTTTTAAAGTGGTTGAAATAACCGTCTGTCCAACCATGTCATCAAAGCGTTGGCTACGGTATTTACGATAGAGGGCTTGGTACATTAACTTTCCACTCCAAACATTTGGAAATCAAAACGTGTCTTGTCAAGAAGAATGGCAACAAATGCCTCTAAATAGTCTTGATCCATGGCATCATAATCGTCAACAAAACTAGAATCCAAATCAAGAACACCCAGCAGTTTGCCATTTTTGACCATGGGAACGACAATTTCACTACGTGCAGCCGAGTCACAAGAAATATAATTGGCATGTTTGGTCACATCAGCCACAATCACGGTTTCTTGCGTCTCGGCAGATTCACCACAAACACCCTTACCAAGGGCAATATGGACACAAGAAACCTTCCCTTGAAAAGGTCCTAAAATCAACTCTTGACCATCAAACAGGTAAAAACCTGAAAAGACCGTATGAGGCAGAGTCTCCTTAATCATGGCAGAGGCGTTAGAGAGGTTGGCCAAAGCGTTGCTCTCATTGGCAAATAAAGCCCGAGCTTGGGCTAAGAGAATGTCGTATTGTTCTTTTTTTGTACTTTTAATCATAGTCATTATTATAACATATTTGATCCGACAATAAGAAATCTGCTATGGCCTCAGCGATTTTTTCGGGTTGATCCAGATAAAGCTGATGGCTAGCATCTGAAATAACGTGACACTTAAGGTTTGGATAAGCAGCAACAGCTTCTTTTTTGACGGCTAAGTAGTCTCTAGGCTGATCCGCTAAGAGCAGTAAGGTCTCCACTTGACTACCGCTGTTTTGATTGTCTTGCCAACTGTTTCGCCTTTTGGTCAAAAGAGCAGTCACTCTTTCTGGACTTAGGTTGAGCTGATAGCCACCTTCGCTATTTTTGATATAAGAAGCACGCACGGCCTTCTCCAAATCCTGAGTCCACTGTTTAGCCTGCTCTTTTTCTTGCTGAACAAGAAGCTCTAAGTCAGTAACCTGACAAGAGGACAAATAGGCTAGCGCATCATTGATTTCTTCTTCCAAAGATTGCTTGGAGATGTCATGAACGGCCAAGCCACCATCAAGTAAGATCAACTTATCTACCCTAGTATGATTGGCTAAATCATTCGCGATATCAGCTCCCAATGAAAAACCTGCTAAGTAAACCTTATCCTCATGACCAGTCATGTCTTGAAACCAGTCATAGCAGTTGGACAGGTTATCTGGTAGTTCAAGGTAAATCAAGTCAATCCCCAATCGAGATAAAGCTGTGGTAAAGGCCTTAGGGTAATAGGCATTTGACCCAAGACCATCAAGAAAATAACAGGTTAACATATGGCTCACTTTCATCTAAAAAACGCTAAGCAGCTGAAAAGTTGCTCTACCAAAAAAACACCAGCACTAAAACAGTCAAGCCGATACCAAGGCAAAAACTAGCCCTAAAATACCATTTTTTGGTCTTATGATGCCATAGTCTGATGCCAAACCATGCGCCAAAGCCGCCACCTAAAATAGTCACCGTTAATAAGAAAGCCTCAGAGACTCGCCACTTTTGTCGAATGGCCTGTAACTTATCATAGCCATAAACCATCATCACAACAACATTCCACACCAAAAGTAACTTTAGCAAAACCATCACGTCTTCTCTCATGGGCAATCCTAAATTACTGAGCATCCTTTAAAATGCTGGCTACCTTGGTGTTAATCAAGTCAATAGCAACAGTATTGGATACTCCTTCTGGGATGACAATGTCCGCATAACGTTTGGTTGGCTCAATAAATTGATGATACATGGGCTTAACGACACTGGTATATTGCTCAATGATGCTATCCAAACTACGACCACGCTCTTCCATATCACGCTTGATTCGGCGAATAATCCGAATATCATCATCCGTATCCACAAATAGCTTAATATCCATCAAATCTCTCAAACGCCTGTCTTCCAAAACCAAAATCCCCTCAACAATAAACACATCTTGAGGTTCTTGACGATAAGTTCTGTCACTACGGGTATGTTGCGTATAATCATAAACAGGAATATCCACAGGCCGTCCCTCGATAAGTTCATTCAACTGGTCAATCATCAAATCCGTATCAAAAGCAAGAGGATGGTCATAATTGGTCGTCACCCTTTCTTCAAAGGTCAGATGTGCCTGATCCTTGTAGTAAGAATCGTGTTCGATCATAGCAATTTTTTCATTGGTAAAATTAGCCAAAATAGCTCTGGAAACACTAGTTTTACCACCACCAGATCCACCAGTGACACCAATAATAATAGGTTTTTTACGCATTATTCGCTCCATTTGTTACAAGATTGTTAGCTATTATATCACAAATCATGCTATAATATAAAGCAAATCTACACAAAACATAAAGGAACTTTTCATGATTGAACACCTCCCAGCAAAATGGCAGGAAAAACTTGCTAGTCTTGGATTTACCAAGACAACCCCTATTCAAGATCAGCTATTTGAACCATTGTCTGCGGGCCATAATGTCCTAGGCATCAGTCCCACTGGATCTGGTAAAACCTTGGCATATCTGTGGCCACTTTTGCTTCAACTAAAGCCTAAAGCAGCACAACAACTCCTTATTCTGGCTCCAAATAGCGAATTAGCCGGTCAACTATTTGAGGTTACCAAGATTTGGGCTGAACCACTCGGTCTAACACCACAGTTGTTATTATCTGGCTCAAGTCAAAAAAGGCAAATAGAGCGTCTCAAAAAAGGCCCTGAAATCATTATCGGAACGCCAGGCCGTGTCTGTGAATTGGTCAAACTAAAAAAAGTTAAGATGATGAACATCAAGACCATCGTCCTTGATGAGTACGACGAACTCTTGAGCGACTCTCAAGCCCAATTTGTCACCAAAATTAGCCACTATGTCCCTAAAGATTATCAGATGGTTTATCTCTCTGCGACTCAAAAAATAAGCAGTGATCACTTAGCCCAAGAGACAAAAGTGATTGACCTTTCTGAGCAAGAAGAAACGTCTATTGCGCATTACTATATCAGTGTTGACAAACGCGACCGCCTTAACTTATTACGTCAATTAGCCAATATCCCTGATTTTCGTGGGCTTGCTTTTTTCAATAGCCTAGCTGACTTGGGGGCTGTTGAAGAACGCCTTCAATTTAGCGGCAGTTCTGCTGTCTCACTGGCCAGTGATGTCAATGTCAAAATGCGTAAAACCATCTTAGAGCGATTTAAGGCAAAACAGCTAAGCCTGCTATTAGCTACCGACTTAGTTGCTAGAGGCATTGATATTGATAGCCTAGAAACCGTTATCAACTTTGATATCCCTCGTGATCGTGACACGTACACACACCGAGCTGGACGGACAGGGCGTATGGGGAAAGAAGGACAAGTCATTTCACTGGTTACCCACAAAGAAGACCTGAAAAAACTCAAAAAAATGGCCAAAGTCACAGAACTACAACTCAAAAATCAAGTCTTATCACTCAAGTCTTAAAAAACAAAGCCCCTAACAAAGGACTCCCTTTATCGTAAACAGTGACAAAATAAACGTCATTGAAACCATAAAGGGAGTTTTCATATGCTCAAAACACAAGCCCTGATGTCATTCTATCAAGAGCATCATCAAATCGTACAGAACCAAACGAACAAACCTTTCCAATCAGATTGCGGAATCCTCACACTGCTAATCTAACTGTCTTCATGCCTTGGCTTAGTCTGTGATGCTGTCATTGCCCACTTGGCAAGAAAGGATTTTATCTTTAAAAATCTCATTTCTAGTGTAACCTTTTCAGATTCATTCGTTATATTAGTGTAAGGAGGTGAGACCTATTCAACTTGACTTTTTTGAAAAGGAGATTGTCGGATTTGCTCATGAAATTGTCTTTTATTTAGAGAAGTCAGGCATCAAACCTGAAGATGCCAAGGATGTGACACAAGATGTCTTATTACAAATACTTGAGAGTCACCTCGTCTTGCCAGCGGATAAAATCAGAGCCTGGATGTATCGTGTCGCTATTAGAAAATACATTGATCGTTTTCGAAGAGATCAAAAATACCTGGATATTTTACAGCAAGAGTTTTTCAAGACCGACAATGTGATTGAAAAAATCCAAATGACTTTGAGCCGCTCTATGAGGCCATGCTCAAGCCCTCTGATCGTTATCGTCTCATCATTGATCTCTATTATTTTCAAGAGTTTTCGGTGAAAGACATCTGTCACACACTATCTCTTTCAGAGAGCAACGTCAAAGTGACCCTCATGCGTGGTCGACAGCAATTAAAACAACTACTAGAAATGGAAGATTATCACTATGAAGATTTCAACTGATTTTGAAAGCATTGCCAAAAAAAGCAAACGCAAACAACTATGGAAAACTGTCGGTATCAGTATGCTGGGAGTCCTAGCTTTAGGTGGCATTTTAACCAAAACCTTGACGGAACTAACCAACTATCATGGCAACCGTGTCAAAGAAGATTATTTGCTACGCTCCCAAATCGCCTATCCCAATATCCAATACAAAAGTTGGCACTTCAATCCCACTTCCTTAACAACGGGAAACTTTGAGGCTAATCGCTTTAAGTCCATCAATGGCATCACTGTCCCTTATGAAAATTATGACGCCAATTACTCTTTATGGCAAAATGGAGACACCACTGAAGCGGACTTGATTTTTCAAGAAGATGATCATAAGCCATCCTACACGATGAAAGAGCATTACCGCTCTCCCATGTTTTACAATACCCAGTTTCAAACAGATGACAAAACCTTTAAACTCCCTAAGGAGTTGGAAATCATTAAGGACATGCCAGGACAGGCTATTGAAGTCGCAATCACGTTTGACAAACCTTATACTTATCACGAATTAAGCCAAAAACTACCTCAAAACGTGAACCTGAACTGGCTATGGATTGGAACCAAGAGCAATTTTGACGTGTCAAGTCTCTCTCCTAGTGACCAGCTAGGAATTCTAGCCAACAACTCATTATCACAGGAAGATCTCAATTTCTTTAACGCTAATTTAGAGAAAGCCATCAAGGGCAAGCTATTCAGCAAAACCTTTGGTACAACAACTGATGGCAAGCACTCCCATACTTTCAATCTAGAAGATGATGCCAAAGACTATCTCAAAGCTAATCAAACGATTGACACCGCGACTTTTAAAGGTGCGATTATCACAGGAACTGCTGAAGAGTTATCTAAACTGGCCTTGGCTGATTGGATCTTTGCAAGCAGTATTGGGCAAACAGTGACCATCCAGCCTTATCATCAGCAAGAAACCAACTAAGAAAAGACCGCAACACTGCTAATCATGCAAAAAGCAACGGCATCAAAACCGTTGCTTTTTAGGTAGGTAAGAATAAGTTTTATCTAGAAGTTGAGATTACTGTTTGACAATATCTGTTGCAACGTCTTCGCCAAACCATTTGTTAGAAATCTCTTGGAATTGACCATCCTGATAAAGTTTAGTAAAGGCTTTGTTGATCTTATCAACTAAGGTTTTATCAGACTTACGAGCACCAACGGCAAAATCTTCCCCTTTGAAACCACCTGTTACAATATTGTACTGATCAATGTCTCCTTCTTCTTGAAGGTAGTAATTAGCATAAACACGGTCAATAAGAAGACCATCAATACGGTCATTTTTCAAGTCAATCAGAGCCTGGGTAAAGGTCTCATACTGTGTGGCATCACCATCTTTGACAAAATCTTTCAACACTTCAGGATTAGCGGTAAAGGCTTCATAACCAGATGAGCCTGATTGTGCTCCTAACAGCTTGTCTTTCATGCCTTCAAAGGTGGTGATATGATTTGATTTTTTAGAAACCAAAACTTGCTCATTTTTCATGTAAGGATTGGTAAAGGCTACTTTTGATTGTCGCTCTTTAGTAACAGAGTAACCATTCCAAATCAAGTCAATGTTCCCATTTTTTAACTCTGTTTCTTTTAAATCCCAGTTGATGGGTTGCCACTTCACTGCAATACCATACTCTTTAAAGACCGCATTGGCAAGGTCGATATCAAACCCAACATTATCGCCTGACTTGTCTTTGAATCCCATCGGTACAAATGTGTTGTCAAAGCCAATGGTGATGGTTTTTTGGGTTTGATAAATTTCCCAATTATCTTTTGCAGTCGTTTTGTCTGTTTTCGCTGAGCCACAAGCTACTAAAATCAAGCTAGCTATAGCTAAGGACACAAATGTCACTAATTTTTTCATCGTCGTTTTCCTTTATGATCTAGGATTGACCTTTACAATATCATCTGCAATGTTTTCTGCAAAAGCCATATCATGAGTGACCACTATCTGGGTAATACCCGTTTCGCGGTTTTGTAAAATCAATTGCTCCACTTCTTTACGAAGTTCGGGATCCAGTGCAGATGTAGGCTCATCATAGCCAATGATCTGAGGATCTATCATCATGGCACGTGCCAAGGCGACCCTTTGTTTTTGACCACCGGATAAGGAGTGGGGATACACCTCAACATGTTCCCCCAAACCTAGTCGATTTAATAAGTCGATAGCCTTAGCCTTAGCAAGGTCGCTTGAGGTACCCATGGTTTTCATAGGTGATAAGGTTAGATTTTCCAAAACACTCATGTGTGGAAAAAGCTGAAAATCTTGAAAAACAAAGCCAAGAAGGTGACGTTCTTCAAGGTGATCAATAGGTACTTCTTCGCCCTGATAAATAATGTTGCCAGCATCAACCTTCTCCAAGCCCGCAAGCATACGAAGAAGCGTGGTTTTACCACCACCAGATGGTCCAACCAAGGCCAAAATGCGCCCTTGAGCAATGGTCAGATTAAAATGATCAAAAATAACTTTTGAGCCATAAGCTTTAGAAATATTTTGTAATGCTAACATAAAGCTACCTTTCTAAAACAATCCTAAGATTGTTTTTCGCTAAGATACTGACGATTGATGACGGTGAAGAGTGTTTTTTCCTCATTGATAAGACATCTTGGCTAGCCTAGAACTAACGACTGCTTGATTAGTGATAATAACTGTATTTTTTCTCCACTTGTTTAGCCATGATGGTCAGACCTCCAATAAGAATGAGGTAAATAGCTCCTGCAATAAACATTGGTGCTAAGGTCGCATCACGATTGGCTGCTGTCTTACTTGCCAGAAGCAAATCACCTACACCAAGGACATAAACCAAGGAAGAGTCTTTGACTAGGTTAATCACCTCGTTAAACACACTTGGTAAAACGATTTTAAAGACTTGTGGCAAGATGATATAGCGAATGGTCTGTAATGGACTAAATTTTAAAACCCTAGCCGCCTCGTATTGCCCCTTTGGAATGGCCTCGATACCCCCGCGAAAGATTTCTGCAAAATAGGCAGCATAATTCAGTGTAAAGGCTAGAATAGCCGCAGGCATCCGATCCATGGTGATACCGACACTTGGCAACACATAATAAAAGAAAATGAGCTGCAACAAGAGTGGTGTGCCGCGCATAATCCAGATATAGAGGGTAATGACCCATCCTAATAACCTGAACTTTGTCTGTATGAGAAAGGCCAGAACAGCTCCTATCGGGATAGACAATAGGATAACAACACCAAAAACTTGCAAGGTAATCACCGTACCTTGTAATAGGCTTGGCAATACCTCAGATAAATAGGCCATAACTGTCTCCAAAGAATAATTTCTCTACATTATAGCAAAATGTTAGTCATTTTAGAAGGCAGTAGGCTTAAAAATCTGCTAATGTTCGTTTAATAAGCTTTAGACATCAACAGGATACAACTGACCTCTGAGTATAAAGGGAATCACCAAAAAGGCTAGAGTATTTTGACTACAGTTTTTTGACGAATTCTGATTTCAACTTCATAGCACCAAAACCATCAATTTTACAATCGATGTTGTGGTCGCCTTCAACCAAGCGGATATTTTTAACGCGAGTCCCTTGTTTGATATCCTTAGGAGCTCCTTTGACTTTTAGGTCTTTGATGACTGTTACAGTGTCCCCGTCCGCAAGGCGGGTTCCATTACTATCTTTGACGACTAAGCCTTCTTCCTCACTCACTTCACTTGGTGACCATTCGTAGGCGCACTCAGGGCAGACGAGCAAAGTTCCATCTTCATAGACATACTCTGAATAACATGTTGGGCAATCTGGTATTGACATCTTATCTCCTTAAAAAAATAATTGTTTCTATTTTACTTTAGAATCCTTGATTTAGCAAGCCTTGATTTGGCAACCAAGAACCTCTCTACTTGGATATTAAAAGTAGTGCTATGACTAGAGGGATCGGTAGGGTTCAATAGCTTCTAAAGCACGCTCAGCAATGGCTTCGTAACGGGCTTTTTTATCACGAATACGTGGGCCGTCAAGTTCTTTAATAATGCCAAAATTAACATTCATCGGTTGGAAGTGCTTACTCTCTGCGTGGGTAATATAATAAGGAAGGCTACCAATGGCTGTTGTCCGTGGGAAAATCACTGCTTCTTCTTCCTTGAAGCGTTTAACAGCATTGATACCAGCCACTAAGCCAGCTGCAGCTGATTCCACATACCCTTCCACTCCAGTCATTTGACCAGCAAAAAAGAGATTTGGATTGCGACGCGATTGAAGGCTCTGATGAAGAAGGTTGGGCGAATCCATGTAGGAATTACGATGCATGACGCCATAACGGACAAAGGTTGCATTTTCTAGTCCTGGAATCATTTGGAAAACACGCTTTTGCTCGCCCCACTTGAGATGGGTTTGGAAACCAACGATATTGTAAAGGCTACCAGCTGCGTTGTCTTGGCGCAGTTGAACAACAGCATAAGGCGTCTTAAAGTCACCATCTCGTGGACCTTCATAGTCATCAGGGTATTCCAAGCCAACTGGTTTCATTGGCCCATAAAGCATGGTTTTAACCCCGCGTTTAGCCATGACCTCAATCGGCATACAGGCTTCAAAATATTTTTCTTTTTCAAAGGCATTCAGTGGCGCCTCTTCTGCTGTTGTTAAGGCTTCATGAAAAGCTAAAAATTCTGCCTTAGTCATGGGACAATTCAGATAAGCTGCTTCTCCCTTGTCATAGCGAGATTTAAGGTAAACCTTGCCCATATCAATAGTTGATTTGTCAACGATTGGCGCAGCAGCATCATAGAAATAAAAACCATCACCACCATTGAGATTATGGATTTTGTCAGCAAGGGCATCTGATGTCAAAGGACCTGTTGCAATAACCGTAATGGCATCTGTTGGAATATCTGTCACCTCATCACGAATCACCTCAATCAAAGGATGTGCCTCTAACTCCGCTGTCACTGACTGTGAAAAACCATCACGGTCAACCGCCATAGCACCACCAGCAGGCACACGACTCGCTTCTCCTTGGCGCATGATGATAGAATCCAAACGTCGCATTTCTTCCTTTAAAAGCCCCACAGCATTGGTTAAAGAATCTCCACGAAAAGAATTAGAGCAGACCAACTCTGCAAAGTCGTTGGTTTTATGTTGAGGCGTCGGTTTGACACCACGCATTTCATACAGTTTAACAGGGATACCACGTTTGGCGATCTGATAAGCCGCTTCAGAACCAGCCAAACCAGCTCCAATCACGTTAATATAAGGTGCTTTAGATTGAGACAAGAACGAATACCTCTTTGGAAATGATGTGACACACTTCCACAAATCTTTCTATTTTATTGAATCTCTAGTATACCATTTTTTACGAAAACTATCTTTAATCATTCTCCAATTGAGATAAATCACTGACTTGTTTGATAATATGCTTTCCTTTTTTATCGACATACATGTACGAAATTCCACCGGCGTATCCAAAAATATCTGCTTGATTTAAAAATTCAACTGACAAATTCAAGAACATAGCATTCCAAACAGCTAGTAAATCGCCGTGAGAGACGATTATAATCCATTCTTCCTCTGCTTGCATAATAGAATGATAGGTAGGAATCAGTCTTTCCCACACATCTCTTCTGCTTTCAGCATCTGAAAATAGTTGATCATCAATTGTGAACTCTTCTTTCTCCATATTTTCTTTCAACCATTTAACTGATTTCCCACAGCATTTTCCTAAATTTCTTTCACGGAGACTTTTTAAATACATAGGTTTCACGTCGAATGATTTTTCAATAATCTGGGTAGTTTCTTTGGTTCGTTTTAAATCTGAGCTATAAATAGCAAGTGAACAATCAGACGGAATGACTTCACTCAAATGATTGGCTATAGCTTGTGCCTGGCTCAATCCTTTTTCAGTTAGGTGCCAATCTGTCCAAGAGCCAACCATACCATTGACATGGTGTTGCGATTGGGGATGCTGGACGGTAATAATATATTTCATCGTTTTCTCCTTGTATTATAACAAACAAATCCAAGCCGCAACTAGCACACTTAAAATGCTAAAGAGGGAGCCAATCAGATAATATTCCGCAAAGGCTGGGTTTTCAGAAATTTTATTGTAGCGGGCGATGGATTTTGCGGTAAAAACAAGCCCAATAGAAGTAAATTGACTAAAGCTAATAACAGATACCAATGATCATTCTCTCTAGAAAACCTATGGCTGCTCCAGCCCCTGAAATCGTGTCCATCTTGTTATCCTCTTCTGGTTGGTATTTCTGGAAAAATATTCGAAAGGCAATATTGGTTGGCTTGGTAATCAAGACTAAAAAGAGAATCATATTCAGCCAGTTTGGGTCAAGCCAAACTGGAATCGGTATATTGCTAACAAATTGACTGAGAAAGACAATAACAACAAGATGAAGTGCTTGATCCAGTAAAAAACTCCGCTGACGATTCAAATGAAGGACCTCTGCTATTTTCCCTTTAAAGACATCTAACAGCGCGTGGCTTAAAAAAACAAGGGCAAGAACCCACCAGATTCGGTATTGAAGGAATACTACAAACAGCAAAGGCAGGGCCACTCCTACAAGATGTCGTAGTAGAAAACGTCGGTTCTGCCCTTTTTTATCTGCTACTTCTTTACTTTGCAAGTGAAAGTCAGAAAGAAAGTGACAAATTAGAAGTAAGGTCAGAATCGGAATTTTAGTTAACATGTGAGACAATTCCATCATTCTTTTTCCTCCATAACATTCTCTAAAATGAGTTCCAAAGTAGCTTGGCGTAAGCGTAAATAAACCTTGATACTGCTACTTTTCAGCCGTTTTGAAAGAGCACTAGCATTTAGCTGTAACATTTCTCCCAGCGCTTGTTGATCAAAATGTTCCTGATAGACATTCATTTCCAATAAACTCGTCAAAACCTCTTGTTGACTAGCTCTCCAATCTGCTTTAATAGCATCACCCGCTGAAATCAGAGCGTTGAGCTGAGCTGTTTTAGCCGAGTTGCCAACCTCAATCGCAAGAGAAGTATTTCCATAGTCATTCTTTTGATGGACAAACTGAATAGCTTCTCGCGCGTGCCAATAGGCTGGACCATCTGCGCCAATACTTAAGTCTGGATTAATATCCGTTAAAATATTTCCCAGTCCAATCCCAAATCGAACATTGTAGGGAAATAATGATTGACAAATATCATCGATTAAATGAAATAGGGGAGCTTCGATTGCCAGTAAACCTTGAAATTCATCTCCTAAGGTAATCGAAAATTTAGAAATAATCACTTCTTGATACTTATGATTAATATCACTCAGACAATTTTCTAATACTTTTTGTGCCTGATATCTGTTTTTAATAGATTTTGAATCAACAAAATCACCTATAATAGCAAAATATGGCATGACTGCCTCCTTTTAAGTCCATTATAATAGACTAATCAGATAAAGTCCATTATAATAGACAATTTCTAAAAAGGCTGTTTTAATGGACTTTGTTAAAGATTTTTTACATAACTAAAATCATGTCAATTAACTCGATTTTGAGTGTCTCCTGTTTCAATAACTTCTTTCGTTGCATTCAGGCCTCCTTCGACCAGATTTTTGACGGCTTCATCTGTGTAAAAGGCTGTGTGAGGAGTGTAGAGCACCTTATCATGTGAGATTAAGGCTTTAAATAAGTCATCTTCGATAGTCTTGCCCGTCCAATCTTTGGTGACGTAAGGACCTTCTTCCTCGTAGGTGTCAATCCCCGCTGCTGCTAATTGCCCACTATCCAACGCCTCCAATAAAGCTGCCGTATCAACCAAGACACCGCGCGCCATGTTCATAAAGATAGCGCCTTTTTTAAACATGGCAAACATTTCCGCGTTGAATTGATGATAGTTATCCTCTGACGGATACATATGGAGGGTGACAATATCAGCTTCTTTAACAGCTGCCTCTACCGACTCTTTGTAGTCGACAATATCAGGTATCCGATGATCAGGATCAATCTCATAACCCACGATATAGCAACCAAAGCCTTTGAAAATCTTAGCAACGATTTTACCGATTCGTCCAATACCGATAATAGCCACTGTCATATCACCTAAAACACGCCCACGAATCCCTGGTTGCCACGAAAAATTCTGCTCTTGAACCTGCTGCCTGATGACCTCCAACTGTCGTACTAGCGTCATGGCAATCATAACGGTGTATTCTGCGATGGATTCTGGCGAATAAGAGGGGACATTAGAGACGATAAGGCCTTTATCACTAGCCAACTGCAGGTCGTACATGTCGTAGCCGGCGCTACGCTGTGCAATCTGCTTGATGCCAAACTCCGACAGTCGATCGTAGACCTCCCTATCCAAGGGAAAGACCTGAGAGTTGCTGACACCGTCAAAGCCCTTGGCTTCCTCAACCGTTTCCTTGGTCAAGGGCTTATCAGTCATGGCAATACTAACCCCTTGAGCTTTAGCCCAAGCTGTCGCGATGGGGCGCTCCTCGTCTCGAATGCCGTAAACTTTAATCTTCATTTTCTGAACCTCCTGAAAGACTTTATGCTTTAGGATAGCATAATTCTGTGATCATGACTAGCGCTTTGGTAAAGCTCGCTCAGGCTTTCTCCCATGCAAAAGAGACCAGGAAGCCCAGTCTCATTTTTAGTTAAGATTTAGTTTTTTTGGCGTTTGATGACCATGGCCGCTGCGCCTATTAGGAAGCTACCCATCAAACTCATGGCGAGTCCTGTGTGTGAGCCTGTGTTTGGTAGGGTTTTGGCTTTGGAAACATCTGTCTGACCAAGTGCCGTTGGGGCTTGGTAGGTTTGCTCAGCTTTAGCTGCGGCCTTTTGATTACCAAGGGTCACTTCTGGCTTGTCAGCCTTTAGAGATGAGGTGACTGATGCGGTTTGCGTCACTTGGTTAGGTTGCTTAGGTTGGTTGATTGAGGCCACTGATTTAACTGGCTTAGTTGCTGTTGTGCTAGTGACTGTTGGTCTTGTGGTGTTGCTTGTCGCCTTGGTTTTGTAGACAAGAGCGTACTGGCTAAAATGGGGTGCTTCAAAGACAACCACTTTTTGCTGACGACCGTCAATAGTCATGGTTTTCTCAGAAAAAGCTAGGCTTACTTTTTGCGTATCATTTGGCAGGTAAATAACCTCTGCTACAGTTTTACCAGCATCAGCCGGAATCGTCACGGTCGCAGGCTTGGTGATGTCTAAATCCTTAGCCTCCTTATCAACGACTTTAATATCAAACAAGTCAAAGTCTAAGTGACGCAAGGCTTGTGGAACGCTCGCTGATGACGGCTCAACATGCTGGATTTTTAGCCCTGCCGCATCGATGGTTTCGCCTGCGCCCAAAGTCACCTTGATGCCTGTTTTAGGATCGGTTAACTCTTTCTTAACAGCCTTATCGTTTTCAGGTTGAGGAGCTGGCACTGTCGGTTGCGGAGTTGAAACCGTTGGGTTAGTAACTACTGGTGGGGCTGGGGTAGGAGATGGAGTGGTCGCTGCTGTGCTTGGCTCTACTGGTTTTGGTGTAGGCACTGTCGGTGGTGGAGTTGGAACAGCTGGGTTAGTAACTGCTGTTGAGGCGGATACTTTTTTATCTTTAGCAAAGTAGATGACTTTGGCGATGATCTTTTTGTCATGATGGTCTATCGCATAATCCACAAAGCGGTATTTATTGGCATACTGTTCGAGGTTTGTGGCAGTGGTATCACCCGATTTTTTATCAAGGAACTCGAAGATAGGCTGTTTTTTCTCATCTGAGTTTCTGCCATCATAATAAAGAAAGTTTTTTATTGTCCCATCTTCCCTTAATCTAGTATCAAATAAAACACTAGCAGGAGGATTGCCATAATACCAAGTTTCAGTCACTGGATAGGGAAATTGAGCTCTTATATCCTCCACATCAAATGTTCTAAAACGCAAACTTTTTTGAGTCCGTGGCTTATAGTAAACAATTTGTTCTGTGGTTTGGGTACTAGGGTCATTGACATAGGACTTGGCTTTGTCAGGGTCTACGATGAGATGTTTGTCAAATTCATTGAATGGTTCTATAGTCATATCAATAGAATATCCTGCAACATTAAAGCGTGCTGGTATGGTTCTCATACTAATACTAAAACGCTCAGTATAATTAGGATTGGTTATGAGTGCTGGATAATTGTCCCCAGCATTCTCAAAGTAGTGATAATCTGGAGAAACCACAGCATTTCCCGAATCATCTTTTGTCAGTCGTATCTCGTCAAATGGGTCTGTTCCGACTGTTGTCGTAATGGTGTATTCTGGCTTATCAGTGATGGTCTTTTTTTCTGCTTGTTCGAGCGTTGTGATCAGATTAGGAGATAAGCTGGTTGTACTAATAACGTTTTGGAATCGTGATGCAGCTGCTGCTAATACAGGACTAGCAGCTCTTGTAAACTGACTAGGGGATGAGGATGAGTCGGTCCCAGTTTGGGTTGTTTCAGCAGTACTTGCGACGGCTTCGTCAGCGTGTACTGTATGAAGGTCAGTCGTTGCTAAGCTGACACTTGCCAAGGCAAGGGCAGATAGAAGGGTGATGCGTTTTGAGAGATGCTGTTTTGTCATAGTGTCTCCATTTCTTGCTTTTGAAATCTTTACTTTGTATTTGGGTATACATCATTTATTATCCCCCCCCCCCCCCCCCGATTTGTCAAGTATTTTGCTCGGTTTTTTGATTTTTTTTTTGAGCATGTGACGATGTGAGCATCCAGTCGCTGATCATGGTTATCCACAGCTAGCATTAGGAGAGAAAAATGGTATAATCTAAGACAATACTATTTTATTTTGGAGGCATCTATGTTTGCATGGCTTGGCCGTTTGGCTAAAGGGATCATTATTGCTCTGGGCTTTATTCTCCCAGGTGTTTCTGGTGGGGTTTTAGCATCTATCTTAGGACTCTACCAAAAAATCATTGCTTTTCTGGCACACCCAACCAAAGATTTCAGAAGCAATCTGCTCTTCTTTTTACCCGTCGGTATTGGAGGCATTCTTGGGATTGCGCTTTTTTCAGCCCCTCTCGAGTGGCTACTAGCCCATTATCAGGTCGTGACCCTCTGGGCATTTACAGGTGCTATCGTGGGGACACTACCGACCCTATGGCAGGAAGCAGCCCTAGAGGACGGTCGTGATATCCTTGATTGGGTGATATTAATCCTGACCTTTCTGATTTCTGGCTTAGTCCTTTTCTTCCTCAACGACTTGGTGGGAACCATTCCAGCTGGTTTTGCCAGCTTCATCTTAGCTGGCGCTCTCATCGCTCTTGGCATTCTCGTCCCAGGACTTAGCCCATCTAACCTTCTTCTGATCATGGGCCTCTATAGCCCAATGCTGGCAGGATTTAAAACCCTCAACCTCGTCGGTGTCTTTCTACCAATCGCTATCGGTGGCGCTCTTACGATGATTTTATTCTCAAAAGTGATGGACCATGCCCTAGCCCATCACCACTCCAGAGTCTATCACGGTATCTTAGGCTTGGTCACGTCAAGCACCCTTTTGATTGTCTTGCCAAATCCTCGTTCTGTGGAAAGCATCTCCTACGCAGGTGTGGGACTGGGTACCCTCATTAGCTCTGTGATTTTATTGATAGCGGGGATTGCTCTAGGTGTCTGGATGAGCCGCCTTGAAGGGAAATATAAACAATGAGCAAGACCACCAAAACGAAAAAAACGCTCGTCAATCAAATCCTTGATAAGGCTGGCATTGAGCACGACAGTCTAGTCGTCAATGCCAAAACAGGTCAGCTACCTGAGACTATCAAGAAAGAAGACATCTTTAAAACATTGGCCCTAATGGGAGATAGGACCGGTCCAATCATTGGGATAATCCCCATCACAGAGCATTTAGCTGAAAAGAAACTCGCTCGCATCTCTGGCAATAAAAAAGTGTCTATGATTCCACAAAAAGACCTCAAAAAAACGACAGGCTATGTTCACGGTGCCAACAACCCTGTCGGTATTCGTCAGAAACATGCTTTTCCGATTGTCATTGATGAAGCTGCTCTTGAAAAAGGCTTCATGATTGTTTCCAGTGGGGAAGTGGGGCGATCGATTCGGATCAATAGTCAAGCATTAGCTGACTTCGTTCAGGCAACATTCGCAGATATTAAGGAGTAATCATGTCATCTATTGGAAATTTTATTTGGTTTATTTTTGCAGGTTTTTGGTCATTTATCACTTGGTCTATCGCTGGGATCATTCTTTGCATCAGCCTTATCGGTATCCCGCTGGGGCTGCAATGTTTCAAAATTGCTAGTTTTGGTCTTTTCCCATTTGGCAAAGAAGTCGTTATCTCATCCAGCAGTGCGAGCCTCTTGCTTAACATCATCTGGATCGTTCTCATTGGCTGGGAGCTGGCTCTTGTTCATTTCATATCAGCCCTATTTCTATGTTTAACCATCGTTGGTATCCCTTTTGCTAAGCAGTCGTTGAAGCTGACACAGCTTTGTTTATTCCCCTTTGGCGTCACCATCATTAAGACAAACTCACCATACTAAGTCTTTAAACAACAAAAAAGCATCGTCTCAGGTCATTAAAAACCTAAGACGATGCTTTTTTGATTCAAAGAGTTGCTAGATGTTCGCTTAATGAGTTTTTTGGATCAAAACATTGCGTCATTGGCGTATTTCATCCGCAAGATTTTCTCTTGCTGAGCATCCAAGCGCAGTAAGATAACTACCTTATCAATGCTCATATTACTCTCTAACAATCGCTCTGCTGCCATCATCAAGCCATTATTGAGCCCCATCTCAAGGATGGGATTTTTCTTATCATTGACATCAAAGATAAACTTATTGTCTGGCAAGTCAAAAAGCACCTTGACCGCACCATACAGTTGCTCAAAATTATCAATGGCAATGTCATAAACAGGTTTTGTCCCAGGCTTCAAGGTCCGCCCGCGGTGATTGAACCACATGGCATGCCAACCACCATTTTTAGCCCCCATCACATCATTGTCATAAGAATCTCCAACATAAAGCGTCGTTGAAGGACGCATGTCAAACTGCTCTGCTGCTAGGTTAAAAATCTCTTTCTCTGGCTTTTGAAAACCAGTTGCCTGACTAACAATCACACGCTTGGGATCAACATAATCATAAAGCCCTAGCTTTTTGACCTTTTTGAGCTGATGCTCTGTCGGACCGTTAGTGATAATCCCGATCGGTACGTTTTTAGACTTTAAAAAATCAAGGGTCATCCGCATCTCATCCAGCATGGTGATCTGGTCCAACTCGTGCTCATAGATTTCTTGAAAACGTTCTCCCTCAGCCTTATCAATCTCACGATAACCAAACGCCATCAAGGTCTCTTTACAACGCCAAAAACGAAAATAGGCAGTTGTCCACTCTCCAGCCATGACCCGTGGAAATCCGATGTCCGAATAATGCCTAAAACGAATATAGGCTTGGTTAATCTGACTCATCTCAAAGTCAGGAAAAGACTTTTCCATGGCCAAGCGATAAGGGGCTTGCTGATCATAAATGGTATCATCAACATCAAAAACAATGGCGGTTATCATGACGACTAAATCCTTTTTCTCTTTTTTCTTCGAACCTGTATTCACCAGTCAAGTGCTAAAGGGTTATTGCAGGTGCTTACTCTCAACAATCAATAAACGTGATCCCCTCGTTCAGATTGATTTTCTTGAGTATTGATCTTATAGATTATACCATTTCCTAGTTTTTTTATCTAATCCCATTTCAACCTTGACGAATAAATAAATCTTTAGCTGTTAAATCAGGATTAACCCAGGTATGACATAAAATTTTTATAAAGTCACGACTTGCAGCTTCATATTTACCTGAATAAGCACTCGAGATTGACTTTTTAAGTTCAGACTTCTTCAATGGGATATCCAGTTCATCATTAAAAGAACTAAGTTCCAGCATACACTTATCCTGAGCAATTCCTGAAGAAAAATTGGTCAAAGATAAAGTAAAAATAACATTATTTCGTCCCATAAGAGCCTTCTGACCACGGATTTTAGAGGTGTTCTTAAGAAGATGATACCAGGGCTCATCAATTTGCTTTTGTCCTTCTGTTCCAGATAGCACTACTAAATTTGGCTTTTTAGCGTATTCTAAATCATCTTGCTGCATGGACCAGTTAAACCATTCAGCAAATGTGTAGATATTGTTTTTATCAAAATACTCAATGTTCTCTCCAACAGGCATCCGAGCAATTCCGAAGTGGTTACAAGTCATATCGACAGGTAAATCCTTTTTGAAATGCTCCCTGATGTTCTGAGAAATCATCTTAGCAACATTTACAACCTTAAAACCACTCGTCGATGTTACATAAGCAGCATCCTTCAGAACAAAATAGACTTGATAGCCATTGTCAGTTTTCAAAATTAAGGTTGGCATAAATCCTAAATCCAAGGCTGAAACTAAAATATCGCTATAATTAAACGTTTCTCTTTGATTTTTGATGTCAAAATCAATGTAAAATGTATTGATTTGTCGAAGATTATTTTCACTGTGACCTTGAGTAATACGAGGTTTAGTTTGAGTGTATGTCCCGTAACGATAGACATTAGGAGTCCAATGAGTAAACGTAGCTTGATTCTCTTCCACTACTTCTAGAGAAGTAAGAACAATCTCTCGATCTCCAATCATATTTTTCTTGTTACGATAACCCAAAATAGCCCCTTTTGTTCCTCAGAAGAAGTGTTTTGATGTTTGCTATTTTTGAATTTAAAGTTTCTGAGACCATCTTTCAGAATCATTTGATGAATCTTTTGGATATCCATTTACTCCTCCTTCCGTCGAAAATACAAAAAGATACCAACTTTCGCTGATAACTTACACTTTTAAACTCAACTACTTGATTTTTTCAAAAAATCTTAGTACACTTTATTAAGTCATTTCATTTATCACAATTTTGTGTTATAATGAAATCAAATAAGAAATTGTACTAGAAGTAGTTTCGTTTGATAGGGTGGCTATCAACGAGGCTCCTGGAAAAATGTTTGATGACATTTTTCTGGGCTAGTGTCTTTTTATTTTTCTTTGATGTTAACTGAA
>NZ_JBLOJV010000100.1:0-802 GCF_047785705.1 Streptococcus pluranimalium
CCGTTCCAGTCACTGTTCAACGTGACACGGACAAGGACGGTCAGCCAGACGTGACGGATAATGATGATGACAACGACGGTATTCCAGATGACACGGATAACAATCCGAAAGCTAAGGACGCTCTCACAGTTGAAACGGTTAATACTGTTCGTGTGACGGACAAGCAAGAAGTGGTCCCAGTCAAAGTGGTAACGCCAAGCAAGCCAAACTCTGTGATTGAAAGCACAGAAACCAATGGTCTTCGTATCGACGACCAAGGTCAGCTTGTTGGAACCCCAACCGATATCGTCTTCGTCGGCACTGCGGAAACAGCGACCGTTGAGATTCCAGTCACAGTGACCAACCCAGCAGATGATGCGCCGGTTAAAGAAACGATTACCGTGACCATTGACCGTGATACGGACAATGACGGTCAACCAGACAAGGATGACATCGACGACGACAACGACGGTATTCCAGATGACACTGACACGAATCCGAAAGCTAAGGACGCTCTCACAGTTGAAACAGTTAATACTGTTCGTGTGACCGATAAGCAAGCAGTTGTCCCAGTCAAAGTGGTAACGCCAAGCAAGCCAAACTCTGTGATTGAAAGCACAGAGACCAATGGTCTTCGTGTTGACGACCAAGGTCAGCTTGTCGGAACCCCAACCGATATCGTCTTCGTCGGCACTGCGGAAACAGCGACGGTTGAAATCCCAGTCACAGTGACCAACCCAGCAGATGATGCGCCGGTTAAAGAAACAGTTACCGTGACCATTGACCGTGATACGGACAATGACGGTCAACCAGACAAGGATGA
>NZ_JBLOJV010000101.1:0-766 GCF_047785705.1 Streptococcus pluranimalium
CGTCCCAGTCCACATCAACCACCCTGGCGATGTCCAAGTGGACAAAACCGTTTCAGTCACCGCCCAACGTGACACTGATAAGGATGGTCAGCCAGACGTGACGGATAACGATGATGACAACGATGGCATCCCAGATGACACGGATAACAATCCGAAAGGCAAAGATGACTTGATGGTAACCGTTAGCCCGGCTAATAACACGCCAGTCGTTGAAGGCCAGTTAATCGCACCACGTCCAGCAGTTGTTGTCAATAAACCAAACGCAGTCATCACTGGTACCCAAACCAATGGCATCACTGTTGATGGCACTGGTAACTTAACGGGTACACCAGTGATTACGGATTGGAACCCAGACGAAAACGACCGTGTCGTTAACGTTCCAGTTAAGGTTGTCGTTGAAACACCGGCTGGTCAAGAAACCAAGGACATCCTCGTTCCAGTCACTGTTCAACGTGACACCGACAATGACGGTCAGCCAGACGTGACGGATAACGATGATGACAACGACGGTATCCCAGATGACACGGATAACAATCCGAAAGCTAAGGACGCACTGACGGTTGAAACAGTAGATACCGCTCGTGTAACTGACAAGCAAGAAGTGGTTCCAGTCAAGGTGGTCACACCAAGCAAGTCCAACTCCGTGATTGCAAGCACAGAAACTAATGGTCTTCGTGTTGACGATCAAGGTCAGCTTGTTGGAACCCCAACCGATATCGTCTTCGTGGGCGATGCGGAAACAGCGACAGTTGTCATCCCAGTTACC
>NZ_JBLOJV010000102.1:0-762 GCF_047785705.1 Streptococcus pluranimalium
CCTTTGTCACCTCTCGGACCTTGTGGACCTACTGGGCCTATTTCACCGCGGTCGCCTTTTGCGCCATCTTGGCCGGCTGGACCTTGTTCGCCTGGCTCACCTTTGTCACCTCTCGGGCCTTGTGGACCTACTGGGCCTGTTTCACCACGGTCGCCTTTTGCGCCGTCTTGACCGGCTGGGCCTTGTTCGCCTGGCTCACCTTTGTCACCTCTCGGACCTTGTGGACCTACTGGGCCAACTGCACCTGCTGGACCTGTGTCTCCGCGGTCGCCTTTTGCGCCGTCTTGACCGGCTGGGCCTTGTGGGCCTTGTTCGCCTGTGTCTCCGCGGTCACCTTTAGTCCCGTCTTGACCGGCTGGACCTTGTTCGCCTGGCTCTCCTTTGTCACCTCTCGGACCTTGTGGACCTACTGGGCCTATTTCACCGCGGTCGCCTTTTGCGCCGTCTTGGCCGGCTGGGCCTTGTTCGCCTCTCGGGCCTTGTGGGCCTACTGGACCAGTGTCTCCGCGGTCGCCTTTTGCGCCATCTTGGCCGGCTGGGCCTTGTTCGCCTGGCTCTCCTTTGTCACCTCTCGGGCCTTGTGGGCCTACTGGGCCTGTGTCTCCGCGGTCGCCTTTTGCGCCATCTTGGCCGGCTGGGCCTTGTTCGCCTGGCTCACCTTTGTCACCTCTCGGACCTTGTGGGCCCGCTGGGCCGACTGCACCTGCTGGACCTGTTTCACCACGATCGCCTTTTGCGCCGTCTTGACCGGCTGGGCCTTGT
>NZ_JBLOJV010000103.1:0-748 GCF_047785705.1 Streptococcus pluranimalium
GATTGTTTCCAATACCTCTTGGTTGATAGAGTGAAAGAAAGTGAGTTCTACTTTTTCGAGACGAATCTTCATCAGAATCTCATTTCTACTTTTCTTTTCAAAGCGTCGTGATTTGGGAACAGTCAATGGGACGATGGGTTGTGGCATAAAAAAATCCTCCAGTTTTTTTATTACAGTATACTGGAGGAGTGAATGATTGAATAGGTACCTTGTTATGGGGCGCTTACGGTTGATGAAAAGCCAATACCTGGAGAGAACCAAGTTGGTTTTCAGACTGAAGACAAAGTCTCTAGATTTTCTAGGGGCTTTTTATTGTGTTTAGGAGTATAATAAAAGAAAAGGCACATTGTCAAGCCAAGTGCCATAAAATTTTCTTCCCGCGTTGTAAAATGAAATGCAACAGAAAAAACATGTTCGTCTGATATACTAGAATTCCCCAACTCAGTATAGAAAGCAGATGAACATGTCCACTAACCATTCTACCCAAAAATCTCGTTATTCTCACTTATCAGCTTCTGAGCGAGGCGAAATCAGTGCTTATTTGAAAATGGGGAAAAATCCCGCTGAGATTGCACTTTTGCTAAATCGTCACCGTTCTACCATTACTCGTGAGATTAAGCGTGGCACAGTAACGCAAGTTCAGGATAAGAGTGGAAAACGGACTTATTATCAATCCTATTTCGCCGATAGCGGTCAACGTGTCTACGAAGAAAATCGAAAGCACAGTGTCTATCTGAAACTAGACCGG
>NZ_JBLOJV010000104.1:0-745 GCF_047785705.1 Streptococcus pluranimalium
CCAAAGCAAGTCAAAGGCCTAGCCTTTTGAGTCTTGACGAATGCCATTTATCACATCAAAAGGAGAACATATGCAATTTCAAAGAGATCAACGACAGATATTCTCGATCCGTAAGTTCAAGGCTTACGGGGCGGCATCTGTCCTTCTAGGGTTGATGACCCTAGGGGTCAATGACAAGGCTCTGGCCGAGCAGATAGCCAAAGCCCAGGGAACACCTGACTCTGGTGAGGCAACCCAAGGAACCTCTCCAACGACCAGCGACACCCTTGAGACGGAAAGCTTGCTCATCACCCAAGCCGACGCTCAAGTTCCAACGACACCAGCACAAGCTGATAAGGCGCCAGAAGCCCCTGTCGCACCAAGTGTGGAAGCAGTTGCCCCTCAAGCCAGCTATGCCAAGCAGCTAGAGACAGCACGCCAAAAAGCCCTCAAGGAGCTAGAAGCCCTCAAAGGCGACCTGGATCATGATAGCTACACCAGCTACAGCAACCAGATCAAGGCAGCAACAGATACAGACGCCTTTGATCGCATCCTCAAGCGTGCCAAAGCCAAGGCAGAGGAGCACAAGGCGGCAACCAAACTTGCTAACCCTGCTAAGCCAGCATCAAGTGAGCCAGTCCAAGCAGAGGCGACAGATGCTCTAGCCGCTGAGGATACTAGCAACCTCAGCTATAAAGAACGCTTAGCGTCGGCTAGAGCCAAAGCCCTAAGCCAGCTAGACGCCCTCAAGGCTGACTTGTCAGCA
>NZ_JBLOJV010000105.1:0-742 GCF_047785705.1 Streptococcus pluranimalium
TCAAAGCAAGTCAAAGGCCTAGCCTTTTGAGGCTTGACGAATGCCATTTATCACATCAAAAGGAGAACATATGCAATTTCAAAGAGATCAACGACAGATATTCTCGATCCGTAAGTTTAAGGCTTACGGGGCGGCATCTGTCCTTCTAGGGTTGATGACCCTAGGGGTCAATGACAAGGCTCTGGCTGAGCAGATAGCTAAAGCCCAGGGCTCGCCTGAATCTGGTGAGGCAACCCAAGGAACCTCTCCAACGACCAGCGACACCCTTGAGACGGAAAACTTGGTCATCACCCAAGCCGACGCTCAAGTCCCAACGACACCAGCACAAGCTGATAAGGCGCCAGAAGCCCCTGTCGCACCAAGTGTGGAAGCAGCTGCCCCTCAAGCCAGCTATGCCAAGCAGCTAGAGACAGCACGCCAAAAAGCCCTCAAGGAGCTAGAAGCCCTAAAAGGTGACCTAGATCACGATAGCTACACCAGCTACAGCAACCAGATAAAGGCAGCAACAGATACAGACGCCTTCGATCGCATCTTCAAGCGTGCCAAGGACAAGGTTGAAGCGCAAAAGCAAGCTGCTGCAAAAGCGGCTCAAAAAGCCAAAGAAACAGCTCCAGCAACAGCAGAGACGACAGATGCTCTAGCCTCAGAGGATACTAGCAACCTCAGCTATAAAGAACGCTTAGCGTCGGCTAGAGCCAAAGCCCTAAGCCAGCTAGATGCCTTCAAGGCTGACTTGTCAGCG
>NZ_JBLOJV010000106.1:0-613 GCF_047785705.1 Streptococcus pluranimalium
GAGTCTAAGACAAAAGTTCTTCTCACACAACCCAAAAAGCAACGGTTTTGATGCCGTTGCTTTTTGTATTAAAGAGATAGTCTTGATAACATATAGTTGCTAAGAAAATATTAGAAAGGCTATCTCATGCACATTCACTATAACATAACACAAATCAGACGACATTGCCACTAGAACTTTCTGCTTGCCTTCCCCAAAATCATGTGGTCTTTACGATTGAAAAAGTGGTGAATGCCTTGGAGGATAGTCACTTCCGCACCTTCTATCATGACTTTGGTCGCCCGTCTTATCATCCTAAAATGCTTTTAGCTACTCTTTTATTTGCCTATTCACAAGGGGGGGTCTGGGCGAAAAATCGAAAAAATGATGATTGAAACTATCGCCATGCAGTATTTAACGGGGCAATTCGTGGTGTCCTACCGCACCATCAATCGCTTCCGTGTCGCTGCTGGTATGGAGGAGGTGATTCGTGACCTCTTCATTGAGTTGAACTGACGCTTGAAAATGGCAGAACTGGTGACCTTGGATTGCCTCTTTATCGATGGCACCAAGATCGAAGCCAATGCCAATAAGTACAGCTTTGTGTGGAAGAAAGCAACAGAAACGTTTTCAA
>NZ_JBLOJV010000107.1:0-595 GCF_047785705.1 Streptococcus pluranimalium
CGTAGTCACCGCTTCTAACCCAGGCCTACCAGCCAATACGACCATCACTGTTGGCAAGGATGGCAGTGTGACTATTACTTACCCAGATGGTTCATCCAACACTATTCCAGGTAAGGATACGGTTCGTCAGATTGTGATAGCTATGACGGTAACACCAAGTCCAGAAAGCAAGACACCAGTTGTGGAAGGACAACCGATCACACCACGTCCAGCAGTTGTTGTAAACAAACCAAACGCAGTCATCACTGGTACCCAAACCAATGGCATCACTGTTGATGGCACTGGTAACTTAACGGGTACACCAGTGATTACGGACTGGACACTAGGTGAAGAAGAACGTCTTGTCAATATCCCAGTTAGCGTGACAGTCGGTCATGAAACTCAAGTGATTAAAGTTCCAGTAACGATTGAGCGTGATACGGATAAAGATGGCATCCCTGATAAAATTGACAATGACGACGATAACGACGGTATTCCAGATGCTCAGGATAAGAATCCTAAGATGGCGGATGCCTTGCGTGAGGATTATGTGATCATTGTTTCGGTGGATGGTACAGAGCAAACCGCCACTTACGAAGACATCACCCATGAGCAA
>NZ_JBLOJV010000108.1:0-592 GCF_047785705.1 Streptococcus pluranimalium
TTACTACTATTGGGCGGTTACCAAATAACTATATTTTTGGCGCTCACAAATCAACAAAACCACTCCTACTTTTTTAGCAGGAGTGGTTTTTGTTCTCAATATGGAAAGCTAAAGTTTATCTGACACCTTAGAGCATTTGATTATTAATCTAAGGATAGTTAACGTAGCTAACTTTATGAGGGTTTAGGCTTCGTCGTCACGACGTTTTTTCCGAGCTACTAGTCCAAGACCAGCCATAAGTCCAAGTGCGCCATAAGCTGCAAGTAGACTGCTATTTGTCTCACCAGTTGATGGTAGAGTAGCTGTCTCTTTAGCCTTCTGCTTGATACTTAGTGTATCTACCGGAGCATAGTTAACCACTGGTTGGTATGGATTTGCTTGTGTAGCTTTGCTTTCTGGACTTGGTGTTACCGTGAGCTTGTCAGTTGCTTTAGGATTAGTATCCTGATCGTCTGGAATACCGTCGTTATCATCGTCAGTATCCGTCTTATCTGGCGTACCGTCACCATCAGTGTCACGTTGAACCTTGACTGGAACCGTTGTAACAACTGGTTCGTCGCCATCTTTCTCAACACGAACTGGGACATTGACG
>NZ_JBLOJV010000109.1:0-591 GCF_047785705.1 Streptococcus pluranimalium
GTTACAGTCGTACCACCTGGGGTTGTCGTTGTGCCTGGAACCTTAGGATCAACCGTTGTGGTTGTGCCGTTTGGATCTGTCACGGTAACTGTACCTGATGGGGCTTTAACAACCGTAGTACCTGTACCTGTTGTTGGATTTGCTGGCGTTGTCGTGATCGTGCCTGTCGCTGGGTCTACAACGGTCACATTACCTTGTGGGTCCTTAACAGTCACTTTACCATCGTTACCAACAGTGATGGTTGCGCCACCTGGGGTCGTTGTTGTGCCTGGAACCTTAGGATCAACCGTTGTGGTTGTGCCGTTTGGATCCGTCACTGTAACTGTACCTGATGGGTCTTTAACAACCGTAGTACCTGTACCTGTTGTTGGATTCGCGTCCGTAACAACTGGACTATCGACAACTTGGATGCCGTTAGCGTCTTGTGTCAACTGAGTCTTCTCTTCACTCTCTGGAAGTTTGCCAACGCTATCTTTTGCAGCTTGAACTTTCTCGTTCGCTGTTTGGAGGAGGGCATCAACTTCCTGTTTCTCAGTTGGAGTGACCAGGTTGTTGCCTTCAACTTCCTCTTTCTTAGTTGCGGCAGCTTGT
>NZ_JBLOJV010000011.1:0-59217 GCF_047785705.1 Streptococcus pluranimalium
TGAGATCATTTTTAACCTCAATTGGTTTTAGCAGTTGATAATGGTTAGGGATTTTTGAAATTCTGCTTTGAGGTGTTGGTGATAGTAGGTTTGAAAATCGGGCAAGTGTTTGATGCGATTGTAGCGTTTGGAGAGGTTCCATGTTCCTGTTGGATTGTATTGGGGGTGTTGATTAACGTAGGTGATGGTCAAATCCCACTCGCGGCGGTAACCAAGCGGTCGTGAGTGATACCTCACGCCATCAATGGTTTGTGTGCCATAGGAGCGATGAGCATGTCCAAAGACAACATCGCTTACTTGATGCCTGACAAAAAGGTCGTGAAATCGCTGACTCCCTAAAAAGGCATTGAAAGGGCGAAAGGTGGGATGTGTCATGAGAAAGTTTTGATGAGGCACAAAATGTAAGGTTAGGAATTTGAGGGTTGGCTCTTGAGTTAAGATGTGATCAAGCTGGTCTAGGGTGTTTTCTAAGATACTCTGATCTGACTGCCCTCTGTTTAGGCGTCTATCAAACCAAAATCGCTCTTTGAAAGCCAGGTTTTGCGTCTTGGTTTTTTGAGGGTAAAAACTGTAATCATACCAGCCGTGAAAGGCTAAAAAAGAGGTGTCCTCAATCTTATGGATCTTGAAGTCTAAATCGCTAATCTCTGTTTCTGTCAAATCTAACATATCATGATTGCCCAGATGATAGGTGACGGGGAGATGCTTTTGGAGGGTTTCTAAGAAGGGTAAGGAGATGGTGTGATAGTGATTGGAGATGTCACCGGCGATGTGGAGGTGGTCGATCTTTTCTTCCTTGAGCAGGTTAATGAGGGTCTTGATCTCAAAGTCTGTGAAGGCGTTTAGGTCGATGTGGAGGTCACTCATAAAAGCTAATTTGGTCATAAGATTATTGTACCTTTTTTTGTCTTGATTTGACACAAACTTGTCATAGTCTTGACTTGCTATCAACATGATTTTGGCTTAAAATAAGGTAAAAGGCTTTTGAGTCACCAGTTAAAGCAGTGAGATAGGATTTGTTTTTTGGGTCTGATTTGCCAGTAATAGTAATTTTAAGGGCTTTGTGCTAGAATGGATAAGGTTATTAAAGAATAAGGAGTTTATGATGGAAATCGCTGAAATACGCCAAAAAATAGTAGCAAATAAAGAGAAGTTGACTAGCTTCAGGAGGTCTCTTTGACTTAGAACGTTTGGAAGAGGACATTGCACTGCTTGAAAACCGAATGACTGAGCCAGACTTTTGGAATGATAATATGGTTGCTCAAAAAACATCGCAAGAGTTGAATGAGCTCAAACAAACTTATGACACTTTCCACAATATGGAGGAGTTGTCTGAGGAGACCGAGCTTTACTTAGAGATGCTAGAGGAGGATGAGGCGGTTCAAGAAGAGTTGGAAGCCAATCTTGAAAAGCTCGATAAGATCATGGCTAGCTATGAGATGACCCTTCTCTTGTCTGAGCCTTATGATAGTAATAATGCCATCATGGAGATCCATCCAGGTTCTGGTGGAACTGAGGCACAAGATTGGGCAGAGATGCTCTTTCGCATGTATACTCGCTTTGGTAATGCCAAGGGCTACAAGGTAGAAACGCTGGATTATCAAGCAGGTGATGAGGCGGGGATTAAGTCGGTAACGCTTGCTTTTGAAGGTCCCAATGCCTACGGCTTCTTGAAGTCTGAAATGGGGGTTCATCGCTTGGTGCGTATTTCTCCATTTGACTCGGCAAAGCGTCGACATACTTCCTTTACTTCGGTAGAAGTCATGCCTGAGTTGGATGATACCATTGACGTTGAGATTCGTGATGATGACATCAAGATGGATACCTTTCGATCGGGCGGAGCTGGTGGTCAGAATGTCAACAAGGTCTCAACAGGAGTACGTTTGACCCATACCCCGACGGGTATCGTGGTTGCCTCAACGGCTGATCGTACTCAATATGGAAACCGCGATCGTGCTATGAAAATGCTACAAGCCAAGCTCTATCAGCTGGAGCAAGAAAAGAAGGCAGAGGAAGTGGACGCCCTAAAGGGGGATAAGAAAGAAATCACCTGGGGCAGTCAGATTCGCTCTTATGTCTTTACGCCTTACACCATGGTCAAGGATCATCGGACCAACTTTGAGGTTGCTCAAGTGGATAAGGTCATGGATGGCGACATTGAAGGCTTTATCGATGCCTATCTCAAATGGCGTATGGATTAGTGATAAAAATGAACAAGGATACTGGTTCAAGACAATGGAACAAGAGCTAACAACTAGCGAAAAAAGATTGCCTTGCTCATGAGGCTCCTATTTTGCGTCAGCTTTTAACGCTCTTAGTATCTTTTAGAAAATGAACAAGGGACTAACTTCCCTCGAAAAAGATAAACCCTCCATGACTTTGCAAGTCATCGTCTGTTTTCCTATTTTTCATCGGAAGTTTTCGACAAGTCGAACTGTCACCTTGTATCTTACGAAAGGAATTGTGCACAGCCTTTGGGTTTGGCGTTTGGAGAAATCAGTTTGTGTCTGGGACATTTTTTCTGGTTTCCTAATATTCAGTCGCCTAATGATGGGCTTTTGCATCTTATTTTATTATGGCTTTAATTACATTTAAGGATGTTTCTAAGAAATATCGTCGTTCAACGACTGCTTTACGTCATGTGAGTGTGTCGGTCAATCAAGGGGAATTTGTCTACATTGTAGGTCCTTCTGGTGCTGGTAAGTCAACCTTTATCAAACTCTTGTACCGTGAGGAAAAAATCTCTGAGGGCTCCTTGACTATCGGAGGATTTGACTTGGCCAAAATCAAAAAACGTCAAGTACCTATGCTCCGTCGCTCTATCGGTGTTGTTTTTCAGGACTACAAGTTACTAGAGCGTAAAACCGTTTATGAAAATGTTGCTTTTGCTATGGAAGTGATTGGTGAAAAGCGTAAGCACATCAAAAATCGTGTCACAGAAGTTTTGGATCTGGTCGGGCTTAAACATAAGGCGCGCTCTTTTCCTAAGCAGTTATCAGGAGGGGAGCAGCAGCGTGTTGCGATAGCGCGTGCGATTGTTAATAACCCAAAAGTATTGATTGCTGATGAGCCGACAGGTAATCTCGATCCAGAGATTACCATGGATATCATGCGATTGTTGGAGCGTATCAATCTACAAGGTACAACGATTTTGATGGCAACGCACAATGTACAGATTGTTAATCAAATGCGTCACCGTGTCATTACCATTGAAGGTGGCAAGATTGTTCGTGATGAGGAAGAAGGAGAGTATAGCTACCATGATTAGATATTTCTTTAGGCACTTTTGGGCATCCATCAAGAGCCTGATACGTAATGGTTGGATGACAGTGGCTGCTATGTCGATGGTGTCTTTCACCTTAATTTTAGTTGGCTTGTTTGCTGGTGTTTTGCTAAATACCGAGCGTTTGGCTTCTGGGATTGAAGACAATATTCAAGTCAATGTTTTTCTAAATGTAGACTCAACAGATGCTCAAGAGATGGTCATTGATCAGTCAGGAAAAAAGGTAGCCAATGAAGACTACCATAAGGTTTACGACCAACTCAAAACCATTGAAGGGGTTAAGTCAATCACTTATTCGAGTAAGGATGAGCAGCTGGAGCAACTCAAAGAAAAATCAGGAGACGCTTTCTCAGAGGTTTTTGATGAGGGTGCCAGCCCACTGTATGATATTTATTACGTCAAGACAAACTCACCAGAAGATGTCAAAAAAGTGACTCGTGCTGCAGAACGTCTTAGTGGTATTGACTCTGTGGAGTATGGTGGGGCAGAAACAGACCGTATCTTCAAACTCTCTAAGGTTGTGCGTTTATGGGGATTTTTGGGGACTGGTATTTTGATTTTGATTGCCATTCTACTGATTTCCAACACGATTCGTGTCACGATTTTTTCGCGTGGTCGTGATATTGAGATTATGCGTTTGGTTGGTGCTAAAAATTCTTACATTCGAGGTCCTTTCTTTTTTGAAGGAATTTGGATTGGCTTACTTGGCTCTGTCTTACCAGCAGCTTTACTAGCTTATCTCTATACGATTGCCTACAATTACCTCATGAAAGGATTGACACAGCAGAACCTAAGCCTGTACGCGCCTGACTTTGCGATTCCGGTTGGTCTGGTTGCTATGGTGACTATGGGGGTTGTTATTGGGTCGTTAGGATCAGTCTTATCCATGAGGCGTTTCTTAAAAGTTTAACAGCTAGCTACCTATCAGCATCAACTTGTTAAATCAATCTAGCAGGACTTGTTAAAGGTTCTTAGATCATAAAGAAGTTGACCCGAATATCCTAATCAATAGAAAAAACGTATCCTATCAGGTGTTTAACCTCCTTGATAGGATACGTTTTTGTTAATTTTTATTATATCTCACTGAAAGTAGGGATTGGCTTCTTTTTCGTGAGCGATACTGGTACTTTGACCGTGACCTGGATGGACGGTAAAGTGATCGGGTTGTGTAAAGAGTTCTTGCTGGATGCTAGAGATGAGATCATCAGCGTTTCCTGTGGGCAAATCAGTACGACCGATATTTTCCTTAAAAAGAGCGTCGCCTGAGTAAATCACTTCTTCCTCTCTAAAGATGAAAGAAACACTGCCAAAAGAGTGTCCAGGTGTCGGAACAACGCTAAAGGTAAAGTCTCTGATCTGGTACGTCTGATGAGGCTCAAAGAGATGTTCAGCAGGAGCTACAACAACATCTTCCATATCATCATGTCTAGGGAGGCCTGAGAGATTATCTTTAGGTGACTGCAACCAGCTTGCCTCTTGCTTTGAAACATAAAGAGGTGGCTGCTGAAAATACTTGCGAACAGCTTCGACACTCAAAATATGATCATAGTGGGTGTGGGTCAGCAAAATAGCCAAAACACGCTTATTGAGGTGATCGATGCGTTTTTTGATTTTTTCCCAGTCACTACCTGGATCAATGATCAAAAGACTTGTTTGCGATTCTAATAAGTAGGTGTTTTCACCAGCGACGGTGTTGACAATTTTATGTGTTTTCATGGTAATAGTATATCAAAAAAGTGAGCTTGAGCCTATCGTTAACGATTGCTGATTGACAGTTTTCTCTATCAAACTGAGCTATTTTGTGATTGATAACTCAGAACAGTCCCAAAGAGGAACTTTTTTTGATATAATTCTAAGTATTATGGTCAAATTCAAGCAAAAATATGCCGTGATTGATGTGGAAGCAACCAGTGCTAGTGTCATGGCTCAGATTATTCAGGTGGGGATTGTGATTATCCAAGGTGATAGCCTTATCAAAACCTATCAAACGGATGTCAATCCTCATGAACCCTTGTCAGAACACATCATCCAGCTAACAGGAATTACCGATCAGCAACTAGCGAAAGCTCCTGATTTTTCACAGGTGGCTCGTGAGATTTATGAGCTTATTTGTGACTGTGTTTTTGTGGCGCATAATGTCACTTTTGATGCCAATCTCTTGTCAGAGCAGCTTTTCATGGAGGGCTACGATTTACGAATCCCAAGAGTTGATACCGTTGAGCTAGCTCAAGTCTTTTTTCCGACCATGGAAAGATATGCTTTGGGGGATTTAGCCAAGGCCTTAGACATTCCCCTAACAGATGCTCATACGGCTATTGCGGATGCAGAAGCGACTGCTCAGCTTTTCTTGAAAATTCGTGAGAAGATAGCTAATCTGCCTAGCTTGACCCTAGAACACATCAAGACTTATGCGGATCATTTGCTCTTTGAGTCTAGGCTTCTCATTGATGAGGTATCTTTAGATAAAGATTTTGACCATAGGACCTATCAGGAGGTGGCTGGCATCTTGCTTAGAAAACCTCAGTCAGAGATACCAGAGAAAAAGTATTCTCAAAGGTTTGCAACGAATATGGCATTGTTGGGATTAGACAGTCGCCCTAAACAAGAGAAATTCGCTCAAGCCATGCTCCAAAAAGAGCATCATGCCCATTTTATCCAAGCACCAGCAGGTCTTGGTAAAACCTATGGCTACTTAGTTTCGCTCTTGGCTGATGCTGATCAAAAGAAAGTTGTGGTTTCTGTTTCGACCAAGTTATTACAGGATCAAATGGTGAGCCAAGAAGTCCAGAGACTGCATCAGGTTTTTGGCACGTCTTATCAGACTCTAAAAGGACCGGCTAATTATTTAAAGTTGGATGCTTTTAAAGCGTCCTTAGAGCAAGAAGATGATAATCGTCTGTTGAATCGTTACAAGATGCAGTTGTTGGTATGGCTTTTGGAAACGACAGATGGAGACCTCAATGCCATCAAGCAACAACAACGCCTACAATGGTACTTTGATAGCCTCAAACACGATGGCAACTTGCCTCAAAACTCTCCTTTTGAGATTTGTGATTTTTGGAAGAGGGCCTACCAAGGAGCGATTGCTAGTCGTCTGGTGATCACGAATCATGCTTATTTGCTCAATCGTTTAAGCGATGCTCCAAGTTTTGTTAAGGATGCTCATTTGGTGATTGATGAAGCCCAGCAATTTTTCTTGAGTCTTGAGGATTTTTCCCATACCCAGGTTAATCTCTTAGAAGTCCTGATGACCTTAACCGAGTTGTTAAGAGCGACAGAGTCTGTTTTGGCAAGGCGTTTGATAGAGAGTCTGCAGTTTGAGTTAGGTCATCTAGTGACTCAAAAAGAGACATCTCAAGAAATCCTAATTGCCAATGACAAGTGGCAGAAAATTAAAGGTGATATTCTAGAGTTAAACCTACCTGAGCTAGCAGGTCTAAACAAACTCGCTCATAGGCGCTACGATACGGTTTGGCTAGACAGTCGCTATGAGGGTGGGCGGTCCGTTCATCTTCTTAAGGGGGCTAGTCAGCTGCTCTTGAACTTTCAAACGCTTTTACCAGAGCGCCAAAAAATAACATTGGTATCAGCAACTCTAGAGATTAGTCCTCAGGTGTCATTACCAGCGCTTCTAGGCTTTGAACATTATCAAGAAACCATGATTGAGGATGACAATCATCATCAGCAAGCCATGTGGATCGATCAAGAAGGGGTGTCACCAGCCCTTCCTAGTGATTCGTACCATCGTGCCTTGGCCAAGAAGATCTATCAGCTCAGTCAGCTTAATCTGCCTACCTTGGTATTGTTTACCTCTAAGGCCTCCTTGGAAGAGGTTTCTAAACACTTAGAAGAGGCGGGTCTATCTCATCTGGCACAAGGTAAGACTGGAACCAGTCATCAGCTCAAACGCCGATTTGAAACTGAGAAAACGCCAGTATTGCTTGGGACAGGGAGTTTTTGGGAGGGGGTTGATTTCACCAGTCATGACCGCTTGCTTTTAGTCATCACCCGCTTACCTTTTGCTAGCCCACAAGATTTTTTGCATCAAAAAATGACCAGACATTTGATCGAAAAAGGGCAAAATCCTTTTATCTCCTATACCTTACCTCTGATGATGATGCGACTAAAGCAGGCTTTTGGTCGTGCCAGAAGACGAGACGAGCAACGTTCTGCGGTGATTATATTAGATCCTCGTTTTTTGGAAAAATCTTATGGTCAATCCAGCATAGACCTTCTTGGGCAAAGTCATTTGATTGCCTTTGAAAAAAGAGATAAAATCATGTCAGATGTTCTTGATTTTTTGTTATAATAGATGGTATTGGTAGAGATGATGTAACAGTAGGGGGAAAGATGAAACTATCGAATCGTATCATAAAGATGCAAGAAAGTGTCACCTTGGCATCCAGTGCGCGTGCTAAGGAGTTGAGAGAACAAGGGCATGATATTTTGGATTTGACGCTGGGTCAGCCCGATTTTCAAACACCAACTCATATTAGCCAAAAAGCTATAGAAGCTATTGAAAAGAATCAGGTTAGTTTCTACACTCAAGCCAGTGGCTTACCAGAGCTCAAAGAGGCTATCGTGACTTATATGAAAACCTTTTACGGCTATGAGGTCACTCGTGATCAGGTTTTAGCAGCGACAGGGGCAAAGTTTGTGCTGTATGCCTATTTTATGGCTGTGCTCAATCCCTTAGATGAGGTTATCATTCCGACGCCGTATTGGGTTTCCTATGCGGATCAAGTGGTTTTGGCAGAAGGTCTCCCAGTCTTTGTCGCAGCCAAAGAAGCAAATGATTTCAAGGTTATTCCAGATCAACTAGAGGCAGTCAGAACAGATAAAACCAAGGTTCTCATACTAAACTCTCCATCCAATCCGACAGGTATGGTTTATACCAAGGAGGAATTACTAGCCATTGGTGCTTGGGCTTTAGAGCATGATATTTTGATTTTATCTGATGATATTTACGGTCGCTTGGTCTATAATGGCAATACCTTCGTTCCGATCTCGACCTTGTCTGATGCCCTTAGGGAGCAGACAACGGTTATCAATGGTGTGGCCAAAGCCTACTCGATGACCGGATGGCGTGTTGGTTTTGCAGTTGGTAATGCTGATATTATCAAAGGGATGTCAAAGATTTTAGGTCAAACCACATCTAATTTAACAACAGTTGCCCAGTATGCTGCCATTGAGGCACTAACAGGACAGCAAGATGCTGTTGAGGAAATGCGTCACGCTTTTGAACATCGCCTCAATACCATCTATCCCTTACTCAAGGCTATACCAGGCTTTAGCTTAGCCAAACCTCAAGGAGCCTTTTATTTCTTCCCAAATGTCAAGGAAGCTATGGCAATGAAAGGTTTTGACGATGTGACAGCCTTTACCAATGCTATTTTGGAAAAAGCAGGGGTCGCCTTGGTGACTGGTACTGGCTTTGGAGCACCCTACAGTGTGCGTATGAGTTATGCTTCTGATTTAGAAACCTTAAAAGAGGCTGTAAATCGCCTTAGTGTTTACATGTCTGAACCATCCTAAAAAAGGATGTTGTTAGTCAAACGAATTAAAACAAGAAGAAGTGGTGAGAAAGATTAAAAGTAAGGCTCTTGCTTTTTGCTAGTCTTACCACCTTTAAGAAAGGATTAAACAAGTAACATAATGTCAAGAAAACTAATCACAATCAACCAAGTCAGCAAGTATGTTGGCAAAGAAGTAACCATAGGTGCCTGGGTTGCCAATAAATCTGGTAAGGGTAAAATTGCCTTTTTACAATTACGAGATGGCACAGGCTTTTTCCAAGGTGTTGCCTTTAAACCTCATTTTTTAGAAACATTTGGTGAAGAAAAAGGAACTGAACAATTTGAGACCATTAAACGTCTAAGCCAAGAAACGTCTATCTATGTGACAGGCATTGTCAAAGAAGACAAGCGTTCTAAATTTGGCTATGAGCTTGATATTACAGCTATCGAGGTCATTGGCGAGTCCAAGGATTATCCCATAACTCCCAAAGAGCATGGCACGGATTTCTTGATGGACAATCGTCATCTCTGGCTACGGTCTCGTAAGCAACAGGCTGTTCAACAAGTGCGTAATGCGATTATTTACGCTACCTACGACTTTTTTGATCAAAATGGTTTCATCAAGTTCGATAGCCCGATTCTCTCAGGCAATGCAGCAGAAGACTCTACCGAACTTTTTGAAACAGACTACTTTGGTCAACCAGCTTTTCTTAGCCAGTCAGGTCAGCTCTACCTCGAGGCTGGTGCCATGGCTTTGGGACGTGTCTTTGACTTTGGTCCGGTTTTTCGTGCTGAAAAATCCAAAACACGTCGTCATTTGACAGAGTTTTGGATGATGGATGCTGAGTATGCCTTTCTCAGTCACGAAGAATCACTCGATCTTCAAGAAGCCTATGTCAAAGCCCTTATCCAAGGCGTGATTGATCGTGCGCCGCAAGCACTGGAGACACTTGAGCGTGACATTGATGCTCTCAAACGCTATATCGCTGAGCCTTTCAAACGCGTGTCTTATGATGATGCCATTTCGCTACTTCAAGAGCATGAAGCTGATGAGGACACCGATTACGAACACCTAGAGCACGGAGATGACTTTGGATCACCACACGAAACCTGGATTTCAAATTACTTTGGTGTGCCGACCTTTGTGGTTAACTACCCTGCTAGCTTTAAGGCCTTTTACATGAAACCAGTTCCTGGCAATCCAGAACGTGTCTTGTGTGCTGATTTATTAGCCCCAGAAGGCTACGGAGAAATCATAGGAGGCTCTATGCGTGAAGATGACTATGATGCTCTCGTTGCCAAGATGGACGAGCTTGGTATGGACAAGTCAGACTATGACTTTTACCTTGACTTACGTAAATACGGTTCTGTTCCACATGGCGGCTTTGGTATCGGTATTGAGCGGATGGTTACTTTTGTAGCTGGAACAAAGCATATCCGAGAAGCCATTCCCTTCCCACGCATGTTACACCGCATCAAACCTTAAACAAAAAAATACTTTGATTTCAACGACAGGAGTTGATCGCAAAAAAGCTAGGTACAAAAATGTTGCCTAGCTTTTTCATTGATTCAAAATGATTATCAGACTCCCACTTGGTAGTCTTCATCCCGCATGGCTTCAACGCTACCAAGGAGGTAGCCATTCCCAACCTGACTGAAGAAGTCGTGGTTAGAAGTCCCTGTTGAAATACCATTCATGATAATAGGGTTAACATCATTTGCGGTATCTGGAAAGAGCGGATCTTGCCCGAGGTTCATGAGAGCCTTATTGGCATTGTAACGTAGGAAAACCATCACGTCCTCGGTCCAGCCAACACCATCATAGAGGGTTTGAGTGTATTTTTCTTCATTTTCATAAAGGGTATAGAGCAAATCATACATCCACTCACGTAAGGTTTCTTGCTGGTCTTCTGGCAATTCGTTAAACCCTAATTGGAATTTATAACCAATGTAAGTGCCATGAACAGACTCATCACGGATAATCAATTTAATGATTTCAGCAACGTTAGCCAGTTTATTATTCCCTAAATAATATAAAGGGGTAAAGAAACCAGAGTAGAAGAGGAAGGTTTCTAAGAAGGTAGAAGCCACTTTTTTCTGAAGCGCATCACCTTTCTTGTAGATGTCATTGATGATTTCAGCCTTACGTTGGAGGTAAGGATTGGTATTCGTCCACTCGAAAATATCTTCAATTTCTTTTTTGGTGTTTAAGGTTGAAAAGATTGACGAATAAGATTTGGCATGGACAGATTCCATAAACTGGATGTTATTGAGGACGGCCTCTTCATGGGGGGTACGAACATCAGCACGAATGGCCTCGACGCCAGTTTCGGATTGGAGGGTATCAAGTAGGGTAAGCCCGCCAAAAACCTTACCGACAAGGTCTTTTTCTTGGTCAGAAAGTTTACGCCAATCATCCAAATCATTGGATAGTGGGATACGCGTATCGAGCCAAAATTGCTCAGTTAATTTCTCCCAAGTAGACTTGTCAATAAGATCCTCGATAGCATTCCAGTTGATAGCTTCATAATAAGTAATTGGTGACATGAAAACTCCTTATGTGACAAGATTGGTAATGTTTTTAAGTGTATTTTTGCTATTGTAGGTGATAGGAGGTAAGATGAGATGCTACTAGAGCAGAAAAAGCCGATATCATCAAGGTTCAAACTACTGAGAGTGATGCTTTATTTGGTTTGTCTTGCGCTGTCTCTCAAGTCCTTATGCCACTTTTTTAGTTGGAATAACAATCAGCTTGATGCTTTTCTTTTGGCGTCGTCTTTATCGCTATAGCATAAGGTTATTTGGTCAGCAATAACTAGCTGAAATCATTTATCTCTTGATGTAGACTATGGTATCTCTGAGATATACTGTGTTAAATCACACAAGATTCACATTGATTAGCGCCCACTTCGTCTCCATCATCAGTGTAGGTACGAATGTAGTAGATGGATTTGATGCCCTTATTAAAGGCGTAATGGCGTAAAATAGATAAGTCACGAGTGGTTTGCTTGGTGTTAGACCCTTTCCATTCGTAGAGTCCAGCTGGGATCTCACTGCGCATGAAAAGGGTCAATGACAAGCCTTGATCCACATGCTCAGTAGCGGCAGCATAAACATCAATCACTTTACGCATATCCATATCATAAGCTGAGGTGTAGTATGGGATAGTATCTGTTGACAAACCAGCCGCAGGGTAGTAGATTTTACCGATTTTTTTCTCTTGACGCTCCTCGATACGTTGTGTAATCGGATGGATCGAAGCAGAGACGTCATTGATATAAGAGATAGAACCATTTGGTGCCACAGCTAGGCGGTTTTGGTGGTAAAGTCCATCAGCCATGACCGCTTGCCGTAAAGCTTCCCAATCTTCTGCTTGAGGGATGAAGTGGTCTTTGAAGAGGTCTTTGACAAGATTTGACTTCGGCACAAACTGACCAGAAACATACTTATCAAAGTAACTGCCATCAGCATATTTGGATTGTTTAAAACCAACAAAAGTAGTCTGACGCTCACGCGCAATCTCGTTAGAGGCTACAAGTGTCCAATAGTTGAGGAGCATAAAGTAAATGTCAGTGAACTCGATAGACTCTGGGCTACCGTATTCGATGTGTTGCTGTGCGAGGAATGAATGGAGTCCCATAGCGCCAAGACCAAAAGTATGGGCTTGGTCATTGCCGTTTTTGATAGAAGGAACGGCCTCAATGCTGGATGAATCTGTCACAAAAGTCAGTGCACGGGTCATGGCTTTGATGGAGCGACCAAAATCAGGTGATGTCATCATGTTTACGACGTTAGTTGAGCCAAGGTTACAGGAGATATCGGTGCCCATTGTGAGATAGTTTTGACCATCGTCAATCAAACTGGGTTTTTGCACCTGAAGAATCTCGGAACACAAGTTTGACATGATGATTTTACCATCAATAGGATTTGAGCGATTAGCAGTGTCACTATTGATGATATAGGGGTAGCCAGATTCTTGCTGTAATTTTGAAATTTCAGTCTCCAAATCACGAGCTTTGATTTTGGTTTTAGTAATCTTAGGATTGGCAACGAGTTCGTCGTATTTTTCAGTAATATCGATATAATTGAAGGGCATACCATACTCTTTTTCGACACTATATGGACTAAAGAGATACATGTCTTCATTTTGGCGAGCCAGTTCGTAGAATTTATCTGGAACAGTCACACCAAGTGATAAGGTTTTAACCCGCACTTTTTCATCGGCATTTTCTTTTTTCGTTGACAAAAAGGCAATGATGTCTGGATGGAAGACGTTGAGATAAACGACACCAGCACCTTGACGTTGTCCTAGCTGGTTGGAGTATGAAAAACTATCTTCAAAGAGTTTCATCACAGGCACCACACCAGATGCAGCCCCAGCAAAACCTTTGATAGGAGCTCCAGCTTCACGAAGGTTAGAGAGGGAAATTCCAACCCCACCACCGATACGTGAGAGTTGAAGAGCAGAGTTGATCGAACGACCGATTGAGTTCATATCATCTGTCACTTGAATCAAGAAACAAGATACCAACTCCCCACGACGGCTACGGCCAGCGTTTAAAAATGACGGTGTTGCAGGTTGGTAACGTTGGTTGATCATTTCTCTAGCCAAGTCACGTGCTAGTTCTTCGTTGCCATCAGCGAAGTAGAGGGCGTTAAAAAGAACACGGTCTTCTATCCCCTCAAGGTAAGAGTCACCATCATTGGTTTTGAGGGCATACTGTTGGTGAAATTTATAAGCAGCCATAAATGACTTAAATTGAAACTGTTCATTGGCCAATTCTTGCGCCAATGCTTCAATAAATTCGGGACGATATTTGTTGATGAAGGATTTCTCGATATAGTCATTGTCGATGAGATATGCGATTTTCTCTGTTATGGAGGCAAAAGGCATCATGTTAGGCTTAACATTCTCTTCAAAGAAGGCTTCTAACGCTTCCTGATCCTTATGCAAAGGAATTTGCCCATCAACGGGACGGTTAATTTCATTATTTAAACGGAAATAGGTAATATTTTCTAGATCTTTAAGACTCATGTGATACGATTCCTTTTTACTATTTGACGATGTGATACCGTTTTTTTAACATCTAAAACGTCAGAACTGATTATTCTTGGGCTAAGGCAACGATTTCTCGAAGTTTAGCTGGCTGGAAACCAGAGAAGACAACATTACCAGCTTGGATGACAGGTGCGGCTGAAAAACCTAGGCTTTTAACGTATTCGATATGTTCAGGATTTTCATCAATGTTGATTTCTTGGAAAGAGAGACCTTCTTTCTCTAAAAATTTTTTAGCCATTTGACATTGCATACAGTTGTTTTTTGAAAAAATAGTAATCTTACTCATGTCATCTTCTCCTTTTTTGAAGTACCTCAATAGCATACCCAAAATTAGTCAAAAAAGCAACAGTTTTTTAGAGCAAAACACAAAATATAGATATTTCAACCTCAGACAACCCCAATATATTGTGTTAATGGAGGTTTTTGATGAACATAGCTTAAAACCGAATGTTTTGAAAACAGATTAGGTTTTGGCACATGCACATTAAATACTTTTTTACTGTTAAAACAGTGAGATTTTAGAAATGATTCTGCCTACTTTGATAATCGCATTTGTAAAATCTTGAAAAAATAATTGGCTTGTGTTATAATCAGAGATTGTAAGGGTTATCATAGATAACTCAATAAATTTATTAGAGAAAAAAGGAGAACCATCATGGCTTCTAAAGATTTTCACATTGTAGCAGAAACAGGTATTCACGCGCGTCCTGCAACCTTGCTTGTTCAAACAGCGAGCAAGTTTGCATCAGACATTACTCTTGATTACAAAGGTAAAGCAGTTAACCTTAAATCAATCATGGGTGTGATGAGTCTTGGTGTTGGTCAAGGTGCGGACGTTACAATCTCTGCTGAAGGTGCGGACGCTGACGATGCTCTTGCAGCAATCGAAGAAACAATGACAAAAGAAGGATTGGCATAAGAAAATGACTGAAATGCTAAAAGGAATTGCAGCCTCTGATGGTGTTGCTGTTGCTAAGGCATATCTATTGGTTCAACCGGATTTGTCATTTGAAACGGTTCCAGTTTTAAATACAAGTGCAGAGGAAGCTCGTCTGGATGCAGCTCTAGCGGCGTCTCAAGACGAGCTTTCTGTTATCCGTGAAAAAGCCGTAGATACCCTAGGCGAAGAAGCGGCGTCTGTTTTTGATGCTCATTTAATGGTTCTGTCTGACCCTGAAATGATTGGACAGATTAAAGAAACAATTCGTGCTAAGCAAGTCAATGCAGAAGCTGGATTGAAAGAAGTGACAGACATGTTTGTGGCCCTTTTTGAAGGGATGGAAGACAATCCTTACATGCAAGAACGTGCAGCTGATATCCGTGACGTTGCCAAGCGTGTGCTTGCCCACCTTCTTGGTGTTAAGCTACCAAACCCAGCGACGATTAACGAAGAGTCAATCGTCATTGCTCATGACTTGACACCGTCTGACACGGCTCAGCTTGATAAACATTTTGTAAAAGCTTTTGTCACTAACATTGGGGGACGTACGAGTCACTCAGCTATCATGGCTCGCACACTTGAAATTGCCGCAGTTCTTGGAACAAACAACATTACCGAAGTGGTTAAAGATGGCGATCTTTTAGCTGTCAATGGTATTACTGGTGAGGTCATCATTAACCCAAGCCAAGAAGCTATTGAGGCATTTAAAGCAGCTGGTGATGCCTACGCTAAACAAAAAGCTGAATGGGCTCTTCTTAAAGATGCCAAAACAGTGACGGCTGATGGCAAGCACTTTGAGTTGGCTGCCAACATTGGAACACCTAAAGATGTTGAAGGTGTCAATGATAATGGTGCTGAGGCTGTTGGACTTTACCGTACAGAGTTCTTGTACATGGATTCTCAGGACTTCCCGACAGAAGATGAGCAATATGAGGCTTATAAGGCTGTTCTTGAGGGAATGAATGGCAAGCCAGTTGTGGTTCGTACCATGGATATCGGTGGGGATAAAGAATTACCATACTTTGACCTGCCACATGAAATGAATCCATTCCTTGGTTACCGTGCGCTTCGTATCTCGATTTCAGAGACTGGCGATCAAATGTTCCGTACACAAATTCGTGCTCTTCTTCGTGCGTCAGTTCATGGTCAACTGCGGATCATGTTCCCAATGGTTGCTCTTTTGAAAGAATTCCGTGCTGCAAAAGCAGTCTTCGATGAAGAGAAGGCTAATTTGCTTGCTGAAGGTGTAGCAGTCGCTGATGATATCCAAGTTGGGATTATGATTGAGATTCCAGCTGCAGCCATGCTTGCGGATCAATTTGCGAAAGAGGTAGATTTCTTCTCGATCGGTACCAACGATTTGATTCAGTACACCATGGCAGCAGACCGTATGAATGAGCAGGTTTCTTATCTTTACCAACCTTACAATCCATCTATTCTTCGCTTAATCAACAATGTGATTAAGGCAGCTCATGCCGAAGGCAAATGGGCAGGAATGTGTGGTGAGATGGCTGGTGATCAACAAGCAGTGCCACTTCTTGTCGGAATGGGGCTAGATGAGTTTTCAATGTCAGCAACATCAGTACTACGTACCCGTAATTTGATGAAGACACTTGACACGGCTAAAATGCAAGAATACGCTAACCGTGCCCTCACAGAGTGTTCGACTGCTGAAGAAGTGCTAGCTCTTCAAAAAGATTATTTATCATAGCATCAATTAAAAAGAGGGAAACCTCTTTTTAATTTTACTCAATCCTATTTGTTGAATGAAGGTAAAGAAAACAAAAATGAATGCCAACTTGATTAATAGTGACATTTAGTCTATAATCAACAACAAAAGCGCTTTCAAAACAGCGCTAGGATTTTGAATGGTTGAGAGTAAGGCAGAGGCAACGCTTAGCCATAAGTCATTTTTAGTATCTAACAGATACTATTATCTTTTTCTGTAACGTAACTCTTGTCTATTTAACACATCACGAGGGCTCGCTATGAAAAAACTATTTATCCTTTTATCTAATTTACTAGTTAGTTTGTTCTTTGTTTGGGTATTTACCATTTGGAGTGATACCTATGTTTCCCATTATTACCCTAACGTTGCTGTACTTGATTCTTCTCCTGAGACAACTTATCAGCAAGTTGCAGCACGATTGGAAAAACTAGCAGAAGAAACGGATAGTTTTATTGCGATTCAACATCAAGAGATAACTTCAGAAGGCACTACAGCTTTTTCTTATACGACCTTCGGGGCAGGAAAGTTGCCTGATGGTCTTCAGGAAAGAAAGCTTGAAGACGCTCAAAGTAGCAGTGTTGAAACGAATTATTTTATATTTGATGGACACCTAGATATTCACCAACTAAGGGGGGAACTAAGTCAACTTAGCCTGACAAACATGCACCTGACGATTCCGTCTAAACTATCTACTTTAATGTCTATCTTTAATAACGGATTTCAGTCAATAGGCTTATTGATTTTCTTTTTAACCTTCGGATCATTGACCTTAATTAGTCAAATTAGCCAGTTACGGTCGTCGGGCATTCGCCTGATTTCAGGGGAGAGACGGTGGCCCATTTTCCTTAGACCGGTTGTTGAGGATTTGAAAGGGATAGCGATTGATTTTGGTTCGGCTGCCATAGTCACTATTATTTTGCAAAAAATCCTGTCACTTCCAAAGGAATCCCTGATGACCATAGGGGATAGGGGCAGGCTTGCTCAGCTATAATCTCCTCTTGTTGTTGATTTCCCTGTTTTTCGCTCAACTTTTCGCAGTTGGGATAAAAAAGGTACACCTGATGCAGATTATAAAAGGGCAAGTACCTGTTAGAGGCATCATTAGTTTGATTTTAATCGGTCAACTATTAGCGGTTATTATTGTGACGCTGGGAATAGGAAGTAGCTTAAAGTATTCCCAAGCTTGGCAGCAGTATAGGCTAGGACAAGAGGCCTGGAGTCAGGAAAGACAGCTGACTATCCTAGCGACTAGTCGTGAAGGGATGACACAGGGGCTTGATGATCAGGCTCAAAAGAAGTTCCGAGCTTGGTACCAATTAATGGATCAGGCCGTTTCAGAACAAAAGGCCTTCTTATCCAGACACCAGTTAATGGATCGTATCATGCAAAATGGCATGGCTTCCTCTAAAAACTTGACAACCTCTACAGAATGGCACGATTACAGCCCGAATGGGAATAGTCTTATCGTCACACCGCAATACTTGGAGCGTCAAAACATTCCTGTAGATACAACCATTGAGCAAAAGATGAATCACCTTGATGTAGGAGAGTTTGTCTTATTGTTACCTGAACACCTCCGTTCAGAGGAAGAGCAGTACAAGTCTATTTTTGAAGACGACTTAACCAGCCGCATGTCTAGTCAAGAAGAGCAACAACCGATGACTGCGACGGTAGGTTATTTGGAATCAGGTCAGAATCGTTTTGTGTATAATACGACCCCTATTTCTTACCAGCAGTTTTTGAAAGATCCAATCATCATTGTTGTAACACCCCAATCAACTGGCCCACAGTCCATTATGTTTTGGTTAGACGCAGTACAGAACTATGTGCTCTTTAATCAATTGTCTGATGCCCAGGAGCTTATCCAGAGACAAGGCATTGACAATTGGGTCTCAGAAATGCAAACAGGTTACCACAACTACATCACATTATTGGATAATATCAAGAGGGAACGTTGGGTAATGCTAGCAGGAGCTGTGCTTGGGATTGCAACTTCAATCTTGTTGTTTAACACCATGAATAGGCTCTACTTTGAAGAATTTAGACGTGCCATTTTTATCAAACGCATTGCAGGTCTCAGGTTCTTAGAAATCCATCGCACTTATCTCTTGGCTCAACTGGGTGTGTTTTTACTGGGATTTGTTGCGAGTGTATTTCTTCAAGTAGAGATAGTAGTTGCTTTCTTAGTCTTGTTACTCTTTACTGGTCTATCTCTTTTACAGTTACATGTCCAAATGCAGAAAGAAAACAAGATGTCTATGCTTGTTTTGAAGGGAGGTTAAGATGATTGAACTTAAACAGGTGAGTAAATCTTTTGGAGAACGAGAGTTGTTTTCGAATCTTTCAATGACATTTGAGGCTGGAAAAGTCTATGCCTTAATTGGTTCAAGTGGTAGCGGAAAAACAACCTTGATGAACATGATTGGGAAATTAGAATCTTATGATGGGACGATTTTTTACCGAGGTAAAGACTTGGCCAATTATAAATCGAGTGATTTTTTCCGTCACGAATTAGGCTACCTCTTCCAGAACTTTGGCTTAATTGAAAACCAAAGTATTGAAGAAAACCTTAAGCTAGGTCTCATTGGTCAAAAGTTGAGTCGGTCGGAACAGCGGTTGAGGCAGAAGCAGGCTTTAGAACAGGTCGGCCTGTCTTATCTTGACCTAGATAAGCGCATCTTTGAGTTATCGGGCGGAGAATCGCAGCGGGTTGCCTTGGCAAAAGTTATCTTAAAGAATCCACCCTTTATTCTGGCAGATGAGCCAACAGCTTCAATAGACCCAGCAACCTCTCAGTTGATTATGGAGATTTTACTGTCTCTTCGAGATGATAATAGGCTAATCATTATCGCAACACATAATCCGGCAATTTGGGAGATGGCTGATAATATTATTGAAACGTCTGATCTATAAGGGTATCCTTTAGAGTTTGGAAATGACCTAAATTGAAATAGAGAAACAAAAGAGACTAAGATATTTTGTGTTTAGCGATTGTCTTGATTTGACGTAGCAAAAAATTGAATTTCTTAAATAAAGTGCTAGAATAGAAAACATACCAAATATAAAGGAGTTAGAAAAATGTCTAAACAATATAAAAATCTTGTCAATGGAGAGTGGAGATTATCCGATAATGACATTAAAATATACGCGCCAGCCACAGGAGAAGAATTAGGAACGATACCTGCGATGAGCCAAGAGGATGTTGATTATGTTTATGAATCTGCTCGCGCTGCCCAACCAGCATGGCGTGCACTTTCTTATGTAGAACGTGCTTCATATCTTCATAAGGTAGCGGATATTTTAGAGCGTGATGCTGAAAAAATTGGCAAAGTGCTCTCAAAAGAAATAGCAAAGGGGTATAAAGCTGCAGTAAGCGAAGTCACTCGTACAGCAGCTATCATTCGTTACGCTGCAGAAGAAGGTGTTCGTCTACAAGGTGAGGTTCTTGAAGGTGGCAGTTTTGATGCAGCCAGCAAGAAAAAAATTGCTATTGTTCGTCGCGAACCTCTTGGATTAGTTCTCGCGATCTCACCTTTTAACTACCCAGTGAACTTGGCTGGTTCAAAAATTGCTCCGGCTTTAATTGCAGGAAATGTTGTTGCGCTTAAACCACCAACACAAGGGTCTATTTCAGGTTTACTATTGGCCGAGGTATTCGTTGAAGCAGGTATTCCAGCTGGTGTGTTTAGTACGATTACTGGCCGTGGTTCAGTTATCGGTGATTATATTGTTGAACATGAGGCTGTTAACTTTATTAATTTTACGGGTTCAACAAAAGTCGGTGAACGTATTGGTAAAATGGCTGGTATGCGCCCAATCATGCTTGAACTTGGTGGCAAAGACTCAGCTATCGTTCTTAAAGATGCTGATCTCGAAGTTGCAGCTAAAAATATTGTTGATGGTGCCTTTGGTTACTCAGGTCAACGTTGTACAGCAGTTAAACGTGTTCTTGTACAAGAAGAAGTTGCTGATGAGCTTGTTGAAATCATCCGTGAAAAAGTTCTTAAATTAACCATTGGTAACCCCGAAGATAACGCGGATATCACACCGCTTATCGATACTGGTGCTGCAGACTTTGTTGAAGGACTTGTGAATGATGCTGTTGAAAAAGGTGCAGAAGCTAAAACGGATATCGTACGTGAAGGTAATCTAATATGTCCAATTCTTTTTGACAAGGTAACATCTGACATGAAACTAGCTTGGGAAGAACCATTTGGCCCTGTGCTTCCGATTATTCGTGTTAAATCTGTTGAAGAAGCTATTGAGATTTCAAACAAATCTCAATACGGTCTCCAAGCTTCTATCTTCACTAACGATTTCCCACTTGCTTTCTCAATTGCAGAACAACTTGAGGTTGGTACGGTGCATATCAATAATAAAACGCAACGTGGTACTGATAATTTCCCATTCTTAGGAGCTAAAAAATCAGGTGCTGGTACACAAGGGGTTAAATACTCTATTGAAGCCATGACGACGATTAAGTCTGTTGTTTTTGATATTAAATAAAGTGAAAAATCGTTCTAGTGACTAGGACGATTTTTGCAATGCTGACATTGTCTAAGGATAGGTTCTTAACTTTCCAAAAAATAGTGATGTCAGTCTTGCAATTTGATAAAAAATAAGTATAATAGATTAAGAAATAAGGACTTTTAAGGTAGGCCCGTGAGCCTACTAAGGGACTTCGATAGTAGTGTTGGTTTATCTGACTTCAGGTTGCTTTCAGACTTGATAGCGATAAACGAATCATTAAGAGAAAAACAGTGTTTTTTCACATACGCGAATACCAAGGTCTCGTTTCACATCAAACTGAGGCCTTTTTGTCTTAGATAAAGAGGCCTGCCAAAAGAAGGAGAAACTATGGCAGAGAAAAAATTATTGTTGGATATTCATGAAAGCCCTGAACTGGGCAAGGGGCTTCTGCTTAGCATGCAGCACGTGTTTGCCATGTTTGGAGCAACGATTTTGGTACCACTTTTATTGAAGATGTCGGTGTCAACAGCCCTCTTAGCGTCTGGGATTGGAACACTCATTTACATGATTTCCACTCGTTTTAGCGTGCCGGTCTATTTAGGGTCGTCCTTTGCTTATATTTCTGCGGTGGCTTTTGCCAAGGAGCAGATGGGAGGCGATATTTCAGCAGCTCAGACAGGTATTATCTTGGTGGGTCTCATCTATGTCTTGGTGGCTATCATTGTCACCAAGACAGGAACGGGATGGATTGATAGGCTTTTACCTCCTATCGTCATCGGCCCTATGATTATTGTGATTGGTTTAGGTTTAGCCAATACAGCCGTTACGGGTGCGGGTTTTGTTAAGGATGGTGATTGGCGTCACATGTTAGTTGCTGGGATTAGTGCAGCAGTAGCAGTCTTGATTCAGACCAAAGGTAAGGGATTTGTTAAGGTCATTCCTTTTCTTATCGCCATTGTCTGTGGCTATATCGCTGCTGCACTGTTAGGGTTGGTAGACTTTACGCCAGTTAAGGAGGCAGCATGGTTTGCCCTACCGACTATTAGTCTTCCGTTCAAAACAGGCATTCGTTCTTTCGGTAGTTATCACTTTTATTTCGGAGCAGAAGCTCTGGCTATTCTTCCAATCGCCGTTGTGACTATTGCTGAGCATATCGGAGACCATATGGTGCTGGGAGAGATTACAGGACGTCAGTTCCTCAAGTCTCCTGGTCTTCATCGCACCCTAACAGGTGACGGGATTGCCACAGCTTTCTCTGCTTTGATTGGTGGTCCAGCCAATACGACTTATGGCGAAAATACAGGTATTGTTGGTATGACGCGTATTGCTAGTGTTTCGGTTATCCGTAATGCAGCTTTTATTGCGATTGCTATCAGTTTTTGTGCCAAATTCACAGCCTTAATTTCCACTATTCCCTCAGCGGTTTTGGGCGGTATGTCTATTATCCTTTATGGAGTTGTTGCTAGTAATGGTCTAAAAGTACTTATTCGTAATCGTGTGGACTTTAACCAGTCTAGGAATTTAGTCATCGCCTCTGTGATGCTGGTTCTAGGTCTAGGAGGTGCGGTTCTTCAGATTGGCTCTAGTCTTTTGATTTCAGGTACAGCCTTGGCTGCCATTGTTGGTGTGGTTCTTAATCTGATTTTGCCTAAGGAAGACTGAGTTGTTTTGACAAAAAAGTAAGGTAGCTTGGCTTGTTTTTCTCTACTTTTTTGACATGATTTGTGACAGATGCAGACTCTGATCTGCCATAGCCCTAAAAGAAAGGACATTTTATGAAACGTTTGCTTATCAATCCACCTCTTCTGAATACTCCCTGCCCTTGGTGCTCTGAGTTGGATAATCTTAGAGAACTTTATGCGTGTGAGCATACAGGAGCTATTACGACAAGAACTTCGATGCTTACTCCCTACCCACATGATTGGGAAATCAATCAGTATGTGCTCTTTGATAGCACTAAGCATCAGGTAGCTAGTGTCAATACTCAAGATGCGACCAGTCAGCAGACAGCTAGTCTTAATACCATTGGTCTTAGCCCTAATAACTTGGAAACTAGTTTAGGATTTGTGCAAATCATCTCTGATGAGCAAGAAGCTAATCAGTTGACTAAGCCCATTATTATCTCGGTAGCTGGTACGCCAGAAGATGTTGCTGAGGCTTATCGCAGTATTTCGGCTAAGCAAGATCAGGTTAAGATGCCTCTAGCTATGGAAATCAATCTCTCTTGTCCTAATCTTCCTGGAGAGGTGTCACCTGCCTATCATTCCGAAGACCTAGTGCCTTACTTGAGTGCTCTGCAATCAGAAATACTTGATCAGAAAGCTACTGGAGTGGATAGAGGTTTGCCCATCGGGATCAAAACGCCACCATTTACCTATCAAGACCAGTATGATGAGTTGGTGTCAGCTTTGCTAGAAGCCACTAAGAACCCAGACTTCCCAAGTCTGCCGTTGGCCTTTGTGACAACGACAAATACCTTGGGGTCTTCTCTAGTGATGACAGGAGATCAACCTACTCTCCATTCAAGCAATGGCTCTGGTATCGGTGGTCTAGCAGGAACTGCCATCCATGCCCTTTCCTTAGGAAATGTCTATACCCTACGTCAGCTATTTGACAATCATGACCAGCTGAAGGATATCCAGTTGATTGGTGTTGGAGGGGTTAACGATTGTGCAAGTTTTGAACGTATGAAGGCTGTTGGTGCAGATTTTGTTGGTGTTGCTACAGCTCTTGGAGTTAAAGGAAGCAAGGTTTTTGCTGAAATTTTATCCTAATTTAAAAGGGTAGGAGTGAAGAGAACACATCATCAGGTAAGATCATCAAAGGCAAAGGGAACGTTCAAAAGGGCGTTAGAGCAGTTTTTTATGGAAATTTAATCCTTTTAAGCATATGTCATATAGACCTGCTTGTTGAGCATAGACTTTTAGAAAAAAGCATGATAGACTAATAAGGAACGTTTTTCTAACATATTTTAATTTAAATCATGTTAATGCTTGCAAGAAAAGGAGAAAAAATGAAAAAGTGGTTGCCTATAGTCCTCGTGTGTTTGTTATTTACTTTTCCGACCAAGGTAAAAGCGATTGAGGTTCGTGGTGATATTGTCAAGGTTGCTAAAGAGGCTGGCTATGAGGTCAATCCTCAAAATGCTCCAAAGTCTTCGATTGTCATTGATGCTGACTCTGGGGATATTTTATGGGGAGATCAGATTGATTTGGAGCGAGATCCTGCTAGCTTGTCAAAGTTAATGACCCTTTATCTGTTTTATGAGCACATGGCCGAAAAAGGTTTAAGCCTGACAGATACGATTACAGCGACACCGTCTGATGAAGCCATTAGTCAGCTTTATGAAATTAGCAATAACAATCTAGTGGCAGGCGTTGCTTATCCCATCAAGGATTTGATCATAGCGACCTTAGTTCCTTCTTCAAATGCTAGTACCATCGTTTTAGCTAATTATTTATCTAAAAATGACGCAGATGCATTTATCCGAAAAATGAATCAAACAGCCAAAGAACTTGGTATGACTCATACACGATTCTATAATGCTAGTGGGGCTGTTGCTAGGGCTTTTCAGGGTTACTATCAACCAAAAGATTATGACCTAGAAGCGCATAATATCACAACAGCTAAAGACTTAGCCATCTTGGTGTATCATTTTTTGAAAAAATACCCTGATGTTCTATCCTACACCAAAACACCAGAAATCAGTATTATGACAGGGACGCCCTACCAAGAAACCTTTACAGCTTACAATCACTCTCTTCCAGGTAGTGATTACGCCTTTACAGGCGTTGATGGCTTGAAAACAGGATCAAGTCCTAGTGCTGCTTTTAATGGCATTGTGACTGCCAAGCAAGGGGATACTCGCTTGATTACGGTTGTCATGGGAGTTGGGGATTGGAGGGATCAAAATGGTGAGTATTATCGTCATCCTTTTATTAACGCTCTCTTAACCAAGGGCTTCAAGGATTACCCTCAATATCTTAAAGAGAAAAAAGCAGGGACAGAGTTTCAGACGATTTCAAACCAAAAGACCGAGTCCCCTAAAGAGGTAGCTAAAGCAGTCGCTAAGCCTAAAAAAATTTCTTCTCACAATCGTTTCAATTATTTTTTAGTGATTGTGATTGTTCTAATGACCAGTTTAATGCTCATTTTAATAGCTTATCTGATCTTCTTAAAAAGGTAATTTATCAAGAAGATATAGACACGTTTAAATCTATTAAGAGTGATATTTCTTATGACCAAAGCTAGAGCAGTAGGCTCTAGCTTTTTGCGTATTTCAACCATTTGAAAAGCTGTTATTAGCAGAAAATCGTCGTTGAAATAAGGTAATTGCTCTCTCTATTTTATTGGTAAATGTGTTATAATAGATGAAGCAAGGAGATATGATTGATGGTAAAGCGTGATTTAATGCGGTATATAATAATAAGCCTTATATTGATGGTGGGACTTTTTGTTATTGGTAAAAATTACCTCGTCCCTCTTAAAGTGACCCGGGCTAATGCCAATCATTTTTTGAAGGCAGGTGATGTTTTGATTTATACCAAACAAAAAAAGCCTAAGCCAAATGATTTTATTGTCTACACTATTGATGGTAAAAGGCATATCAGCCGAGTTATAGCTAAAGGTGATGACAAGGTCATGTCTATGGATGATGTTCTCTATATCAATGAAGTGGTCAAAGCTGAGCCTTATATTGAGGATTTAAAAGCAGCCTATCACACTCAGACCAACCATCAATCCAACTTTACGATGGACTTTAACCTTGGACTTGCTAGTCAGCCCTCCAAAACCAAGAAACGTGACCATCACTATTTTGTCTTGAATGACAATCGTCAAAACCTACAAGACAGTCGAACATTTGGTCTTATAAAGCAGGGTGATATTAAAGGGGTACTAACCTTTAAACTCCTTCCCTTTGAGTCATTTGGCTTTTTAGAAACGCAGTAATAGCAGATAAAGGCTGGGACAGAAGTCCTGGTCTCTTTGTTTATGTCTATACCAATTTCATCGTTGACATTCCTGTAATAACATTTTATACTAGGTGTGTCTTTGTTTATACATGACAAGGTATAGACCGATTTAAAAAGAAATAGAAAGAATAGTTGTTACTTAATAGCAACTAGGTAAGTATATATGTGTGGAATTGTTGGAGTTGTTGGAAATCGTAATGCAACAGATATTTTGATGCAGGGTCTTGAAAAGTTGGAATACCGCGGTTATGATTCCGCAGGTATCTATGTTGCTGATGCTGAGCAATCACATCTTGTCAAGTCAGTTGGACGCATTGCTGATTTGCGTGCCAAAATTGGAGATAATGTGACGGGTAGTACAGGGATTGGTCACACCCGTTGGGCAACTCACGGTCAAGCAACTGAAGATAATGCTCACCCACATACCTCAGCAACTGGGCGTTTTGTTTTGGTGCATAATGGGGTTATTGAAAACTACCTTCAAATCAAAGAAGAGTACCTTGCTGGTCATGACTTAAACGGTCAAACAGATACTGAAATTGCTGTTCATTTGATTGGACAATTCGTAGAAGATGGTTTGTCTGTTATAGAAGCCTTTAAAAAAGCTTTGACAATTATTAAGGGTTCTTATGCTTTTGCCTTGGTTGATTCTGAAGATACTGGTAGGCTTTATGTGGCTAAAAACAAATCACCACTTTTGATTGGTTTGGGTGATGCCTACAACATGGTTTGTTCAGATGCCATGGCCATGATTCGAGAAACGTCGGAATTCATGGAAATTCACGACAAAGAGTTGGTTATCATAACCAAAAATTCAGCAACAGTTACTGACTATGATGGCAACGAAATAGAGCGTGATTCTTACACCGCTGAACTTGATCTGTCAGATATCGGTAAAGGAACTTACCCATTTTACATGCTGAAAGAAATCGATGAGCAGCCAACGGTTATGCGCCGATTGATGTCAACTTATGCTGATAGCAAAGGAAAGATAAATATTGATTCTGATATTGTTAAGTCTGTGCAAGAGGCCGACCGTATTTACATCCTTGCAGCAGGGACTTCATACCATGCAGGTTTTGCCTCAAAAGCAATGCTTGAAAACCTAACCGACACTCCAGTTGAACTTGGTATTGCCTCTGAATGGGCTTATCATATGCCACTGCTTAGTGACAAACCAATGTTCATCTTGCTCAGTCAATCAGGAGAAACAGCTGATAGCCGTCAGACTCTTGTCAAAGCAAATGACATGGGGATTCCAAGCTTGACCGTGACAAATGTTCCTGGGTCAACCTTGTCACGTGAAGCGACCTACACAATGTTACTTCACGCTGGACCTGAGATTGCAGTGGCCTCCACAAAAGCCTATACCGCTCAAATTGCTGCCCTTGCTTTCTTAGCTAAAGCAGTTGGTGAAGCCAACGGCAAAGAAGAAGCCTTTGGGTTTAACTTGATACATGAGTTATCATTAGTTGCTCAATCTATCGAAGCGACGCTTTCTGAAAAAGATATGATTGCTGACAAAGTTGAAAAACTTCTTTCGACAACTCGTAATGCTTTCTATATCGGTCGTGGTAATGATTACTATGTTGCAATGGAAGCATCGCTAAAACTGAAAGAAATTTCCTACATCCAATGTGAGGGGTTTGCTGCTGGTGAGTTGAAACATGGTACGATTTCATTGATTGAGGATGGCACACCAGTTATTGGTTTGATATCGTCCAGTGAGTCAGTCGCAGCGCATACTCGCGGTAATATCCAAGAAGTCGCAGCCCGTGGCGCAAATGTTCTTACTGTGGTCGAAGAAGGGCTAGAACGTGACGGTGATGACATTGTTGTCAATAAAGTTCACCCATTCCTTGCAACTATCGGTATGGTCATTCCAACACAGTTAATTGCTTACTACGCATCGCTTCAGCGTGGGCTTGACGTTGATAAACCACGTAACCTTGCAAAAGCTGTGACAGTTGAGTAAGCTAAGGAAGTGATAAAGAATGTCTGATTTGTGTCAGGCATTTTTTTGGCACAAAAATTGTGTCAAAATTTGAGTATGACAGAAAACGCTTTAATGATATCATTAGTGAGTAAAAAAATTAGGAGGCGTTCTTATGGAACAACAATCATCGTTAAAAGTGAAAATCCAAAAACTTGGGACTTCACTTTCTAATATGGTCATGCCCAATATTGGGGCATTTATCGCTTGGGGGGTCATCACAGCACTCTTTATTGAAGCTGGTTATCTACCAAACGAAAAATTAGCTACGGTCGTAGGTCCAATGTTGACCTATCTACTTCCCATTCTTATTGGTTATACTGGTGGTTACAACGTCTATGCTCAACGTGGTGGTGTTGTAGGTGCCATCGCAACATTTGGGGCAATCGCTGGTTCTACAGTTCCTATGTTTATTGGTGCGATGATTATGGGACCACTTGGAGGATGGCTCATCAAAAAATTTGATGAAAAATTCCAATCAAAAATCCCAACTGGTTTTGAAATGTTGATAAATAACTTCTCAGCTGGTCTTATTGGTTTTGGCTTAGTTCTTATCGCATTCTTTGCCATCGGACCTGTTGTTGCAAGTTTAACGGGTTGGGTTGGTGATGGCGTTCAAGCAATCGTTGCTGCTAAACTCTTGCCAATAGCAAATATCATTATCGAACCTGCTAAAGTTCTCTTCTTAAACAATGCGCTTAACCATGGTATCTTTACACCGCTTGGTACAGAACAAGCTGCAGCTACTGGTAAATCAATTCTTTACCTTCTTGAAGCAAACCCTGGACCTGGTCTTGGTATCCTTCTTGCCTATGGTATCTTTGGGAAAGGCTCTGCTAAATCATCATCATGGGGAGCAACAATCATTCACTTCCTTGGTGGTATCCACGAAATTTATTTCCCATACGTTATGATGAAACCTGCTATGTTTTTAGCAGCTATCGCAGGAGGTGTAACTGGTACCTTCACTTTCCAACTTCTTGGAGCTGGATTGACATCACCATCGTCACCGGGATCAATCATTGCGATTATGGCAATGGCTCCTAAAGGATTTGGACCACACTTAGTTGTCCTTGCTGGTGTTTTGGCTGCAACAGTTGCTTCGTTCTTAGTTGCTTCTGTAATCCTTAAAACAGACAAATCTACTGCTAATGACTTAGAACAAGCTCAAGCAGCAACCGCAGCTGCTAAGGCTCAATCTAAAGGTCAATCAACTTCAACAGCGTCTGCACCAACCACAGAAGATATCTCAGCTAAAAGTATTGATCAAATTATCTTCGCCTGTGATGCAGGTATGGGTAGTTCAGCAATGGGAGCTTCAATCCTTCGCGATAAGGTGAAAAAAGCAGGGCTTAATATTCCTGTTACAAATAAGGCTATTTCAAATCTTACCGATGTTGACCGCACCTTGATTGTGACTCAAGAAGAGTTAACACCACGTGCTTACCAACGTACACCACGCGCCGCACACGTGTCAGTGGGTAATTTCTTGGCAACACCAAAATACGATGAAATTGTTTCATTGTTAACTGAAGAAGAAGTCGTTGCTATGTCAACATCTAAAAAACCAGTGACGTCTTCAGACGAAAAAGTTAACCTGAATCAAATTGATGAAGTTGTCTTTGCCCATGGAAAAGCTGAAGGCTCAGCAACAATGGGAAGAGCCACCCTTTCTGCCATCTTTAAAAATAAAAAAGTTGGTATTCCCATATCAAAAGCGACATTCGCTGAACTCGATCGTTTCAATGCAAAGAATATTCTGGTTGTTACAACAATAGCCCATCAAATAGAAGTGCGTTCAGCCGCACCAAACGCTCAGCTGTTAGCCGTTGATAGCCTTGTCACAACACCAGAATATGACAAAATGGTCGATAGAATGATTAAATAATGACTATCAAAACCTAATCATGTAACTTAGAGGGAATCTTTTAAAGTGACATTGAAAGCAAAAATAGAAAAGTAGTATAATAAGTTTATGCTATTGACAAAACGCGAAAAACAATTGTTGAAAGCTTTCCAGGAGTATGGGAAGCTTTCCATCAATCAACTAACGGATATTTTACAAGTATCTAAACGAACAACTTATCGAACGATTGCAGACTTAACAGAGAGCCTAAACACGATTCAAATCAGTATTTTGAAGGAGTCTGGTAAATATTACCTGTCTGGTGAATTAGACCATCTCGAACAGTATCACTACCAAGAGACTTATTCTCAACAAGAAAGACTTTCTTTGATAGCTCTCTCTTTATTAATGGAGAAAGAACCTTTAACCAATGATATATTACAAAAGCAATTTACGGTTAGTAATGTAACCATTATTCAAGATATTTCCACAATTGAGCAGCGGTTTCATGATTTTTCACTTCGTATTAACCGTCAGGGAGGCTATTCACTTGAAGGTGATAATGGCTCAAAAAGGTGGATAGCGGCTGTTATTTTGACACAAATTTTAGCAGTTTCTGACTTTAGTAAACTGGATCAGTTGCAGTTATCATGGTTTGATGTTAAGCAATTCAACATTGCCCAAAAATTATTTGAGCAAATTGGAGATCAACTACCTGAGTTGGACACAATTATGGGGCACTTCTTAATTGTGCTTTTGAGCCTTGCTAATGTTAATCGGCTGGATCTTCAAAGTCGTCCAGTGAGTAAAGAAGCTCTTGAATTAACCCAATCTTTATTTAATAATTATGCGAAAAAGTCTGGTCAACTCTTTAACTTACAAGAGATTTTGTATTTTGCCCAACGTTTAGATGAATTTGTCATCAAACGCCAGCCAGTTCCTCTTTTTCAGGAACAAGTAGACAGTGAGTTTTATTACAATATTTCTAATTTAATCGATAAAGTATCTTTATATACCAAAATTAATTTTGCTAAAGATCAAGTTCTGTTTAAGTTTCTCTTTAATCATATTCGCTTAAGTTTAGCTGTCCCAGCAATTTTTGGAGAGTCCGGTCAAAATGTTATAGCACATCGTGCCTTAAAGCATAGTTCACATCTGCATAGAGTTGTCAGCTTATTGGTAAAAGATATCTTTCCACCGTATTTACAGACAGAAAATGAATATGAGTTGATTTCAATACATTTTGCGTCTAGTTTGAGGAGAAGTCCTGATATTTATCCAATACGTCTCTTATTGTTGAGTGATGAGCGTCCCCTGGCTAGAGAACTTTTAATAACTAGGATTAAAAACTTAGCTCCTTTTATTGAGCGATTAAGCGTGACCTCACCAAGTCAGTTTGAGCCATCTTCTATACAACAATATGACGCTATTTTAACTACTCAGCCTACAAAGAAAAATCTCTATTTTATCTCGATTTATCCTGATGGGAAAGAACTCCTTGCTTTACAGGATTACCTGCAGCGTGTTCAGGAAAATCGTGATGTAGTGGTTAGGGAGGACTTACCGATAGAAGCTCATTTTGACGTCCAAGATTATCTAGCAGTCAGTCAAGGGCTATTACAGTCCTTTGACATCTATCAGATTTCCAATATTGCTTTCTTTGAACCCACTGTTAGAGCTGTGGTTAATCCTTTGCCTGGCATTTCCGATAAGGATTATTTATCATCTAAACTCATTCGACGCTTTGAGCAAAGTCCTATGGCTATCCCTGAAACTGGCTTGATGCTTTTACATACGCAGTCGAAAAGTGTCAAACAGTCAGGATTTTACATTTGTGATTTAGAACAGCCTGTATCAGCTATTTCCATGAATAGAACACCTGAAGTCATTTCAAGGGTACTAGTCATGCTGACAGGCATGGATGAGAGTGATACTGTTAGGGAACTGATGACAGCAATTGGTCAATCAATCATTGAAAATCATCTCTATACAGAGATTTATAAAACTGGTAATCAAGCGATTATTTATCAATTACTAAACCAAATTTTCACCGAAAATATCAAGAAATTGGAGAATTAACATGCAATTTGAAAAAGAACTAATCAAGTTAAATCAAACCTTTAAAACTAAAGAAGATGCCATTCGCTATTGTGGTGATCTTCTCAAGGATGGTGGCTATGTTAACCCATCATACGTTGATGCTATGATCACACGTAACGAAGACTTATCTGTTTATATGGGAAACTTCATTGCTATACCGCATGGGACAGATGAGGCTAAAAAGGATGTTTTAAAATCTGGAATCACAGTCGTTCAAGTTCCTAAAGGTGTAAATTTTGGAACTGATGACAATCCTCAGATAGCGACTGTTTTATTTGGTATTGCTGGCATTGGCAATGAGCACTTGGATATGATTCAAAAAATTTCAATCTTTTGTGCGGATGTCGATAATGTTGTCACATTGGCCGATGCGCAAACAAAAGACGATCTTATTCGTTTATTGAACAGTGTTACATAAGAAGGAGAACCTTATGAAAAAAGCAGTACACTTTGGTGCCGGTAATATTGGTCGTGGTTTTATTGGTGAGATTTTAGCTGCCAATGATTTTGCCATTAATTTTGTGGATGTTAATGAAACGATTATTGATGCTTTAAATGATCGTCACAGCTATGATATTGAAATTGCTGAAGATGGCAAGCGCCATATTACCATTTCAAATGTTTCAGGGATTAACAATGCTAAAAATCCTGCAGATGTTGTTGCAGCAATAGCAGAAGCCGATTTAATTACAACAGCTATCGGACCAACTATTTTACCCTTTATCGCTGAATTGATTGCAGATGGTTTGAAAGTTCGTAAGCAAGCTGGTAGTAGACAAGCTATCGATGTTTTAGCTTGTGAAAACATGATTGGTGGTTCACAATTCTTGTATGAAGAAGTCAAAAAATACCTTTTAGAAGATGAATTAGCCTATGTTGAAGAGTACGTTGGTTTTCCTAATGCTGCTGTTGACCGTATTGTGCCAGCCCAAAGTCATGATGACCCACTGTTTGTTGTCGTTGAACCATTTAGCGAATGGGTTATTGAGACAAGCCGTATGAGAAATGCGGAATTGAAACTGGTAGGTGTGCATTACGAAAACGATTTAGAACCCTTTATTGAACGTAAATTATTTTCCGTTAACTCAGGTCACGCAACTGCAGCGTATACAGGAGCTTATTATGGTGCTAAAACCATTCTTGAAGCCCTTCACAACGCAGCTGTCAAAGAACAGTTAGAGGCTGTTCTTACTGAAATACGCTCCCTTCTTATTACTAAGTGGCGATTTAATGAATCAGACCTAAAAGCCTATCATGAAGTGATTATCAGTCGTTTTGAAAATCCCTATATTGTAGATGATGTGGTTCGTGTGGCTCGTACGCCAATTCGCAAACTTGGTTTTGATGAACGCTTTATCCGCCCCATTCGTGAATTGCGTGACTGCGGACTATCCTATGACAATCTTCTTAAAACAGTCGCATTTGTTTTTGCTTACAAAGACAACAATGATGAACAAAGTATCCGCCTGCAAGACTTGTTAGGAGAAAAAGCATTGAGTAATGTTGTTGTAGATGTAACTGGACTTTCTGATCAAGACCTAATTGACCAAATTGTGACAAGTGTTGAGAAAATGGGTCATGATAAAGAGAGAGATTGATGATTACTAGCCGTCAGTTGTTTTGAATAGATAGCGTCAATCTTCCCTTTTCACTCTATACCTTAGACGTTTATCGCGAGCGTTTCTATGGTAATACTTGCCAACTAAACTGACTTTTGGTAAAATAGAAAGCGTTAACATAAGGTTACTCTACTTGTTTGTGATAACATCAACAAATGAATTGAAAAATTGATTGGTTTGTGTTATACTTAACAAGTAAATAAATATATTGGAGATTTTTAATATGTCTAAAATCGTTGTTGTTGGTACTAACCATGCTGGTACAGCAAGTATCAAAACTATGTTGTCAAACTACGGTTCAGAAAATGAAATCGTAACATTTGACCAAAACTCAAATATCTCATTTTTGGGATGTGGTATGGCGCTTTGGATTGGTGAGCAAATCGATGGTCCAGAAGGTCTTTTCTACTCAGATAAAGAGCAGTTAGAAGGCATGGGAGCTAAAGTTTACATGGAAGCTCCAGTCGTTGACATTGACTTTGATAAAAAAGAAGTGACAGCTCTTGTTGATGGTAAAGAACATATTGAATCATACGACAAGTTAGTTCTTGCGACAGGATCACAACCGATTGTTCCTCCAATTAAAGGTGTTGAAATTAAAGAAGGTTCGCGTGAATTTGAAGCAACTCTTGAAAACCTTCAATTTGTGAAATTATACCAAAACTCTGCAGATGTTATTGATCGTCTTGAAAAACCAGGTATTGAGCGTGTCGCTGTTGTAGGTGGTGGTTACATCGGTGTTGAACTTGCTGAAGCCTTCCAACGCAAAGGCAAAGAGGTTGTTCTTGTTGATATCGCTGATACTGTTATGGGTGCTTACTATGACCGTGACTTTACAGCCATGATGAACAAAAACCTTGAAGATAACGGTGTAAAACTGGCGCTTGGTCAAGCTGTTAAAGCTGTTGAGGGTGACGGTAAAGTGGAACGCCTTGTCACTGACAAAGAAACATTTGATGTTGACATGGTTATCATGTGTGTTGGTTTCCGTCCAAATACTGCTATTGCAAAAGGTCAACTTGAGACATTGGGCAATGGTGCTTGGATTGTTGACAAAAAACAAGAAACAAGTAAAAAAGACGTTTATGCTATCGGTGACTGTGCAACAATCTACGATAACGCACGTGATGACATTAGCTATATCGCTCTTGCTTCAAATGCTGTTCGTACTGGTATTGTGGCTGCTCACAACGCGTGTGGTCATGACTTGGAAGGTGTTGGGGTTCAAGGGTCAAATGGTATCTCTATCTTTGGCTTAAACATGGTATCAACTGGTCTTACAGAAGAACGCGCTAACCAAGCTGGTTTCAACGCAGCGGTAGCATCTTTTAACGACCTTCAAAAACCAGAGTTTATCAAGCACGATAACCACGAAGTAGCTATTAAGATTGTTTACGATAAAGACACTCGTCGTGTTCTTGGATGCCAAATGGTATCACGTGAAGACATGTCAATGGGTATCCACATGTTCTCACTAGCAATCATGAAACATGTCACCATCGAAGAACTATCACTAATGGATATCTTCTTCTTGCCACACTTTAACAAACCATACAACTACATTACTATGGCTGCACTTGGTGCTGAATAGTTATCATCAAAGAGATTAGGACAAAAATCCTAATCTTTTTATTTTAGCGACGAAAAAGTTGAAGGTTTTCTAGTATTTTGGATGAGTTTATAAGGACTTTAACTTGACAAAAGATGACATCCCTTGCATAATAAAGATAAGAAATTATGGTGTAATGAAAGGAGATACTTGTATGCAAATTATCAAACGTGATGGGCAGATTGTTGACTTTAATCCTGAAAAGATTTTTCAAGCCATTATAAAGGCTGCTCAAACAGTTTATGTGATTGATGACAATTGGCGCTCAAAACTGGCGCAAGTAACTAAAAAAGTTGTTCTTGATTTAGAAGAAGCTCAAGTGGAACGTCCAACCATCAATATGATTCAATCTTTGGTTGAGAATCGTCTAATGGATGCCGGCTTTATCAATATTGCTGAACATTACATTTCTTATCGCCTACAAAGAGATTTAGAGCGTAATGGTTATCATGATAAGGTTATCGTACACCTTCATTTTGAGCAAGTCATGTAGACTTCATTTGGAGTAAAATTACAAAGATTAGAAAAAAGCACATCATACCAGGTATTCAAAACACCTTGATATGATGTGCTTTTTTTATAACGATAAACATTAAATCAACGTGTCAAGTCGCTATCATAGAAACTTTGATAATTTTGTTTTAGGCCTTCTGACAGGATCACTTGTTGGGCTTTTGTCAAGATTAACCCTTCAATTTCAGGGGTGGCATTGAGGGTTGAGATGACTTGTTTGAGAGGAAGTCCAAAGAGTCTGCTCGTCCAAATATCACCGTCAACCGAAGTATCAGATACAATCGTTAGGCTAATCATCTCGCTTTCGATAGGATAGCCTGTTTTGCTATCTAGGATATGATGGTAGGTTTGGCCTTCATGAACCAAGCGGCGCTCGTAGACACCAGAGGTAACAACAGACTGATCCTGAATCTTAAGCATTCCGATAGCTTGTCCTCGTTTTTTACTGGGATTTTGGATGCCGATATACCATCTATGGTCAAATCTTTCGGGATTAGGACCATAAACCAGCACATTGCCACCAATATTGATCATAGCAGAAGTCACTGCTTGCGATTTCAAATAGTCAATGATACGGTCGGCAATGTAACCTTTAGCGACAGCACCGAGATCAATCCCCATCTTTTTTTGGCTTAAAAAAACGCTTTGATTATTCTTATTTAGGTAAATGTGTTGAGGATTGATGAGCTTGAGTGTTTCTTTGATTTCTGTTGGTTGGGGGATTCGAGCATCTAAAAAGCCAATACGCCATAGATCAACCAAAGGTCCAATAGCAATATTAAGCTGGCTAGGACTGGCTAGGCTATGCGTTTGACCAAGTAATATCAACTCTAAGAGCTCTGGATGAACCTTGACAGGAGCGATACCAGCCATACGATTGATGGCCATGAGCTCAGAAGTGACATCATTAGCGCTAAAGCGGTGATGATACTGATGGAGGCGTTTGACACAATCACTGATTAGCTGGTCGGCATGCTCACTGTCAATCAGAAGGGTAATATCAGTTCCCATCAAGCTAAGGGTATGGGATTTTAAAGGCATTAGTATTTAGTTTTTGGTCTTCATCTCACCTTGAGGGAAGTAGCTTCCTTCAGGTAGGTCATTGATAATGATATGAATGGCTTCTTTGGGAGCCTTGGCAACTCGAGCAACCACTTCGGTAACTTCACGAGCAAGTTGCGCTTTTTGCTCATCAGAGCGTCCTTCAAATAAATCAATTTTAACAAATGGCATCGGTTTTCTCCTTGACTTGATCAGATGAGGTGGGAGTGTTTTATTTATGGTTCTATCTTAAACATCAAAACGCTATTTTGACTTGTCTTGACGAAGCTTTGTTTTATCTCAGGCTTCGTCTGGTCTAGCTTGATTTTGATTGTAACACAAATGCTTCTTTTTGTCAGACTTTTTTAAGGCGTTTCTCTAGTCGCCAAGGCTTTGATTTTATGGTAAAATGGATAAGACATTGAAAGAAGAGGTTGGTTCTGTTGGCACAATTATATTATCGCTATGGCACGATGAATTCTGGGAAATCCATTGAGATACTAAAAGTTGCCTATAATTACGAAGAGCAAGGCAAGCCTATTATTTTGATGACCAGTGCTCTGGATAATCGAGATGGTGTTGGCTATGTTTCAAGCCGCATTGGTGTCAAACGTCAGGCAGCAGTTATCACGCCAGAGACAGATATTTACGGTTTTATTCAAGACCAAGCCATTAAACCTTATTGTGTTTTAATTGATGAGTGCCAATTTTTGACTAAAGCTAACGTTTATGATTTGGCAAGAGTAGTTGATGAGTTGGAAATTCCTGTGATGGCATTTGGTCTTAAAAATGACTTTAGAAATGAACTGTTTGAGGGATCAAAATACTTTTTATTATTGGCTGATAAGATTGATGAAATCAAAACCATTTGCCAGTATTGTTCTAAAAAAGCTACCATGGTACTTAGGATGGAAGATGGGAAAGCCGTTTATGATGGAGACCAAATCCAGATTGGTGGTAACGACACTTACACATCTGTTTGTCGAAAACATTATTTTAACCCAACCTTAAACCAAGAATAAGGGTGACTGAAGTTGCTAGAGAAAGGGAAAAAGCAATGAATATCTATGATCAATTACAAGCGGTAGAAGACCGATACGAAGAACTAGGAGAGTTATTATCTGATCCAGCGGTTGTTTCAGATACCAAACGTTTCATGGCCTTATCAAAGGAAGAAGCTAGTATCCGTGAGACGGTAGCAACTTATCGGGATTATAAACAAATCATTCAAAACATCACTGATGCTGAGGAGATGATCAAGGATGCTGCAGGTGATGCTGATTTGGAAGAAATGGCCAAAGAAGAATTAAAAGAATCTAAAGCTGCCAAAGAAGAATATGAAGAAAAATTAAAAATCTTACTCTTGCCTAAAGATCCAAATGATGATAAAAACATTATCTTAGAAATCCGTGGCGCAGCAGGTGGCGATGAGGCAGCCTTATTTGCAGGTGATCTTTTACAAATGTACCAAAAATACGCTGAAACGCAAGGATGGCGCTTTGAGGTGATGGAAGCATCTTATAATGGCGTTGGTGGTATCAAGGAAGTTGTCGCTATGGTCTCTGGTCAATCCGTATACTCAAAGTTAAAATACGAATCAGGTGCTCACCGTGTGCAACGTGTGCCAGTTACAGAAAGCCAAGGCCGTGTTCATACTTCAACAGCTACGGTCTTGATTATGCCAGAAGTTGAAGAAGTCGACTATGATATTGATTCAAAAGACCTTCGCGTGGACATTTACCATGCCTCAGGAGCAGGTGGTCAGAATGTCAACAAGGTTGCTACAGCTGTTCGTGTAGTTCACATTCCGACAGGTATTAAGGTTGAAATGCAAGAAGAGCGGACACAGCAAAAAAACCGTGATAAAGCGATGAAAATTATTCGGGCACGTGTGGCGGATCACTTTGCTCAAATCGCACAGGACGAGCAAGATGCTGAGCGTAAGTCAACGATTGGAACAGGGGATCGCTCAGAGCGTATTCGAACCTATAATTTCCCGCAAAACCGTGTAACCGACCACCGTATCGGTTTGACCCTTCAAAAGTTAGACACGATTCTTTCAGGAAAAATGGATGATGTGGTGGATGCTCTTATCTTATACGATCAAACACAAAAACTCGAAACATTAAACCAAGCATGATGACTTACAGACAGTTGATCCAAGAGTTGGAAGATCATCTTGAAGCCATAGGTGAGGAAAAAGAAGCTCTCACCTTTGCCTTTAAGGAGCTCAAAAAATGGTCCTTGACTGATTTTGCCTTCCATCAAGCCAAGGAAGTCTCATCAGAAGACCAGCTGCTTTTAGCCACTATTTTTGATCATTTGAGCAAACATCAGCCAGTCCAGCACTATCTTGGCTACAGTTATTTTAAAGACTTGACCTTAATCGTTTCTCCTGATGTGTTGATTCCACGCCCTGAGACAGAAGAATTGGTTGATCTTATCTTAGCTCAGCACCCTGCTCAATCCTTGAGTGTATTAGACATTGGCACTGGTAGTGGTGCCATTGCTTTAGCGTTAAAGGCTAATCGTCCAGATTGGCAGATCACGGCCCTTGATATTTCTAAAACTGCTTTAGAGATTGCTAGCGATAATGGTGAAAAACTTGGCTTAAAAATCCGTTGGTTACAATCAGATCTTTTCAGCCAGGTTTCAGATAAGTTTGATATTATCGTGTCAAACCCGCCTTACATCTCCAAAGAAGATCAAGATGAGGTGGGCAAAAATGTCCTATCTCATGAACCTCACTTGGCACTTTTTGCTGATAAGCAAGGCTATGCTATTTATGAGCAAATCATCTCAGAAGCTGACCGGTTTTTAAAGGATAAAGGAACGCTTTATTTTGAAATCGGCTACAAACAAGGTCAGCGTGTCAAAGAGATGCTAGAAAAAGCCTTTCCCAAGTCTCAAGTAGTTCTCTTAAAAGACAGTTTTGGCAAGGATAGAATGGTGGTGCTACAAAAATGACAAGTCTGGAAGAACTATCTCAAAAACTGGAAGAAGGACAAGGAGTGGTCTTGCCGACAGAAACTGTTTATGGACTTTTTGCCAAGGCTTTGATGCCATCTTCTGTTGACCTTGTCTATGACTTGAAAGAACGCTCAAGAGACAAAGCCATGAATCTTAACGTGGCTAGTTATGACGATATCATCAGATTCTCTAAAAACCAACCAAGCTATTTAAAAGACCTTTATACCGCTTTTTTACCCGGTCCTTTAACCATTATTTTGCAGGCAAATGATCAGGTGCCTGCCTGGATCAATTCTGGCTTAGACAGTGTTGGTTTTCGCCTACCGAGTCATCCTGTTACCCGAGCCTTGATCGCTCAGCATGGGCCACTGATTGGCCCATCAGCCAACAAATCCGGACAAGAAAGTGGGAAGCATTTTGCAGCGATTATGCAAGAGTTTGATCAGCAAGTCCTAGGTTACCAAGATGATGTCTTTTTGACTGGTAGGGACTCCACGATCCTTGATTTATCTGGTCATAGGGCTAAAATCTTGAGACAAGGTGCTGTTTCAAAACAGGATTTAGTAGCAGTCATACCCGAACTTCAGTTTTAATAGGAGGTTTTATGCTTCGTTCTTTAACTATGGCTGATATGCCAGCTGTTCGTGAGATTAATGAGCGGTCACTGGGCTATCCTGTGACACTTGAAATGACACAACAACAATTCAAAAAACTCTCCAAGAGTAGCAAGCATCTTCTGATCGGTTTTGAGGATCATTTGTCGCATCAGATTGTTGGCTACATTCATGCCGAAGTCTACGAGAGCTTGTATTCGGAGACTGGATTAAATGTTCTTGCCCTAGCAGTATTACCAGATTTTCAAGGACAAGGCATTGGGAAAGCCTTACTCTTAGCTTTGGAAAAACAAGCTAACACAAAAAACGTTGCCTTTATTCGGTTGAATTCAGGAAGTGACCGTAAAGCAGCGCATGCTTTTTACCGTCAGATGGGATACAATGGTGATAAAACACAAATTCGCTTTATTAAAAAATGATGAGGTACACAAATGATTTTTAACAACAATGATTTTAAAGCATATGATACAGAATTATGGCAGGCTATCCAGGCAGAAGCAGACCGCCAGCAGAATAACATTGAGCTAATTGCTTCTGAAAACGTGGTATCAAAAGCTGTCATGGCAGCCCAAGGTTCATTATTGACCAACAAATATGCCGAAGGGTATCCAGGTAATCGCTATTATGGTGGTACCCAAGCGGTAGATGTGATTGAAAACCTAGCCATAGAGCGTGCCAAGGCCTTATTTGGTGCTAACTTTGCCAATGTTCAACCGCATTCTGGTAGTCAGGCCAATGCGGCAGCTTACATGGCCTTGATTGAGCCAGGCGATACAGTATTGGGGATGGATTTGTCCGCTGGTGGACACCTGACCCACGGTGCTTCTGTTAATTTTTCTGGCAAAACTTATCACTTTGAAGCCTACGGTGTGGATGAGCACACAGAAGAACTGGATTACGATGCTATTTTAGAAAAAGCAAAAGATGTCAAACCCCAGCTCATCGTAGCAGGGGCATCGGCTTATTCGAAAGCCATTGATTTTAAAGCATTTCGTGACATAGCTGATCAGGTGGGCGCCAAACTCATGGTAGATATGGCACACATTGCCGGTTTGGTAGCCAGTGGTCTGCATGATAATCCTGTTGCTTACGCTGATGTGGTGACCTCAACGACCCATAAAACCCTTCGAGGACCACGTGGTGGCTTGATTTTAACCAATGATGAAACCTTGGCAAAAAAAATCAACTCAGCTATCTTCCCTGGTCTTCAAGGGGGACCTTTAGAGCATGTGATCGCAGCAAAAGCTGTAGCCTTCAAGGAAGCACTCGATCCTGCCTTTAAAGCCTATAATAAGCAAGTATTAGCTAATGCAAAAGCCATGGCTGATGTCTTTCATGCAGACCCAGATTTTCGCTTGATTTCTAATGGCACAGACAATCACCTTTTCCTCGTTGATGTGACTAAGGTGGTGGAAAATGGCAAAGTGGCGCAACATCTTTTAGATGAGGTCAATATCACCCTCAATAAAAATGCCATTCCAAATGAGCAATTATCGCCATTTAAAACATCTGGCATCCGTATTGGTAGCCCAGCCATTACCAGCCGTGGGATGAAGGAAGATCAAGCTATCATTATTGCTAAGCTGATCATCAAAGCCCTTAAAAATGCGGATAATGAGACTGTTTTAGCAGAAATCAGAGATGAGGTAAAGGCTCTGACAGACGCTTTTCCTCTATATGAAAATGAGGCATCATGTTAGATTTGTATTTAAAGCAATTAGTGATCCACCAGTTTAGCCCTAATGATACCAGCCTACTCTTGGCAGAAAAAGCCCTGTCTTTTACCCCTCGCTTGGATGATTATTTTCGTAAAAAGATCTCAAAGGTATTTTCAGATGATGCCAAACGTGGCACTTTACCTGATGATCATCCTTTTCTAGAGCATGTGAATGATCAACTCTTTGAGGCGTCCATCACCATTGCAAACCTTTGGAAAGAAGCCTTTGTCGGCTCTGACCATCAAAAAACGAACGATCTTGTTTTTATAACCTTTGACAAAGATGGTCAGACGCATTTTGCCTTTTTAAGGCTTGCCTTGCGCGAGCATTTGGCGCATCTATCTGAGGGTGACCATCCAATCTCCTTGACGCAAAATAATTTACCAAGTGCCTCACAGACACCTGATGAAGCCTTTATTATCAATGTCAAAACGAAGCAGTATTACTTGATTGAAAAGCGTATTAAGCATAATGGCGCCTTTGAAAATTACTTTTCAAAGCAGCTGCTTCAAGTTCAGCCGGAGCAGTCTGTCAAAAAATCCATCAAACTGTTGGAAAATACAGCTCAAAAAATCGCAGAGCAGTTCAATAAGGATGATTTTCAATTTCAATCAAAAATCAAAACAGCCATTCATCAACACATGGAAGAAGAGCAAGCCTTGTCACCAGAAAAATTGGCTAATCAGCTCTTTGAAGACCATCTAACGGCTCGACTGACCTTTGTGGATCAAATCAAAGAAACGCTTCCAGAACCTGTTTCTGTGGCTGATATTGACCATAGTCGTCAATCTAAGAAATTAGAAAGCCAGAGATTATCCTTATCAAATGGCATTGAGTTACTAGTTCCTAATAAGGTCTATCAAGATGCCGATTCGGTCGAATTTATCCAAAACCCAGATGGCACTTACGCTATCTTAATCAAAAATATTCAGGATATTACCAATAAATAATGTTTAGAGTTATCAAAAAAACACTGCTTTGCCTTTTAATGATTTGGTTTTCTTTTCAACTCTTTAAAGTCCATCACGATGTCTCCACAGTCTTATCTTACCGTCCAATGGTCGAGGGCATTTTGACTGAAAATGATTCCACCACCAATGAGGATCTGGTTTTAGCCATGATTTACACTGAAACCAAGGGAAAAGAGGTTGATTTGATGCAGTCTAGTGAAAGCTCGACTGGTCTGATCAATACCATTACAGATAGTCGTGAGAGTGTCAGACAAGGGATTACCGTCTTATCTGAAAACTTAGCCAAGGCTACGGCTAATGAAACAGATGTTTGGACCGCCGTTCAAGCTTATAATTTTGGAAGTGCTTATATTGACTATGTGGCTAGGCATGGTGGTAAAAGCACGATCGATTTGGCAAAAGAGTACTCAAAATCCGTCGTTGCTCCAAGTCTAGGCAATCAAACTGGTGACACTTATCGCTATTATCACCCTGTGGCCCTTTTCTACGGTGGCGGTGAATTGTATCGTAATGGCGGCAATATCTACTATGCCAAGCAAGTGCAATGCCATCTTTTGCTGATTAAGTTAATGAGTTATTTTAAGAAAGGCTAATTGATGAGAGCATTAGGACATTATTTTAAGGGATACATCACAGAGACGATTCTTGGGCCACTGTTTAAGTTGTTAGAAGCTTGTTTTGAGTTATTGGTTCCATTAATTGTGGCTAGAATCATTGATCAAAGGATGCTACAAAACCATCAAAATCATCTCTTTCAGATGGTTTTTCTGTTATTTGGGCTTGCCATAGTGGGAGTAGTGGTTGCTATCATAGCACAATATGTTTCATCCAAGGCTGCTATAGGTTACACCCAAGCCTTATCGGATGCCTTATTTGACAAAATCATAGGCTTACCCAAAGAAGAGCATGATAAGATAGGAACGTCTAGTTTGATCACACGTGTAATGAGTGATACTTATCAGATTCAAACAGGAATCAATCAGTTTCTAAGACTCTTTTTACGCTCCCCTTTTATCGTTTTCGGGGCAATGTTAATGGCTTTTACCATCAGTCCACGCTTGGCCTCTTTTTTTGTGGTTATGGTTTTAGCCCTTGTCACGGTTATTATGATCATCAGTCGTTTACTGAGTCCCATCTACAACAAGGTACAGCAGTCTACTGATCGTTTGGTGCAAGTGGTGAGAGAGCAGTTAGAGGGGGTTAGGGTTATCAGGGATTTTGGGCAAACCTCTGCTGAAATTAAGGAATTTCAAGATGAGAATAAGGCTTATGGTCACATCCAATTATCGGCAAGTTACCTGTCTAGCCTGGCTTCTCCCTTAACGATGATCATTGTGAATCTGACCTTAATAACGATCATTTGGCAGGACAATAGTCTTATTGAAAATCACCTTCTAAGCCAAGGAATGATGGTCGCTTTAATCAACTACCTCTTGCAAATTTTGGTGGAATTATTCAAGATGACCATGTTGATTCGCTCCCTTAATCAAAGCAGAATCAGCGCCGAGCGGGTACAGGGCATATTGGAGAAACCTAGCCAAGGATTAGAAGAGATGAATCCGACAGCTTATCAGGAAGATGGTGATGATCTGGCTATTCTAGTAGATAATCTCACCTTTACCTATCCAACTGCCGCTAAACCAGCCTTAGAAGACATTTCATTTAGTCTAAAAAAAGGACAATCCTTAGGCATTATTGGTGGGACAGGCTCTGGAAAATCAACCCTGGTTCATTTATTAGCCCATCTCTATCCAGCCCAATCTGGTCAGATAGCCATTTACCATCAGGGACGCCTGCCTCAGCATGTCGTAGAATGGCGAGAGTGGGTGGCACTTGTGCCTCAAAGAGCCAGATTATTTCAAGGGACGATTCGTAGTAATTTGACCTTGGGGAGTGACCTTGTCTATAGTGATCAAGACTACAAGAAAGCTCTAAGCATTGCCCAAGCCAAGGATTTTGTTGAGGCTAAAGAAGGGCAAATAGATGCTAGCGTTGAAGCTTTTGGCACTTCTTTTTCAGGTGGACAGCGCCAGCGATTAACCATCGCTCGTGCTTTGATCAAAAAAGCCCCTTTTTTAATCTTGGATGATGCCAGCTCTGCCCTTGATTTTTTGACTGAAAGCCGTCTATTGGCAGCACTCCACAAAGAGCGAAAAGCCACTCAAGGACAACTGATTATGGTCTCCCAGCGCACCAGAAGTTTAAAAAATCTGGACAAGATTTTAGTGTTAGATCAGGGACGATTGGTGGCACAAGGTGGTCATCAAGAACTCCTTAAAACATGCTCACTTTACCGTGAGATTCACCAATCACAAGAAAGTCAGGAGGCCAAATGATCACCCCAAAAGACAGAACCCTCCGTCAACGATTCCTTTTTGACCTCTTGAGCTACCGATGGCTTTTGCTATTGATAGTGGTGGGCACGATACTGGAAGTAGGACTCACAGCTTACCTTCCCATCTTAATTGGGCAAGCAGTTGATGCTAGCCTGAGTCCAGAACGCTTGACTATCATGCCTCCTATTTTAGTGAAGATGATGCTTATTATCGCTTTAAATGCTTTGGCTCAGTGGATCACCCCCCTTTTGACCAATCGCTTGACCTTTTCTTACCTTACTGACTTAAGAGAGAGGGTCAATGCTCATCTCAACCGCCTCCCTATAGCTGTCATTGAGCGTCTAGGAACTGGTGATTTGGTAAGTCGTATGACTGCTGATTGCGATCAGCTGACCAATGGCTTGCTCATGGGTTTCAATCAGTTTTTAGGTGGCATCCTAAGTATCTTGGTTACGATAGGGACAATGGCAAGACTGGATCTCCTCATGCTGAGCATGGTATTGCTACTAACCCCCTTATCGCTTTTCCTTGCTCGCTTTATCGCGAAAAAAAGTTACGCTTTTTTCCAAGAACAAACCAAGACCAGAGGCGCTAAGACCCAATTTGTAGAAGAAGTCTTCCAGCAAGCAAGCTTAATACAAGCTTTCAATGCTCAAAAACAAATGACCCAAACTTTCAAAAAGCTCAATCATAACTATGCCAAGGCGTCTCAAAAAGCTGTTTTTTATGCTTCAACAGTCAATCCTGCCACGCGATTTGTCAATGCCTTGATTTATGCCATACTGACAGGAGTAGGGACTCTTCGTGTGATAAGTGGTGCGATGACGGTTGGGCAGCTAGTGACTTTTTTAAACTACGTCAATCATTATACCAAGCCCTTCAATGATATTTCCTCAGTCATGTCTGAATTACAGAGTTCTCTCGCCTGTGCTGAACGCCTCTATGCAATCTTAGACCTTCCTGCTGAGGCTGATAAGAGCCAAGATACTCTTTCCAACCCCTTTGTAGGTCAAGTGACTTTTGACCATGTTTTCTTTGGTTATGATCGAAAAAAGCCCTTAATAAAGGACTTGACGCTTCGTATAGAGGCAGGAAGTCATGTCGCCATCGTAGGGCCTACAGGAGCTGGAAAGTCGACTCTTATCAACCTGCTGATGCGTTTTTATGAGCTTGATCAAGGAGAAATCAGGATTGATGATGTCTCGATCACTGATCTGCCACGGCAAGCATTAAGGGATCAGATAGGTATGGTTCTTCAAGATACCTGGCTAAAATCAGCAACTATCCATGATAACATTGCTTATGGCAATCCAACTGCTTCGCGAGAAGATGTTGTGGCAGCAGCAAAGGCTGCCAATGCTCATTTCTTTATTGAGCAGCTTCCTAATGGCTATGATAGCCATTTGACAGAAGGAGGAACAACCTTATCACAAGGGCAAAAGCAGTTGCTAACCATTGCTCGTGTTTTCTTAAAAAATCCTAAATTAGTGATTTTAGATGAAGCTACCTCAGCCATTGATACCAGAACAGAAAGATTGGTACAAGAGGCTTTTGATCGTTTAATGGCAGGTAAGACCAGTTTTATCATTGCCCATCGTCTATCAACCATTCAAAAAGCTGATTTGATTCTTGTCATGGTTGATGGCGATATTGTCGAACAAGGCAATCATCAGCAGTTAATGACTCAAAAAGGCATCTATCACCAAATGCAGGAAGCTTATCATCTTCAAGACTCAACAAAATAATAAAGACACGCAAAGAGGCGGGATAATCCCGCCTCTTTGCTGTTTATACTTAATCAAGATCTCGGAGCAACTCTGTCTAAGAGTAGCGTAAGGATATAGCTTTTTGTCTCATTTTTATTAACTGCTTTTTCTTGAGTATTATTTGACAAAGGCATTGATTTCTGACTCTATGGTCGCGATTTTATCATTGACTTCCTCAAGGGTCTGCCCAACGGTTGCGATGTAGAACTTGATTTTTGGTTCTGTTCCAGAAGGGCGAACCGCAAACCAGGACCCATCAGCCAAGGTGTATTTTAAGACATCACTTGGAGGAGTAGTTAATGCTGTGACCTGTCCTTTGGCATCTATTTGGCATTGTTTAGCAAAATCTTCAAAGACTGTAATCTCAGTATTATTGAATGTCTCTGGCGCATTGTCACGGAATTTAGACATGATCGCCTTAATCTGCTCAGCCCCATCTTTTCCTGATAGGGTTAGTGAAATGGTTTTTTCAGCAAAATAACCGTATTCTTGATAAATGTCATCAATACCATCAGCTAGAGTTAGACCACGAGAGCGATAGTAGGCAGCGATTTCAGCCACTAAAAGCACTGCTTGGATAGCATCTTTGTCACGAACAAAGGGTTTAATCAAGTAACCAAAGCTTTCTTCAAAGCCAAACATGTAGGTGTGATTGTTGGTGTCTTCAAATTCTTGAATTTTTTCTGCAATGAATTTGAAACCGGTCAATACATTAAACATCGTAGCACCGTAACTCTCAGCAATTTTAGTGACTAATTCTGTTGAGACGATGGATTTAGCAAGGGCAGCATTTTCAGGAAGTGTCCCAGCTTGTTTGTGTGCTTCAAGGATATATTTGGCCAGCAAGGCACCGATTTGATTGCCAGATAAGTTCCAATAAGAGCCATCAGCCTGACGAATTTCAACGCCGACACGGTCTGCGTCTGGATCAGTGGCTAAAAGCACATCAGCTTCAACCTGACACCCGAGTTCCTCAGCTAGGGCAAAGGCTGCTTGGCTTTCAGGATTTGGTGAGGCTACTGTTGAAAAATTCGGGTCAGCAGTTGCCTGGCTTTCAACCACCTCAACAGCTGCAAAGCCAGCTTGAGCAAGGGCTTTACGTGTCAGCATTTCACCTGTACCATGCAAAGGTGTGTAGACGATTGTCATATCACGACCAAATGTCTTGATTAAGTCATGATTGATATTGACCTTTTTAACTTCCTTGAGGTATTCCTCATCAATGGCTTGACCGATAACCTCAATCAGACCGTCTTTTTCTGCTTGAGCACGATCAGCTAAAGCAATGCTAAAAGGATCATCAATAGCACGAATATAGTTAGTTAGAGCAGCTGCATCAGCTGGGGGCATTTGACCACCGTCCTCACCATAAACCTTGTAGCCATTAAACTCTTTGGGATTGTGACTGGCAGTAATCATGATCCCTGCAGAAGCCTTGAGATGGCGGACAGCAAAAGATAACTCAGGGGTGGGACGGAGACTTTCAAAGACATAGGCTTTAATACCATGTGCCGCCAAGACTTGAGCAGACTCAAAAGCAAACTCAGGAGAAAAGTGACGCGAGTCATAAGCAATGGCAACGCCACGTTTTTTAACCTCATCTCCTTTAGAATCAAGAAGTTTTGCTAAACCTTGAGTGGCTTGACGAACCACAAAAATATTGATGCGATTAGTCCCTGCACCGATGTAGCCACGCATACCTGCTGTTCCAAATTCCAAATTGGTATAAAAAGCGTCCTCCTTGGTCTTATCATCCATGTTTTCCAATTCCTGACGAAGGTAATCTGGTAATTGATCACAGGCTAACCATTTGGCATAAGTTTCTTGATAAGTCATAAACAAACTCCTTTTTAACGATTTGTAATCTTATTCTAAACGCTTTCAATTATATCATGTTTACGCCAAAAAAACCATGTCATTAACATGGTTTAGCTTATTTTTTACTTCTTTTTGCCAGAGTAGTTTAGCTTTTGCTTTTTTGGGGACGCTGTATTCGAACCTCTGTTGCATCAATCAGAAGGGTGTCTGTCGATTTTATTGAGTTTTTGCCAATTGTAAAACCATTTTTTACCAAGACCTCTTCTGCCCAATGACTGCGGCGAATCAAGTTACTTTCGTGTACGCCAAAATCAACCGCAATCTGTTCATAGGTGCGGTATTCTCTGAGATACTGAAGGGTAACCATTAGCAGGTCTTCCAGGCTCATCTTGGGTTTTCTATCACCTCTGGCATGCTTCGTTTGGTAAGCCATTTCCAAAATAAATCCCATTTTCTCAACTGTTTTGCGCTCAATACCAACTAGGCGTTTAAATCGGACATCGTTTAGAGATTTGCTTGATTCGTCATTCATATGTTTCGCAGAAAGTCTAATTTTTTAATCCGCCTATTTTTGCACACAGTCATGTGTGACACTTGGTCTTTTTTGTTCACTTAGTCTCCCTTATAATAGATATGTGAATAAAATACAATTCCTAGGAGGAAGTACAATGGCTAATGTGAAAGACATTACAAGAGAATCTTGGATCTTGAGCACTTTCCCAGAGTGGGGAACATGGCTCAATGAAGAAATCGAAGAAGAAGTAGTGCCAGAAGGCAACTTTGCCATGTGGTGGCTTGGAAACTGCGGTGTCTGGGTAAAAACACCTGGCGGTGCAAATATTGTCATGGACCTTTGGTCAGCTCGTGGTAAATCTACCAAAAAGGTGAAAGATATGGTACGCGGACATCAAATGGCCAACATGGCGGGTGTACGCAAATTGCAACCAAACTTGCGCGTCCAACCAATGGTCATTGATCCGTTTGCTATCAACGAATTAGACTATTATCTGGTATCACACTTCCATAGCGATCACATTGATATCAATACTGCAGCAGCAATCATTAACAATCCTAAGTTGAACCATGTGAAATTTGTAGGTCCTTACGAATGTGGTGAGATTTGGAAGAAGTGGGGTGTGCCAGAAGAGCGCATTATTATTGTGAAACCAGGGGATAGCTTTGAGTTTAAAGATATGAAAGTGACTGCTGTAGAATCCTTTGACCGTACTTGCTTGGTGACACTCCCAGTAGAAGGTGCAGATGCCCAAGATGGTGAGTTGGCTGGACTTGCGGTAACAGATGAAGAAATGGCCCGTAAGGCTGTGAACTACGTTTTTGAAACACCAGGCGGAACGATTTACCACGGTGCAGATTCACACTTCTCGAACTACTTTGCCAAGCACGGTCGTGACTTCAAGATTGATGTGGCTTTGAATAACTATGGTGAAAATCCACTAGGAATCCAAGACAAGATGACTTCGGTTGATTTGTTGCGTATGGCTGAAAACTTACGTGCTAAAGTGATTATTCCTGTTCACTACGACATTTGGTCTAACTTTATGGCATCTACAGACGAAATTTTAGAACTCTGGAAGATGCGTAAAGAACGTCTCCAATATGACTTCCATCCCTTTATTTGGGAAGTTGGTGGTAAGTATACTTATCCACTTGATAAGGACAGAATTGAGTACCATCACCCTCGTGGGTTTGATGATTGCTTTTTAGAAGATTCAAATATTCAATTTAAGGCCCTTCTATAGTATCGGTGAAACAGCCATGTGGCCTAGGGCTATATGGCTTCTGTTATTCTCAGTATTCATTATTTAATAAAGGAGTATCATATGTCTCAATTATCTGTAAACGCTATTCGATTCCTCGGTATTGATGCTATTGAAAAAGCGAAGTCGGGTCACCCGGGGATTGTCATGGGTGCTGCACCCATGGCTTATAGCCTCTTTACTCAGCACCTATGTGTGAATCCTTCTGAGCCCAATTGGATTAACCGCGACCGCTTTATTTTGTCAGCTGGTCATGGATCCATGTTACTTTATGCTTTATTACACTTATCGGGTTTTTCAGATGTTTCTATTGACGAATTGAAGAACTTTCGTCAATGGGGATCTAGGACACCCGGACATCCAGAATATGGTCATACACTAGGTGTGGATGCGACAACAGGGCCTTTAGGACAAGGGATTTCAACAGCTGTTGGCTTCGCCCAAGCTGAGCGTTTTTTGGCAGCCAAGTATAACAAAGACGGTTATAATCTCTTTGATCATTACACCTATGTCATCTGTGGCGATGGTGATTTGATGGAGGGTGTGTCTTCGGAAGCAGCATCTTATGCAGGACTCCAAAAATTAGAAAAACTTATCGTTCTCTATGATTCCAATAACATCTGTTTGGATGGTGAGACGAAGGATGCTTTTACTGAAGATGTCCGTGCGCGCTACGAGACGTATGGCTGGCATACCATCTTGGTCGAAGATGGCACTGATGTATCAGCCATCAAAGTAGCAATTGCGGAGGCAAAAGTAGTTGGCAAACCGACTCTCATTGAGGTGAGGACAGTAATTGGCCATGGTTCGCCAGCAAAAGCAGGTTCTAATGCGTCACATGGTGCGCCACTTGGAGCAGATGAGACAAATGCCACACGTCGTAATCTTGGTTGGGATTATGCACCATTTGACGTGCCAGAAGAAGTCTATGCGGACTTCAGAGAAAATGTGGCAGAGCGTGGTCAAGTGGCTTACGAGGCTTGGAGCAAGCTAGTAGCTGATTATAAAGTAGCCTACCCAGAATTGGCAGATGAAATCACTGCTATCTCAGCAGGGCAAGACCCTATTGTAATCAAACCAGAAGACTTCCCAGCCCTTGAGAATGGCTTCTCACAAGCTACCCGTAACTCCTCGCAAGATGCGTTGAATATTATAGCAGGTATCTTACCAAACTTCCTCGGTGGATCTGCGGACTTGGCCCATTCAAACATGACTTACATCAAGTCAGATGGCCTTCAAGATGATGCGAACCGCCTTAACCGCAATATCCAGTTTGGTGTGCGTGAGTTTGCGATGGGAACTATTCTCAATGGCTTTGCAGCCCATGGAGGTCTTCGTGTTTATGGTGGTACCTTCTTTGTCTTCTCAGATTATCTGAAGGCTGCTATTCGTTTATCTGCTCTTCAAGGTTTACCAGTTACTTATGTCTTTACCCATGACTCAATTGCGGTTGGTGAAGATGGTCCTACCCATGAGCCAATTGAACATTTGGCAGGTCTTCGTGCTATGCCAAACCTCAATGTCTTCCGTCCAGCAGATGCACGAGAAACCCAAGCAGCATGGTACCTCTCTTTAACAAGTCGATCTACGCCATCAGCCCTCGTGCTCACTCGTCAAAACTTGACAGTGGAAGAGGGGACAGACTTTGACAAGGTTGCTAAAGGAGCCTATGTCGTTTATGAAGTGAAAGACTTTGACACCATTTTGTTGGCATCTGGTTCTGAGGTGAACTTAGCTGTACAGGCAGCTAAGGCATTAAAAGTACAGGGCGTAAAAGTTCGAGTGGTTTCTGTACCATCCACAGAACTCTTTGATGCACAAGACGCAACTTATAAGGAAGCAATCTTGCCGAATGCCATTCGTCGCCGTCTGGCAATTGAGATGGGAGCTACTCAAAGTTGGTATAAGTATGTCGGTTTGGATGGGGATGTGCTTGGTATAGATACCTTTGGGGCCTCAGCGCCAGCAGCAGAAGTAATTGCCAACTATGGATTTACTGTAGATAATGTAATTGCGAAAGTAAAAAAATTGTCAGACTCCAATAACGAGGTCTCAATAAAAAACAATCCAACTTCCATTGTATAGTCAATTGAAACAAGACCAGGACAAAATAACTCTTCGTCAACTGTAGTAGGTTATGTCCCTCAAACAGTAAAGAATCAGGTCGATAAGTATTTCAATGAAGGATTAGCTGCCGTTGTCAAAGAAAATCGTGGTGGAAGACGTCGCAGTTATCTCAGTCTGGAATAAGAACAGGCATTTTTCAAGAAAATCTTAGACAGTTCCATAGACTCTTGTGAGATGGTGATGACGACATTACTCTTTGAAGCTTATCAAGAGAAAATTGGTCAAGAAGTCCCACGTCAAACCTTCTATGCCCTTCTTAAGCGCCATGGTTGGCGTAAAGTGATGCCACGTCCAGAACATCCAAAGAAAGCAGACGCTCAAACGATTTTGGCGTTAAAAAATAAAATCGATATTCAGGACAGCAACAAAGCACTTCAAACACAGTCGTCGCTATTATAAAGCAAGACTGATGTATCAGGATGAAGCTGGCTTTGGGCGGATTAGTAAACTGGGGAAATGCTGGGACCAAAAGGAACTCGTCCTGTCGTACACAGCCACCATATCAGAGAATACCGTTATTGTTATGGTGCCGTTGATGCCCATACTGGTGAGTCATTCCTTCTTATCGCAGGCGCTTGTCATACGGCATGGATGAATAAGTTCTTGAAGCAGCTGGTTTTAGCCTACCCTGATGATGATATTGTCTTAGTGATGGACAGTGCCATCTGGCACAAATCTAGGGCATTAGAAATACCAACTAACATCGAGTTTGCCTTTATGCCACCGTATACCTCAGAGATGAATCCCATTGAGCAAGTCTGGACTGAAATTCGGAAACGCGGCTTTAAGAATAAGGCTTTTAAGACCTTAGAAGATGTTATTGATAAGTTGTAAGAAGTCATTCAAGACTTGCATTGGTCTGTATTGAAGGCGATTGTTCATAGGCAATGGAAGCCAAATGTCTATTTTTGATTAGTATAAGGCACGTTGTCTAAAATCTTGGCTATATGTCATAAGCCTATTGTAACATATTTTTAAAGTGGAACAACTATATTAGTTTCGTCATATTTTTGGAATTTATTGAATGTTTTAAGATGTAATCTCTACTCGGTTATTTTTCAGAATAGAACCAATTTTGAACAGTTCTATGTGTGCTCTTTGGTCTTTTTGTTGAGCACTATGTCTTATATAATAAGAGTGTAATAAAAATAAATAAGGAGTATACCTCATGGAAGCAATTCAAAGTATACTAAATTGGTTCTCGCAAAATATCTTGCAGAACCCAGCATTCTTCGTCGGCCTATTGGTGTTAGTAGGCTATCTATTATTAAAGAAACCAGCACATGAAGTGTTTGCAGGTTTCATTAAGGCAACGGTTGGATACCTTATCCTAAACGTTGGTGCAGGTGGCTTGGTTACCACTTTCCGTCCCGTCCTTGTTGCTCTGGCAACCAAGTTCAAGTTAGAGGCAGCTGTTATAGACCCTTACTTCGGTTTGGCTGCTGCTAACGAAAAGTTGACTGAAATCGGCTATATTGATGTAGCGACAACAGCCCTCATCATTGGTTTCGGGGTCAACATCCTGTTAGTTGCTCTACGGAAACTAACTAAGGTTAGAACACTGTTCATCACAGGACACATCATGGTCCAACAGGCTGCGACCATATCTGTCTTTGTTCTGATTTTGATTCCGAGCTTACAAGGCAAATTTGCAGCCTTGGCAGTGGGGCTCATCTGTGGTCTTTATTGGGCAATAAGTTCCAACTTGACTGTTGAGCCAACACAGCGCTTAACAGGTGGTGGAGGATTTGCTATCGGTCACCAACAACAGTTTGCTATCTGGTTTGTGGACAAGGTGGCGCCATTCTTTGGTAATAAAGAAGAGAACCTTGATAACTTGAAGTTGCCTAAGTTCTTAAATATCTTCCACGATACAGTGGTTGCTTCTGCAACATTGATGATTGTCTTCTTTGGTATCATCCTAACCATCTTAGGTCCAGAGATTATGAGTAACGCAGAATTGATTGGTGCAGGTGCTTATATTCCAGCTAAATCATTCTTCATCTATGTTCTTCAAACCTCTTTGACCTTCTCCGTTTATCTCTTCATCTTGATGCAGGGTGTTCGGATGTTCGTGGCAGAATTGACCAATGCCTTCCAAGGTATTTCATCAAAACTCTTGCCAGGTTCATTCCCCGCAGTAGACGTTGCAGCATCTTATGGCTTTGGTTCATCCAATGCAGTCCTTTCAGGTTTTGCTTTCGGTCTTATCGGTCAGTTGATTACCATCGCACTCTTGGTTATCTTTAAGAACCCTGTATTGATTATCACTGGTTTCGTCCCTGTCTTCTTTGACAATGCAGCGATTGCAGTTTATGCGGACAAACGTGGAGGCTGGAAAGCAGCAGTTATCCTCTCCTTTATCTCAGGTATCTTACAAGTAGCCCTTGGAGCTGTTGCCATCACCCTTCTTGGTTTGGTGGGTGGTTACCACGGTAATATTGACTTGGTTCTACCTTGGTTACCGTTTGGCTACCTCTTCAAGTTCATTGGTACTGCAGGTTATGTCTTGGTTTGCCTCTTCTTACTCCTCTTGCCTCAATTGCAATATGCGAAAGCAAAAGACAAGGAAGCTTACTATCGTGGTGAAGCGCAAGCAGAATAATTTAGAAAACAAAACACTTTACATAATACAATTTATAAACATTGGAGGAAATAATCATGGTTAAAGTTCTTACAGCATGTGGAAATGGCATGGGATCATCAATGGTGATCAAGATGAAAGTTGAAAATGCACTCCGTCAATTGGGGGTTACAGATATCCAATCTGCCTCATGTTCAGTTGCTGAGGCAAAAAGTCAAGCTGCAGGTTACGATATTGTTGTTGCGTCAAACCATCTTATCAAGGAATTAGAAGGACGTACCACTGGAAAATTGGTTGGTCTTGATAACTTGATGGATGATAATGAAATTAAGACAAAATTAGAAGCCGTCTTATAAGAACACTTTTAAGGGCTGGGAGAGCCTCCCAGTCCTTCCTTTTAACATAAAACAGGATATATATACAGAAGGAGAATCGGTCAATGAATTTGACTCGCTCATTTACAGAAAATAATTCAATCCGTCTAGGATTGACCGCAGAAACTTGGCAAGAAGCTGTTCACTTAGCTGTAGAACCACTCATTGACAGTGGGGCTGCAACCGAAGAATACTATGATGCCATTATCGCTTCAACGGAAGAGTATGGCCCATACTATATTCTAATGCCAGGGATGGCCATGCCGCATGCTCAAGCTGGTGTGGGGGTGTTGAAGGATTCCTTTGCTTTGATTACCTTGACAAAACCAGTCACCTTCTCAGATGGGAAAGAAGTTTCTGTCTTGCTAACTTTAGCTGCAACAGATCCTAAGATTCATACATCTGTTGCCATTCCACAAATCATCGCCCTATTTGAATTAGACAATTCTATTGAGCGTTTGGTAGCTTGCCAGAGTCCAGAAGAGGTTTTGGCAATGGTGGACGAATCTAAAAGTAGTTCTTATCTAGAAGGTTTTGACTTAGACGCATAAGAGGAGGAAAAATTATGACAAAATCTATTCCAAATTTACAAGTTGCCTTAGATCACTCTGACTTACAAGGTGCTATTCGAGCAGCCGTATCAGTAGGTCATGAAGTAGACGTTATTGAAGCGGGAACGGTTTGTTTACTTCAAGTTGGCAGTGAATTGATTGAGGTTTTACGCAGCCTCTTCCCTGATACAATCATCGTGGCAGATACCAAGTGTGCAGATGCAGGTAGTACAATAGCGAAGAACAATGCCGTTCGTGGAGCAGATTGGATGACCTGCATTTGCTCTGCGACTATTCCAACCATGAAAGCAGCTCTTAAAGCTATCCAAGAAGTCAGAGGAGACAGGGGAGAAATCCAAGTTGAGCTTTATGGGGATTGGACCTATGATCATGCGCAACAATGGTTAGATGCAGGCATTTCTCAAGCCATTTACCATCAGTCTCGTGACGCCCTTCTGGCAGGTGAAACATGGGGCGAGAAGGACTTAACTAAGGTTAAAAAATTGATTGAAATGGGCTTTCGTGTGTCAGTGACAGGAGGTTTAGATGTAGATACACTTAAATTGTTCGAAGGAGTAGATGTCTTTACTTTTATCGCGGGACGTGGAATTACTGAAGCACCAGATCCAGCGAGTGCAGCTCGTGCCTTCAGGGCGGAAATTGAACGCATTTGGGGGTAAAGCATGGCAAGACCTATTGGTATTTATGAAAAAGCGACGCCCAAGCACTTTACTTGGTTGGAACGCCTGCAATTTGCTAAGGAACTAGGTTTTGACTTTGTCGAAATGTCGGTGGATGAATCAGATGCCCGTTGGGCCCGCCTGGATTGGACCAAGGAAGAGCGTCTGGACATCGTCAAGGCCATCTATGAGACAGGTGTCCGCATTCCGACCATCTGCTTCTCAGGTCACCGTCGTTTCCCGCTGGGCTCTGCTAATCCAGAGTTGGAAGCAGAAGCCTTGTCAGCCATGAAGAAATGCATTGAGCTGGCTCAGGACCTGGGGGTTCGGGTCATTCAGCTGGCTGGCTATGATGTTTACTACGAGGAAAAATCGCCTGAAACGCGCGAGCGATTTATCAAAAACCTCAGAAAGTCCTGTGATTGGGCCGAGCAAGCCCAAGTCATGCTGGCCATCGAAATCATGGATGACCCCTTCATCAACTCCATCCAGAAATATCAGGCCATCGAGAAAGAAATCAACTCGCCTTACCTCTTTGTCTACCCTGATACGGGTAACGTGTCGGCTTGGCACAATGACATCTGGAGCGAGTTCTACCTCGGTCATCGGTCGATTGCAGCCCTGCACTTGAAAGACACTTATGCGGTGACGGAGACTTCAAAAGGCCAGTTCCGTGATGTGCCATTTGGGCAAGGTTGCGTGGATTGGGAGCAGATGTTCGATGTCCTCAAAAAAACCAACTACCAAGGGCCATTCTTGATTGAAATGTGGTCTGAAAATTGTGAAACGGTCGAAGAAACCAAGGCAGCTATCAAGGAAGCCCAAGATTTCCTCTACCCATTGATTGAGAAAGCAGGATTAAACTAATGCCAAAAGATTTACAAGAAATGCGCCAGCGGGTCTATGAGGCCAACTGCGCCTTACCAGAGCATGGCCTGGTTAAGTTCACTTGGGGCAATGTCTCCGAGGTTTGCCGTGAGCTTGGACGCATCGTCATCAAGCCTTCAGGTGTTGACTATGACAAGCTGACCCCTGAAAACATGGTGGTGACTGACCTTGACGGAAACGTGGTTGAGGGCGACCTCAACCCATCGTCTGACCTCATGACCCATGTGGCCCTTTACAAGGCTTGGCCAGAGGTTCAAGCCGTGGTTCACACCCACTCGACCGAAGCGGTGGGCTGGGCCCAGGCTGGTCGTGACATTCCATTTTATGGCACGACACACGCGGATTATTTCTACGGTCCGGTGCCATGCGCTCGCTCCTTGACAGCGAAGGAAGTTAATTCGGCCTACGAAAAAGAAACTGGAACGGTTATTGTGGAAGAATTTGCCCGTCGTGGCATCAACCCTGTAGCGGTACCAGGTATTGTCGTTCGCAACCACGGCCCATTCACCTGGGGCAAAGACCCAGCGCAAGCCGTTTACCACAGCGTGGTGCTGGAAGAAGTGGCTCGCATGAACCGCTACACGGAGCAAATCAACCTTCGTGTTGAACCAGCTCCTCAGTACATCATGGACAAGCACTACCTACGTAAACACGGTCCAAATGCTTACTATGGTCAAAAAGGTGATAGCCATTAAGTAAAAAACCGAAGTTCACAAGAGGTTCGGTTTTTGCATGACCTGCTGAGTAACTTTGCTACAGTGCTTTCTTTTTTAGGACGATGACGTTTGTCGCAGACAGGAGACTGGGACAAAAAGATTTTTAATTCCAAAAATCACATACCATCGACCCCTTTCGAAACAACAACGACAAAAAAATACGAATAAAAGAGGAATCGGATTTTCAGAAATTCTTATTTGTTCGTTTTTTTTCATTAAGGTTTAGACATTTGTCCCAGCCACGGAACGCTCTTAGAAACAAGAAAGGGGGCTGGTGGTAAGCCAAGACAAACTGAATCAGGCCTCCATATAAACTAAAGTGCTCTATTTCCCAGGACATATACTAAAATGAACTAAAAATAGTACATTTTGCTATATAATCCATCGAGAAAACATGGGTTCACATCAAAAAACACCTCAGAAAAGTACTGCCAAATTGCGATACTTTTCTTGAGGCACTTTTGTCCTACTCTTGTCTCAATTAACTATACGTATAAAAAAACGCCTATCTGCTCTAACATTGGAGAAAAGGCGTTTTTCAGAAAAATTTCATTAGATTGTTCAAGAAATGCGTAACCGCCCAATAACGAGGTATCTAGTCATCCTCCCACTCCTCAAGTATACTGTTATTAGAA
>NZ_JBLOJV010000110.1:0-565 GCF_047785705.1 Streptococcus pluranimalium
TGGCTTGCTTGGCGTTACCACTTTGACTGGGACAACTTCCTGCTTATCGGTCACACGAACAGTATTAACCGTTTCAACTGTGAGAGCGTCCTTAGCTTTCGGATTGTTATCCGTGTCATCTGGGATGCCATCGTTGTCGTCATCCTTATCCGTCACGTCTGGCTGACCGTCCTTGTCCGTATCACGGTCAATGGTCACGGTAACTGTTTCTTTAACCGGTGCATCATCAGCTGGGTTGGTGACAGTGACTGGAATCTCAACGGTCGCTGTTTCCGCAGTGCCTACGAAGACGATATCGGTTGGGGTTCCAACAAGCTGTCCTTGATCGTCGACACGAAGGCCATTGGTTTCTGTGCTTGCAATCACAGAGTTTGGCTTGCTTGGCGTTACCACTTTGACTGGGACAACTGCTTGCTTGTCAGTTACACGAGCGGTATCTACTATCTCAACCGTCAGTGCATCCTTAGCTTTCGGATTGTCGTCTCGGTCATCTGGAATACCGTCGTTGTCATCATCGTTATCCGTCACGTCTGGATCGCCGTCCTTGTCCGTGTCACGTTGGACG
>NZ_JBLOJV010000111.1:0-522 GCF_047785705.1 Streptococcus pluranimalium
ATTTTCGTATCGTTCGTGTGGAAATCAAACCTGGTTACTATGAAACCTTAGTCACTAATACAGATTATTCTGTGGAGAAATTAAAGGATCTCTATGCCAGCAGATGGGGCATAGAGACCAGTTTTCGTGATCTTAAATACAGTATCGGTCTGACTCACTTTCATGCGAAAAAGAAGAAAGGGGTTCTCCAAGAAATATACGCTCGTTTTATCAATTTTAACTTTCTCAAATTGTCAAATTAAGTTAGACCATTTATATTGCTCAGAAAAACTTGATACGGTGTTTGATAGTTTAGGGATTTTCTAGGAATTCTATTTCTTTTATCAGCTATTGCCGATAATACATTTTGAGAGAGATCTCTGAAATCCATTTGCTTAGGAAGTCCATGTCTTCTTAAAAGACCGTTCTGTTTTGATCGACCCAAAGACGCAACAATAGCACTGACTGTTGCACCTTCTTGGTAGCATGCCTCTATCATAACAAGTTCATTTGTGGTAAGATGAGTATAGGGCATTTATGTTA
>NZ_JBLOJV010000112.1:0-509 GCF_047785705.1 Streptococcus pluranimalium
CCTCTAAACGGCGTACGGTCGGCTGGGTTGGTAACTGTCACTGGGATAGTTACCGTCGCTGTTTCCGCATCGCCTCGGTAAGATACACCTGTTGGGGTTCCAACCAATTGACCTTGAACGTTAACACTCAAGCCGTTGGTTGCTGTGCTAGCTATCATTGAACCTGGTTTGTTTGGTGTCACAACAGTAACTGGAGTAACACGACGTTTGTCGACAACGGTTTGTGGCGTCAATCGTGCGCTAAGAGCATCTACAGCTTTTGGATTGGTATCCGCTCCGTCTAGGATACCGTCATTGTCATCGTCAGTATCCGTCTTGTCTGGCGTGCCGTCGCCATCGGTGTCTCGAAGAACGGTAACTGGAACGACTGTATCAACTGGTCGATCTCCTGTTCGCTCAAGACGAACGGGAACATTAACGGTCTTCTCTTCGTCGTTACCACTAAAGGCTGTGGTTGGACGTCCAGTCAATTGACCTTGAGCATTGACGCTAAGCCCATCTTTACCTGC
>NZ_JBLOJV010000113.1:0-509 GCF_047785705.1 Streptococcus pluranimalium
ATGTACGACTTATCCCGTGAGGTCTCATGAGCGTCCTAGACGCAGTAACAACGAATCATGAGAAGTCCTCCGAGGCCATAGTAGTGAAGAAACTTCTGTAATAGAAGTGGAGCGAAGGGCTGAACCATTAAATGATTATCGCTCAAATTAGAGTTGTCTATTCTAATTCTTGGTCTGAAAAGACGGTAGACTGAAAACGTAAATGATGGCTATTATTCATAAATATAGGACAGCACAAATAGAACGACTCTACAGAATGAGAGATGAGGGAGTTTAGGCACTCTCGTTAAAATTTAGTTGAACCACCGTGTGCCGAACGGCATGCACGGTGGTGTGAGAGGGGCTAGAAATATTAGCCCCTACTCGATTTGTTTTTGACTGTGTTTCAATAATCTTTTCTAGTGATGGCATAACGTTTCTCCTCTCCATTTATCTTAATTATACCGAAAGAAAAGCCATGATTTCAATAGCAATCACGACTTTTTGTAGGTTTTATGTTAGGACTTATC
>NZ_JBLOJV010000012.1:0-46943 GCF_047785705.1 Streptococcus pluranimalium
AGGTTAAATCAGTATCATATGCTTTTCGTGTCATATCTTTAGTTTAACATTTTTTTGTGAATACAGGTTCTTAGATTTTTTCTCAAAAATGATTATTTTACCATCTGTTTTGACTGATTTTTTGTTATAATAGTTATAGTCATCATTAGATTGAGAGGATAGAACCATTTCTAAAAAAAAGAGAGTCATTCGGTTATTAGATCGTGGGAAACGTGGTGTTTTTAGGGGGATTTTTAGTCGAACAACAGTAATTGCGCTTTTGTTGATTTTTCAGCTTCTTTTTTTGGTTGCCTCATATCACTGGTTTCAAACCTACAAAGTCCATTTTGAGGTTTTTGAGATTATCCTTTCCATTTTGACCGTTTTATATCTGATCAATAGTGACATGGATTCGACAGCCGTAATCACTTGGTTGTTGATACTCGTTCCTTTTCCCTTGATAGGAACCTTGTTTTTGATTTATACCAAACAAGATTTTGGTTTTAAATCCATGAAAGCAGGTATTCAACGAACCATTGATGCCACACAGCCTTACCTGATACAGGATTCAGAAGCCGTGTTAGAACTAAAAAAACGTCACTCTAGTAATTATAATCTGGTCTCCTATTTAGAACATTCGAGTGGGCATTTTCCTGTCTATCGTCAAACAGATGTGACTTATTTTAGCTCTGGCGAGGAGAAATTCAAAGCCCTTAAAGAAGAACTCCGTAAGGCCAAACATTATATTTTCTTAGAGTACTTTATCATCTCTGAAGGCTTGATGTGGGGTGAGATACTGGCTATTTTGGAGCAAAAAGTAGCAGAAGGAGTTGAAGTACGTGTCATGTATGATGGCATGATTGAATTTTCAACCCTAAGTTTTGATTATACTGATCGTCTGGAAAAAATTGGTATCAAAGCCAAGGCATTTGCTCCTTTATCTCCTTTTATCTCAACTTATTATAACTATCGTGATCATCGTAAAATATTGGTCATCGATGGTAAGGTGGCTTTCACAGGTGGCATCAATTTAGCAGATGAATACATCAATCATATTGAACGATTTGGTTATTGGAAGGATACTGCTATTATGCTCAAAGGTAGAGCTGTTGATACCTTTACCATCTTGTTCTTGCAACTATGGCACGCCAATCAAGAAGAGGTTTCTGTTGAGCCATATTTGCCCTTGCATGAAGCACGCCCTCATAATGGCTTTATTATTCCTTATGGAGATTCCCCACTAGATGATGATAAAATTGGTGAGAATGTCTATATCGATATCTTAAATCAGGCAAGAGATTATGTCCATATCATGACTCCTTATTTGATTTTGGATGGTGAATTAGCCCATGCTCTTAAATTTGCAGCTCAGCGCGGGGTTGATGTCAAACTCATCATGCCAAGTATCCCGGATAAAAAAATTCCAAATGCACTTGCTAAAACCTACTATGCTTCCTTAATCAAGGCTGGCGTCAAAGTCTATGAGTTTACTCCAGGCTTTATCCATGCAAAAGTTTTTGTTAGTGATCATCAAAAAGCTGTCGTAGGAACAATCAATCTTGATTACCGTAGTTTGTATCATCATTTTGAATGTGCCGCTTACATGTATCAAGTCGCTTGCATTCCTCATATTGAGCAAGATTTCCAAAACACATTGTTGCAAAGTCATCTGGTGACCTTAAAAGATGTCCACAAGAGACCTTTAATCACCAAGTTAATAGGAACGATCGCTAAGACCATGGCTCCTTTAATGTAGAGTAGTATCAGCATCAGATAAGAAAATTCTGTTGGTTGACTTGATAGTAGTATTTTCTTGCCATTGATTCTGATCTATGTTATGATAGAGTCATGCGATGAGTCGATTGTGGTTTTAACCACTATTGCGCTGGGAGGTCATCAGGCAGGAAGCCGACCTTGGTAAGTTGTGTGAACCTTCTTACCTCACGATAATCGTGCCCTATCCTCTGTCCAAGGACAGAGGATTTTTTAATTTCCCAAACATTGCATTTTAGCTGAAACATAGTATAATGAAAACTAAGATCAATTAGGCTCTTTAAACATCGATTGACTGGTTTTGATGAATATCTGTTTTATCTTTGGATAAGTCTTACTACGAGTTGATGGTTGCTTTTTATAGAGTCTTAGAAAACAGAGATGTTTATTTTCCAAAAGAAAAAGGAGTTCATTATGGGATATACTATTGCAGTTGTTGGTGCTACAGGCGCTGTTGGGACACAAATGATTAAGATGTTAGAAGAGTCGACCCTACCGATTGATAAGATTCGCTACTTGTCATCCCATCGTTCAGCAGGTAAAGTCTTGTCGTTTAAGGGACAAGAGGTGACCGTTGAAGTCACAAGCCAAGATACTTTTGCAGGGGTTGACATTACCCTCTTCTCAGCTGGAGGAGCAACCTCTGCTAAGTTTGCTCCCTATGCTGTTCAGGCAGGAGCAGTAGTGGTTGATAACACTTCTTATTTTAGGCAACATCCTGACGTTCCTTTGGTTGTCCCAGAGGTCAATGCTTATGCTATGGAAAACCATAAGGGCATCATTGCTTGCCCTAACTGCTCCACCATTCAAATGATGGTAGCCCTTGAGCCAATCCGCCAAAAATGGGGCCTAGATCGTATTATTGTATCCACTTATCAGGCTGTGTCAGGAGCAGGTCAATCAGCTATAAATGAGACTAAAAACCAATTGCGTCAAGTCTTAAATGATGGCATTAACCCTAAAGAAGTGACGGCTGAGATCCTTCCTTCTGGTGGCGATAAAAAGCATTATCCTGTTGCTTTTAACGCCCTACCACAAATTGACCTTTTCACTGACAATGATTATACTTATGAAGAGATGAAAATGACCATGGAGACCAAAAAAATCATGGCAGATGATAACATCTCTGTCTCAGCAACCTGTGTTCGTATCCCTGTTTTATCAGCACACTCTGAGTCTATCTATATTGAGACCAAAGAAGTTGCTCCAATTACGGCTGTCAAAGCTGCCATTGCGGCCTTTCCAGGAGCTGTCTTGGAAGATGATACCAGCCAACAACTTTACCCTCAAGCGATCAATGCGGTAGGCAGTCGTGATACCTTTGTTGGTCGTATTCGAAAGGACTTGGATCAGGAAAATGGCATTCATATGTGGGTTGTTTCGGATAATCTGCTCAAAGGAGCTGCTTGGAACTCTGTTCAAATCGCAGAAACCCTACACGAAAAAGGACTGGTTAGAGCAACCAGCGAGCTTAAGTTTGAATTCATTTAAGACCTCACTTGAGAACAAGACAAAAAGACTCCTAAGAAAGAGTCTTTTTGCGTTTAATGCTTAGTTTGATGAGACGTTTTGAAAGTCTGGATTTTGGAAAGCTTCCTCAATAATGTCTTTTAGTTGGTCCGCAGATGCTTTCATTTTTTGTTGCTCAGCGTCATTTAATGGGATATTAACTGGACGAACGATACCATTTGCGCCAATGACTGCTGGTTGACCGATGAAAATACCCTCTACACCTGGGTACTGACCTTCTTGGAAGACTGACAGTGGCAGTACAGCATTTTCATCGTTAAGGATTGCTTTTGTAATACGTGTCAATGCTACAGCGATACCATAGAAGGTTGCTCCTTTTTTATTGATGATTGAATAAGCAGCGTCACGAACGCTTTCAAATAATTTAACCAATTCCTCTTCACTAAGGTTACGATTATCTTTCAGGAAGTTTTCAAGGTTCACACCAGCCACATTGGCATGTGACCAAACAGCAAATTCAGAGTCCCCATGCTCACCCATGATATAGGCGTGGACTGAGCGAGCATCAAGTCCTAGTTTATCAGCAAGCGCTTGACGGAAACGAGCAGAATCAAGTGAAGTCCCTGAACCAATGACGCGTTCTTTAGGGAATCCTGAGAATTTCCATGTAGCATAAGTCAACACATCAACTGGATTAGCGGCAACGAGGAAAATACCTTTAAAACCTGAGGCAACAACTTGAGTTACAATGGATTTGTTGATGGCAAGATTCTTACCAACAAGGTCAAGACGAGTCTCACCAGGTTTTTGTGGTGCACCTGCTGTAATAACGACTAGATCAGCATCGGCACAATCAGAGTATTGTGCGGCATAGATTTTTTTAGGGGATGTGAAGGCAAGTGCATGGCTAAGGTCTTCGGCGTCACCAATAGCTTTTTCAAACAATTGCGGGATTTCAATAATGCCAAGCTCTTGAGCAATACCTTGAGTGACAAGAGAAAAAGCATAAGAGGATCCTACGGCACCATCACCGATAAGGATAACTTTTTTGTGTTGTTTAGTTGTAGTCATTATGTGAACATCTCCTTATTTTTTTGAAAGGGCGTTTCCCCTATACAAGTGTATTCTATCATTTTTAGTGATAAATGTCACGTATTTCCTGGAAAATCCAATCTCTTAGATAATTGCTAAACAGATATGACTTAGGTTAAGCCTAAGACCCCAAAAATCCTCATTATTATGGTATAATAGTAAGTAGAAATGCTTAGAGAAAGAGAAAAAAATGGAAGATAAAAACCTTGTTAGTGTCAATTTGACTAGCGAAATGAAGAACAGTTTCATTGACTATGCCATGAGTGTTATTGTAGCACGTGCACTTCCAGATGTTAGGGATGGCTTAAAGCCTGTCCATCGTCGTATTTTGTATGGCATGAATGAATTGGGTGTCACTCCAGATAAGCCGCATAAAAAGTCAGCTCGTATCACTGGTGATGTCATGGGTAAATACCACCCTCATGGTGACAGTTCCATTTATGATGCGATGGTTCGAATGGCACAGTGGTGGTCTTATCGTTGCATGCTTGTCGATGGTCATGGAAACTTTGGTTCTATGGATGGTGACGGAGCAGCCGCTCAGCGTTACACTGAAGCACGCATGAGTAAAATCGCTCTTGAGATGTTGCGTGACATCAACAAAAACACCGTTGATTTCCAAGATAACTACGATGGTAGTGAGCATGAACCGCTTGTCTTGCCAGCACGTTTCCCCAATTTATTGGTCAATGGCGCAACAGGTATTGCGGTTGGAATGGCGACTAATATCCCTCCTCATAATCTCGGTGAAACCATTGATGCTGTTAAGCTAGTGATGGATAATCCTGAGGTTACGACACGTGATTTGATGGAGGTTCTACCTGGACCTGACTTCCCGACAGGTGCCATGGTTATGGGTAAATCTGGTATCCATCGTGCCTATGAAACAGGTAAGGGCTCAATTGTTTTGCGTTCAAAAACGCATATTGAGCTGACAAAGGCTGGGCGTGAGCGTATTGTAGTAACCGAATTTCCCTATATGGTGAATAAAACCAAGGTGCATGAACATATCGTCAAACTTGCTCAGGAAAAGCGCATCGAAGGAATCACTGCTGTTCGTGATGAATCCAGCCGAGAAGGTGTCCGTTTTGTTATTGAGGTCAAGCGAGATGCTTCAGCAAATGTGATCCTCAATAACCTCTTTAAAATGACTAGCCTACAAACAAACTTTAGTTTTAACATGTTAGCTATCGAAAATGGTGTGCCTAAGATTTTGACCTTGCGTCAAATTCTGGATAATTACATTGCCCACCAAAAAGAAGTGGTGGTTAGACGTACGGAATTTGATAAAGCTAAGGCTGAAAGTCGTGCTCATATCTTAGAAGGTTTATTGATTGCACTTGATCATCTGGATGAGGTTATCGCTATTATCCGTAATAGTCAAACCGACAGTGAGGCACAAGCAGAGTTGATGACTCGTTTTGCCCTAAGTGAGCGTCAAAGCCAAGCGATTTTAGACATGCGCCTTCGTCGTTTGACTGGATTAGAGCGTGATAAAATCCAATTAGAATACGATGACCTCTTGAAACTAATTGCTGACTTGGCTGATATCTTAGCAAAACCAGAACGTGTGATTACCATCATCAAGGAAGAGTTAGACGAGGTCAAGCGCAAGTTTAACGACAAACGTCGTACCGAGCTGATGGTAGGAGAAGTCCTATCTCTTGAAGATGAGGACCTTATTGAAGAAGAGGATGTCCTCATTACACTGTCTAACAAAGGCTATATTAAGCGTCTGGCTCAAGATGAATTTCGTGCCCAAAAACGTGGCGGTCGTGGCATTCAAGGAACGGGGGTCAATGATGATGACTTCGTCTCGCAGCTAGTCTCAACAAGCACACACGATACACTCCTCTTTTTCACCAACCTAGGACGTGTCTATAAACTCAAAGGCTATGAAATCCCAGATTATGGTCGGACTGCCAAAGGCTTGCCTGTTGTCAATCTGTTAAAATTAGATGAGGGTGAGACGATTCAGACCATGATCAATGCACGAAAAGAAGATATCAAAGAGCATTATTTCTTCTTCACCACTCAGGCCGGGCTAGTCAAGCGTGTTCCTACAGCTGACTTTGATAATATTCGCCAAAATGGCCTTAAAGCCTTGACCCTTAAAGACAAAGACCAACTGATCAATGTTTTGGTGACCACTGGTCAGGATGATATTATTATTGGTACACGGTCAGGCTACGCTGTTCGTTTTAATGAATCGGTGGTTCGAAGCATGGGGCGTACTGCAGCTGGTGTACGTGGTATCAAACTGCGTGATCAAGACTACGTCGTTGGTGCTGCCACGATAACAGATACCCAAGAGGTTCTCGTGGTCACTGAAAACGGTTATGGCAAACGCACACCTGCTAGTGAGTACCCAACTAAGGGACGTGGCGGTAAAGGGATTAAGACAGCTAATATTACGGCTAAAAATGGAGGTCTATCTGGCCTTGTGACCGTATCTGGTGAGCAAGATGTCATGTTGATTACCGATAAAGGCGTTCTTATTAGGACCAATATTGCCAATATCTCTCAAACAGGTCGCGCTACCATGGGTGTTCGTCTCATGAGACTTGATGATAATTCAATCCTAGCAACGTTTGCCTTGGTTGCTATCGAAACGGACCAAGACATTACTAATCATTTAGAAACTGAGGAATAAAATGAGTCAAAAAAAGAAATCGACCTTTCTTGATTTCGTCAGAAATTTTTTAATAGTGTTATTGATTATCACTGGAGTTGCTTTGATTTTTAATAAAGCAATCCGTAATAGCTTGATTGCTCATAATACCAATAAATATCAGGTAGAGCGTGTGAGCAAGAAAACCATTGAAGAAAATCAAAAGGCTGAGACCAGTTTTGCTTTTGATGAGGTGCAGTCCATCAGCACAGAATCTGTCCTAGCCGCCCAAATGAATACTCAGCAACTACCTGTTATTGGGGGTATAGCCATTCCAGATGTGGGGATTAACTTGCCTATTTTTAAAGGTTTGGGCAACACAGAGTTAACCTACGGTGCTGGTACAATGAAGGAAAATCAAGTCATGGGGGGCGAAAATAATTATGCCCTGGCCAGTCATCATGTTTTTGGGATGACAGGATCATCTGACATGTTGTTTTCACCCTTGGAGCGCGCTAAAAACGGGATGGCCATTTATTTGACGGATAAGGACAAGGTCTTTACTTACAAGATTACGAGCATTCAGATTGTGGCTCCTACTGAAGTCGCCGTCATTGATGACCATGCCGGTCAAAGTGAGCTAACCCTTGTCACCTGTACAGATGCAGCAGCGACTGAACGAACTATTGTAAAAGCTGTTTTGCAAGAAGAAACCAGTTACGCGAAAGCTTCTGATGCTATCCATAAAGCATTTAGCACATCTTATAATCAAATCGTGCTTTAAGGCAACTATTACATCTGGTAATACCAGTGAAAAAACACTCAACCGATACCACCAAAAGAGACTAAGACAAAATCTCTTTTGGTCTTTTTTGACATTATTTAGAAAAAAGCTTGCGATCATCTCTTTTGAAACATTACCATTGACGCTCACTGTCTTAATGCTTATAATGAAGATTAGTTGTTAATGACTATCTATAATAAAGAAAGGTTCATCATGTTTTTAGCTTTAAATGAAATCAAACAAGCCAAATTGAGGTATGGCTTGATATTAGGCTTGCTTTTTTTAATTGCTTACCTCATGTTTTTCTTAACTGGCTTAGCTTTTGGTCTGATGCAGGCCAACCGTTCTGCCGTTGATAAATGGCAAGCTGACACGATTTTACTCAATAAAGAGGCCAATGACCTCTTATCAGCTTCTACTTTTTCACCAACCCTAGCAGAAGAAGTCCAGGCTGATCAAAAAGCAATTTTAAGCCAGATGGCAAGCTCTGCTTGGACCATTAAGAATCCTAAAGACGACGATAAGGAAAAAGTATCCTTATTTGGCATTGAGGCGGACAGTTTTTTAGCTCCCAACATTGTTAAGGGAAGGCTTTTTAAGAATGCTAATGAGGTTGTTATTGATCAATCACTGGCTCAAAATAAACATTTTCAACTTGGCGATAAGCTCTACCTAGCCAGCACTGACCAAGACCTGACCATTGTCGGTTATACCAATCAGGCCATGTTTAGTGTTGCACCCGTTATTTACCTGAGTCAAACAGCCTTTAATCATCTCTTCGTCACTAATCCTGATCAGCAAGCGCGGCTTAACGCTGTCCTTGTTCGAGGAGAAGTTACTTCATCGCCAGATGCGCTAAAGCAACTGCCAGTTACTGATTTTATCCAAAAATTGCCCGGCTACAAGGCTCAACTACTGACTTTTGGTTTTATGATTGGCTTTTTAATCATTATTGCCTCTGTTGTGATTGGGATTTTTATGTATGTTTTAACCATCCAAAAAGCCCCTATTTTAGGCGTGATGAAAGTTCAAGGGATCTCAAACGCTTACATCGGAAAGGCCGTCATGGCTCAAACCTTATTATTGAGTCTAGCAGGTACTAGTCTAGCCTTAATGGGGACTTGGCTGACTTCTCTAGGACTCCCATCTGCCGTTCCTTTTCAAAGTAATTGGCTTTTGTATGGAGCTATTGGTATCAGTTTAATTCTTTTTGCCTTATTAGGAACTCTTTTCTCAGTAAGGTCAGTAGTCAAGATAGACCCACTCACTGCGATTAGTTAGAAAGGAAAAGCATGTCAGTATTAACCTTAAAACAGGTCACAAAGTTTTTCAAGGATGGTAGTAAAACCATCGAAGCCTTGAAGGAAACAACCTTTCATATTGATGCCGGTGAATTTGTCGCTATTATCGGACCATCTGGCTCAGGTAAATCAACTTTTCTAACGATTGCAGGTGGTTTACAGACCCCTAGCTCGGGAGAGGTTCTCATCAACAATTATTCCTACTCAACTTTGTCAGAAAAAGAACGCTCCAAACGCCGTTACCAAGATATTGGTTTCATTCTACAAGCTTCAAACTTGATTCCCTTTTTAACCGTTCAGCAACATCTGCAGTTAGTAGATAACATTAACCGATCTAGTCAAACCGAAGTTGCTACAAACCTTTTAGAGGAACTAGGGATCCGTCATCTGGCAGATAAATTACCAGAAGAACTATCTGGTGGAGAACGCCAACGAGTGGCTATTGCAAGGGCTTTATACAATGATCCAGCCTTGATTTTGGCTGATGAGCCCACCGCTAGCTTAGACACTGATAGAGCCTATGATGTGGTCAAACTGCTAGCCAAAGAAAGCAAGGAAAAGAAAAAAGCTATTATCATGGTCACCCATGATCAACGCATGATCAGAGACTGTGACAAGGTTTATCGCATCAAGGATGGTCTTCTAAGTGATGTCACCCATGAGATCAAAAAAGAGTGAAACAACAGATCATAAGCGATTGGAAAGGACTGGTATGGAAGAAAATCACTATAAGATGCTCGTCAAGGTAGCTACTTTAGCTGGCATCATTATGCTCGAGTCTAATGCAGAATCCTATCGGGTGGAAAATACTGTCGAGAGGATTTTATCAGTTAGTCAGCTACCGACAGTTGATGTTTTCGCCAATACAACGGGGCTTTTTATCACGCTTGATGGGCCTCATTTTTCCGAACCAATTACCTATGTTAAGCGTATTTCTCAACGTGCCACCCATTTGACTAAAATCCATGATGTCAACCAAATCTCAAGAGATATTACCGATGGCAAATTAGCCTTAAAAGAGGCTTATCAAAGGCTTAAAAGAGTCAATCGAAAAACCTATTCGTCAAAAAGCACTTACTTAGCCACTCTGTTATTAGTTGTTTCTTTTGCGGTTTTATTAGGTGGCGATACGAGTACCGTTTTGTTGTCCATACTTGCCTCCTTATTATTGATAGCAACCTATCCGATTCGTGCCTGGCTCAATCTCAATGATTTTATTTATGGCATCTTTGCGACTATGGTAGTGGCGATTGTGATGCCTATTGTCACAAAAGTTACTGGAGCGTCAGATCTTGCTCTAGACCTGGCCATCATCTCTGTCCTCATGCCTCTCTTTCCAGGAACAGCCTTCACAAATGGCTTTCGAGATTCGTTTAAAGGGGACTACGGAGCAGGAGTTGCTAAAATTGTAGAAGCCCTGACCATTGCTGTCAGCCTAGGTGTCGGTGTCGCTTTAGGGCTTTTTATTGCGAAAGGAATCATATCATGATAGGAAGTTTTCTTTTTCAAATGTTAGGAGCCTCTCTTGCAACCATTACGGCAGGAGTATTGCTAGAATCCCCCAAGCATCTACTCTATTACACAGGTATTATTGGTGCTGCAGGTTACGCTGTCTATCTCTTATGCTTAGATCACATGGATAATGCTGTGGCGACCTTATTAGGAGGAATTGTCATTGCTCTTTTATCTCAACTATCAGCGAGACGTTTAGCCTCTCCAGTAACGGTTTTTTATATCCCTAGTTTCTTTCCCTTAGTACCTGGAGCAGGAGTCTATCGCATCGCTTATTATTATATCCAAGACAATCCTCAGTTAGCCGGAGAAAACTTAATCGAATCCATTTTAGTATCTGGAGCCATAGCTTTATCTATCTTCATCGTTGATTCCTTTTTAGAAATCTACAACCATCTCAAACAAATAAACTAATCCTAATAAAACTCCTCAGATAAACGATTTGAGGAGTTTTATACATTGACTTTGTAAAAGGATGAGTTAAGTGTTATTTGCTAGTTTTTCACTTATATCTTTCCGAAAAACTATAATTTTCTTGAAAAATGTAGGAAACCATGCTATACTTCTATTAACGAATATAAAGGAATTGATCTTATGAAACGTGAATTATTGCTCAAGAAAATCGATGAGTTGAAAACTATCATGCCCTGGTTTGTCTTAGAATACTACCAGTCCAAGCTCGCTGTGCCCTATAGTTTTACAACCTTGTACGAATACCTTAAAGAATACCGTCGTTTTTTTGAATGGCTCATTGACTCTGGTATTTCTAATGCTGACCAGCTTGTTGATATTGACTTGGCTACTTTAGAGCATTTATCAAAAAAAGATATGGAAGCTTTTGTTCTACTCTTACGTGAACGGCCATCTCTTAATACCTATTCAAACAAGCAAGGGCTTTCTCAGACCACTATCAATCGAACCTTGTCAGCTTTGTCCAGTCTTTTTAAATACCTGACTGAGGAAGTTGAAAATGAACAAGGTGAGCCTTATTTTTATCGCAATGTGATGAAAAAAATAGCGACTAAAAAGAAAAAGGAAACCTTGGCTTCCAGAGCTGAAACGATGAAGCAAAAACTCTTTCTTGGCGATGAGAGCATGGCATTCTTAGACTATATAGATTGTGAATACCAGAACAAACTATCCAATCGTGCTAAAGCCTCTTTCCAAAAAAATAAAGAACGTGATTTAGCCATTATTGCCCTACTACTGGCATCTGGTGTGCGTCTTTCGGAGGCTGTTAATCTTGATTTAAAAGACTTCAACAACAACATGATGATCATTGAGGTCATCCGAAAAGGTGGTAAACGTGACGCTGTCAATATTGCTGCTTTTGCTAAACCTTATATTGACGCCTATTTAGCCATCCGTAACCATCGCTACAAGGCTGAAAAACAAGACACTGCCCTCTTTTTAACAGAATACCGAGGAAAGACCAATCGCATTGATGCCTCAAGTGTTGAAAAAATGGTTGCCAAATACTCACAAGCCTTTAAAATCCGGGTGACTCCTCATAAACTGCGTCACACACTAGCTACTAGACTCTATGATGCAACCAAATCACAAGTTTTAGTCAGTCACCAGCTGGGACATGCCTCAACCCAGGTAACAGATCTCTACACACATATCGTAAATGATGAGCAAAAAAATGCCTTGGATAAGCTATAAAGAAGACATGATTTTAATATGATTAAAGATTTTCCGACGCATTTATTACGAAAATATAATTACGTAAAATACTATAATATTGTATTTCAATACTTTTAGATAGAGAAAGACATCAAAAATAAGCTAGATTTCCTAGCTTATTTTTTATAATAGCATTAATTTACCATACTGGCTCATCCAAGCCTTGTGAACTGTCTTTAATGACTTTTTTGACGTCATCCGTTCGATAAGCATCAATCACTTTTTGAATAGCATCAGCATTTTTGGCCTTTTTCCAATCTTTTTTAGCCACAATGAGGTTGTACCATTGTTTCGCATTATCACCCTTAGGCTCGATAAAAATGGCTTTACTTGGATCAATACCTGCCTCTACCACAAAATCATTATTGATCACTGCGGCATCTGCAGATTGTAGTTGACGTGCTGTTTGTGCTGCATCCACTTCTACAATATCTAAATTCTTTTCATTTTTAGTAATATCATCTAGTGTAGCAAAAGTATCACCTGAAACGCCTAGTGTAATCAAACCAGCTGACTGTAACAGATAAAGAGCTCGGCTCTCATTGACCGTATCATTTGGAATGACGATGGTCGCATTGTTAGGAATATCCTTGACATCAGTGTATTTATTTTTACCACCTTCAGTACCGGAGTAAAGACGAAAAGCGGTGATATAGGTTTCAGCAATACCTACTAATGAGGTCTTATTTTTCTTATTCCACTCATTTAAGAAGTTATAATGCTGAAAGGCGTTGACATCAATTTCTTCATTCTCAAGAGCTTTATTGGGCTGTGAATAATCTGTAAATTCGGTGTATTTGAGCGTAATTTTCTTATCTTTGAGTAATTCTTCAACCTTATCCCAACGAGCTTCTTCAGAATCACTTTTGGCCATTGTACCAACTTTGACAACAATAGTGTCGTCATCTGCTTTTGAATGACAGGCTATCAATAAAATAGTTGACGCTACCGCGATTGTTCCAATACCTAACCATTTTTTTAATCTCATTTTCTTATCTCCTTTAAATTTAAGATACCCTTAGTTTAACACGAAAAAGGATTTATGAAAAATGCTTATTTTTTAGGTCAATCTATAGTTAAAAACTATAAGGTCATCAAAAACTACCAATCATAAAAAGAAGCAAGGCTGACTTTGCTTCTTTTGAATGTTTATTTGGATTTAATGTAATTTTTTCCAGCTGCTTTTGGTCCCACTGCTTGTCCAAAGAAAACCGCTAAGACAATGATGGTCAATACATAAGGTGCCATTTGGAGATAAACAGTTGGAATCTTTGATAACAATGGTAATTGATTACCAATAACTGCTAGACTTTGAGATATGCCAAAGAAGAGGCTTGACAACATAGCTCCCATAGGGTTCCATTTCCCAAAAATCATCGCTGCCAAGGCGATAAAGCCAGGGCCTAAGATAGTAGAGGCTGCAAAGTTAACGGAAATAGACTGAGCATAGACTGCCCCTCCCATACCACCTAGAAAACCAGAAATCATAACACCATAATATCTCATACGATAAACATTGATTCCCAGAGTATCTGCTGCTTGAGGATGTTCCCCGACTGAGCGTAGACGCAGACCAAATGTGGTTTTATAGAGAACATACCATGATAAAAATGAGATGGCAATGGCAACATAAGCAACTAGGCTTGTTCCCTTGAAAAAAATATCGCCTAATATGGGAATCTGTGACAAGACTGGAAAGTCAAATTTTCCAAAGGCTTCTTGAATATTATCCGTCTGACCTTTTCCATAAAAAGCTTTGACCAGAAAGACTGATAGGGCAGGAGCCATCAAATTAAGTACCGTACCACTGACAATATGGTCAGCACGAAGGTTTACAGTTGCTATCGCATGGAGCAATGAAAATACGATCCCAACCAGACCACCAACCAAGGTTGCAATCCAAGGCGTTGCGTCACCTAAGACATCTGAAAAACTTAAATTGAAGATGATACCTGCAAAAGCTCCCATAACCATGATACCCTCTAAACCAACATTGACAATGCCTGAACGTTCAGAGAAGGTACCACCGATACTGGTCAAGATGAGAGGGCTTGCATAAATCAGCATGGAACTCACTAATAAGGTTAAAATCGTCATTAAACTCATGATTAACGATCCCCTTTCACTTGTTTTTTAGGCTTTATCAATCGTTCGATTAGATAGTGTGCTCCTACAAAGAAAATAATAGAAGCCGTCACAATTTTCACCAATTCTGGTGGGATACCCGCAATGTTCATCCCTGGCGCTCCGACATTAAGAACAGCAAATAAAAATGCTGCAAAGATAATACCAATAGGATGATTTGAGGCTAATAAACTGACTGCCATACCATCAAAACCAATAGCCAATGAGGAACTTTGGACATAAACATTCTCAAAGGTTCCTAGTCCTTCAACCACTCCTCCAAGACCAGCTAATGCCCCTGAGATAATCATGGATAATATAATCGTTCGTTTGGCTGACATGCCAGCGTATTCACTAGCATAAGGGTTTAAACCGACCGAGCGAATCTCAAAGCCAAGTGTGGTTTGCTTGAGCAAGAACCAAATAATAAGGACTGCTATAAGGGCAAAAAAGATACCGATATTTAAACGCGAATTGTTGGTTAAAGTGCCTAGCCATTCAGACTGGTAGGTTGCATTTTGACTGACGTAGATAGAGGAGTCTGTTGTGCGCATGATTGCCTTTGGAAAAGCATGTTGTATCACAGCATTTCCAGCAAAAAGGATGATATAATTCATCATGATGGTGACAATGACCTCACTCGTTCCTAAAAAGGCACGTAGAAAGCCTGGTATCGCTCCAACAATACCACCAGAAACTGCCGCAATCAATACGGTCATCAAGATCATCACTGGACGAGGTAGATCAGGATTTGTCAAGGCAAACCAACCTGCCATAATCCAGCCGGCGTAGGCTTGACCAGGTAAGCCAATATTGAAAAATCCTGCTCGGCTAGCGACAGTGAAACCAAGAGCCAGGAGGATTAGAGGCCCCATTGCTCGAAGAATTTCACCAATGTTTTTGACGCTGCCAAATGCGACTTGAAACAGGCCTTCGTATCCCCAAATAGGATCATAGCCAAAAGCCAGCATGATCAAAGCCCCTAATACCAAGCCTAAAACCACAGATATTATTGGAACAGCGATGTCTTTTAGTTGTTTAGGCATGACTCCCCTCCTTCTCTATCAAGCCACCAGCCATAAGGATACCTAATTCTTGCTTATTGGTTGTATCTGGTGTGACAATTCCTTGGATTTTACCATCATGAATAACAGCGATACGATCTGAAAGATTAAGAATCTCATCTAATTCAAAACTCACAACCAAAATCGCTTTGCCATTATCACGTTCCATAATCAAACGTTTATGAATGTATTCAATGGCACCAACATCAAGACCACGTGTCGGTTGACTAACAATCAAAAGGTCTGGATCACGATCGACTTCACGAGCAATAATGGCTTTTTGTTGATTTCCTCCTGAAAATCCTTTGGCCGGCACTAGCTCATTAGCACCACGAACATCAAATTCCGTCATTAGTTGTCGTGCATAATCGTTTATGTTACTGTAATTCAACATGCCCTTTTGACTTAATGGCTCTTTATAGTAAGTTTGTAGAGCCATATTTTCAGCGATTGTCATCTCTAAAACCAAGCCATCTCTATGACGATCCTCAGGGACATGACCAACACTTAACTCTGTGATTTGACGTGATGACAGTTTGGTTACATCCTGACCTTTAATCGTGATCTGACCAGATTTTACTTTGCGCAGACCTGTAATGGCCTGAATCAACTCACTTTGACCATTACCATCAATACCAGCAATACCAACAATTTCTCCCGCATGAACGTCCAAGGAGAGGTCTTTGACAGCAGGAATGCCACGGTTTTCATCAACTACAAGATGTTTAATGGATAGGATAAGATCACTTGGCTTAGCAGCTTTCTTTTGTGTTTTGAAGGAAACTGAGCGTCCAACCATCATTTCAGCTAATTCTTGGGACGTTGCATTGCCAACCTCAACGGTTTCAATGCTTTTTCCACGTCGAATAACCGTCACCCGATCAGCCACTGCACGAATTTCATCTAACTTATGGGTAATTAAAATGATGGATTTGCCTTCCTTAGCTAGATTTTTCATAATCGTCATGAGTTCAGCAATTTCGGCCGGTGTTAATACCGCTGTAGGCTCATCAAAGATTAGAATATCAGCACCACGGTATAAGGTTTTTAGGATTTCAACACGCTGCTGAGCACCAACAGAAATATCAGCTACTTTGGCTTGAGGATTAACAGCTAGACCATACTTTTGGGAGAGGCTCATGATTTCTTCATGAGCTTTTTTGGTGTCAAGCCTTAGTCCTGAGGTTATCTCATTTCCTAAAATAATATTTTCAGCAACAGTAAAGGCTTCAACGAGCATAAAATGTTGGTGAACCATCCCGATACCTAGTTGTGACGACTTGGAAGGAGAATCAATAGACACTGACTGTCCATTGACCATAATGTCACCACTTGTGGGTTCTAAAAGACCTGCCAACATATTCATCAATGTTGATTTTCCTGCTCCATTTTCCCCTAAAAGGGCATGAATTTCACCTTTTTGCAAATTTAAGTTAATCTTATCATTTGCGACAAAATCACCAAACACCTTGGTAATCTCTCTCATTTCAATGACATTTTGTGTCATAAGGACTTTCCTTTCGATGGCAGTTATATTTCACTAAAATTCACCAAGTGATTGACTGATGAACTTTACTGAGATATAAGTATCTCAGTTCAAAAAAAGGCGACCGACCAGGGTCGACCTTTTCATGCGTTATTTGTTAGGGACTTTAATATCACCTGATTTGATTTTTTCTTTTGCTGTTTCAATTTCTTTGATGGTTTCCTCATCAACATTGGTTGTAGCAATGTCAACACCACCATCTTTAAGACCATAAACAGTGATATTACCTCCAGGGAATTTGTTGTCTTTAGCCTGTGTTGAGATGAGTTTTAGGGTTTTACCAACTTCTTTAAGCGTTGATGCTAAGACAAAGTTTGAGTCTTTACCATCTTTTGAAGTGTATGTACCTTCGTCTTTTTGGTCACGGTCTACACCAATAACCCAAACTTTTTCAGACTCATTCTTACCTTCGTTAAGTGATTTAGCTTCACTGAAGACACCGACACCTGTTCCTCCAGCAACTTGATATACAATATCAGCACCTGCGGCGTACTGTGCAGCTGCTATTGTTTTTCCTTTAGCAGCATCACCAAAAGATCCAGCGTAATCAACTTTAATTTCGATTGAGTCATCAACTGATTTAACACCTGCTTCAAAGCCTTTTTCAAAACGAGTGATAACATCAGACTCCATACCACCTACAAAGCCAACTTTTTTAGTTTTAGTGGTTTTGGCTGCAGCAATACCTGCTAAATAAGCAGCCTCATTATCTGCAAAGGTTGCACTGACAACATTGTCTTTACCTTCAATAACGTCATCAATAATAACAAAGTTTGTATCAGCGTTATCTTGAGCTGCTTTTTCAACAGCATCATGTAAAGCAAATCCAATACCAAACACCAGTTTGTAGCCACTTGCAATCGCCGTGTCTAGGTTGTTGGCATAGTCAGACTCACTACTTGATTGGAAATAGTCAAAGCCTTTTCCTTTTTCTAAGCCATTCTCTTTGCCCCAAGCTTGCAATCCTTCCCAAGCTGACTGGTTAAAGGATTTATCATCTACGCCACCAGTATCAGTTACCATAGCAACTTTAAGCCCAGCTTCTTCATTGCCAGCCTTTGAATTGCCACGATTACCACAAGCAGCTAGTGTGAGTACAGCTACTGATGTTAAACCAATACCAACAATTTTTTTGTTCATTCTATGAACCCTCCTAAAAATATTGCAACTAGGTTGCGAGCTAATAACCCCATAAGGTTAGACAACAAACAGATTTAGGTTAAATCTGTGAAAGAGTATGGAAGTAACTCTCCGACTGTCATCTCGACTGTCTCACCATTTTGTGAACTTAATGTGACCTTTGCAGTTGAATCGAAAAATTCGCTCATCACTTGTCGACAAGCACCGCAAGGTGATATTGGCTTTTTAGTTGCTGCATAGACAGCTATGGCTACAAAATCACGATGTCCTTCTGAAATAGCCTTAAATAGCGCTGTGCGCTCACCACAATTACATAAACCAAAACTAACATTTTCGATATTACAACCTTGAAATACCTGGCCTGTTTTCGTCAACACCGCAGCTCCTACTGGAAAGTTAGAATAAGGAACGTAAGCATGCTGACTAGCTTCTTTAGCAAGAGCTACCAGATCAATAGTTTCCATCATCAACTAACTCTCCCTGAACAATGGCAACACCTGACGATGTTCCAATTCGACTAGCTCCTGCAGCGACAAACTGCTGAACATCTTTGAGAGAACGTGCCCCACCGGAGGCTTTAACGCCTATATCTGGACCAACTGTTTCACGCATCAAACGAACGTCCTCAACCGTTGCTCCTCCTGTTGAAAACCCCGTCGAGGTTTTGACAAAATCAGCTCCTGCTGAGACAGCTGCTTGGCAAGCTTTTATTTTTTCATCATCTGTTAAAAGACAAGTCTCGATAATAACCTTAACTAATTTATCGCCACTAGCTTCAACAACAGCAGCAATATCAGACTCAACCGCATCAAAACGCCCGTCTTTAGCAGCACCAACATTGATCACCATATCAATTTCATCAGCACCATTTAAAATAGCATTAGCTGTTTCAAAAGCCTTAGTTTCACTAGTGCTAGCTCCTAAGGGAAATCCAATAACAGTACATACTTTAACAGCAGTTCCTTGTAACTGTTGGCTAGCATGCTTAACCCAGGTTGGATTAACACAAACACTAGCAAATGCGAATTCTTTCGCCTCTGCGATGAGTTGATCAACCTGTTCTTGGCGACTATCTGGCTTTAGCAAGGTGTGATCAATCAATTGATTTAAAGTCATGAGTAAGCTTCTCCTAAGATATAATTTTGATAATGTCTTTAGGTTGATTTTTAGTTGTTCCTATTTTAACATTTTTTTTAAAATTTGTAAGCAAATTATCGTTTAATTTTTGGTTTGAATAGATTTTTGCAATTATTTCACCCTTGTTAACTCTATCACCAACTTTTTTCACGAACACTATACCGCTTTCATAGTCAAGAGAATCGGTTTTTACTGATCGCCCTGCTCCGAATTTCATGGCAAAAAGTCCAAATGCTAGAGCAGGAAGTTCCTCGATAAAACCAGCTTCTTCTGCTGTGATTTCAGTGACAAACTCAGCTGATGATGGTCTGTGTAAATCAGATAAGTCTCCACCTTGAGCTTCAACCATCGCTTCAAATTTGGCGAGAGCTTTACCTTTGATCAAGTGTTCATGAATGGTCTTTAAGTCCTCTTCTTTACCAGCTAATCCTAGCATGATTTGTGCGAGTTCACAGATAAACTGAGTCACATCCTCACGTGCTTGACCCTTCATGATGGCAATTGCTTCTAAAACTTCTAGGCGATTACCGATAGCTTGCCCAACCGGCTGACTCATATCTGTAATAACGGCAACCGTTTGACGACCGACCGCCTTGCCTAAATCAACCATTGTTTGAGCTAGTTCCTCAGCCTCTTCGATGGTTTTCATAAAAGCACCCTGACCGACAGTAACATCCAACAAAATAGCGTCAGCCCCTGCTGCAATCTTCTTACTCATAACAGAGCTGGCAATCAAGGGAATAATATCAACTGTCGCGGTCACATCTCTAAGAGCATAGAGCAGTTTATCTGCTGGGACTAGTTGATTGGATTGTCCAATAACTGACAAACCAATAGCTTGCACCTGCTTGATAAAGGCATCTTGGGCTTGCTCTATCTGATAACCCTTAATCGCTTCAAGTTTATCTAGTGTTCCTCCAGTATGACCAAGACCTCGTCCACTCATTTTTGCGACGGGCACACCAAAGCTAGCCACCAAAGGTGCAAGGATAAGGGTTACCTTATCACCAACGCCACCTGTTGAGTGCTTATCTGTCTTAATGCCTTGGATAGCAGATAAGTCAATCTGATCCCCTGTCGCAACCATTGCCATAGTTAAATCCTTGGTTTCACGAGTAGACATGCCTTGAAAATAAACAGCCATAGCCCATGCTGCCATCTGATAGTCAGGGACCTTTCCAGAAGCATAGCTCTCTATTAACCATTGGATCTCGTCAGTAGTGAGTTCTAAGCCATCACGTTTTTTTTGAATTAAATCAACTGCTCTCATGTTTTGATGCTCCTTAAAATATAATAGCCCTTGTCCTTCTTGAGAATGACTACATTGCCAAAGACGGTTGCCATTTTGGCTTTAGCACTGGGTGCTCCTTGCTTTTTTTGAATCACAATGGTTAAGTCACCACCGGTATTGAGATGCTCATAAGCCTCTTCTAATATGGTATGAACAACCTCTTTTCCGGCACGAATAGGCGGATTTGAAATGATATGATCAAAGGTCTTTTGAACCTTTTCATAAAGATTGGATTGGTAAATGTCAGCTGAAACCTGATTGTTTAGGGCATTCTCCTTTGCCAAGTCGATGGCACGATGGTTAATATCAACCATGGTCACTTGCAACTCCTGAACCCTTGCCAGGCAAATGCCTAGTGGACCGTAGCCACAACCCATATCAAGTAAGGTTTCCTTGGCTTTAAAGTCCAAGGTGTTGAGCAAGACTTGACTACCAAAATCAATCATTTTTTTAGAGAACACCCCCGCATCCGTCTTAAAATAGAAGGTTTCTCCTAAAAGCGTCACTCGTAACTCTTGAATATCGTGACTGCTACTAGGATTTTCCTCATAATACATATTGGCCATTGGATCTCTTTTCTATCTCTTCTTACATTACTATTTTACCATAAGTGGTCTTTTTCTTCTAGTTTTTTGAAATGGTTTTCAATTCTCAATATAATTGTTATAATGCTAAGCAGGAGTTTCATTTATGGTTTATGATTTAAGCAATTTTACAAGCATTTCACGTCAAGATTGGCAACAGCTGCATCGTCATACGACACCTTTACTCACCTCTGAAGAACTAGATACTCTCAGTCATTTAAGCAATCAGCTTGATCTCAAAGAGATCAAGGGTATTTACCTACCCTTGATCAACCTGATTAAGATTTATCAAAAAAATGTTAATGACCTAGCCCTTTCAAAAAACTTTTTTCTAAGGTCCTACTACCAGAAACGCCCATTTATAATAGGGATTTCTGGGTCTGTCGCCGTTGGTAAATCAACCACCAGTCAGCTTTTACAACAATTGTTGAGACGTAGCCAGCCTGATGATCAGATTGACCTGGTAACAACTGACGGTTTTTTGTACCCAAATCAAACCCTCATTGACAAAGGTATTTTAAATCGTAAAGGTTTTCCAGAGTCTTATGACATGCCAAGATTACTGGATTTTTTGGATAAGATCAAGAATGGCAAAGCAGTTAATGTTCCCATTTATTCTCATAAGAGTTATGATATTGTAGCTGATGAGGTTGTGTCTTTAGACTCACCAGATATACTCATCATTGAAGGGATTAATGTCTTTCAATACCCTCAACATAACTGCCCTTATATGGCAGATTACTTTGATTTTTCCATCTACATTGACGCAGAAGCAAAGCACATCGAGCATTGGTATTTAGAGCGTTTTTCAAAGCTCCTATTGCTAGCTAAAAAAGACCCGGCCAGCTACTATCATCGCTTTACCGATTTACCACCAAAAGAGGCTTTGGGGATTGCTAAGCATACTTGGGAAACCATCAACCTGGTCAATCTAAAGAACCATATTCAACCCTCACGAAATCGTGTTGATCTCATTCTTCACAAATCCTATGATCATAAAATTGATAAAATTTACCTTAAAAAGTGACAAAGACTTGTCAAAATAATCAATTTCAGCTATAATAAGTAAGTTAGTAAATATGGAGGTGAATACTTTGGCAAATATTAAATCAGCTATCAAACGCGCTGAACTTAACGTTAAACGTAACGAAAAAAACTCAGCTCAAAAATCAGCTATGCGTACTGCAATCAAGGCTTTTGAAGCTAATCCAACGCAAGAGCTTTTCCGTGCTGCTTCTTCAAGCATTGATAAAGCAAAATCAAAAGGTTTGATTCATGCAAACAAAGCTGGTCGTGATAAAGCACGCCTTGCTGCAAAGCTTGCTTAATCTATACTAAAAAAGAATGGGAAAAATCCCATTCTTTTTTAGTAGCTTTTGACTTGCTTTTATGGACATTACAATAAGACTTCAAAGATCGTTCCTTGTGGTTTGTGGTCTTTGACCGATATTTCTCCACCAAGGGCATCAACGATTTGCTTGGCGAGAGCAAGCCCTAAGCCAAAACCACCAGATTGTCTTGTCCTTGCCTTATCAACACGGTAAAAACGGTCAAAGATTTTTGATTTGTCCTCATCTGAAATTCCTAGACCATTGTCAGAGACTTTGAGTAATAAACGACGACCCTTATTGTCAACAGAAAGGCTAATCATCCCTTCTTCTTGAGTGTATTTTAAGGCATTATCAACCAAGATGGTCATCAACTGCTTTATCAAGGTTTTGTCTGATTTTACAGGACGCTTGAGCTGATTGGAAACGACTAAGTGCTTGCCATTTTCTTGAGCGATTATCTGGTAGTTTTTAAAAACATCTTCAAAAAAAGCGCTCCCTAGATCTTCGATATTAGGAGTTATGCCATCATCTCGTCTTGCTAAATGCAATAGATTGGTTGTTAATAATCGCATATTCCTCACCTCATCAAGGCTAGCTGCGATATTCTCACTATGATCAAAGATGGTATCATTTGGCTTTCTAAAAAGTGTTTCTAAGCGATTTTGCAAAACAGCCAGAGGGGTTCTCAATTCATGACTGGCATTTTCAACGAAACATTTTTGTTTCTCATAACTGACAATAATAGGCTTTCGGCTCCACTTAGCCAGATAGACACTGGTCAAAATCGAAATCAACCAAAAAATGATCATAATGGTTATCAAAACCCTAACATAGCGCTCAGACACTTCATCTAATTGTCGAGTGCTGACCAAAAAACTAACATATCTCACTTGAGGGTAGGAGAGGTCAGTCACTTTCAGAGTCAAGCTACGGTAATGTTCAGGATAACCATAGGCATTGAGGTGGCTCTCTTTCACAATACGATTCAGGTTTTTGGTATTTAGGTTAACACTTGAAAACTTGGAATAAACATCAATCGTATTGAGCACATTGCCTAAATGGTCAAAGACAATCATATCTAAGGCAGCTAAGTCATTAGTCCCTTTCAATTTACTAGGATCTATCGTAATCGTATAGCCACCATCATCAGAGATCCAAGAAACATTTCTTGACATGGTTAAAGCAATATAATCAGAGACTGACTCTTGTGCTCTTTCTAATTGATTATCTGTTGATGAATAAAGGCCTAACTTCATGATTTGGATGATAATGATGGTCATGACCAAAAAAATAGCTGTAAAAACGGCTGTGAAATGCCGAAAAGGACTAAAGTTATCCGAATGACGTTTGCGATTAATGTAATGACGCATCTTTTAAAATATACCCAACACTTCTTAAGGTTTGTAAATGCTTCTCAAAGGTACTGCCTTTGAGTTTTTTTCGAATTTTGGAAACATAGACTTCAACAACTGAGATAGTCGTATCACTATCAAATCCCCAAAGCCGATCAAAAATTTGTGTTTTAGGCAAAATAACGTTTTGATTCTGTAAAAAATACAAGAGTAAGTCAAATTCTTTACCTAATAATGTCACTTCAAGGCCATTAACCGTCACACGATTAAGGCTTGTATCGACAGTCATATCGCCATAGTGGATCATGTGATTGGTTAATTTTCCAGAACGTTTTAAGAGCGCTTGAATACGCATTTTTAACTCTTCAAGATAGAAAGGTTTGGTCAGGTAATCATCCGCCCCTAACTCAAAACCATGTCCCTTATCATCAATTCCTTCCTTGGCTGTCATAATTAAAACCGGTGTTGTGATCTTTTTTTCTCTAAGCTCTTTTAAGACTTGAAAACCATTCTTTTCAGGGAGCATCAAATCCAATAAAATCAAGTCATAAACACCTGATTCCGCCTCGTACAACCCCTCATCACCATCAAAGACCTGCATGACATCAGCAAAATCATCTAAAAAATCAAAAATAGAATTGGATAAACTTAAATCATCTTCAACTAAGAGTAATTTTATCATGGTTGCTCCTTTTCCTTATTATACCTAATGGTTATCCATTGAAAACTAAGACTCACTATTACTTTTGAAAATCAAAAGAATAAGCCTTTGATAAACTCTTGCTCTATCATCTAGTCTAACAAAGCAGCCTTAACCAAACCTAAAGCAAGATATCCAAATGACAAAACGAGCCTGCAAAAGCCTAAATGGCTATGATGCCAACTCGTTTTTGAGCTTTTTTTACTTAGTTTGTGTCATCAGATTTATCCGCTAGAAGAGCGTTTGAAACGGCGGCTTTTTCTTGGTTAATCAAATCAACTCGAGCCGAAATTTCTCTGATCCCCATAGCAATATTACGGCTAATAGCCATGTCATCTAACTGAGGTTCAAAGAAAGCTTTATAGGCTTTCAAGGCTTTTTCTGACCTAAATAAGCTAGATGGGATTGTGACAAAGGCATCAAAACTCATGTCACCACCAAGCGTTGTTTTAATCCAATCCCAATGCTCTTTAGCCCAGTTCCACGTCGTTTCTTGAGCAAAATCATGCCTCAAAAGATTACCATACCAGCCAGCCAAATCTTGTGGCTTAACGATATCTTTGTCTTTAAGATAAGTCAAAATAGACGATAGGTTTTTTGGTGACTTGGTAGCTGTCATAGCCTTTCCTAGTTGACGTTTGAAGGTACCATCTGTCGTTGCGACATAGTAATCTCGGTATTCTTCCAAGAGTTCTGGCGTTTCGGCTGTTTTAAAGGCATTCAGCAATAAGGCTGTTCGGATAGACGCTGGTATGGTTGCTAAATCCTCACGATACTGTTCAAATAGTTGACTGGCTTCTGCCATTACTTTTTGATCTTTCGCTTCAATCAAATGATCCAAGACTATTTGTCGCACCATTTCATCCTCATCAGATTCGCCAGCCTTAGGCAAGAAACCAAGACGCTCAAAGGTATCTGTAAAAATCTGACGGGTTAAGTCATGTTTAGCAGCCTCTTCAGGACTATTGTCGTCAATAAACTTATCAAATCCTTGTAAAACTGAGCTAATAGCAGCAATGACCATGTAAGCATCTGCTGTTTTTAATCGTTGAATCAAAGGAACTAAATCAGCGTAAGAGATAATACCACTCTCTGCCAACAAGCGGCGCTCAGCAATCATTTGTAATTGACTGGTCGCATCAAGTGTCGCTAGCTCATCTAACAAAGCTTCAAGCAGCTGACCTTGATAATTTGAAATATAGTGAGCTGTGTTTTCAGTGTTTAATCGTAATGCTCCTTGATTTTGAGCAGCCAATTGACGATAACCTGGAATGATCACTTCTCTATCCGTCAAGGTCTCTGGTAAGCCTGACCAGTTTGTGTTTAAAGGAATTTGCCATAAGCGTCCACGATCTTCACCTTCTCCGATGAAGAACTGGTCTTGCCTAATGACAAGGTCATCATCCTTCACAGATAGGGTCACAACTGGGTAACCAGGTTGTTCCAACCAGGAGTGCATGAAACTTGCCACATCTTTGCCAGAAGCCTCTGACAAGGCACGCCATAAATCCTGTCCAACTGTGTTTTGGTATTGATGCTTTTTAAAGTATGCCTTGAGACCAGCAGCAAAGGCTTCATTACCAAGCCAACGACGCAACATGTGCATCAGGCGGCTACCTTTAGCATAAACAATCGCTGCATCAAACAAGGTGTTAATCTCATCTGGATGCTTGACTTCCACATGGACAGACTGGACACCATCTGTGGCGTCACGCTCAAGAGCATGAGGAACACCACCTGTTTGAAAATCATCAAAGATCTTCCACGATGGCTCAATAGCATCAATGGCAACATATTCCATCATGTTGGCGAAACTTTCGTTTAGCCACAAATCATCCCACCACTTCATGGTAACAAGATTGCCAAACCACTGATGAGCTATTTCATGAGCAATCACCAAGGCAACTTGCTGACGACTGGATACGGTTGAATTGTCATCAACTAAAAGATAAACTTCACGATAGGTCACAAGACCCCAGTTCTCCATTGCTCCAGCTGAAAAATCCGGAAGAGCAAGGTGGTAAGACAAAGGAATCGGGTAAGCAACACCAAAATAATCTTCATAAAAATCAATAACACGTGTCGCGATATTCAAGGCAAAGTCAAGTGATTTTAGAGGATGAGCTTTAGTTGAGAAAACACCGACTTCAGTTCCATTTTTAGAGGTTTGTGTTTTTCCTTGCAAATCTCCAAAAGCAAATGCCAACAAGTAAGAGGACATGCGTGGGGTGGTTTCAAAACTCCAAACACCTGTCTCTTGGCGAAGTTCTGGATTTGACTCAGGCATGTTAGAAAATGCTACTTCTCCTTCTGCTTGATCAAATTTTAATGCTAAATCAAAGGTTGCCTTAGCTTCAGGCTCATCAATACAAGGGAAGGCTTCGCGTGCAAAGTGACTCTCAAATTGAGTCGCAATCACTTCTTTTTTGATGCCATTTTCGGTGTAATAAGACGGGTAAATCCCAGTCATATTGTCTGTAATTTCACCTGAAAATTCAATAACCAGTGTCATCATCCCTGTATCTGGCGAATCAATGAAAAGACATTCATTTTGCTCATCCATCTCAAAAGAGAGATTTTCGTTATCTAATTTTACAGATTCAATACGCAAATCTTTTTGGTGAAAAGCAATCTGATGATCAAGGGCTTCCCCTGTAATGGCAACATTTCCTGAAAATCGTTTATCCTCACGATTCACATCAAGAAACAGATTGTAATTTTCTGGAATAAACTGTTCAATTAAACGTTTTACGACTGTCATAAAGCTCCTTATTCTTGTAGTTCGTTTTCAATACTCACTGGAGAGACATTGTGGAAAATCATTGCTATCATGCCACAGCAAATGTCGCCAATCAAGTAACCATTAGTCTATCACTAAATGGCTTACAATTCGATGATTTTACCCGTTTTGAGATAGACTACCCATTCACAGATATTACGAGCATAGTCTCCAATGCGCTCTAAATACATTAACACTTGAAAATACTCTTTTCCTGCAAAAGCAGCCTCTGGATTTTCACGAATACTCTCAACAGCATGATGCTGAATGGTTTTAAAGTAAGCATCTATTTCTTCATCTTTGAGGGCAACTTCTCGAGCAGCAGCTTCATCACCGGTGATATAAGCGTTTAGGGCATCCTCAAGCATGTGTTTTACTGCTTTACCCATCTTATTGATTTCTGCCTCGACCTGAGGAACACGCTCTTCACCCTTCATACGAATGGTTGCCTTGGCAATTGACGATGCATGATCTCCCATACGCTCAATATCATTTGAGGCTTTCAAGACCGTGATAACCGTTCTTAAATCTTGCGATACTGGTTGCTGTAAGGCAATAATCTCAAGCGATTTTTTCTCAAGTTTTGTTTCGTAGTTGTTAACCACTTCATCCTCATCAATAACCTCTTGAGCGAGGTCACGATCATGACTGACAAAGGCACGAACGCTCTTATTAATTTGCGCTAGCACTTCCGTTCCCATGGCGTAAAATTGATTGTGTAATTTATCTAATTCTTCTTCAAATTGTGTTCGTAACATCAGCTACCTCTTTCTTTGATTTGGTTTAACCAAATTTACCAGTGATATACTCTTCTGTTTCTTTATGTTTTGGTCTCATAAACATGGTCTTAGTATCTTCAAATTCAATCAGGTTTCCATCAAGGAAAAAGCCTGTCCGATCCGAAATACGCGACGCTTGCTGCATGGAACGCGTCACAACAACCATGGTATAATCTTTTTTTAGTCCGTATAAAGTCTCTTCAATTTTTCCAGCAGAAATAGGGTCTAGAGCAGACGTTGGCTCATCCAAGAGAATGATACGAGGGCTAGTCGCTAAAACACGTGCCACACAAACACGCTGCTGCTGTCCACCAGACAAACCCAGAGCTGAATCATGTAAGCGATCCTTGACCTCATCCCAAATGAAAGCGCCTCTGAGGGATCTTTCCACTGCTTCATCAAGAGTATCTTTATCTTTGATCCCTTTGATACGAAGACCATAGACAACATTCTCATAAATAGACATCGGAAAAGGATTAGGTTGTTGGAACACCATGCCGATTTCCTTACGAAGATCAACCGTATCTGTTCTAGGACTGTAAATGTTGTGACCGTTATAGCTAATAGAACCGGTCAAAGACCACTCTGGGTTCAAATCTCCCATACGGTTAATCGCTCTAAGTAAGGTGGATTTCCCTGACCCAGATGGACCGATTAGCGTCGTAATTTGGTTTGGGAAAATATCAAGCGACACACTATTGAGCGCTTTTTTCTTGGCATAATATACCGACACATCACGCACTTGTAAAATAGGTTCTGTCATTGGCTTTCCTCCCTATCCGAAACGACCAGAAACATAATCACTGGTAGATTGTAGTTTGGCATTTTGGAAAATGTTTTTGGTCTTATCATATTCAATCAAATCACCAAGATAAAAGAAAGCTGTATAATCGCTAGCACGTGCAGCTTGTTGCATATTATGGGTAACGATAATGATCGAATAATTTTTCTTGAGCTCAAACATGGTTTCTTCCAGTTGCATGGTTGCAATAGGATCTAAGTTTGACGCCGGTTCATCCATCAATAAGATATCTGGCTTGACAGAAATGGCACGAGCAATGCAAAGACGCTGTTGTTGTCCACCAGATAGGGTAAAAGCTGATTTGTGTAAATCATCTTTGAGCTTGTCCCACAAACCAACTTGCCTCAAAGAGGTCTCCACAATCTCATCTAAAACCTTCTTGTTTTTTATTCCCGCACGCTCATGGGCAAAGGTAATATTGCGATAAATCGATTTGGCAAAGGGGTTAGGACGCTGGAAGACCATGCCGATATGCTTACGCATTTCATAGACATTGATCTCAGGGGCATTGACGTCAATGCCTTGATACATGATTTTACCAGTGACTTTGGCGATATCGATGGTATCATTCATGCGATTCAAACTTCTCAAAAAGGTTGATTTCCCACACCCTGAAGGTCCAATCAAGGCCGTGATTTTATTTTTTTCAAAGGGCATATCAATTCCCTTGATAGCTTCATTCTGACCGTAATAAACATGTAGGTCAGAAGTTGATAAAATGAGGCTATCCTCAGGGAATGTGATGATATGTCTTTCATCCCAATTATACTCAGGCATAAGAACTCCTTATTAGGTTGCTGATGTTAATTTTTCGTGTAATTTCTTACCAACAAAGCGAGCAGAGAGGTTAAATATCAAGATAAATACCAGTAAGACTGCCGCTGACCCTGCTGAAACAAGTGTCGCATCTGGAATAGTCCCTTCACTGTTTACTTTCCAAATATGAACCGCTAGGGTTTCTGATTGACGAAATGGTGAGATTGGACTGGTAACACTTAGAGGATTCCAGTTAGACCAATCAAGGGCTGGAGCTGACTGTCCTGCTGTGTAAATCAAGGCTGCTGCCTCACCAAAAATACGACCCGAAGCTAAGACAATTCCCGTCACAATCCCAGGAAGAGCTTCTGGCACGACCACGTGAAGCACTGTTTCCCAACGTGACAAACCAAGAGCCAAGCCAGCCTCGCGTTGCGTATGATGTACGGTTCGAAGACTATCTTCAACCGTTCGAGTCATCTGCGGTAAATTAAAGACCGTTAGAGCCAAAGCACCTGAAATGATTGAAAAGCCATACTCAAATTGCACCACGAAGATTAAATAACCAAACAAACCAACCACTACTGATGGTAAGGACGATAAAATTTCGATACAGGTGCGAATAAAGTCTGTTAAACGTCCTTTTTTAGCATATTCGGCTAAGTAAATGCCAGCACCCATTGATAAGGGGACTGAAATGATTAGGGTTGTTATTAGTAAAAACAATGAGTTATAGAGTTGAATCCCAATACCTCCTCCTGCTTCATAAGAGGAGGATTTTCCAGTTAAGAAAGACCAGCTGATGTGAGGCAAGCCACGGACTAAGATATAGAGGATTAAGGATGCCAAGATGACGACAATAATCGTTGCAATGGTGTAGAGAACACCAGTTGCTAATTTATCCATTTTTTTAGCGTTCATAGTTTCTCTTTCTCTCTCTTGTAATGAATTTAACGAGGGTATTGAAAGCCAGACTCATCATCAGCAATACCAAGGCCAGTGACCACAGCACGTTATTTTGAACCGTTCCCATAACTGTATTACCAATTCCCATGGTTAGGATCGAAGTTAGGGTGGCTGCAGGGGTGGTTAAGGAGCTTGGAATAACAGCTGAGTTACCGACAACCATCTGAATCGCTAAGGCTTCACCAAAAGCACGTGCCATTCCGAAAATAACGGCTGTAAAAATTCCTGGACGAGCGGCATTTAAAACCACACGCCAGATGGTTTGCCAACGCGTTGCTCCCATTGCCATACTGGCTTCACGATAGTGACGAGGCACCGCACGAAGACTATCTGTTGTCATAAAGGTAACCGTCGGGAGAATCATGACAAAGAGCACAAACACTCCTGATAAAATACCAAAACCTGTACCTCCAAAAATGGAACGTACAAATGGGACGACGATTTGTAAACCAATAAACCCATAAACAACAGATGGAATACCAACCAACAGTTCAACAGCAGGTTGCAGAATTTTTCTACCATATTTTGGCGAGACTTCCGTCATAAAGACTGCTGCTCCAATAGCAAATGGTGTGGCAATCAAGGCTGATAAAATCGTTACAATGAAAGAGCCTAAAATCATCGGAAGAGCGCCCATGAGTGGCTGACCATCTGGTCCTTTGACACTGGGCTGCCAGTCTGTGCCAAATAAAAATCTAAACACATTAATCTTATCAATAAAAAAGGTTGAGAGACCTTTTTGAGCAACAAAGATTAAAATCATCGCTACAATAAAGACAATTAAGGCAAGACACATGAATGTGATCGACTTCCCAAACTTCTCAAGGCGAGAATTTTTTGAAGGTGCGACTAAGGTCTTCGCCAATTCCTGATTCTTCATTTTGACTCCTTTATTTTGCTGATACTTTGCCATCAGCCGTTTTTTCAACGGTCATCTCGCTTATTGGGATATAGCCCATGGCAGTGACAATATTGGACTGAACTTCTTCAGACGTCATAAAGTCCAAAAATTCTTTGGTTAAAGCTTTTGGCTCACCTTTGGTGTACATATGTTCATATGACCAAATTGGCCAGTCATTGGTTGCCACATGCTTAGGAGACGGCTCAAAGCCATTGAGTTTCATCGTTTTGATACTATCATCTAAATAGGCAAATGCTAAATAGGAAATCGCACCCGACGTTTGAGAAACAATGGACTTAACCATACCGTTTGAGTCTTGTTCTTGACTTTTCTTAGCATTGGTATCTCCCATGATGATATTATCAAAAGTCGCGCGTGAGCCTGAACTAGAGGCGCGGTTGATGATAGAGATGGCTAAATCATTGCCGCCGACTTCTTTCCAGTTGCTAACTTTACCAGAAAAGATATCCCGCAATTGCTCTGTTGTGAGATTATTCACAGAGACTTCCTTATTCACGATGACAGCTAGTCCAGCAACAGCAACACGATGGTCAACTAATACAGAAGCATCAATACCATCTTTTTCCTCAGCAAATAGGTCACTATTTCCGATTTGAACAGCACCAGACTGCACTTGTGAAAGTCCTGTACCAGAACCACCACCTTGAACATTGATGGTTTTACCGATATGTTGTTTACTAAATTCATCTGCAGCAGCTTCTACTAAGGGTTGCAAAGCCGTTGAACCAACAGCCGTTGATGTTTCCCCTTTATCAATCCATTTGGCACAACCAGATAGCAATAGTAAAACTGTTACAAGCATGCCCATGACGGCGAGGCACTTTTTCTTTGTCATTTTTTTCCTCCGAAAAACGAAATCAAATTAGAATGGTGGCGACAATTTTTTTCGATGACCACTCTGTCATCACAAACTTTTGATACCAAGAAGTCTATCAGCTGACTTCTTTTTTGAACGAAATGATCTCCTATAACAATTAAGAGTAAAATCTCAAGCCTTTGGGATAAGCGTTTTTCAACTGGTCTCCTACCACTTTCGCAAAACCTAAGCCATTTCCCTTTATGACGACTTGATACCACCCATTGGGGTAAGTCGTCTTTAAAGGGATCTGATGACCTGCAACGTATCTCTCAAACTGTTCTATATCCATTTCGATATACTGTATTACCTCAGATGGTTTTAAGGCCATTCCTAGGGCAAAAGAAGGTTCAAAACGCTTTTTCTTAAAGGTTCCTAGATGAAGACCATTTCGTGTAATTCTTAGACCAGACAAATTAGGGAGACCTTCTGGTAAGAGGTAGAGATGGTCTCCAAATGTCTGATATTGACCCTGTAGAGTAACTGCTAGATGCTTCTGGCAAAAAGCCTGCCATAGATTATCTTGCTCCTTGGTTAAGGAGGTCTTTTTAGGAACTTTTTTTAGGCTGATTTTAGAAGTCTTGACAGGCTCTCTTAAATCCTTAAACTTAGCGATAAATTGCCCTTCCCCCTTAAACAAATGAGGATACATTCGAACTGTCCCAGGCAATAAATGGCTATTAGTCATGCCATGGCTAGCTTGAATTGGGACTAAAGCCAGTTCTTTATGTTCTAAAAGCCAAGTAGCTACCTCCTCATTTTCCTCCGGCGACCAGGTACAAGTAGAGTAAACAAGCTGACCTCCTGGAGCTAGCATGGCTAAGGCATCTGACAAGATGGTTTTTTGTAGGCTTGCTAATTCTTTAGGGTAATCCTCATGCCAATAGGGAATGGCTTTGGGATCTTTTCGAAACATTCCCTCTCCTGAACAAGGACCATCAAAAACAATCAGGTCAAAAAAAGAGGGGAAAACCTTAGCTAAACGCTCTGTTGATTCATTGGTCACAATCACATTTCTAGCGCCAAAACGTTCAACATTTTCAGCTAAAACATGACTTCTCTTAGCATTGATCTCGTTACTAACAAGTAAGCCAGTGTTATTTAAATAGCTAAGAAGATGGGTCGTTTTCCCACCAGGAGCGGCTGCCAAATCAAGCACCTTCATCCCTGGTTTGGGATGAGCCACCTGACCAACCATTTGTGCTGCTGGTTCTTGCGAGTAAACAAGACCGGTGACATGCTCTATCGACTTGCCAGAAACCTTGCCATAATAACCCCAGTTTGTATCAGCAATGGGATGCTCAAATGACATTTGCCCTTCTTTTAATGGATTAGACCGAAAGCCTGCCACAGGTGGCTGATCAAAAGAGGCTAAAAAATCATGATAGTCCTCTTTCAGAAGCTTTTTATATTTTTCAATAAATGCTTGTGGTAATGACATGTTTTTATTATACCAAATTCCTAACCATTGACCTATCAAAAAGGAGCGAGAAAGAATCCCAAAAAGCAAAGAAAGGACTGTTTAAAAGCTAGAGGGATTACCCAACTTTTAAAAATGATTAGTGAACCAGGGACTGAATCACTCCTAATGCTTTTGTAGGGACAAACATCACCTGTTGGCGTGTCTTAAAGTCAGGCTTTTCACCGTTAACAGTTAGTAAGGAATAACCCAGTTTCTCTCCCATAATAGCTGCTGCGGCATAATCCCATGGAGCGATATTGGAAAAATAAGCCAGTAGTTTTCCCGACATGACCTGTGTCATGCTGATACCTGCCCCTCCATAAATACGAACACCGAGGGCCAAAGCTGTGAAATCACGTATCCCAGCAGTGTTTTCAAGGTACATCTGGGCATTCACACCGACTAGACAACGCTTAAAGTCACGCTGTTGATAAGGTTCTAGCCTAGTATCATTCGCATAAACATCGAACTGACCACCACCAGCGTAAAGAATGCCCCGCATAACATCTAGAATCAAGCCAAATTGTCCGACACCCTCCTCATAATAGGCCATCATAATGGCAAAATGATCTCCTTGGGCAATAAAATTAACAGTGCCATCAATCGGATCAAGCACCCAGACATTGCCTTTAGAAATGAGATGTCTAATATCATCTTCTTCTGCTAAAAAATGATCATCGGGATAGGCGTCCCTAATAGCCTCAATCATCATGGCTTGACACTGCTTATCCAGGCTAGTGACCAAATCAGTCTCATCTGCTTTTTCTTCAATCAGAAAATCGTGCTGCATCTGTTCTTTGATAAAAATCCCAGCTTTTTGAATCACTGTTTTGGCAAATAAAAATTTACGATTCAATCCTTAACCACCCTTCAGTTTGTGCTTTAGCCGCTTGAACAACACGATAAGTCGAATAACCACTTGCCTCTTCAAAGGCTTTATCTAGTCTTTTCTCCTCACCTTTTGATGGAACAACCTCTTTAAAAGCCTTATAGGCTTGGTTTAAATGAAGCACATCAACCTTACTCTCATAAGCTTTTTCAACATGATTAAAAAAACGAAGCACCAAAGTCATCTCCTCGGTACTCCAGGACATATCAAGAGGATATGAATAGTTTGTCTTAGACATGTTTTCCCTCAATTTCAGCACGGATAGTCGCCTGACGAAGCTCTTGTTTGCGATAATCTCTCGGTAAAAAAGCTCTGATTTCATCTTCGTTAAAGCCAATCTGCATGCGTTTGGAATCAATAATAATCGGACGGCGTAGTAAACTTGGATTTGAAGCAATCAGCTCAATGAGTTGAGATATGGACAGCTCATCAACGTCTACCTCTAGCCTTTGAAATACCTTGGAGCGGGTTGAAATGATGTCCTCTGTTCCATTTTCAGTAAATGACAAGATAGACATCAACTCATCTTGAGTCAGGGGATTGGTAACGATATTATGCTCGACATAGTCAACGTCATGTCTTTCTAACCAAGCGCGTGCCTTACGACAACTGGTGCAACTCGGTGATAAAAATAAAGTAATCATATTTGGCCTCAAATCAATCTCATTGATTAATATTATACAAAAATTTAGAACACTTGGCTATGGTTTCTGCCAATTTAGCGCAATTTCTTGATCACTTTTTAACTGTTTCACCAAATCATCAATGCCATTAAACTTTTTCATGCGACGAATTTTAGCTAACCAAAAAATTTCAATCGTCTCACCGTAAATGTCACCGGAGAAATCAAATAAATTACTTTCAAGGCGTAACTCATCTCCACCAAATGTGATATTCTTTCCAATACTAGTCATGGCGCGATAGCGGCTACCTTTGACAAGGACATCCGTCACATAAACACCATCTGCTGGCAGAAGTGTTCGATCCGTTGGTGCCAGATTTGCTGTTGGAAAGCCGATAGTACGACCTCTAGCATCACCATGGACAACAATTCCTCTAGTAGAGTAATGATAGCCCAATAATTGATTGACCTTACTGATACGGCCTTCTTGAATCAAATCACGTATTAAAGTGGAGCTAATTTTTTGATAGCCATCAGTGACTTCAGGGATGACAATAACATCTGCTGCAACGTTACGAGACAAATAATCTGAGTTCGTTCGATTATGTCCAAAATGATAGTCAAAACCAACCACAATGGTATCAGGATTCAGTTGCTTAATATAGGTCGCTATAAACTGGTCTGATGAAATCGTCGCAAAATCGCTCGTAAAATCAGTCAAATAGAGGGTATCGACACCATATTCCGCCAATTTTTGATAGCGCTTTTCAGGGTAAGTAATATGCCATAGTAAATCGGGGGTAAAGCGACTAAAGGTCAGTTTCGGTGACTCAAAAAAGGTCAACAACACAATCGAAAGCCCCTTTGCAGCTGCGATTTCTTTTGCCTTGTCAAATAAGGCTTTATGACCAAGATGTAAGGCATCAAAATACCCCAAAACAAGAACGGTTTGTTGAGGTTCACTGATTTCTTGGTAAGATATAATCGGTTTTATGTTCATGATAATAACACTTTTCTGGGTTTATACAAACCATCACGTTTTTCTAAAATAGCCGCCGCTTTATCCTGATAAAAGGCTGCTAGAACGGTCTCTTGATTAGGTAAAGAAATAAAACGACCATGACGAATATGAGCCACTTCCTCCTCGCTCAAGGAAACCCTAGGAAGGTCAGCTAAGCCCACTTCAATCGGCAAGAGAAAAGACCAATCATCTCTTCTTACCATTTCTTCAATCTCTTTAAGGGTCAGGGCTTTAGAAAGCTCCAAACCAGCGGAGGCCGTACGCTGTAGTTGGGACATGTGACTGGCAAGACCAAGTCTCTGACCAAGATCTACCGCTAGAGTTCTGACATAAGTGCCTTTGCTACAAATCACCCTAAACGAAAAGCGTACCAGCTCTCCGTCACGCTCAAGGCAGGAGGTTCTCACAAATGATTTAATGACCACTTGTCTTTTGGGGCGTTCAACAAACTCACCTGCTCTAGCATACTCGTACAATTTTTTACCCTTGACCTTGACCGCAGAAAACATCGGTGGGATTTGAGTGATTTCTCCTACAAAACTTGCCATTGCAACATCAATATCTTCTGCCGTTAATCCAGGTCTTACAGGGGTTTTATCAATGATTTCCCCACTAGCATCCTCAGTAGTTGTCGCATAACCTAGCGTCACCTGACCGTCATAAACCTTGCCAGCTTCCGTCATGAACTCAATCACTCTCGTTGCTTTTCCTACAGCGATCGGCAAAACTCCTGTCACATCTGGATCAAGCGTTCCTCCATGACCGATTTTTTTTTCGTGAAGTATCTTTCGTAGTTTAAAAACAGCATCATGGCTAGTCATACCAGCCTCTTTTTGTAAATTGATAATCCCGTTAATCATAACCTTATTATACCACAAAGCAAGAACAAAAAGGAGGTCAGCTGAAATAATCTGACCTCTTTTTTAAAACCAACTGTACGAGATTCTTATCAGTATAATCTAAGGCAAGCTAAATGCTTGTAACAGTCTATTTAGAGCCCCTCTTTAAAGCATCAAATTTGCTTTTCATGGTTGGGTTTTTTCGTGTTAATTTCTTCACCGTAACATCCTCTAATTTATGATTGGCCAATCTCAGTTGATGCTCACTTGTGGTCAAGGCAGCCTTAACAGCTTCCATCCGTTTAATCGCCTTGTCAATCTCATCAACAGCTTTTTGAAAATTCTTACTAGCAGATTGATAATTCTTGGCAAATGCCGTTTTAAAGAGATTCAAATCCTCTTCAAAATGAGTAATATCAGCGTGTTGTTCTTTCATTAAAGCCAATTCCTGCTTATACTGCAAGACATTTAAGGAGGCATTTCTTAGTAAGGTAATGATCGGAATGAAAAACTGCGGGCGAATCACGTACATTTTAGGATAGTGATAAGAAACATCCACAATGCCATTATTGTAGAGTTCATTATCCATTTCTAGTAAAGAAACTAAAACAGCGTATTCACAATTCTTCTCACGCCTATCCTTATCCAATTCTTTGAAGAAATGATCATTTTTCTTTTTCGTAGCCGTTTCATCAGCCTCATTTTTCATTTCAAACATAATCGAGATTATTTCAATACCATTTTCATCGTATTCCCGATAAATATAGTCTCCCTTTGATCCTGTTTTAGCATCATTATCCTTGCCAAATTGTGCATTAGGAAAAGCGGTCATCCGTAAACGATTAAACTCGTAGTCACAATGTTGCTCCAAACTCTCCCCAATCATCTTTGTCGACTGCTTGGCCTTGAAATCCTTATAATAGGCTAATAATTCATCCTTTTGAGCTAATTCCAGCTGATATTGTTGTACTAAAGACTGTTTATCTAACTCTCTTTGTTGCTCTTGGAGTGCCAACTGATTGGCGATCTTATCTCTTTCTTGTTGCAGGTGATGCAGAGCTTCTTGTCTCTCCTTATCTTTTTCAAGAGCAATGAGATTTATCTGGGCTTGCAAGGCTTGGTTTTCATGATCTTTTTCAGAAAGAGCCTGAGCCAAGGACAAGGCATTATCAGCGGCTATTTTGTCAATCTGTTGCCTTAAGTCATGGATTTCATTATTTTTTTGCGATAGCAATTCTTGATGTGACAGCGCTTGTTTTTGCTCAGAAGCATCTAAGTCATACTTTAACTTTAGCACTTCTTTTTCTTTTTCTTCTAAAGCGGATTGCAACTCATTTTTAGCCTGCTCTTTAATCAGTCGCTTTTCAGAAGCCACTCTCTCAAGCAAGTCCTGTTCAAACGCTTTTGTCCTAATCTGATCTAACAGTTGATTGTACTCAGTCTCATTGATCTTAAAACTGGTTTGACAATGAGGGCATTTGATATCATTCATATTCATTTCCTTCTAAGTAAAACTATGATCTTTGACATGGCCTATCAGAATAAACTGCGTTTAACCTCATCTTGGATACGTTGCCATTCCGAATGAGCGCGTTCCATTTTTCGTTGATAATCCGCTTGTCCTCTCAAGTATCTACCAATGGCATATTCTTGCTTAACCAGAGGTAAATGAGGTATCGGGATGTGACCTATCTCTCTGGTTGATAAATTCATAACAGCCTTACCACGGTCTGTAGCCTTCAATAAGTCCTGACCTTGCTGGGTTTCAAGAAATAACTTGATGTAATGCCCCATCACCTTTGAGGATGGTCTAACAATCGTAAAATTTGAGGAAGCGACAACGGGTCTATCTTGCTCTTCAAAAACAGCAATCTTCAACTGTGTGCCTTTAGAAGCAATCAAGACATCGCCTTCTTTTAGATAGTATTTTGCTACTATTCTATCCTTGTCATCATAGGTTTTTAAGCGTTCGTAGTCGATAATGCCTTTATTGATATTGATAATGTTGATAATACCGATACTATCACCTTGAACTTGAGAAGGAATCGCTCTCCCTTTAAAAATAGTCGACATCTCTTTTAAAGTAGAAAAACTAGAAACAGCCGCTTCATTCATCAGAACACCTCCATCTATCAGTGGTTAGTATTATAATACAAAAAATAATTTTTATCAAGATAAAAGAGGTTTCTGACTTTTTTGAAATCCTTAAAAAAGAAGCTAAGCTCATAATTAGCTTGCTTCATTGATTATCTGACACTGTATTTGAATAAGTGATACCTCTTGATTATCAAAACGACAGGGACTGCCGTAACGAAGCCTAGTTAAATTTATAACTTTCATTAGCATTAACCATCTTCTTACTCTTTAGGAAGATCCACATTGAAAAGATTCTTCATGCGAAAATAGGATAAGTCATCTCCAACAAAGAAAATATGGTCTCCCTCTTCAAAAGTAGCATAAGGACTCGGTGATAAGAGTAAAACACCGTCATGCTCAATACCTATAATCGTAGCCCCTGTTTGATGCCAAATATTCAAATCACGAATGGATTGACCCAAGTGATTTGATGACTTCGTTAACTTAAATTCATAAGGTGTGAATGGATACTTTCTACTGACTAGCTGACTTTGAACAGCAAAATCAGCCACCAAATCAGCTAAAAAATCTAGTTCAGCTTTCTGCTTTTTAATAGTATCTCTAATTGTTTGTTTAATCAGATTTAAAGAATGAGTCGTTTCATAAGTTTTTAAAAATTCTTCAGCCTTTTCCTTTGATACCACTACAGCACCACTACCATGCTTTAAAGTAACAATATTCAGATCGGCTAAAATATTCAACCCTTTTCTTGCTGTTTCTGGCGAGACATTAAAGGTACTTGCCAAAGTCGAACGTGACTTGAGTTTTTCACCAACAGCATAATTACCATCAACAATTCGCTTGGCAACAGCCATTGCTACTTGTTGGTATCTTGAACTCCTTACTTCTGATTTGGCACTACGCATAAGATCCCTCCATTCATCATTAATGCTTGCTAACCATCTCAAATATTAAAATAAGAGCGATTAAGCAAAAAAGGTTAGGAATTAAACCCAACCTTCCTCCACCGATTTTCTTTTTATAGAAAATCAGTTATGTAATCATTTTGATTAGTCCGCAACAACGACATCGCTCTCTGATGATGCTTTGTAAACAAGACTATCATTGTGACTAGAACTGCTAACTTCAGAGCCTTTTTCTGATGCTGATTCTTTCAAATCTTCAACTTTTTCTGAAGTCTTTTCTGCTACTTCCGAAGCTTTCTCAGAAGCCGCTTCCTTTAAATCAGATGCTTTTTCTGACGCTTTCTCTGCTACCTCTGACGCTTTTTCTGATGTTGCTTCAGCAAACTCAGATGCTTTCTCTGACGTCTTTTCTGCTACTTCTGACGCTTTTTCTGATGTTGCTTTAGCAAATTCAGATGCTTTCTCTGACGTTGCTTCAACGGCTACTGATGTTTTTTCAGAGATATACTGTCCAGCTTCTTTAGCTGATTCTTTGACACTTTCGTAACCAGATTCTATGCGATCTTGAAGCGTTACTGAAGCTTTTTCAAACTCTTCACGAGTCATCACATCAACAACATTAACATTGATTTCAACAACTTTAAGATGTGTGCTTGCTTCAACATCTTTTACGATGATTGATTTAATGCTATCTGCAATGCTAGGAATATCCTTGCCGTATTCAACAACAATATCAAGATCTGTAGCGACTTCTTCAGTGCCAACTTCAACATTGACACCAGTTGTGACATCATCAGAATTAACGATTTTTTCTTTGATATTAGAGAAAAAACCACCATCTACTGACAACAAACCGTCAATGTTTTCAATCGCATGACCAATTATTTTTTGGATAACCGTGTCATCATAAGTAACTGTGCTTTTAATTTCAGACATAATAATACCTTATTTCTAACTTCTTAGTTGTTTTTTGGACTTATTTAAGTCTCTTAGTTTAAAAGTTAATAGAGATTATTTTACGCGAGGTTTAGCGTTATCTTGAACGCGGTCAACACCATCACTTACTGCATCTTTAGCATTTTCGTATTGGTTTGAAACGAATTCTGTCGTTGCTTGTGCACCACTTGCGATACGATCTTGAAGACTAACTGAATCAGCTTGGTGTTGTGCACGTGTTTTAATGTCTACAACATTAACGTTAACTTCAACAACGTCAAGGTCAGTCATTTTAGAGATTTCAACTTTAACAACTTCTTTAATGTTTTTGAAGATAGTTGGAACGTGTTGTTGGTATTCAACAACAGCATCTAAATCAACTGCTACTTGTTTTGTACCCACTTCAACGCTAACACCGTCAGTAACGTTATCAGTGTTGATCAATTTGTCTTTGATGTTAGAGAAGAAACCACCGCTTACTTCAAGTAAACCATGAACATTAGCAACTGCAAGACCTACGATTTTTTCGATAACTTTATCTTCGTAAGTAAGTTCGCCACGCATATCTTTAACATCAACTGAGTTTCTTGATTTGAAATTTTGTACCATAATTTTTCCTCTTTCTTATAGCTTTATAGCTAAAATATATTTTTTAATATTAATTTTAATATTACTATTTAAAATTGTCAAAAAAACCATCTATAATACCAGTAGCTTTCAGGTAAAAACCTGCATACATGCCTGCTGCTACTAATACAAAAATTAAGATTGTTTTCAAAAGACCAAATGTCACTAGTAGAAGTGCTAAGAAGAAAGCTAACCCTCCACCAATGATGGGGTATCTATACTTTTCAAATAATTCCATACCTACTCCTACTCTACACGTCCTTTTAGTGTTTCTCGACCTTCTACGACATCTTTTACTTTAATTGTAAAATCAACGTCATGTTCGACACCAAAGAAAGCTTTAAGACCTGTTTCGATGCTGTTTTTCAATTGAACTGTATTAGCGATGACGTTTGATCTTGGAACAACTTGACCTTTAACGTCAACTTTAAATTTATCCTTGTAAAGGTTTGCCTTAACTGAAGCATTTTTCATAACACCTTCAGACTCAACTAGACTCTTTACATAACCTTCAATTGCTGACTTGCTTAATTTTAGAGTTCCTTGATTTTCAGCCAATTCAATTTCACTATAACGTCTAGGGGAAAAGATAATAACTAAAATACCGACTAAAACGATAACAAAGAAAACGATTGATGTCCATAGAAAATATTGGGCTAACGATTCTCTAATAAATCCCTTAAACAAGCTATCAAGCAAGCCATGCTTATGTGCTTCTTTTACAGGTAGCCAAGATAGGGCATTCAAGTTCACAATACGTTGGTTTCTGATGATAACATTTCCAAAGATTGTGAGGAGAATCACTCCGATAAGGCTATAGGTTATTTTTAATCCTTTTGCCATAATGTCTCCTTCTTAAAAAAATTATTTTGTTTTTGTGAGTACAAATGATACAATCACCACAACGATAACTGCACCTAAGATAGATGGAATAAGAGCCATACCTGCAAGTGCTGGACCCCAAGCACCAAACAAGGCGTGACCAACCCAAGAACCTACAATACCTGCAATGATATTAGCAGCCCACCCCATAGAACCACCTTTTTTAGTGATTGCTCCAGCGGCAAGACCAATGAGTGATCCAACAATCAGTGACCAAATAAACGACATGTGAAACCTTCCTTTTCCTAACACTCAATCTTCTAAAATCTTAAGTGTTTTTATAATATAACCATCATACTTATCTTGTAAAGTAAGTATTGACGATAATAATAGTATTCATTTCTTTAAGGTCTTATCCTCAAGAAACTATTCTAAATCAAACCTAAACTATCATTCGTTAAAAATAGCTAACAAAGTGACCACATAAAATTTGACTTATAATGTTATTATACCTTATTTTCCAAAAATTGCAACGTTTATGCTTGTTTTTTGAGAAATTTTTGCAAATTCTTATACCTCATCATCTGATGTTTCTATTTTGGTGATGGGGGCTGCTTCTGCCAGGAGTTTTTTAAGGCTACGATCTGAAAAAATGATTTTTAGTTCTTGGGCATTACCTACTCCAGAAACGTCCAAAACAGTTCCTTTACCCCACTTTTTGTGCTGAAGTTGATCTCCGATTTGCCAAGAAATCTTATTGGCTGGTGTCTCTCCTGTTTTGCTAAACGGTAGGGAGTTGCTTTTAGTCGAATTGCTAGAGCGTGACTGGGCTTGGATTTTTCGAGCTTTCAGGGCTTGAGAGAGACTCATCCCTTGTCCAAATTGAGTGGGTTGGGTTTTACTATAACTAAGACCAAAGGAGGCATTGACTGGTCTTGCTAAACCTTGATGCTGTAACAGTTCATCTGATATTTCGTTTAAAAAGCGCGTTGGACGATTATAGGATGTTTTTCCGAAAAGGGTGCGACTATTAGCATTGGTTAGAAATAGCATTTCTTCTGCACGTGTGATACCAACGTATGCTAAGCGCCTTTCTTCTTCCAATTCTTCTGGATTTTCTGCTGCTCGTGCCAAGGGAAAGACTCCCTCTTCCATACCGATTAAAAAAACAATTGGAAATTCTAGCCCTTTAGCTGCGTGTAGAGTCATCAAGGTCACTTCAGCAGTTTCTACTGAGCCATCATCTGTATCGGCAATCAAGGCTAAGTCATTTAAAAAGCGGCTGAGTTTATCAAGACCTGATTCATCATCCAAAGCATTGGCATTCTTATCATCAAAGTTTTTAGTCACCGACAAAAACTCTTCAATATTTTCAATCCGTGACTGGCTTTCTAGCGTATTCTGTATTTTGAGTGCCTCTAGGTAGCCGGATTTTTCCAAAATAGCGTCAACTAATGCTGTTAGACTATAATGGTCCAAGTCTGCACGAAGAGTTAGTAGCAAGTTCGCCAAGTCCCATATGGCTTTAGCTGCCTTGCCTTTAATGCCTGAGAGCATGATTTGTTCTGAAGCATCAAGGAGACTCAATTCTTGTGTCTCTGCAAAAATCCTTAGTTTGTCAAGCGTTCCTGGACCAACACCACGTTTAGGCTCATTGATAATCCGCTGATACGACAGGTTGTCGGCTGTGTTAGCAATAACATTTAAATAGGCAATAATATCACGAATTTCTTTACGGCTGTAGAACTTCGTTCCTCCAACCATAGTGTAAGGGATGTTTGATTTGAGCAAGGCCTCCTCAATGGTACGCGATTGAGCATTGGTTCGGTAAAGAACGGCGAAATCCTTGAAAGGCTTGTTCATCTCACCTGCCATGTTAGCGATTGTCGTGGCAACAAAGACCGCTTCTTCTTGTTCATTACTAGCACGGTAATAAACCAGTGACTCTCCGTCGTCATTTTGGGTCCATAGTTTTTTAGGACGTCGATTACGGTTGTTCGTGATGACCTCGTTAGCAGCTTGAAGAATTTTTTTTGTAGAGCGGTAATTTTCTTCTAATAAAACGACCTTGGCCTGCGGATAATCCTTTTCAAAATCCAAGATATTTTGCATATCTGCGCCACGCCAACCGTAGATGGACTGATCAGCATCACCAACGACACAGATGTTTTGAAACCGTGATGCCAAAAGTCTCACTAACTGATACTGAGCATGGTTGGTATCTTGATACTCATCAACATGGATATACTGATAACGCTGTTGATAATATGCCAATACATCTGGCTTGGTATCCAATAATCGCAAGGTCATCATGATCAAATCATCAAAGTCCATAGCCTCAGAACGCCGCAACTCTTTTTGATAAGCGGTGTAGCATTGAGCTACTATCTGAGTATAAGTATCATTGGCTCGACGCTCATAGGCTTTCTCATCTAATAAATCATTCTTAGCATTAGAAATAGTCCCCAAAATAGCCCGGTAATGCCATTTCTTGGGATCAAGATTAATCTGTTTCAAGATACGCTTCATGAGTGTCCCTTGTTCACCTGGATCAACAATGGTAAAGTTACGATTGTAGCCAATATGATCGGCTTCTCTGCGTAAAATCCGCACACACATGGCATGGAAAGTCGCAATAAGGGTATCTTTGGTCGCAGGATTTAGGGCTATGGCACGCTCGCGCATCTCACGTGCTGCCTTATTGGTGAAGGTGATGGCTAAAATATTCCAAGGGTTAATGCCTTTTTCATCGATCAAGTAGGCGATACGATGAGTCAAGACACGGGTTTTTCCCGAACCCGCCCCTGCCATGATTAACAGCGGTCCTTCGGTTGTCTGTACGGCCTGAGCCTGACGGTCATTCATACCTTTTAGTAAAGGATTCATAAGGGCCTCTTTCTTTTTGTAACATTCGTTATTATTTTACCACTTTTAAGTCATAAAATCAGTTAGAAATTTTGGTTTTAGGACTCAACCTAGCTTTTTGCATCCGATTAATTCAATCGCTAAGTCATAGAAGACCTCTTATCTTATGGTATAATAAAGCCGTTACACTAAAACGATATAAGGAGCTGGCATGTCACACCCATCTGAAACCTTACGCTTAGCAAAGCGTGGGCCTCTCTTAAGCATTGTAGCCTACATCATCCTCACCGTCGGCAAGCTAACTTATGGTTATTGGTTAAATTCTTCTGCCTTGATTGCTGATGGTTTTAATAATTTATCTGATATTGTAGGTAACATCGCCTTGCTAGTTGGGCTTCATTTGGCTAGTCAACCTGCTGATGAAGACCATCGCTTTGGACACTGGAAAATTGAAGACCTCTCTAGCTTGATAACATCTTTTATCATGTTCTTGGTCGGTTTTCAAGTCATGATTCAGACCATTCAAAAAATATTCTCTGGAAAAGAAACCAGTATTGATCCTACAGGAGCTGTGGTTGGGGTGATTTCCGCTTTAGTCATGCTTGGGGTTTATGCCTACAATAAATCCCTCTCAAAAAAGGTCAAATCTAGCGCTCTGGTCGCCGCAGCCAAGGACAATCTTTCAGATGCCCTAACCTCCTTGGGAGCTTCGATTGCCATTGTGACTAGCTCCCTTAATTTTCCTATGATTGATCATCTGGTTGCTCTTGTCATTGCTCTTTTTATCTTGAAAACAGCCTATGATATTTTTATGGAGACAACCTTTAGTCTTTCTGATGGTTTCGACCAAGCCCAGCTCAAAGCATACGAAGCCGCTATCTTAGAAATCCCTCAGATTATTGCCGTCAAATCTCAAAGAGGACGTACTTATGGCAGTAATATTTACCTTGATATTATCCTTGAGATGAATCCTAACCTCTCAGTATACGATAGCCATGCGATTACAGAGCAGGTTGAACAGCTCTTGAGTAAGCGTTTTGCCATTTACGATATTGATATTCATGTCGAGCCTGCTGCTATTTCCAAAGGTGATTGTGAAAATCTAATCACAACCCTCTACCAAAATGAAATGGCTATTCTCAGTCAAAAACCTCACTTCAAACAATACCTATCAGATGCTTTTGTCATGATTGAGGCAGATGATGAGATCGTCACTAAGGAGCAAATCAGCACATCAAAAACAAGCCAGCCAGCTCCTTTGATGGACTTTCAAACCCAACCCATCAATCAGGAGACGCAAGTATTGACCTACCGTTTAGGTCAGTATAAACACATGAGCCTCTGGCAACGCTCTGACACCTGGCATCTCCTCTATCATCATATCAGCAACATAGAACCTCACCAGCCAAAGCATGAGGACTAGCTAAACCTTTCTCCTTGAACAATGCCTGCTTAGAGACAGTTGTTATCGTCAGAGTAGTTAAAAATAAGACTTGTGAAAAATTCATTTAAAGAAAAAAC
>NZ_JBLOJV010000013.1:0-43402 GCF_047785705.1 Streptococcus pluranimalium
GCTCTAGCTTTCCATATTGAGAATAAGACCCATTCCTAATCAAACAGGAATGGGTTTTGTTTGGTCTGTGATAAAACAAACCCAAAAATTCTCAAAGTTTTGAAGAAGCCAAAGCGACTGCCATCATCAGAAGTTTACTAGAAACAGCCAGGTGACAGGTATTGCATTCAGAGAAATACACGATTTATCTTCTAGACCATCTACTAAATGAGGAAACCCTCATAAATAAGGACGTGCTAGAAGCTTATTTACCATGGGCGGAAACGATTCAAAACAACTGTAAATAGAAAAACATTCCAGAGTCAAGCCAGACTTTGGAATGTTTTTCATTAGACTTCGTTATGGGACGATTACTTTTAGTGGAGTTTACTGAAAAGATCATCGTTTTGATGGCTTTTTCAGCAAGCTCAAAAAGTAATAAATATTTTTTAAATGAAGTTACCTCCTTAAAGTAAACGACTAATGCTGTTAATGCTTTTTTTTTGGGGGGGGGTGGTGGGTGGTTATGATTTCTAAATACTTTTTCTAGCTGTAAAACCAAAATAGAAGAAGAGCTGACATAGTTAAAGCCAATTCCAGATGTTGCTCTTATCGATAGAATAAACCCTTTATAAAAGAATAGTACGTAATGAGAGCGCTTTTGAAATACTAAAGTGTAGTGTTAACTAGTTTATGACAAACAGAGATAATGTTAGTGTTGTGAGGGACAATCAAGGGGTTCATTTTTCTAAACTAAGAGAGCAGAAAAATTGGTGGAAGTATGATAAACTAATACAAAAAGCAATGAGGTTTCTAATGATTACAAGAGAACATTTCGATAGCTTTAGTTGGATTGATATTGATATTGATGAGGAGAGAGATGCTGAAAAAATCGCCATGGATTATGGGCTAGATCCTGAAGTGGCAGCCTATGCCCTTGATAAAAACGAGTTGGCACATACAGAGTATAACCGCAAGACCGGTCAACTCCTTTTGATTTACAATGTTCTCAAATTGATCAAGGAAGATAACAGCTTTCAGACGGTTCCCATCACCTTTATCGCTCAAGGCAATCGCTTGATCACCATGTCGACTAAGGATACAGATTATATCGTGAGACGCTTGAGAGCTTTGGCGGATGGTAATCAAGACATGAGTTTGTATGATTTTTTGTTTACAGGCTTGGTAGAAGTGTCGAGCCATTATTTCTCTGTCATGGAAAAACTCACTCACGAACGTCAGGTCATCAATCAGCAATTACGCGCTAAGACGACGAAACAGGGTCTACTAGCCCTGTCAGATATTGAGATCGGAAATGTCTTTCTAGCATCAGCTTGCCGTCAGAATGCTGCGAGTATTGAACGTATCAAACATCAGTCGCTTCATTCTCAGCTAAATGAAACAGAGCAAGAGCAATTAGACGATGCCTTAGTTGAGGCCAAACAGTTGGTTGAGATGACCGAGATAACATCAGAGATTTTAGGACAGTTAACCGCGAGCTATCACAATATCCTAAACAATGACCTTAACGATGCAATGACCATGCTAACGATTGTGTCGCTTCTCATGACCATTCCAAGTATTGTAACTGGCTTCTTTGGGATCAATGTGCCCCTGCCCAAGGTCTTTACAGATAGTCCATACGGCTGGATTTTGGTGATTCTCTTGTCCATTGTCTTATGGATGATCATGTCTAAAATATTGACCTACATGATGGGACAGTCTTTCCTGATGAGCTTTAAACAATTCTTTAAAATGGCTTTCAAAGGTAGACACAAATCATAAGAAGTAACAAAGGCATTAAATCAATGAGACACTCTTTAGAATGCTCTTAGGGGGACTGTTTTTCCATAGAGAGATGTGCTTTCAGGTTTCTTTTTTGGAAGCAATGGCGTATAATAGAACAATAACATCATACGAGGTAGGAGTAATGATTGACTTAAGCAAAGAGCTAGAAGCAGAGTATCAGGCTGTTTTAGCTCATTTTCGACAAAATCATAGTCGCATTACAGCGTCTAGGAAAGCGATTTTAGCCTATATGATCGCTGCCAATCATCACCCTAGTGCGGAACAGATTTATGAAGACCTTAGTGTGCAGTTTCCTGGTCTGAGTCTAGCAACTGTTTATAATAATCTTCGTGTCTTAGTAGATGAAGGCTTTGTTTCTGAAATTAAAGTAACCAATGACAAGACCACCTACTTTGATTATAAAGGACATGATCATATCAATGTTATTTGTGAGTCTTGTGGGAAAATCAGTGATTTGGATCTTGAGCTACCAGATATTGCCCATGAGGTAGCTCAACAGACAGGTTATGTCATCACCAAAAGCCAGTTTATGATTTATGGCATTTGTGAGACTTGCCAAAAACAAACACGCGAAAGGTAGTGAAAACAGTGTCAACTCTTCAAGTACTTGCCCTTATTTTACTTGTTTTTTCATTAGTCAAAGCGGTTGCTTTGTTCAAGGTATTTCAACTCTTTAAGCCAATCTCTAAAGATAAACCTCAAGAGATAGATGAGGTCTTAGAGGATCATGATTTGGGTGATCAGCAGTAGTAGTGATTTTTTATCACGATCTTCTTTTGCTTGCCACCTTTCAATACTAAAAACCACTTTCGATATTGCTCGAAAGTGGTTTTTGGTAAGAGTTCTATTATTCTGCAGCGTTGGCGTCTTTGAGACCGTATTTTTTGTTGAAACGGTCCACACGTCCATCTGCCTGTGTGAATTTTTGACGTCCTGTGTAGAATGGGTGTGAATCAGAAGAGATTTCGACACGGATAAGCGGATAAGTCGCACCATCAACTTCAACAGTTTCATTCGTTTGCTTTGTTGAGCCACTGATGAATTGGTAACCAGTCGTTGTATCAAGGAAAACAACTGGACGGTAGCTAGGATGAATATCTTTTTTCATTGTTAATGAGTCCTTTCTGCCATAGCAATTTACTTGCCATAGTTATTAACTACATTAGTTTACCAAAAAGGGCTAATGTTGACAAGTTTTTTATGCTTTTTCTTGGAAAAACCTATCTTTTTAAGGTTCTCTGTGTTACACTAAGAGAGTTGTTTTGACAACCCTTGGTGCTTACTTTCCTTTCACCAAGCATATTAAACACGGTATAACCGTTAAAGGAGAAAGCTATGAAAGATTTTACCCTTCGTGATTACCTGCATGTAGCCATGGTTGCTGCCTTGTATGTCGTTTTGACCATCACGCCCCCTTTAAATGCCATTTCTTATGGTGCTTATCAGTTTCGTATCTCAGAAATGCTTAATTTTTTAGCATTTTACCATCCCAAGTACCTTATCGCTGTGACTTTAGGGTGTATGATGGCTAATTTTTATAGTTTTGGCATGATTGATGTATTGGTCGGAGGTCTATCAACCCTTGTCTTTGTTGGACTTGGTGTGAAACTCTTTAAGAAGTATCAAGCAGAAACCATCCTAAACGGTCTGTTCAACAAAGCCTTCTTTTATTTTTCCTTCTTTTTTGCAGCATCTATGATTACGGTAGCTTTAGAGTTACATGTGATTGCTCAGGCACCATTCTTTGTAACCTGGTTGACAACAGGGCTTGGTGAGCTCGCGTCACTCCTTGTCGGGTCATTGGTGATTGGCACAGTCCTAAAGCGTATTGAACTAAGATAAAAGAGAGGGCTTGAATCAAGAGATTTTAGGTGATGTGTCGATCTTGGCTTAGATATCATCTTGATATTTAGGTTGAGATAGTTTATTTCTAGGTGATCTCTCTGATAATGGCCAAACTGAGGATACCACTGCATCTTGATTAACAATTCCAAAATGAAAGGATTAGGACAGTCGTCTTAACCTTTTTTTATGTCTATTTGTGATGATTTCGTCTCAAAAAAAGATTATATTTGTGCTAAAATAGAAGTATGGAAAATCAGATGAAGGCCTTAGTGGCAAAACTTAATCAGTACGCTAAAGAATATTACACTCAAGATAATCCGTCAGTTTCTGATGCGGAGTATGATAGGGCTTATCGAGCCTTGGTTGATCTTGAAAGCCAATACCCAGAGCTGATTCAAGATGATAGTCCCACCCACCGAGTTGGAGGGCTTGTTTTATCAGGATTTGACAAGTATCAGCACATTTATCCACTGTACAGTTTACAAGATGCTTTTTCAAAAGAAGAGTTGGAGCGTTTTGATCGTCGTGTTAAGGCAGATTTTCCTCAGGCAAGCTATGTGGCGGAGTTAAAAATTGATGGGTTATCCATTTCTCTAAGCTATCAAAAGGGCAAGTTGATAGTAGGTGCGACACGTGGTGATGGCACGATTGGTGAAAATATCACAGAAAACCTCAAACGTATCAAAGATATGCCATTAACCTTGAAAAAACCTGTTGATATAACAGTTAGAGGAGAAGCTTATCTGCCCAAGGCATCATTTGCTGCCATCAATCTTGAGCGTCAAGAAAATGGAGAGATGGCTTTTGCCAATCCTAGAAATGCCGCAGCAGGAACACTTCGTCAGCTAGATACGAGCATTGTTTCCAAGCGACAGTTGGCAACGTTTCTCTATCAGGAGGCCAGTCCTAGTCAACAAACCAGTCAAGAAGAGGTGCTCAATCATTTGCAGGAACTGGGTTTTTCAGTTAATAAAAGCTATTTAAAAACCTCGTCTATGGCTGAGATTTGGAAGTTTATCAACACCATAGCAGACCAGCGTGACCAACTTCCCTATGATATTGATGGCATTGTGATCAAGGTTAATGAATTACACCTCCAAGAGGAACTCGGTTTCACTGTCAAAGCTCCCAAATGGGCGATTGCCTATAAGTTTCCAGCAGAAGAAAAAGAAGCCGAGTTATTGTCGGTTGATTGGACGGTTGGTCGTACAGGTGTGGTCACACCAACGGCTAATTTGACACCGGTCCAATTGGCTGGAACGACCGTTAGTCGCGCCACCTTACACAATGTTGACTATATTGCTGACAAAGACATTCGTATAGGAGATACGGTTATTGTCTACAAGGCAGGCGATATTATACCAGCTGTTTTAAGGGTTAATAAAGATAAGCGTGGGAGTCAAGAACCTTTGCTCATTCCCAAGACTTGCCCGTCGTGTGCCAGTGATTTGGTGCATCTCAAAGAAGAAGTTGCTCTTCGTTGCATCAATCCTCTTTGCCCTAATCTTATCCAACGCAGTTTGGAACATTTTGCCAGTCGTCAGGCCATGAATATCGCAGGTTTGGGGCCATCAGTTGTGGAAAAACTGTACGCTGCCAAGCTAGTGACCGATGTAGCTGGCCTTTATGATCTTACGGTTGATGATTTACAAACCTTGCCTCAGATCAAGGAAAAATCTGCTGAAAAACTTTATCAAGCCATTCAAGCCTCAAAAGACAATTCGGCAGACAAATTACTGTTTGGTTTAGGAATTCGCCATGTAGGAGCTAAGGCTAGCCGTCTCATGTTGGAAGTGTTTGAAACCCTGCCTAACTTGGCACAAGCTGACCAAGAAGCTATTGCTGCTATTGATGGTTTAGGAGGAGTGATTGCAGAGTCTGTCCATCGTTATTTTGCAACAGACCAGGCTAAAAAACTCTTAACCCACTTGCAAGAAGCAGGTCTTAATCTGGCTTATCTTGGTCAAACCGTTTCAAAAGATGCGCCATTATCCGGCATGACAGTGGTCTTAACTGGCAAACTAGAGCAGTTAACACGAAACGAGGCCAAAGACAAATTAGAGGCTTTAGGTGCTAAAGTAAGCGGCTCAGTGTCTCAAAAGACAGATCTAGTCGTTGCCGGCTCGGATGCTGGAAGTAAACTGAAAAAGGCTCAGTCTTTAGGGATTCGCATCGAATCTGAAAGCTGGCTAAGAACTTTATAAGTCAAAGCACCGCTTGATACGCTTTAAAACTCAAAAAGATGTGTTCTTGACCGCTAGTCTTATTTTTGACGGCGTCTCGTTTCATATTGATTTGAGTAAAGAAAGGAGACAAGATGACCAAACGGCAAAGAGCACGTTTGATTTATAATCCCACCTCGGGTCAAGAAATCATGACCAAAAATGTGGCTAAAGTCCTCAATATCTTAGAAGGTTATGGCTATGAAACTTCAGCCTTTCAAACAACGGCTACCCCAAACTCAGCCCGTGATGAGGCCAACCGAGCAGCTAGAGATGGTTTTGATGTGATTGTTGCAGCAGGTGGGGATGGCACTATCAATGAAGTTGTTTCTGGTATTGCTCCCTTAAAGGTTCGTCCGAAAATAGCCATCATTCCCACTGGGACAACCAATGATTTTGCGAGAGCCTTAAAAATTCCTCGGGGTAATCCAGTTAAGGCTGCAGAACTCATCGGCAAGCACCAAACCCTAAACATGGATATTGGATTGGCTGATTCAGATAAGTATTTTATCAATATCGCAGCAGCTGGCACCCTAACAGAATTAACCTATAGCGTTCCTAGTCAATTAAAAACCATGTTCGGCTATTTAGCCTATCTGGCTAAAGGGGTTGAGCTCTTGCCTCGTCTTCGTAATAGCCTGGTCACAATAAAGCATGATCATGGTGTTTTTGAAGGTCAAGCCTCCATGATTTTCGTTGCGATTACCAACTCTGTCGGTGGCTTTGAGGCTATTGCACCAGATGCTAAGTTAGATGATGGCATGTTTACACTAATCATCGTCAAAACAGCTAATTTGTTTGAGATTGTGCACCTCATCCGCTTGATTTTGCAAGGCGGTAAGCATATTGACCATCCCTTGCTGGCTTACATCAAGACCAGTCAAATCTTGATTGAGCCAAAAACCAGTCATCGCATGATGATTAACCTTGATGGTGAGTATGGTGGAGATGCTCCCATCAAACTGAAGAATCTAAAAAATCATATCACCTTTTTTGCCAATACAGATGCTATTTCTGATGATGCCATGATGCTTGAAACAGAGGATTTAGCCTTAGAGGCTATCGCACAAAAATTCGCACACGAAGTAGAAGATTTTGAGGAACATGAGAGAAATGATGATGACTTGTAATATCAAAAAAACACTGATCATTCACTACCATAGGCGTCAGGGAAGGTACTTTGACTTAAGCCTGTGGCGATGGTCTGATCAGGAGTGGGGTCAAGACGAAGCCTTTCTAAGATACGATAGTTTTGGTGCTGTAGCCGTCATAGACCTAGATGCTCAATCTGTCGCCAGTCCTATCTATGTGATGGTCAAGAGTCAAGATTGGAGTTACAAGAGCTTAGAGTATGGCATTCACATGCCAGAAGGACTCCCCAAAATGGAAGTCTGGTTGGTGGATGGTGATGCGACCCTGTATTATTCACGTCAGGCAGCTGTTGCCAGCAAGGCGTATGCCAGACGTAAGGTGCGTGGTTTTGACATGGCTATCAATGCGACAGCTTTTGACAGGGAATGGGGCTTTGATGGTTGGTTAGGAACCAAGTATAGTGAAGGCTCAACCAGTTTTCGTCTTTGGGCTCCTACGGCTGAAAAGGTTGAACTCGTCTTGTATGACGCCACGTCTGAGACAGCCAGTGTCGAAAGGGTTCTGCCCATGCATCGAGGCCGTCTTAGAAATCCTGAGCATCATCAAGACAATACCCACGGGCTTTGGGAGTTGACGGTTTTTGAAGATTTGAATTACCGAGCGTATGTCTACCGTGTTCATCATCGTAAGCGCACTTTTTCAGAGACTAGGGATCCGTATTCGACAGCCACAACAGCCAATGGTCGACGCTCTATCATCATCAATCCAGAGCTCATGTCGCCAGAAGGCTTCAGTGTCAAGCATGGCAAGGAGGCTCACTGGCGTTTGAGCAATCCCAATCAAGCCGTTATTACAGAAATGCACATTCGAGACTTTACCCAGTCGCCATCCTCAGGCGTTCGAGCAGAAGACCGAGGTCATTATTTGGGGGCTATTGAGAAAGGAACGACCAACCGTTTTGGTGATAAGACAGGTTTTGATTATATCAAGGCATTAGGGACGTCTTATATTCAATTACAACCTATCTTTGATCATCATCAGACCTTTGATAAAGATGGGCACTATGCCTACAACTGGGGCTACGATCCTGAAAATTATAATGTTCCAGAAGCTAGTTTTGCCAGTAACCCTCATGAACCCCTATCTCGTATCCATGAGCTAAAACAGCTCATTCAAGCCTATCATGATGCCGGGATTGGTGTCATCATGGATGTGGTTTACAATCATACGTTTTCAAATGTGGACTCGGCTTTTCAATTAACGGTTCCAGATTATTATTATCGCATGAACCCCGATGGTAGTTTCCAAAATGGAACAGGTGTCGGCAATGAGACAGCTAGCGAGAAAGAAATGTTTCGCAAATACATGTTGGACTCCATCAGGTACTGGATTGAGGCCTATAATATCGATGGTTTTCGATTTGACTTGATGGGCATCCATGATGTCGCTACCATGAATGCCATTCGACAAATGGTTGACAGCATCGACCCAAGAATCCTTTTATATGGTGAGGGCTGGGATATGGGCCTTGGGCTGATGCCTGAGGATAAGGCCAAAAAGACAAATGCTCATCAAATGCCAGGCATTGGTTTTTTCAATGATGATCAGCGGGATGCTGTCAAGGGTGCAGAAGTCTATGGTGATCTCACCCACGGCTTTGTATCAGGTGCAGCAACAGAAGCTATTGTAGCCAAGGCCATTTTAGGGAGTGATGAGTTGGTGGCTTATAGAGCTCCCAATCAGGTTCTCAATTATGTCGAGGCTCATGATAATTACAATTTAAACGATCTCTTATGGACCTTACACCCTGCGGATGATCAGACCACCCATACCAAGCGTCTTGAAGTAGCCACAGGTATCAATCTTTTATCGCAAGGCATGTGCTTTATGCAGTTAGGGCAGGAGTTTTTAAGAACCAAGCTAGTGGCGACTGGTGCTGATGGGCAATTCAGTGATCAAGACTTGCATTATGCGATGAATTCTTACAATGCTCCTGATAGCGTGAATCAAATTGATTGGGATTTGGTGACCTACCATAAAGAAACTGTCGATTTTGTTCGGAAATTGATCCATTTTAAAACAAATAATGCCGCCTTTTCTTGGACAAGTTTTGAAGACATTCGGCGTCATGTCTATATCGAAACAGCAATGCCCTCCTCTGGTTATATTAGCTATATTCTGGAGGGAGATGATAAATACCGAATTATTTTTGAAGTAAATGATAAAAACTTAGGTATTTCAATAACAAAAGAGGATAATTGTGATATACTAGTGTCAACTAAAAAAGACTAAGATGTTAAGGATAAGCTTGGTCTTTAGATCTTTGACAGATACTAATAACCCCGGTTAAAACTGAGGGTTATTTTTGTTATCTTGACACGGTTTTAACCATCATGATAGAGGAGGGGTGGTGCTATGGATAGAGACGGACATCGTTATACTTTTGGCATAGGTGAAAATTATCATGCTCAAGATTTTTTAGGGGCACATGAGGGAACCAGTGATGGGGTAGAGGGCTATTACTTTAGGGTGTGGGCACCTCATGCAGAACAGGTTTCAATCATTGGTGATTTTACGGGGTGGTATGATGCGCCCTTGCCCTTAGAGCGTCATATTTCAGGCATTTGGGAAGGCTTTAGTCCCCATGCCCGTCAAGGTCAGATTTACAAGGTTTTAGTCCAGCGTCATGGCGGGCAGGTGCTGGAAAAAATCGATCCCTTTGCGCGATTGTTAGAAAAAAGACCTAGTACCGGCGCTATTTTACAAAAGTCAACTCCTAAAAAGTGGCAAGATAGCCTATGGTTAGGTCGTCGTAAGCGTTTTGGTTTCAAGTCACGCCCCATCAACATCTATGAGGTTCACACAGGATCTTGGAAGACAGATGAGTCGGGTAATCCTTATACCTTTGAGAGGCTTCAAGAAGAACTCATTCCCTACCTCGTTGATATGAATTACACACATGTTGAATTGTTACCAGTGATGGCCCATCCACTTGGTAAGAGCTGGGGCTATCAGCTCATGGGGTATTTTGCCCTCGAGCCAACTTATGGCAGTCCTGAGGCCTTTCAAGATTTTGTTGAGGCTTGTCACTTGCATAATATCGGTGTCATTGTTGACTGGGTGCCTGGTCATTTCACGCAAAATGATGATGCCTTGGCTTACTATGACGGGACTCCAACCTTTGAATATCAAGATCCTGATCGGGCAACAAATGTCGGCTGGGGTTCTTTAAACTTTGACTTGGGAAAAAATCAAGTCCAATCGTTTTTGATCTCATCCATTCTCTATTGGATTGAACACTTTCATCTGGATGGCATCAGGGTAGATGCTGTAACCAATATGCTCTATCGTGATTTTGACCAAGGGCCTTGGACACCCAACTGCTATGGTGACAACCGTAATCTTGAAGGCATTGCCTTCTTGCAAAAAATGACTCAGGTCGTCAAGTCCTATCATCCCGAAGTCCTCTGGATGGCAGAAGAATCCTCTTTTGAACTACCTATAACAAAGCCTGTTGATCAAGGTGGCTTGGGCTTTGATTACAAATGGAATATGGGCTGGATGAATGACATCCTTCGTTTTTATGAGATGGATCCGATTGATCGAAAGCATGCCTTTGAGCTAGTGACCTTTAGTTTTATGTATTGTTTTAAAGAACATTATTTGCTTTCATTTTCTCATGATGAGGTGGTTCATGGGAAGAAAAGCATGATGCATAAGATGTGGGGGGATCGTTATCATCAGTTTTCGGGGCTTCGCAACCTTTATGCCTATCAAATTTTTCATCCTGGAAAGAAGCTCCTCTTTATGGGAGGAGAATTTGGTCAATTTTTAGAATGGAAGTCTCATCAACAACTGGAATGGCAAGACCTTGAAGATTCCCTCAATCACAAAATGCAGGTTTTCACTCGTCAGCTCAATCAATTTTACAAAGATCACAGAGCTCTTTGGCAGATAGATGATGACTACCAAGGTCTTGATATTATTGATGCAGATAATAAGGATGAGTCGGTCTTAAGCTTTGCTCGTCAAACAGATAAGGGGGAGCTGTTGATTGGGATGTTTAATATGACCCCGGTAGAACGTCAGAACTTCACCATCGGTGTCCCAGTCTCGGGGCTCTACGAAGAAGTCTTAAACACTGAACTTGAAGGCTACGGTGGGACATGGATAAAAGGGAATCCTCCTCAAAAAACAACTCCAAATAGCTGGAAGCATTATCAGCAAACCCTAACCCTAACCCTGCCAGCCCTAGGAGCTAGTATTTGGAAACTCAAAAGGCGTGGTCGATAAGCAGACAGGCTATCTCCAGTAATAATCCTGTCCAAACCTTAACACAGAAAGAAGGAAAACGAATGACAAATGACATGTTAGCCCTTATCTTAGCCGGTGGTCAAGGGACTAGGCTGGGCAAATTGACCCAAAACATTGCTAAACCTGCTGTACAGTTTGGTGGTCGCTATCGTATTATTGATTTTGCCTTATCCAACTGTACTAATTCAGGCATCCAAAAGGTTGGTGTGATTACCCAGTACCAGCCTCTTGGGCTAAATCAACACATTGGCAATGGTTCATCATGGGGACTAGATGGTATCAATGCTGGTGCAACGATTTTGCAGCCATACTCTGCCACAGAAGGCAACCGATGGTTTCAAGGAACGAGTCACGCCATCTATCAAAACATCGACTATATTGACAGCATCAATCCTGAGTATGTCTTGATCTTGTCTGGTGACCATATCTACAAGATGGACTATGCCGATATGCTACAGACTCATAAGGATAATAGGGCTAGCTTGACGGTGGCTGTGATTGATGTTCCGCTAAAAGAAGCTAGTCGTTTTGGAATTATGAATACTGACTCAAATGATCGTATTGTTGAATTTGAAGAAAAACCTGAGCATCCAAAATCAACCAAGGCATCCATGGGCATTTACATCTTTAACTGGGCAACCTTACGTGACATGCTGGTCAAGGGTGAGAAAAATGGCTTAGACCTGTCTGACTTTGGACAGCACGTTATTCCAGCTTATCTGGAAGCTGGTGAGCGTGTTTACACCTATCATTTCGATGGTTATTGGAAGGATGTCGGCACGATTGAATCTCTCTGGGAGGCTAATATGGAGTACATCCCTGTGGATAATGAGCTAGACAGCCGAGATCGCTCTTGGAAGATTTACTCTAAAAACGACATTGCACCACCAAACTTTATCACTGCCAAAGCAGATGTCAAGGACTCGCTAGTAGTGGATGGCTGTTTTGTTGATGGCAAGGTGAGGCACTCGATTTTAGCCACAAATGTTCAGGTCAAAGAAGGGGCTGTTGTTGAGGACAGCTTTATCATGAGTGGTGTCAAAATTGGTAAAAATGCTGTCATTAAGCGTGCTATCATAGGCGAGGGAGCGAGAATTGCAGAGGGTGTCGTCATTGATGGCACAGATGATGTTCAAGTCGTAGGATACAATGAAGTAGTGGGGTTAGCAAATGAAGATTGATAAATACACAGCCATTTTAGGAAACGCCGTAGGTTACCACGATATGGATTCGCTAACGCGTAATCGCCCCTTGGCCAATCTCCCCTTTGATGGCAAATACCGCTTGATTGATTTTCAGTTATCGAGCCTTGCCAATGCGGGCATTCGCAGTGTTTATGGGATTTTTCGTGGACAAAACATCCGTTCTGTGTTTGACCACATCCGCAGTGGACGTGAATGGGGCTTGAACACCCTCATGAGTCATTATTTCCTTGGTTTTTATAATAGCGATAGCGAAACCAGTATGGCAGATGAGGATTACTATGGTCAGATTCTGACCTACCTCAAACGCTCTGGCTCAGACCAAACGGTCTACATGTCCTGTGACATACTATCCAACATCAACTTAGAGCAAGTGATTCATCTCCACAATGCTAATCAACGTACCATCACCGTCGTCTATAAAAAATTACCGAAAGAGGCTATTTCGTCGGCCAATGAGATCTTAGCCATTGACCAAGCAGACAATGTCATTGGCAAACAAAGCCTTGAAGATGTGGACGGCTCTGTCCCAATGTCAGCAGATATGTACGTGGTCAATACCGCTTGGCTCATTGACCAACTGGAAAAAGAAGCTCAAAAAGAAGTCTCACGTAAACTTCGCTACCTCCTTCGTGAACTTATCGTGAGCGAAAAAGCCTTGGCTTTTGAGTACACGGGCTACTTGGCTAATATTTCGTCCGTCAAATCCTATTATGATGCCAACATGGACATGTTAGATCCTCAAAAATGCTACTCTCTCTTGTATTCCAATCAAAAGGTTTATACCAAGGTCAAAAATGAAGAGGCCACTTATTTTGCCCCATCATCAGCAGTTAATACGGCTCAATTTGCCTCAGGCTCTGTGATTTATGGGGAGGTCAATCATGCCATTGTTTCAAGATCCTGCCATATCGCACAGGGCAGTCGTGTTGATCACTCTCTTCTTTTTCCTAAGGTAATCATCGAAGAAGGGGCAGTGGTTGAGTATGCTATTATTGATAAAAATGTCATTGTGCCAGCAGGAGTGACCCTAAAAGGGACAGCTGAAAACCCCTTGGTTATCGGTAAGGGACAAGTCATTACAGGAGATATCGTCCAATGAAACTCTTATTTGTAGCAGCAGAAGGAGCGCCCTTTTCTAAAACAGGAGGCTTGGGAGATGTTATTGGCGCTCTTCCAAAATCCTTGGTCAAACATGGGCATGAAGTTGCGGTTATCCTACCCTACTATGATAGTGTGGAGGCAAGATTCGGACAAGAAGTTGAGGACTGCTTTGCTTTCACGGTCAATGTGGGCTGGCGTCGCCAATATGCTGGTGTTAAATACCTAGAACGCGATGGCGTTAAGTTCTTCTTCATCGACAATCATTATTATTTCTTTCGTGGTTCAGTTTATGGTTTTTGGGATGATGGGGAACGTTTTGCCTTCTTCCAGTTAGCAGCTCTAGAGTTAATGGAAAAAATCGATTTTATTCCTGATATTCTCCATGTCCATGATTACCATACCGCCATGATGCCCTATCTTTTAAAAGAAAAGTATCACTGGATTCAAGCCTATCAAAGTATTAAAACGGTCTTCACCATTCATAACATTGCATTTCAAGGACAGTATGGTCCAGAAATGCTCGGAGATCTTTTTGGAGCAGGGAGCGAGCGTTATGAAGATGGGACCTTGCGGTGGCATGATTGCCTTAACTGGATGAAGGCAGGTGTTTTGTATGCTGATCTCGTGACAACAGTGTCACCATCTTATGCTAGGGAAATTCAAACTCCTGAATTTGGTAAAGGAATTGACCAAGTCATGCGTATGGCGTCTTTGAAACTCTCAGGAATTGTCAATGGTATTGATACTGACTTGTTAAACCCAGAGACTGACCCACTGATTCCCTATCCTTTCTCAAAAGATGATTTGACAGGCAAGGCGCAAAATAAGGCGGCTCTTCAAGAGCGTCTAGGATTAGCAGTGGATGAGGCTATCCCTTTGATTGGGATTGTCTCACGATTGACAAACCAAAAGGGTTTTGACTTAGTGGTTAGTGAGCTGAGTCATATCCTAAAACAACATGTCCAGATTGTTGTCTTAGGAACGGGTGATGCTGATTATGAGAGAGCCTTTTCGTGGTATGCGAGTCAGTATCCTGATAAGCTATCTGCCAATATCACCTTTGATTTGGCTCTGGCGCAGGCGATCTATGCTGCCTCGGATCTTTTCTTGATGCCATCTGCCTTTGAACCTTGTGGTTTGTCGCAAATGATGGCCATGCGTTATGGCGCATTGCCGATTGTAAGTCAAGTTGGGGGGTTAAAGGACACTGTCGACCCTTATAATCACTATACTGGTGAAGGAACAGGCTTTGGCTTTGCAGCGTTTTCAGGCTACTGGATGACAAAAACCATTGAAAACGCCTTATCTGTGTTTCACAACGATAAGGCAGCCTGGCGGCAATTGCAACAACAAGCCATGAGCCGTGATTTTTCATGGGATACCGCTAGCCAATCCTATCAAATCCTTTATGAAAAACTAGGACAGTGAGTAAAAAGACACAAGGTCTAACCAAAAAAGAAATACTAGGCAAATATCAACTCACCCTATTTCAGCTGAATAAGAGGATACAAAAAAGTGGGAAAAATCGACCACTAAAAAAAGCAAAGCTGAATGCTATTTTATCTTTCAGCTCGGGTTGAAATGATTTACCCCAGAGCGATCCATTTCCACCGCTGTGCTGAACAGTTTAGTAGGCTTTAAAAATCTGATGTTCTAAAATCATTTTAAGAGGCTGAGACAATAAGTCAGCCTCTTATGCGTTACCATGATTACTCTAATAGTGAGTCAGATAAAAACGTTCTAGTCATCTGATCTTGAAGGATAAGATGACTTGATTTGGCAAACCAATATTAAATAGGAAGAAAAGAGATGGTATTAGTCAAACAATGGTCAGACTTGGTTTAAGTATTCTTTTAGAAAGCGCTAACTAAGATTTCCTTTAATTGACATCATTGTAAAATAGGACTAAAATAGCAGGGTAAAAAATTTTAAAAAGGAGAATTCGATTATTATGAATTTAGCAATTTTAGCACTTGGGATTGCAGTATTGGGCGTTAGCTTGGGCGAAGGCTTTTTGGTGGCCAATATTGCCAAGGCTGCCGCTCGTCAGCCTGAACTGTTTGGAAAACTGCAAACCTTGATGTTTACAGGTGTTGCCTTTATCGAAGGAACATTCTTTATTCTTCTTGCTTCAACTTTCTTGATCAAATAAGAAAACGTTAAATCATCTCATATGGTAAAAGCAATAAGGAGAATGTCATGGAAGCACTAAACAATCCAGTCGTTTCTTTTTTCGGAATTGATTTTGATCTCACCATTTTGGCCATGTGTCTCTTGACGGTTTTTGTGACTTTTTTGTTTGTCTTTTGGGCAAGTCGTCGAATGACCATTAAGCCAAAAGGCAAGCAAAATGTTCTGGAATGGCTGTATGAGTTTGTTCAAAATCTCATCAGACCCAATTTGGGGCCTTACACGAGCCATTACAGTCTCTTGGCTTTTTCGCTCTTTCTCTTTATTTTAGTAGCTAATAATATTGGGTTGGTGACAAAGTTAGACATTGATGGCTATAATTGGTGGACATCGCCGACAGCTAATTTTGCCGTTGATTTTTCTTTGTCACTAATCGTTGCGGTCATTGTTCATTTTGAAGGAATTCGTAAGAATGGCTTTAAGAAATACCTCAAAGGCTATCTCTCTCCTAATCCTGCTATGTTACCGATGAACATTTTAGAAGAAGTGACGAATGTGGTGTCACTGGCTCTGCGTCTGTATGGTAATATCTATGCTGGTGAAGTGGTCTTATCATTATTGGTACAACTAGCACATGTTAATCTGTTTACATTTCCGTTAGCTTTCATGCTAAATGTGATTTGGACGGCTTTTTCAGCATTTATATCGGCGATTCAGGCCTATGTTTTTGTTCTTTTATCAACAATCTACATTGGCAATAAAGTGACTAATGACAAAGAATAGGAAAGGAGACAATCATGTCGACATTGATTAACCAGACAAGTCTTGGTAATATTATTATTGTGACGGGGTCATTTGTTCTCTTGCTTGTTCTTATCAAAGTATTTGCTTGGGATCAGCTGACAGGTATTTTTGCTAAGCGTGAGCAAAAAATCGCTGCGGATATTGATGGTGCAGAACTAGCCCGTCAAAGAGCTGAAGAGTTGGTCGAAGAAAGTCAAGAGCAGCTGGCACAGGCACGTACAGAAGCTACTGCTATTATCGCCTCTGCCAAAGAAACTGGTCAAAAACAAGAAGCTCAAATAGTAGCAGAAGCTCGTGAGGTGGCGAGTCATCTCAAAGATAAAGCAGAAGCTGACATTGCACAAGCTCAAGCAGAAGCCTTGGCTGATGTCAAAGATGATGTGGCAGACTTGACCCTCCTTTTGACTGAAAAAATCATGGTCAAAGAGCTTGATCAAAGAGCCCAAAGCAAACTGATTGATGACTATCTTGATCAATTAGGAGAGGCTTAATGGATAAACAAACAGTAACCTTAGTCGAGATTTATACCCAAAGCTTGGTTGATGTTGCGGTTCAAAATCATCTGATAGCAGAAATCAAACAAGACTTGCGATCGCTTTTAGAGGTTTTTCAATCGACAGGCCTAGGAAAACACTTGTCTCATCAAGGAATCAGCCATGCTGAGAAAGCAGCCTTGATTGATCAACTGCAAAAAGACAGTCATGTTTTTGTGGCGAACTTGTTAAAAGTCATTGTGCAAAACCAGCGTGAGTCTCTTTTAGAGCCGATTTTACGTTTGGCTGAGGAGAGACTGTCAACGATTTCCAATGCTTTTGCATTAGAAATTCAAGTAGCGACAGCTCTATCAGATGAGCAAAGACAGCGTCTTAAAAAAGTGGCTGAAAAGAAATTTAACCTTACCGTTGATCAGATCATCGAAGTCATCAATGCAGACTTGATTGGAGGTTTTATCTTGACAGCTAATCATAAAATCATTGATACCAGTATCAAATCTCAACTACAACAATTAAAAATGAATCTGAAATAGAAAGTGGTGTGACATTTGGCAATAAATGCTCAAGAAATTAGCGCTTTAATCAAAAAGCAAATTGAAAACTTCCAGCCAAATTTTGACGTCACAGAAATTGGTAACGTCACCTATGTTGGTGACGGTATCGCACGTGCTCGTGGTCTGGATCAGGTCATGAGTGGTGAGCTTCTCGAATTTTCAAATGGCGCCTTTGGTATGGCTCAAAATTTAGAGTCACAAGACATCGGTATCATCGTTTTAGGTGACTTTAGCACCATTCGTGAAGGTGATGTGGTCAAACGTACAGGCAAAATCATGGAAGTCCCAGTTGGTGAAGCATTGATTGGTCGTGTTGTCAATCCGCTAGGCGTTCCTGTAGATGGTCTTGGTGATATCAAAACCAGTAAAACACGTCCAATAGAGGAAAATGCGCCTGGCGTTATGGCACGAAAATCGGTCTCCCAACCACTACAAACAGGTCTCAAGGCCATTGATGCCCTTGTGCCTATTGGGCGTGGGCAACGTGAGTTGATTATTGGTGATCGTCAAACAGGTAAGACTTCTGTCGCTATTGACGCTATCTTAAACCAAAAAGGGCAAGATATGATTTGTATCTATGTCGCTATTGGTCAAAAAGAATCGACCGTTCGGACACAGGTTGAGACCCTTCGTCGCTATGGTGCACTTGATTACACCATCATTGTAACAGCTTCAGCGTCACAACCATCGCCTTTACTCTATATCGCGCCTTATGCTGGCGTGGCGATGGCAGAAGAGTTCATGTATGAGGGCAAGCATGTCCTTATCGTCTATGATGACTTGTCTAAACAAGCGGTCGCCTATCGTGAGTTGTCTCTCTTGCTTCGTCGTCCTCCTGGGCGCGAAGCTTATCCTGGTGATGTCTTCTATCTGCACTCACGCTTACTAGAGCGTTCAGCCCAAGTCTCAGATGCTTTAGGAGGCGGCTCCATCACAGCTCTACCTTTTATCGAGACCCAAGCTGGTGACATCTCAGCCTATATTGCGACAAATGTGATCTCAATCACTGATGGTCAGATTTTCTTACAAGAAAATCTCTTTAATTCAGGGATTCGTCCAGCTATTGATGCGGGGTCATCAGTGTCACGAGTAGGCGGTTCAGCCCAGATTAAGGCCATGAAAAAAGTAGCAGGAACCCTTCGGGTTGACTTGGCATCTTACCGTGAACTAGAAGCCTTTACCCAGTTTGGCTCTGACTTGGATGCTGCGACCCAAGCCAAATTAAACCGAGGCCGTCGTACGGTAGAAGTCTTAAAACAACCGCTTCATAAGCCACTTCCAGTTGAAAAGCAAGTGCTAATCCTTTATGCCCTGATCCGTGGTTTCTTGGATAGTGTCCCAGTAGAGGATATCTTAGGCTTTGAGGAGTCTCTCTATGCTTACTTTGATGCGCATCATGAGGCTATTTTTGAGACCATTCGTACGACAAAAGATTTACCAGAAGAGTCTGTCTTAGATGCTCTGATTCAAGAGTTCAAAGACCAGTCATCATTTCATTAAAGAGGAGGACGCATTATGGCAGGCTCTCTTAGTGAGATAAAAGGGAAAATCGCTTCAACCAAAAAAACCAAGCAGATTACAGGGGCCATGCAGATGGTCTCTGCCTCTAAATTAACAAAGTCTGAGCAAGCTGCTAAAGACTTTCAGATTTACGCCAGTAAGGTTCGGCAAATCACGACAGATCTGATGAAATCAGAGTTATTGACAGAGTCAACCAATCCCATGTTGCTCTCTCGTCCTGTCACCAAAACAGGCTATATTGTCATCACATCAGACAAAGGCCTCGTTGGAGGCTATAATTCAAGCATCTTAAAATCCATGATGGATACCATTCATGAGTATCATCCAGATGATCATGATTTTGAAATTATTGCTATCGGAGGCATGGGGGCAGATTTCTTCAAGGCACGTGGCATTGATGTGGCCTTTGAGTTGCGTGGCTTAGAAGACCAGCCTAGTTTTGATGATTTGGCGCCTATCATTTCCAAGTCTATTGACATGTATGACAAGGCACTTTTTGATGAGTTATATATCTGTTATAATCATCACGTCAATAGCTTGACCAGCCAAGTCCGTATGCAGCAAATGTTGCCACTCACAGACCTGGATGCCAACGAGGCTACAGATGACCTCTCCTTTGAGTTAGAGCCTCATCGTGAAGCCATTTTAGATCAGCTCTTGCCTCAGTATGCAAAGAGCATCATTTATGGCGCTATTGTTGATGCCAAAACGGCAGAGCATGCAGCAGGAATGAGTGCTATGCAGACAGCAACTGATAATGCCAAACAAGTCATCAATGACTTGACCATCCAATACAATCGTGCCCGTCAAGCAGCCATTACGCAAGAAATCACTGAAATTGTGGCAGGAGCTAGTGCTCTAAACTAAGTGGTCTCATCATAACATCTTGCAACTGATATGCTATCAAATAGAGGTGAGAGATTTCTTCTCAACCTATCCCCAAAAAGGACTTATTCCAAAAATCGAAAAAGGAGACATACATGAGCTCAGGCAAAATTGCTCAGGTTATCGGTCCAGTCGTTGATGTTTTATTCAATGCTAATGACCCACTACCTGAGATAAATCATGCGCTTGTTGTTTATAAGGACAATGAGAAAAAACAAAAAATCGTTCTTGAAGTAGCTCTCGAACTGGGTCAAGGCCTTGTTCGTACGATTGCTATGGCGTCAACAGATGGCTTGACCCGTGGTTTGGAGGTGCTTAACACTGGTCGTGCTATTAGCGTGCCAGTGGGCAAAGAAACCCTTGGTCGTGTGTTTAATGTTCTTGGTGATACCATTGACCTTCAAGAACCCTTTGATGAGGGTATTGAACGTTATCCCATTCATAAAAGCGCACCGACCTTTGACGAACTATCAACTTCAACGGAAATCCTTGAAACTGGTATTAAGGTGATTGACCTCCTTGCTCCCTATCTCAAGGGTGGTAAGGTAGGCCTTTTTGGTGGTGCTGGGGTTGGTAAAACCGTGCTTATCCAAGAGTTGATTCATAATATTGCCCAAGAACATGGTGGGATTTCAGTCTTTACTGGTGTGGGAGAGCGTACGCGTGAAGGAAACGACCTGTACTGGGAGATGAAAGAGTCAGGTGTTATTGAAAAGACGGCCATGGTCTTTGGTCAAATGAATGAACCGCCAGGAGCGCGTATGCGTGTCGCTCTGACAGGTTTGACCATTGCAGAGTACTTTCGTGATGTCGAAGGTCAAGATGTCTTGCTCTTTATTGACAATATTTTCCGTTTCACACAAGCAGGTTCTGAAGTATCAGCCCTCCTAGGGCGTATGCCATCTGCTGTTGGTTATCAGCCAACCTTGGCAACTGAAATGGGTCAATTACAAGAGCGTATCACCTCGACCAAAAAAGGATCAGTCACCTCTATTCAAGCCATTTATGTGCCTGCAGATGACTACACCGATCCTGCGCCAGCAACAGCCTTTGCTCACCTGGACTCCACAACCAATCTCGAACGTAAATTAACACAAATGGGGATTTACCCAGCTGTTGATCCCCTTGCCTCTAGTTCACGTGCTCTTTCGCCTGAAATTGTTGGTCAAGAGCATTACGATGTGGCAACAGAAGTGCAGCGTGTCCTTCAACGTTACCGTGAGTTGCAAGATATTATTGCTATCTTGGGGATGGACGAGTTGTCAGAGGAAGAAAAAACCTTGGTGGGACGTGCGCGTCGCATCCAGTTCTTCCTCTCGCAAAACTTTAACGTTGCCGAGCAATTCACAGGTCTTCCAGGCTCTTATGTTCCTGTAGCTGACACTGTTCGAGGCTTTAAGGCTATTCTTGAAGGGCATTATGATCACCTTCCTGAGGATGCTTTTCGATCGGTAGGTCCTATTGAAGACGTCCTTGAAAAAGCCCAAAAAATGGGCTATTGATGAGGTAATACTATGCCAGAACTAAGAGTCCAAGTGGTTACCCCAGACGGTATCAAATATGACCATCGCGCCACGATGATTGTGGTTGGAACAATTGAGGGTGAAATGGGTATTATGCCTAATCATATCAATGTCATTGCTCCCTTGGCTGTCCATGAAATGAAGGTTTATCGTGCTGATCAGGTTAAGACCATTAACTGGGTTGCTATCAATGGTGGTATTCTTGAAGTCAAAAACAATCATATTACCATTATTGCTGATTCGGCAGAAAGAAAGCGTGATATTGACATTGAGCGTGCCAAACGTGCCAAAGCCCGTGCTGAGCGTGAGCTAGAAGAAGCCCAAGCTCAGGACAGTAGAGACCAAGTCCGTCGGGCTCAGGTAGCACTTCAACGTGCGATTAACCGTATCAACGTTGGTAATAAATAGAGTGATTCCGTTTTGAAGAAGAGTGGGACAGTTGTCGAGCCTTATAGCCTTCGATGATTGTCCCACTTTCTTATCCTGTTGATGAGGGTCTGTTTTTGATGATGATTTTGACAAAAAAAGTTTGGTTTAGGCCTTTTTTACGCTATAATAGTCTTATCATACTTCATAACAATCAAATTGTGGTGCATCAAAGCCGGTCAAGGTATGATCCTTTTGATTTTGTTAAGAGTATCAATATCAAACATGGAGAGTTATTATGCGTAAAGTTTATTTGAACCACGATGGTGGGGTTGATGATTTAGTGTCCTTGTACCTACTGTTAAAGATGAAAGATGTGGAATTAGTCGGTGTTGGTGTGATTGAGGCTGACTGTTACCTGCTACCAGCTGTTGAAGCCAGTAAAAAAATCATTCAGACCTTTGGCTCTGACAAGGACAAAACAATTCGTGTAGCCTCTTCTGATTCACGCCCTGTCCATCCCTTTCCTAAGGAATGGCGGATGCACGCTTTTACCATAGATGCCTTGCCAATCCTTAATGAGCATAAGCCAGTTCAGGTTCAAGATTCTCCCCTAAAAGCACATGAAGACTTGGTAGAGGTTTTGATGGCCTCCAAAGAAAAGATTGACTTGGTGTTTGTCGGTCCCTTGACTGATTTGGCGCGTGCTCTTGACTTAGAGCCGGCTATTGAGGATAAGATTGGTAAGCTCTACTGGATGGGCGGTACCTTCCTTGATCAGGGCAATATTGAAGAGCCAGAGCATGATGGGACTGCGGAGTGGAATGCTTTTTGGGATCCTTATGCGGTTAAACGTGTGTGGGACTCTTCAATCAAAATTGAGCTAGTAGCCCTTGAAAGCACACGTATGGTGCCATTGACGCTTGATGTTCGTGACCGTTGGGCTAAAGGTCGTCAAAAAGAGGGTCTGGATTTCTTGGGGCAGTGCTATGCCATTGTGCCTCCATTGACACACTTTGTGACCAACTCGACCTATTTTTTATGGGATGTGTTAACCACAGCTTCTTTTGGCAAGGAGGAGTTGGTCAAGCGTGAAGTTGTTGAGTCAGATGTTCTAACGACTGGTGCTAGCAAAGGCAGGACCATTCGCCTAAAGGGAGGCCGTCCTGTGGACTTGGTTTATCATGTGGATCGTGATGGCTTTTTCGACTATATCACAGCCTTAGCTGAGCAAGCATCATTTTGATCAGACAGGTCAGTCATTCAAAGTGAGTCAACTCTAGGCTTTAGCTTTGATAAGGATGCCTTAGAAATGGGCAAAAAGTTCAATATCAGACAATCCCCATCCCATCAGGTCTTTCACAGTCTTGATGGGATGGTTTTTTCATCGAAAAGATCTAGCTTTTTCCTTAAATGATCTGGTTGACCTAGCTTTTTTTCGTCCATTAGATGAAAAAATCATGGATATGGTATAATAAAGGTAAGACTAAAATAAGGAGTTTAAGCAAAATGACACAAATTTACCTCATGCGTCACGGTCAAACCCTTTTTAATGTGATGGATATCAATCAAGGTCACTGCGATTCCCAGCTGACAGCCTCTGGCATTGCCCAAGCCAAAAGAGCCAAAGAGTGGTTTGTCTCTCAAGGGATTAGGTTTGACAAGGTCTATACCTCATCTTCTGAGAGGGCTATGGATACCACGGAGTTGGTGACGGATTTGCCTTATGACAAGTTAAAGGGATTAAAGGAAATTAACCTAGGAACCAAAGAGGCGAGTCCAAATAGCGAGAATCCAACCTACCCCTACGGCGATTACTTTGTCAAATACGGCGGAGAAAGCCTTGAAGGCTTTACGACACGCTTTTATGAAACCATGCTCAAAATCGCTCAAGAAGCTGGTGACCAGACGGTCTTAGTAGTTTCACACGGGATGGCGATTAAGCGTTTCTTTACAGCAATCGCTCATGATCATCAAGACGCCTTGCTAGGAAATTGCGCGATTGTTGATCTGACTTACCAAGATGGGCAGTTTCAGGTCAATCACATCATCAATCCAAATGCCTAAGCAAAGCCTTGCTCAACAAATCAAAAATCATTGAGAGGCAAGGATTTTTGTCCCAGCCTCTTTTAGGCTGATGTGACTTAAAAAATAAGGCAGGACAATACAGACAAAGGGTTGTCCGTCAAAGAAAGCTAGCTATATCTAACCTTGGTCAGCCACTAAGTAAGAACCTGTATTGACAAGTCAAATGCTTTGATATAAACGATGGTTTGTCGCTAATCAAGGTAAGTTTTTTGAGGAAATACGGACGGTATAGTCTTTTGAATTAACTTTGATATGCTTCGCTTTTTGATTTCTAGGTTCAGACCTCAAAACCTCATCACGAGGCTTTGAGCTATCTGCGTTTTAGATCCTTGTCTGAAAGGTAATTCATTTGACTATATTTTGAAAAGCGAAGGCTGAGTCGTTCCAAAACTAGCCTCAGATGGCAGTGCCAAATGATAAGTACAGGTTGTACAGCTATCAGAGTAAGGAATGCTAGCCATCAGAGGGTCTTTTTTGCTATAATAGAGACCTACTCAAGTCGTGGAAAGGGGTTCTTGCCATGAACATCCAACAATTACGCTATGTCCTTGCCATTGCAAATAGCGGGACATTTCGTGAAGCAGCCAGCAAGCTCTATGTTAGCCAGCCCAGTCTATCAGTGGCCATCAAGGATTTAGAGACAGAGCTTGGCTTTCACATTTTTACCCGAACAGCAACAGGGACTGTTTTAACAGCCCGAGGGATGACCTTTTATGAGAAAGCGCTTGAAGTGGTCAAAAGTTTTGATGCCTTTGAAAAGCATTTTGGGCAAGCAGAAGAAACCCCTGGTCAGTTTTCAATAGCTAGCCAGCACTATGATTTTTTACCACCCCTAATGACAGTATTTGCCAAAGAGCATCCAGAGTTCAAAAACTTTCGCTTGTTTGAATCAACAACGATCCAGATTCTGGATGAGGTGTCACAAGGTTGCAGTGATATCGGTATTATTTACATGAATCATCAAAACGAAAGTGGGCTCTTCAGACGCATGCAGCAGCTAGGCTTGGAATCGGTTGACTTGATTTCCTTCAAAACGCATATCTATCTCTCAAAGACCCATCCTCTGGCAAATAAGGAAAAACTTCAAATGTCGGACTTGTCTGGTTTGTCCACGGTGAAATTTGCCCAAGAAAGAGATGGCTACCTCTACTACTCAGAAAATCTGGTAGACACTTCTGATAGCACCGTCAGATACTACGTGACGGATCGTGCCACCCTAAATGGCATCCTTGAACGTACAGATGCTTATGCGACAGGCTCTGGCTTTTTAGATGAACGCAGTGTCAACGGGATTACAGTCGTGCCTTTGGAGGACAATCTGGTCAATAAAATGGTCTACGTCAAGCGTAAAGACACACACCTAAGCCCATCAGCCCTAGCCTTTATTGATGTGATGATGGCTTATTTTGACAAGTATCAGCCATAGGAGGTAGAGATGCGACGACTTTTATTTAGTGGATTAGCTTTGGGCTTGATCATCCTAGATCAAGCCAGCAAGCTGTGGACAGTGGCGCAGATACCTTTGGGGCATGTGAGACCCTTTTTACCTGGCCTTTTTAGCCTGACTCACCTGCAAAATCGAGGAGCAGCTTTTTCGATCTTACAAGATCAGCAGTGGTTTTTTGTTCTTGTAACCCTTGCTGTTGTGGGAGCAGCGATTTATTATGCCTACAAGACGATTATGACAGGCTCTCTTTGGTTTTTAAGTGGCTTGCTCTTGATCATTGCTGGTGGCATTGGCAACTTTATTGATCGTGTACGTCTGGGTTATGTGATTGATATGGTGCATTTGGATTTTGTGGATTTTGCCATTTTTAATGTGGCGGATGCTTACTTAACAGTTGGGGTCATGCTCTTGATGATCGCCTTATGGAAAGAGGAAAATGGAAGTAATCGTTAGAGAATCGGGCAGTCGCCTCGATAAGGCAGTGGCGGATTTGACCGTTTTATCACGACAAAAAGCCAATGAAGACATCAAGGCAGGTCGTATATTAGTCAATGGTCAGCCTGCAAAGGCCAAATACCCTGTCCAAGAAGGTGATGTGATCACCTATGAATTGCCAGTAGAAGAGGTGGTAGAGTATCGTCCTGAGCCGATCCCTTTAGAGATTATCTACCAAGACCAGGATGTGGCAGTGGTTAACAAACCTCAGGGCATGGTGGTTCACCCATCAGCGGGACACTCCTCAGGAACCTTGGTCAATGCCCTGATGTATCATGTCAAGGATTTGTCCTCTATCAACGGTGTTGTCAGACCAGGCATTGTGCATCGGATTGATAAGGACACCTCAGGACTCTTGATGATTGCTAAAAATGACCAAGCCCACAAAGCCCTGGCTGAGGAACTCAAGGCTCAAAAGTCGCTACGCCAGTATGTAGCCCTAGTCCATGGCAATCTCCCAAATGATCGTGGGCTGATCGAAGCCCCGATTGGTCGCTCAGACAAGGACCGTAAAAAACAGGCAGTGACTGAAAAAGGCAAGCCTGCAGTGACACGTTTTCACGTTTTGGAGCGTTTTGGGGAGTTTACCCTGCTTGAGCTACAACTAGAGACAGGACGCACCCACCAAATCCGTGTGCACATGGCTTATATCGGTCATCCCATCGCAGGTGATCTGACCTACGGTCCTCGTAAGACGCTAGCTGGTGCGGGGCAATTTCTTCATGCCAGAAGGCTTGGATTTACGCATCCTAAAACGGGTGACTTGCTAACCTTTGAGGCCGAACTACCAGAGATTTTCCAAACAACCTTAGACAGATTACGCCAGCAGTCAACCAACTAAGGGTATTTTTTAGTGCTTGACCTAGATAGCTTGGTGGCACTTTTAGAGAGGAACTTGCGACGATGAAAACCAAAGAGATTATTGATGATCTGACCATGAAACGTGCCATCACCCGCATCACTTATGAGATTATTGAGCGCCATAAAGAGATAGATAATCTCCTCTTGGCGGGGATCAAAACCCGAGGTGTCCATCTGGCACGCCGCATCCAAGAGCGCCTAAAAGCGCTAGAAGGTCTGGAGATTCCCTTAGGAGAGCTTGATACCAAGCCCTTTCGTGACGATATGACCGTCGCAGAGGACACGACCTATCTACCGGTGGATTTGACGGATAAGGAGGTGATTTTGGTCGACGATGTCCTCTACACAGGACGAACCATCCGTGCTGCCATCGACAACCTCGTCAGTCACGGTCGCCCAGCCCGTGTCAGCCTAGCGGTACTCATCGACAGAGGTCACCGTGAGTTGCCCATTCGTGCGGATTATGTGGGTAAAAATATCCCCACCTCTCGTAGGGAAGACATTGTTGTCGCCGTCACAGAAGTTGATGGACGAGACAGTGTCAGTATTGTAGCACCAGACGATGAACGAAATCAGGACTAGATACCATAAGGTACAGCCCTTAAATCAGCTTCTTGTGACCAAATTGTTTGTCAAAAACCTAGCTCATCGGCTAGGTTTTTGCGCATCAATAATCTCTCAAAGAAAGACTTCTTTGCCAAAACGTAGCCAAAAGTTGAGGACCGCTTGAGAATGTGATAAGCTAAAAAGTATCAGAAGAAATGAAAAGAGGATATTATGACAAAACAGTATGACTACATTGTGATTGGTGCAGGATCTGGTGGCATCGCCTCAGCCAATCGTGCTTCCCTGCATGGGGCTAAGACCCTACTCATTGAGGCAAGCGAGGTCGGAGGTACTTGTGTCAACCTTGGTTGCGTTCCTAAAAAGGTCATGTGGTATGGCGCTCAAGTTGCTGATACGATCAAGCGCTATGCTGGTGATTATGGCTTTGATCTTGATCTCAAGAACTTTGATTTTGCCAGTCTAAAGGCCAATCGTCAGGCTTATATCGAGCGCATCCATGGCTCTTATGAGCGTGGCTTTGAGCAAAATGGTGTCGAGTGCCTTTATGGGTATGCCAACTTTGTAGATGCCCATACGGTAGCTGTCGGTGATGAGACTTACACAGCCCCTCATATCCTGGTGGCAACAGGAGGTCACGCCATCATCCCAGATCTCCCAGGTGCAGAGTATGGCATCACCTCAGATGGCTTTTTTGAGCTTGACGAGATTCCCAAGCGGACTGCTGTCGTTGGTGCAGGCTATATCGCTGTTGAGGTAGCAGGTGTTTTGCAGGCCTTGGGGTCTGAAACCCATCTGTTTGTCCGTAAAGAGCGTCCGTTGAGGACTTTTGATGAGGAGATCATCACCGTCTTGACCGATGAGATGGCTAAGCACGGTCCTAGTCTTCACACCCACTCTATCCCCAAGGAAGTTCTCAAAAATGCTGATGACTCTCTGACGCTGGTCTTGGAAAATGGGCAATCCTACACGATTGACTGCCTGATTTGGGCTATTGGCCGTCGACCAAATGTGACAGGCTTTGGCTTGGAAAAAACAGGTCTTGAACTGACTGAAAAAGGCTACATCAAAACAGATGCCTTTGAAAACACCACGGTCAAAGGCATCTATGCCTTGGGAGACGTCAATGGCAAGGTGGAGTTGACCCCAGTCGCTGTCAAGGCAGGTCGTCTGCTGGCAGAGCGTCTCTTCAATGGCAAGGCCACTGCCAAGATGGACTATGACACTGTGGCAACGGTGATTTTTAGCCACCCTGCTATCGGATCAGTAGGCCTTTCAGAAGAGGCTGCCCTTAGCCGATACGGTAAAGACAAAATCACCATCTATCGCTCAAGCTTCACCCCCATGTATACCGCCCTGGCAGATCATCGCCAGCCCTCAATGATGAAGTTGGTAACGCTGGGAGATGAGGAGACCATCATCGGGCTACACGGCATTGGCTATGGTCTTGATGAGATGATCCAAGGCTTTGCGGTCGCTCTGAAGATGGGCGCTACCAAGGCAGACTTCGATGCGACAGTAGCCATCCACCCAACAGGGGCAGAAGAATTTGTCACCATGCGTTAAGGCTTGTAGCTATTCCAGGTCTTACTTCAAGTGAGTAGATTAGAAAAAGAATCCATTGATTGAGCAATATGTCTGACAGTAAAATCCTGTCAGACAATTAGAGTTGTGCTATAATAAAGAGAAAAAAATGAATAGGAAGTTAGTAGAGATGCGAAAACGTCAGTTATTATCCTTAATATTGGTATCTGGCATGGTTTTGTCTGACGCTTTGGTAGTGACCAGCGCTGTGCAGGCGACGACTCATGCTGAGCAAGTCACTGATCACCAAACTCAGCCTAGGGAAGCCTGGCTGACAAAAAACTTGTCACAGGATGCTCCCCTAGTAGCTGAGTCAGACCTTGTGACCAAAAGCCCAGAGACTACAGATGCAGTCGTGGCAGGGGAGCATACTACCAAAGCTACCAATGGTGCTAATCTTAAGTCGTCAACCGTAACAGAGCAGCCAGTCACTAAGGCAAGCACCAAAGAGGCTGCTCACTTGGCAGAAGACGCCAACCTTTCAGAGCAAGCAGAAGAAGAGACTTTAGATGAAGCATCTGAGCTAGAACAAGCCCCATCAGAGGACCTCACAGCTATAACGACTGATAGCAGTCTTTGGTCGGCACCATTAGGTGATGACTTGAGCCCTCTTGGCTTGGATATCAGACCTAGTGTCACCAATACTTATGTTGAGCATTGGTCTGGTCAGGATGCTTACACCCACCATTTGCTCTCAAAACGCTTTGGGATCTCCGCAGAGCAGCTAGATGGCTATCTCCAGTCGACAGGTATTGCTTATGATAGCAGTCGCTTTAACGGTCAAACCCTCTTAAAATGGGAGAAAGAGAGTGGTCTTGATGTCCGCGCTATTGTAGCCATAGCCATAGCAGAGAGTTCTTTAGGAACTGCTGGAGTGGCTAAGGACAATCAAGCCAACGCTTTTGGCTATGGTGCTTTTGATAGCAATCCTGATAATGCCAAGCAGTTTAAGGATGAGGATGCCATCAAAGCCTTGACCAAGGTTACCATCATGAAGCAGCAAAATCATAGCTTTAAACGTCAAGATGATAAGGCGCAGTTGCTAGCCAAGGGTCAGCTCGATGTTGCTAAAGATGGTGGTGTCTACTTTACGGACACTTCAGGAAGTGGTCAAAGACGTGCCAAAATCATGGAAGATTTGGACCGCTTTATCGACCAGCATGGGGGTACACCAAAAGCCCCAGCCCTGTCTCAGAACCTATCTAGTGGTTTGATGACAGCGATTGTGCCTGAAGGCTTTAAGCTAGATAGGCCTATCAATCCTACCAACTATATCTCTGCTTCTTACCCATGGGGTCAGTGTACTTGGTATGTTTACAATCGTGCCAAAGAGCTCGGCGTTTCCTTTAGCCCATTTATGGGAAATGGTGGTGATTGGCGTTTGCAGCTGGGTTATGAAACCCGTCATGAGCCTAAAAAAGGCGCAGCCCTGTCCTTTGCACCAGGTCAAGCAGGAGCTGACGCTACTTATGGGCATGTCGCCTTTGTTGAGGATGTCCGAGAAGACGGCAGTATCCTGATTTCAGAGTCTAACGTCACTGGTCTTGGTAAAGTCTCCTTTAGGATATTTTCAGCCAAAGAAGCCAAACAGTTAACCTATGTCATTGGACATTAGTCGTTTATCACTGCTGAAGCAGTTTAAATAGGCGAAATTGACAAAATTGTCTAAAAATAACAAAAAAAGTCTTGACAAGTCCTTGGGGCTTTAGTATACTTGTTAACAATCATAATCAAAGGAGAAGGAAGAATGCTTTTAAATCGGCTAACTCAGATGAAACCAGTCACTTTCTTTAACTTTAGTTTCTTTAGATAGCCGTTTGTAGCTTTGTAGGTACAAACGGTGCGCAAGTTTGTATCTATGAGGCTAAAGCGTTTTGACGTGGACTTGGCTGATAGATGATTATCTAATTGGTCAGGTGTCCTAGCCCTAGTGAGTGACGGTTTCGTCAGTCTATGTCAGCCAGTTAGATCATATCTAGATGGCTTTTTGCTTATGATGATGACCTCATACACTTTAAAAATCAAGAGACACCTTACTGACTTTTCTTGGGGATGAGTTGTAGAGTGTTTGGGTGGACAATCCTAAACCTCAATGGAGACTGAATATTATTTGGAGGATTTAACAATGAAAAAATCATGGAAAACCATCATGGGACTTGGAGCAGCAACGCTCCTACTGACGGCATGTTCGGCATCGGGTGATAAGGCAGATCAAAAGGCTCTTCCACGGGTGGGGATTTTGCAGTATGTGGAGCATGACTCCCTGACAGCAGCACGAAAGGGCTTTGAGGGTGGCTTAGCGCAGGCAGGCTATCACGATGGTAAGGAGATCAAGATCACCTATGAAAATGCCCAAGGTGACCAGTCCAATCTCCAATCCCTCTCTGAAAAACTCGTTTCAGACAATGATGTGGTGCTTGGGATTGCTACGCCAGCAGCCCAATCCTTGCTAGCAGCAAGTTCAAAGACGCCTATTTTATTTACAGCGGTGACGGATCCCATCTCAGCCAAACTGGTCAAGAGTATGGAGAAGCCTTCAGGTTTAGCCACAGGAACCAGTGACATGTCGCCGATTGATCAGCAGGTCAGCCTGCTCCAAAAGCTTCTCCCTCAAGCCAAGACGGTAGGTATCATGTATACTACGAGCGAGCGTAATTCTGAGGTGCAGGTTGAAGAGGCTGAAAAGCTCTTCCAAAAAGCTGGTATTAAGGTCCTTAAAAAAGGTATCTCATCAACCAATGATGTCCAAGACACTGCCAAAAGCTTGATGAAGGATGTGGATGTGGTCTTTGTGCCAACAGACAATACCATTGCTAGCGCCGTCACTCTCTTAGGAGACCTATCAAGAGAGACCAAAATCCCAGTTGTTGGTGGTTCTAAGGACATGGTTGAGGGAGGGATACTCTTCACCTATGGCCCTGACTATGAAAAGTTAGGGCGTCAGACAGCCCAAATGGCTGTTAAAGTCATCAAGGGTGAGCGCGTATCAACCCTCCAAGCCCAGTACCCAGAGGCTTTAGAATTGGCGGTCAATAAGGACATGGCAAAAGTGCTAGGCATTGACCTATCGCTTGTTCAAGACCAGTAAGGCTGACAGGCTATGTCATTTTTCTAGCCAAGTCATTCTATTTGAAGTGCTTGTCTAGAGCAAGTCATATCATCTCAAAAGAGAGAGTGGGACAGAAATTGGTCATTCGTTAGAATTCGATTTCTCTCAACCACTGCGTCTTGATTGACCATTCAAAAAATAATTGAGAGGCTAGGACTTTTGTCCCAGCTTCTCTTTATGCTTTTAGCATGGTTTATGGTTTGTAGATACGATACTAGGATAAAAAAACTAGCAGTAGCTGCTTGAAATAGCACTAGCCTGTGGGAAAAAGAATTTGATTTCTTTCTTCTAGTGGATGACCGCTGATCTGCTCTATTTGATAAAAATTTATGCTATAATAGATAATCGAAAAGACAAGAACGGCCTTCTTAATACGGCTATCTCGTCTGAAACAGTTAGAGAAAGTTGGTCATTTTGTGATTTATTTTGATCATTCAGCCACCACTCCGGTCTATCCAGAAGCCCTCAAGACCTACCAGGAGGTCACCACCAAAATCTGGGGCAATCCCTCTAGTCTACACCGTCTTGGTAGCCAGTCTAGCCGTATTGTAGCGGCCTCTCGTCAGCAAATCGCTGCACTTTTAGGCAAAGATGCCGACACCATCATTTTCACCTCTGGTGGGACAGAGAGCGATAACTGGGCGATCAAGGGGACGGCCTTTGAAAAGCAGGCCTACGGCAAGCACATCATTATCTCAGCTATTGAGCATCCAGCGGTTAGGGAATCCGCCAAATGGTTGAGCCAGCAGGGTTTTGAAGTATCTATTGCTCCAGTTGATGCCAGTGGTTTTGTGGATTTAACAGCTTTTAAAGCCTTATTAAGACCAGACACCATCTTGGTCTCGGTCATGGCTGTCAATAATGAAGTCGGTACGATTCAACCCATCCCTGCCCTATCAGAGCTATTAGCAGACTATCCAAATGTGACCTTCCATGTGGACGCTGTCCAGGCGCTTGGCAAGCTAGCAACCAAGGATTACTTGACCGATCGCGTGGATCTGGCTTCTTTTTCGGGTCATAAATGCCACGCTGTTCGTGGCGTTGGCTTTCTCTATAAAAAATCAGGAAAGTCCATCAGTCCTCTCCTACACGGTGGCGGTCAAGAAAAAGGCCACCGTTCAACGACGGAAAACGTAGCGGCGATTGCCTCCATGGCCAAGGCTCTTCGCCTGCTCATGGAAAAAGAAGAAGCAGTCTGGGGCAAGATTGCCAAAATGAGAGCGGTTATCTTAGCCGAATTCGCCAAATATGAGGACCTCATCCTCTTTTCATCTCCAGAAAAGGGCGTGCCACATATCATTACCTTTGGTATTAAGGGTGTCCGTGGTGAGGTGAGTGTCCATGCCTTTGAAGCTCATGATATCTTTCTCTCCACCACCTCAGCCTGCTCCTCAAAATTAGGTCAGGCAGCCAGTAGCCTCATGGCTATGGGACTGTCTAAGCAGCATGCTCAAACAGCTGTTCGTCTTAGCCTAGGAGATGGCAATGATATGAGTGAGGTGGAGCAGTTTTTGACCATCTTTAAGCAGGTTTATGACAAGACCAAAAAAGTCAGATAAGGATAAGACAACTAATGACATTACAGTATTCAGAAATCATGGTTCGCTACGGTGAGCTATCAACTAAAAAGAAAAATCGCAAACGTTTTATTAACAAGCTGCAAGAGCATATTCAAGCTGTTCTAACCCCCTTTTCACAAGTCACAGTTAGGGCTGACTATGACCGTTGCCATGTCTTCTTAAATGGCGCTGATCATGGCTTGGTCTTGGAGGCACTTGAAAAAGTCTTTGGCATTCAAGCCCTAAACCCAGCCTACCAGTTGCCTAAAGATATGGCTATCCTAACAGAAACGGTGCAAGCCATTATGACCGACTTATACCGGGATGGGCTGACCTTTAAAATCAGCACCAAACGCAGTGACCATAGCTTTGAGCTGGATTCCAGACAGCTCAATCAGGTTTTGGGAAGTGCTGTTTTTGACGTTTTACCAGACATTAAGGTTCAGATGAAAAAGCCTGATGTCACTCTTAGGGTAGAAATTCGTGAGGAGGCTGCCTATCTCTATCATGAGGAAATCAAAGGCGCAGGCGGTCTTCCAGCAGGCATCTCTGGCAAGGGGATGCTCATGATGTCAGGAGGGATCGACTCTCCAGTGGCAGGTTATCTGGCACTCAAAAGAGGTGTATCCATCGAGGCGGTGCATTTTGCCAGTCCTCCCTACACCAGCCCAGCAGCGCTTCAAAAGGCGCGTGATTTGACCCGCCAGTTGACCAAATTTGGTGGCAATATACGCTTTATTGAAGTTCCTTTTACAGAAATCCAAGAAGAGCTTAAAGACAAGGTGTTTGATGCTTACTTGATGACCCTAACCCGTCGTTTTATGATGCGGATCACCGATCGCCTTCGACAAGACCGCAATGGTCTCATCATTATCAATGGGGAGAGTCTTGGTCAGGTTGCTAGTCAGACCTTGGAGTCCATGCAGGCCATCAATGCCGTGACCAACACTCCTGTTATCCGCCCACTTGTGGCAATGGATAAGCTAGACATCATTGAACTGGCCCAGAAGATTGATACCTTTGAGATTTCCATCCAACCTTTTGAAGATTGCTGCACTATTTTTGCTCCTGATCATCCCAAAACCAGTCCCAAACTAGAAAAGGTTGAGCAGTATGAAGCCCGTCTTGATATTGAAGGTTTGGTCAATCGAGCAGTAGCAGGCATTACCGTAACCGAAATCACACCACAAGCAGACCCCGATGCCATCTCAGACTTAATCGAGGATCTCTTATAATCAATCCAAAGCACAAAGAAAGTGAGCAAGCATGACGGTTTATAATATCAATTTGGGGATTGGCTGGGCAAGCTCTGGTGTCGAGTATGCTCAAGCCTATCGTGCCAAGGCCTTTGAGCGCTTAGGCATTGATGCCAAGTTTGTTTTCATGGATTTTATCTCTCAAGATAACCTCTGTGATCTGACCCGAAATCTTGGCTTTAAGGATAGTCAGGTAGACTGGTTGTACACCCACTTTAGTGACCAAAAAATAGCCCCAACCACCTTTACCCTAGAGGATTTAAAGGCCAGTTTTGATGGAGAACTTGAGCGTATTGAGCGTGATCACAAGGTAATCAGGTACTTTTACCCAGATCAAGACGTCTTTCTCACTGCCTACCTCAAGGATGAGCAAGAAGACATTGTGCATCGGGTGGAGTATGTCTCAAGAGGCAAGCTGATTCGGAAGGACTTTTTCACCTACCTAAGGAGCTTTACCGAATACTATACCCCTAGAGACGGCAAGGCCCATCTCTATCAGCGACGGTTTTTTAACGAGGATGGCTCTACGGCCTTAGAAGAAATCATCGACGGTGACTCGACAGTCTATCGTACCAAGGATTTCATTGGTTACTCTAAGGAAAGCCTGATAGCCCATTACATGAAGAGCTTGAGCTTGAGTGCTTTAGACCTTGTCATCTTAGACAGAGCGACAGGGACAGGTCAAGCGGTGTTTCGTCATGTCAAGCCAGCCAAACTAGCAGTGGTGGTTCACGCCGACCACTTTAGTGACAATGCCTCTACGAAGCAGAGCCTTTTATGGAATAATTTTTACGAGTATCAGTTTACCAATGCTGATAAGGTCGATGCCTTTATCACAGCGACAGATGCGCAAAAAGAGCTAATGACCAGCCATTTTGCGGCCTTTAGCCCCCACCGACCAAGAATAGTCACCATACCAGTCGGTAGCCTACCAGCACTAAGCTACCCTAAAACAAGCAGACGCCCCTTTAGTCTTGTGACCGCCTCTCGCTTAGCGACCGAAAAGCATGTTGATTGGCTGGTCAAGGCGGTCATCGAAGCTCAAAAAACCTTGCCAGAGCTTGTCTTTGATATTTACGGTGCAGGTAGCCAAGAAGCCAAGCTAAGAGAGATCATCCAAGAAGGATCGGCCGAGAGTTTTATTCACTTAAAAGGGCATCATGATCTAGCCACTATCTACCCTAACTACCAAGTCTATCTGAGCGCCTCAAAGAGTGAGGGTTTTGGCTTGACTCTGATGGAGGCAGTAGGAGCAGGTCTGGCGCTAATCGGCTTTGATGCCAGGTATGGCAATCAAACCTTTATCAAGGAAGCTCATAATGGCTACCGAATTCCTATGCCTGATACTGATGACGAGACAGCAATCATCAGCCAGTTTGCCGAGTATATCCGAAAAATCTTTAAAGAAGGGCAACTATCACAGATGCACCAAGCGTCTTATGAACTCGCCAAACCCTACCTCAGCCAGCACATCGAGCAAAAATGGCAAGATTTCATTAAGGAGATGACACATGATAACCTTATTTGACACCTATAATCAAGCCAGCTGGGATCTGCATTACTCACTGATTGTTTCTGGCTATCAGCATCCTACCATAGCCATTGATGATGATGGCTTTTTGCCTGAGGATGTGACCTCGCCCTATCTCTACTTTACAGGGTTTTCAGATCTGCCATCAGATCCTCTTTATTTTAACCAAGTCAGAGTACCTGACTACTGGGAAATCTCTGGTAATAATAATTACGCCGAGATCCATGATTACCAGCAAAAAAGAGGGCATATCCACTATGCCAACCCTGGGCATCTCAGACGGGTCAAGGCAGTTGATTGGTACGATGATAGAGGACGATTACGCCTAAGCGATCGCTACAACAAGCAAGGCTACCGCTTTGCCCAGACCAGCTACAATCAAGACAGTCAAGCCACCCTGACCACCTATTTTAATCAGGCTAATCAAGAAGTCATTGTTGAAAATCACACGACAGGAGATGTGATCTTAAATGGCGTAAAAGTGATGATTTTTAAAAGCCGAGCGGCCTTTGTCTGCCACTACCTAAAGCTAGCAGGCTATCAGCTGGATCGTGTCTTTTACAATTCACTCTCGACACCCTTTCATGTCGCCCATCAGCTAGGACTAGCTGGAGAGGATGTTTTGTTTTGGCAGGAGGATATGGCAGATACCATCCCAGCCAATATGCAGCTGCTCCTTGATGATTCGGTGGCTAGACCTACCAAGGTAGTGGTCCAAAAAGAGCCAGCCTATACCAAGCTAGTCAATCTCTTGCCAAACGATGCCCCACGAAAGCCTCAATTTTTAGGCTTTCATTATCCCTTTAAGCGTCAAAATCACCTGACCAAGGAAGCTCTGATCCTCACCAACTCAGACCAACTAGAAGGCATCCAAGCCCTGATTGATCAGGTTCCTGACCTGCATTTTCATATAGGCGCCTTGACGGAAATGTCAGCCAAGCTCTTGGATCTGGGCAGACACCCAAATGTCAGCCTCTATCCCAACATCTCCCAAGCCAAGGTTGATCACCTCTTTCAGACCTGCTCGATCTATCTGGACATCAATCACAGCAATGAAATCTTATCAGCCTTACGCACGGCTTTTGAGAATCGCATGGCTATCCTAGCCTTTAGTAACACCAGCCATAACAAGGCCTACACTGCCCCTAGCAATACCTTTGAACCTAGTGACACAGTAACCTTTTGCCAACATCTCATAGCCATCTCCCACCATGAAGCCAGCATGGTTCAAGCCTTGATCGCCCAAGAAAAGAGCGCCAACGTCGCTACTAAAGAAGACTATCAAGCAGTCATCGGCTGATGTCATAACGCTTCACATCACCAAAAGTCACCCTATTTTTGGTGATTTTTTTCTGGCAATTTTGCCGAAAAATGCTAGTATAGTAATATGCCTAACAAACCAACTTCAGCTTATGTGCATATCCCATTTTGCACCCAGATTTGCTATTATTGTGATTTTTCAAAAGTTTTTATTCAAAATCAACCTGTAGACGACTACCTCAAGGCCTTGATTCGTGAGTTTGAATACTATGAGATCAAGGACCTAAAGACCCTCTACATCGGAGGAGGCACGCCCACAGCCATCACCGCTCAGCAACTAGACTACCTCCTGACTAGTCTCGAAAAAAACATCAATCTCACCATGTTAGAAGAGTTCACCATTGAGGCCAACCCAGGAGACCTCACGCCTGAAAAGATTGCTGTTTTGAAAGATTCAGCGGTCAACCGAGTGTCTCTAGGCGTTCAGACCTTCTTTGACAAGCAGCTCAAGCAAATCGGTCGCAGCCACAATGAAGCCCAGATTTACGAAAGCATCGATGCCCTAAAAGCTGCTGGATTGACCAATATCTCTATTGACCTGATCTATGCCCTCCCCAATCAAACCATGGCACAAGTCGAAGAAAATGTCCGCAAGGCACTAGCCCTAGACATCCCCCACCTAAGCCTCTACAGCCTGATCCTAGAAGACCATACTGTCTTTATGAACAAGCAGCGCCGAGGCCGTCTACACCTCCCCAACGAAGACATCGAGGCCGACATGTTTACCTACATCATCGATGAGCTTGAGAAACATGGCTTTGAGCACTACGAGATCTCCAACTTCACCAAGCCAGGCTTTGAAAGCCGCCACAACCTCATGTACTGGGATAATGTAGAGTATTACGGCGTTGGTGCAGGTGCTTCGGGTTACCTCAATGGCATTCGCTATCGCAACCGAGGCCCTATCCAGCACTACCTCAAAGCCATTGCTCAAGAGGGTCACTCTCGCCTAGGAGAGGACATCCTGACCAAGGACCAAATGATGGAGGAGGAGTTCTTCCTAGGACTGCGTAAAAAGTCAGGCATCTCCATCAGCCACTTCGAAGCCAAATTTGGTCTACCTTTTGAGGAGCGCTATGGGCATATCGTCCAAGAGCTGGTAGAGGATGGGCTCTTAAAGCAGGAGGCAGATAGGATCCGCATGACTAAAAAAGGCCTCTTTTTAGGAGATACCGTCGCGGAGAAATTTATCCTAGATCCTAACGACTAGAAAGGACACCCATGGGCAAACGCTACAAGACCACATATACCATCCCCTTTTATGAGACAGATGCTAGCCATTGTGCCAAAATCTCCCATCTCTTATCAGTCGTCCTGCAAGTCTCAGGTATACAGTCAGCCCAACTAGGACTGTCAGACCAGTACCTCCTAGACCACTACGGTTTGGTCTGGGTGGTCACCGACTATGCCATCACTATCGATAGACTCCCTGTCTTTTCAGAAACCATCATTATCGAGACCGAGGCCAAGTCCTACACGAAGCTCTTTTCCAACCGTGAGACCCAGATTTTGGCACAAGATGGTCAAAAACTCATGACCATCTCAGCGACCTTTGTCCTGATAGACTTTGAGACACGACGACCTGCCCCTATCCCCAAAGAACTCATGACCATCTACGATGCTGACTTTGTCAAATCAATCAACCGCTCTCCCAAGTATCCCCTCCTGACAGAGACTCAAGAGATGACCTGTCCCGTACGCTACTTTGACTTGGACATGAATGGTCACGTCAACAATAGCAAATACCTAGAGTGGCTTTATGATGCCATGCCTCTTGACTTTCTCAAGGAGCATTACCCCAAGCAAATCAACCTCAAATACCTCAAAGAAGTCTATCACGGCGCTACCATCGTCTCTCAAGTGCAACTAACAGACACCACCAGCCATCATCAAATCACCTCAGATGGCAACATCAAGGCCCAAGCCCGTATCGAATGGCAACCCTTTCCCATCACGAAAAAAACCTGTTAGTCACAACAAAGTTCCTAGCCTCTCAATTATTTTTTGAATTGTCAATTGAGACGAAGTGGTTAAGTGGACTCTAATACGCTGATTTCATCAGCTTTTAAAGTCCTACTCAACTATGCGGAGGTGGGAGTGAAGCGGTCTGGGGATAGACCGTTTCAGCCCCAACCTAGACATAAAAGAGTGAGGGAAATCGAATTCTGACGAATGACCGATTTTTGTCCCGGCCTCATTACCTCTCCCCAACTAGAAGGAGTCCAAGACCCCATGACCTACAAAGCCTACCTGATCGATTTAGACGGCACGCTCTATAAGGGCACTCAGCCCATACCAGCAGCCCAAGCGTTTATCCGTAACCTGCAAGAACGTCAGATTCCCTATTTGCTAGTCACCAACAACACCACAAGAACACCAGAGATGATCCAAGAGATGCTAGCCAGCCAGTGTCAAATCAAGACCCCTCTTGAGACCATCTACACCGCCACCCAGGCGACACGAGATTATATGATAGATCTAGGTCTAGGAGAGACGGCCTACATCATCGGCGAGACCGGCCTCAAGACAGCCCTCACACAAGCAGGCTTTAGTCAAAAGGAGCAAGCTCCAGCCTACCTCGTCGTCGGGCTCGATCGTCAGGTGACCTATGAGCAGCTAGCCATCGCTACCCAAGCGATCCAAGAAGGGGCTCACTTCATCGGGACCAACCCTGACCTTAACATCCCCACCGAAAAAGGCCTCCTGCCAGGTGCAGGCTCACTTCTAGCCTTTTTAGAGGCAGCGACCCGTGTCTCTCCCGTCATCATCGGCAAGCCCCAGTCCATCATCATGACCAAGGCCCTAGCAAGACTAGGTGTCCAGCCAGAGGACGCCATCATGGTCGGAGACAACTACCTGACCGACATCCAGGCTGGCATCAATCAGCGCATGGACACCCTCCTCGTGCTGACTGGCTTCACCCAAAAAGAAGACCTCCCAAACCTTCCCATCCCACCGACTTATGTCCTAGACAGCCTAGCCGACTGGTCCTTTGATTAGCCCCTAGCCACCACCCCAGCCCCGAGGTAAGCATGAAACCATCTCCTAGTCACTCCCTAAAAGCCCTCCCCAGCCTCATCTGGCTCTTAGCCCTAGCCCTCCTCATGACCATTTTGGTGGCTTGGCTGGTCTATCCTTTAGAGATAGATTGGCTTGGCTTGGAGACCGCTACAGGTCTCCCTAAGCCTGTCCTATGGCACAACTACCATAAGCTCTTGACCTATCTGACCAACCCTTTGGTCCAGACCTTGCAGATGCAAGACTTCCCCTCCTCAAAGGAGGGTCTCAAGCACTTTGCTGATGTCAAGAGGCTCTTTCATCTAGCCCAGCTAGTCTTTCTAGGAACGAGCTGGCAGACCCTGTCCTTTTTTAGACAGGGCTTTAGGAAGAGGACTTTATGGGCCTACCAGAGGGTTTATCTCATCGCAGCCCTTGCCCCCTTGCTGCTTTTGGGGCTTGGTCTCATGATTGGTTTTAGTGATTTTTTCACCCTCTTTCATCACTTGCTCTTCCCAGGAGATAGTAGCTGGCTCTTTGATCCCCAGACCGATCCTATCATCACAGCCCTGCCAGAAGCCTTTTTCTACCATTGTTTCTTGATTTTTGGCTGCTTTTATGAGAGCCTGATGATCACTGGCTACCTTTTTAGTCGAAAGATGGCTCAAGCCATGACCAAGACTAGCTAAGAGATGATAGCAAATGAGCAGATAGGCTAAAATCTTTAAAAAATTTTAAAAAAGCCTTATATCAAGGGTGTCTCAACTCTTGATGTAAGGCTTTTTGATTTGCGAAGTTTTTGGATGAATGGCATCATTCCCAGTAAAATCGCTCAATGTGGATGTCCTCTTCTGGATAGTCATTTGTGAGAGTGGTTGCGATGTCTTTGTATTCTTGTTTGACCAAGGCTAAGACTTCTGGGTTATCATGTCCGACAAAGAAGAATTGTGATTCAATCACTAAAAACAGCTGATGGAAATGCGCATTCAGCTGATCCAATTGTGCCATCAAAAGGGTGTTTTCCTTGATAAAATCAGGTGCTTCATTTCCCTCATCAAGGTCAGCAAGCCTATCCTTTAAAGGATAAGTCCCGTATTCTAAGCATAGTTCGTAAGTCATGTGAGCCCTCCTAGACTATATAATCTTTTGAATTAACTTTGATACATCGTCACTTTCAACTTGCCGTACTCCAGTACTGTCTGCGTTTCAGTTCCTTGTCTGAAAGTTAATTCATGTGACTATAGTTTACCAAAAGTTAGCTTTTTTAGGTCTTTTGATGCTTTTTAAGGGGCTAGCTATTGAAAATCCTTGCAAAGAAGGTTACAATAATAAAGACAAACGCCTACTGCAAAGGCGATTAAAGGAGATAAAAATGTCAACCATTCGCGTTTTACTATATTACAAGTATGTTCCCATTGAAAATGCTGAAGAATATGCCAAAAAACACTTGGCCTTTTGCAAATCCATCGGCCTCAAAGGACGTATCTTGATCGCTGATGAGGGGATCAACGGTACGGTCTCTGGTGACTATGAAACCACGCAAAAGTACATGGATTGGGTGCATAGTGATGAGCGTTTTGCGGACCTCTGGTTCAAGATTGATGAGGAAAATGAGCAGGCCTTTCGCAAGATGTTTGTGCGCTATAAAAAAGAAATCGTCCACCTAGGCTTAGAGGACAATGACTTTGACAGCGACATCAACCCTCTGGAAACAACCGGAGAGTACCTTGATCCCAAGCAATTTAAAGAAGCCCTCCTAGATGAGAACACCGTCGTTTTGGACACCCGTAACGACTATGAGTATGACCTCGGGCATTTCAAGGGCGCTATTCGCCCAGACATCCGTAACTTCCGCGAGCTACCACAGTGGGTGCGTGACAACAAAGACAAATTCATGGAAAAAAGGGTCGTTGTCTACTGTACTGGAGGCGTTCGTTGTGAGAAATTCTCTGGCTGGATGGTGCGTGAAGGCTTTAAGGACGTGGGTCAACTTCACGGTGGGATTGCTACCTATGGTAAAGATCCAGAAGTCCAAGGCGACCTCTGGGAGGGGGCTATGTATGTCTTTGACGACCGCATCTCAGTACCCATCAACCATGTCAACCCAACCATCATCTCAAAAGACTACTTTGACGGCACACCTTGTGATCGCTATGTTAATTGTGCCAACCCTTTTTGCAACGAGCAAATCTTTGCGTCAAAAGAAAATGAAGCCAAGTACCTACGTGGCTGCTCTGCAGAGTGCCGTGCGCATGAGCGCAACCGCTATGTCCAAGAAAATGGCCTGACACGCAAGGAGTGGCAGGACCGCCTAGAGGCTATCGGTGAAAGCCTGCCTGACTACGTCAAAGCCTAAGCCAAACGGCATAAAGTCTGTAGTCAGAATCATCGAAAAAGAGAGTCGGTTAGAAATATGACGAAAAAGTAGCTGGATAGAGATTTAGCTACTTTTTTAGCGGATAGCAAGGCCAGCCCCCTACACAACAACTAGCCCCCCTCTCAAGCAACCATCCTTTTCCATGAAAGGATAAGCCACCCCATCCCCCTCTCCATCGCCAGCTCCGCTGGCGATTTTTTGCTAGTCTCCTCTCCCCTTTAAAAAAGGTCAAAGATGGTCAGTAAAAACCATCGAAAACCCCGTCAAATCAAGCGTTATACTTGACAAAATGGGGGGGGGGGGGGGGGGTAAAATAGGGACTTATAATCTTATAAGCTATTGAAGCCAATAGCCTAGCTTAAAAAAGGAG
>NZ_JBLOJV010000014.1:0-42029 GCF_047785705.1 Streptococcus pluranimalium
CCAAAATAAATCCTTATTTTTATAAATAGTTGATAAGGAATAGGTTTGATGATAGAATAGAATTAAGAAGAATTGAAAGCGATTTCAATATGTAACAATAATTAATCGTTTATTTTTACCGTTTCATCAGGACTATTGTTAATAATCGCTCTAGTAATCCCGATTTCCCTTCTTTATGTTTTATGTTAAAAAGTCTTATGCGATTAGTGAGTAAAAATACTACAGTAGCAATTACTATATGTTTTGCTTACTATGTCTTGTTTTACTGAAAGAAATGGAGACCTTACGATGAAGAAAAGGATGCTTACGATCTCTTTACTGGCACTGACTTTGATGGGTGCAGATGATCCGATCGTTTCAGCAACAACAGTGTGGTATAATACTACTGGAATTGTCGGTAAGTGCCTATGATTTACAAAAACATGCTATTAGGTAAGGTAAAATACTTAATCCTGTTTTTGGTGGCCATTCAGAGCATTTTATTGACTCTGATGGCAATTTTTTTGACAGGTTTGCAGTATCAAAACTCTTGGCAGAGCTATAATCATCATTCTGGGACAGTAACGGTCTATCTCCAGAGATTAACAAAAGAGCAATCACAAAATGTTTTTCATTATTTTTTAGAACAAAAAGACTTATCTATTTGGACAAAACGTTCTGAAAGCAGTGATCTAGGCAAGGGGTTAAATAGGATTTATATCGATATCCTTGGCAGTCATACTGGTTTTTCAGATTTTGTAAACAGCGGAAAAATTGTTGTATCACAACAACAATTCGCAGAGTTATTAGCCCAGAGTGATAACAGTATGACTATTGGACTTGACAAAGGTTCCAATAATATGCTTTATGAATTACCGAATTTACTATTTACCACACGTGTAGTTATCAAACGATTGGATTATACTTTCCAAAATACAAATACGATTAGTGGGATATATTATATTAATGGTCTTCAGGGTGATAACGAACGGAATAATTTTCTGACAAATCTTTCAACAATTACAGGTATCTCAGCTGATGATTTAATGAAAGAAAGGTTTGGAAGTAATACTGACAAGGGGATTTGGGGAATAGTACTAGCCATTAGTGTTTTGGTTAATTCTCTCATTTTACTTATTCTATTTTTGCTTTGTGTTCTTCAGTCGTTTAAGCACTTTGGAACATTGATTCTATTAGGATGGAACAGAAAAGAATTGTGGTTAGCTTTTTTCAAGGATACTCTACAATTTTCTATTTATATTATTCCTATCGTATCTGTAGTCATTTGGTTTTTATCAGGCTGGGCTAATATTGGATTATCATCCTTAATTCCAGTTTTTTCGGGTGCGAGTATTTCTGTCTTTTTACTTCTACTGACATTAATTATTCCAAGTACCATTATTTATTCAGTTTCTCCATTAGCTGCAATTCATAAACGTTTGCCAATGAAACCACTAATGGCAATTAGTTTGTTATTTTATGCTTTGGTGGCTGGTTTATTAATTACAGTTAGTCATTCTTTAGATGCACCAATGAATCAGTTTATTGATAATATAAAAGTATCTAGAGAATGGAAAAATGTGGAAGACATGTATGTTATCTCAGGTTTTGTTGAGGGAGATGATATAGGAACCTATGCCGGAACAACTAACTCTTTCGAGAGCAGTATGTACCAATTTTATCGACGGATTTCGGATTTTCCTAGTGTTTATATTGCGCATGGTGAGTATCTTGGTCAGAACTACCTTGACACCATCTATGGTACTTACTCACATATTCCTAGAAAACCATTTTGGTATTTAAATTATTCTTACAATTACTTACAGGATCTAGGTATAACATTAAGTGATACAGAGCTATTAGAAGTACGCAATGGTACTCGTCTATATCTCTTACCTGACACACTCAGTTCAGAAGAACTTGAGGTAATGAAGGCCTATTTACAGGAGAGGGTAAAGGTAAAATCAGGAGATTTACAGACTAAATTTACAGAAAATCCTAAATTCATGTTTAGAGTTTATCAATCGTCTCAGCCAATATTTACTTGGTCAACCTCCATTTCTCAAGGTGTAACTAGTAAGAATCCAGTTATTTTTGTATCAGCACCAGAAAATTTATATTTTATGGAGTCAGCAAACTTAGCCGTAAGTGGGTATAATGGTATTTTAAAAATCCGTGATAAGGAAACAATGAATCAGGTAACATCAATTTTAGAAACAGGCTTTCCTGATTTAGCAGACAATAAGTTGACTTTTACAACGGTCAAGAATTTTATTAATGGACTGCAAAAAGATTTGACTTATACTTTCTATCTTTTCGGTACTATAATAGCTATTATCATCATTACAATGATGGCTATTTTCTGGAGTTTTGTCTTGGTTTATCGGCTATTATTTGAAGAGCGCTTGCATGTTCAGTATTTTATGGGATTTTCGCCATGGAGACGGTATAGTGGTGTTCTTTCTCTTGTGGTTGGTTTTTCTGTGGTAGAACTATTGGTTTCGATGTTATTGGTTTCTAAGTTGGCAATCATCATGACACTGGCTACCTTTACTTTTCAGGTGATGCTTCTTTACTTCAGTCTCTTTCGTCAAGAAGGTAAGAGTATCATACAATCATTTAAGGAGTGATTTCATGTCTAGCATTTCAGTACAAAATGTATCAAAAATATTTGGTTCAAGAGAGGTTTTCAAAGACCTGAGCTTTGATGTTGAGGAAAATGAATTTGTAGCTTTAGTAGGACCTTCTGGTTCTGGAAAATCAACGATACTCAATATGATTGGACTCTTGGACAATGTTGACAGTGGTAAAATCCTCATCAATGAGAAAGTATTGCCTAAAGTCAATTCACGATCAGCAGTGCATTACCGAAGAAATGTCATCAATTACCTCTTTCAATCTAATGCACTCATTTCGACATCTAGTGTCAAAGATAACCTGATGCTCGCCATGACTTTTACGCCTTTCTCTAGGCAAGAAAAAGAGCAGAGAATCAAGGAAACGCTAAGCTTTGTTGGTCTACAAGATCGGTTAAATAGTAAGATCAATGAATTATCTGGTGGTGAACAACAGCGAATTACTATTGTGAGAGCCATTTTAAAGCCAGGCGATATTGTCCTAGCTGATGAACCTACTGGCTCGTTGGATCCTGAAATGTCACAAAAAGCATTTGATTTGATTCGAACTTTGAGAGATCAATTTGGTAAAACCATTTTGATTGTTACGCATAATATGGAGCAAGCAATGCAGTGTGATCGGATGATTTCACTGGAGCCAGCTTTTGTCCATTAGCTCAACTATTATTATCACTTAATAGGGTGACTTTATGGAGTATCAAAGTTGGAAACATTCAACTATGACAACATTGGGATAGGACTGCCAATAGGTTGAAATCAATTGAAGTCAGTAAAATATCTTGCTAAATAAACTCTTTTAAGGTATAATAGTTGAGTGCCTGTAAATGGTATCTTATCTTGAGGAGGTGAAATTAATGTCAAAAACAGTTGTCCGTAAAAATGAATCACTCGATGATGCACTTCGTCGTTTTAAGCGTTCTGTGACGAAAGCTGGTACTCTTCAAGAGGCACGTAAACGTGAACACTATGAAAAACCATCTGTAAAACGTAAGCGTAAATCAGAAGCAGCTCGTAAACGCAAAAAATTCTAAAACCTAACAACCTCTATTGTCCTTGAATGATCCATTCGATGACAATAGCGGTTTTTTGATTGTCAACTAACCGAGATGATGATGCCTAAGGTAGAACTGGAGGTTTTCGAGACAAGTTAATCATATATCTCGTTTTGAGGTTTAAAAAACACTAGCTTCTACTGTCATCATAAGCATCGTTAAAAGGAGATAGCCCTCTTGGCTCTCTCTTGTTTTTATATTGATGATGTCGATCTCTTATCGAGCCTAAGCATCATCTTGTGAGGCAAATTGGCTCATGTAGAGGTCATGATAGAATCCTTTAGTAGCTAAAAGACTGTCATGGTCACCTTGTTCGATAATTTGACCATCTTTAAGCACCAAGATTTTATCAGCTTCTTGAATGGTTGATAAGCGATGCGCTATAACAAAGCTGGTTCGTCCTTGCATCAAGCGGCGCATGGCTTTTTGAATTAAAAGCTCTAACCTGGTATCAACAGAAGATGTAGCTTCATCTAAAATCAAGATTTTGGGATCTGCTAAAAGCGCGCGAGCAATCGTCAACAACTGCTTCTGCCCTTGTGAGATATTGCTTGACTCTTGATTCATATCCGTCTTGTAACCGCCAGGGAGGGTGCGGATAAAGTGGTCCACATTGGCTGCTTTTGCCGCCTCGACAATGTCGTCATCACTTGCTGATAAATGCCCAAAGCGTAGATTGTCTTGAATCGTTCCTTGGTAAAGCCAAGCATCTTGCAGCACCATGCCAAACTGCTGGCGAAGGGCTTGACGTGATAGCGTCCTGATGTCATGCCCATCCACTGTGATAGAGCCTGATGTCACATCGTAAAAACGCATGAGGAGATTGATCAAGGTCGTTTTGCCAGCACCTGTCGGGCCAACAATCGCAATCATCTCACCTGGCTTCACATCAAGGTTGAAATCCCGAATGAGCGGTTTGTTTTCAACATATGCAAAGTCAACGTGATTAAAGCTGACTTGTCCTGTCAAATCATGAGCCAGTGTTTCACTCACTTGGTTGCCTTCTTCGGCTTCATCTAAGACGGCAAAAATACGCTCCAAAGAGGATTTGGCACTTTGAAGAAGTCCAGCTAACTGGGAGAGGGTTTGAATGGGCTGGGAAATTTGCCAAGTGTATTGGACAAAGGCTTGGAGATTACCAATGGTCATCTGACCTGAAATGACCTGAAGTCCTCCAAAGACCGCCAAGAGCAGATAAATCAAATCTGAAATCCCATTTAAGATAGGCATCATTAGACCAGAAATAAAGCTAGCCTTAAAGCCAACAGCCTGTAATTTTTGAGTGATATCACGAAATTCTTGAGCCGAAACTTCCTCACGGCCATAGAGTTTTAGGATGTTAAAACCGGTTAATGTCTCTTGCACAAAGCCATTCATTGCACCAAGAACATCTGCCTGTTGTTTGAAATAGGGTTGTGACTTCTTAACGATGACCTGTGCAGTCATATAGGTCAAGGGAATCATCACAATAACCAAAATAGCTAACTTCCAGTTCAGGTAAATCACCATACCAACAACGAGAATAATGCTTAAAAAGGCATTGATAATCTGTAAAAAACTCTGTTGAAGAGCATTGGACACCGCTTCGACATCGCTGGTAAAACGTCCTAACATATCACCAAACTGATGGGTATCAAAATAAGCTATCGGAAGTCTATTGACCTTTTGACTGAGGTCACGACGTAGGTCACGGATACTATTTTGTACGGCCTTGGTCATAAAATAGTTTGACCCATAAGCCCCAACTTCATACAGCAAAGCACGAAAAGCATAAAGCGCCAATACCCAAAGGATATAGTTGACATTGATTGCTGCTCCAGCAAGACCTTGAGCCATCGCCAGTAGATTTTTGGTTAATTCTGTGATAATAAGTCCCAGTACAACTGGCTCTAACACATTCATGACGGCAGCCAAGGTTTTCAAAAAAATGGCCAAATAAACCGCAACTTGATAGTTTTTGACATAGGCCCATAGGCGCTTGAAAACAGGTTTTTGATTGGTCATTAGGCGCCCCCTTCCTCTAAATGCTTGTTGTTTAATTGTGAATTGGCAATTTCACGATAGATGTCATTAGTTGCCAGGAGTTCTTCGTGTTTGCCACGACCAACAATCTCACCCTCATCTAGCACGATAATCTGGTCAGCATCCATAATGGTCCCCACACGTTGTGCAACAATTAAAACCGTAGCCTCTTCTGTAATTTCTTTTAGGCGGCGACGAAGAATAGCGTCCGTTTTATAGTCTAGGGCAGAAAAGGAATCATCAAAGATGTAGATATCTGGCTTTTTGACAATAGCACGCGCGATGGATAAGCGTTGTTTCTGACCACCTGATAGATTGGATCCCCCTTCTGCTAAGTGGGTATCATAACCTTCCTCACGGCTCTCGATAAAGCTCAGTGCTTGTGCCACATCACTTGCTGTATCAAGTTCTTGTGTCGTAGCGTCTGATTTACCATACTTTAAGTTGTCTCCGATGCTGCCGGTGAACAATAAGGCTTTTTGGGGAATAAAGCCAACTTTCTGACGTAGGGCTTTGAGGTTATAATCCCTCACATCAACCCCATCCACTAAAATGCGTCCGAATGTCACATCATAAAAACGTGGGATCAAATTGACCAAGGAAGATTTTCCTGATCCAGTAGATCCAATAAAGGCGATTGTCTCTCCTGGTTTGGTGGTAAAGGAAATATTATGCAAGACTGGTGATTCTGTCTCTCCTGGATAGGCAAAGGTGACATTATCAAAAGTTAAGTAACCCTTGGTTTTGGTTTCGGTAATGCCATCCTCATTTTTAGTAATTGATATGGGCATGGATAGAACTTCAGTCAATCTTTTGCTAGAAACAGCTATACGAGGGTACATGGTAAAGAGATTGGCAAATAATAAAAATGAGAAAAGAGCATGAAAGCTATACTCAATAAAGGCGACTAAATTTCCAATCTGTAACTGACCTTGACGTAATGGCTCTAAAGCGAACCAGACAATGGCAACAATCATGGCAATAATGATTTGCACAAAGAGAGGTTCGGTCAAACCAGTCAACATAAAGAGGGATTCTGAGGTTTTGGCGTAGGCTTTATTTTGGTCATCAAAACGCTCTTGCTGAAAGTCCTCCCTTGCAAAGGCACGAATGACGCGTAAGCCTGTTAGATTTTCACGCACATACTGATTGATGACATCTAGTATGCCTTGTTGTTTTTCTGATAGTGGTTTGGTTTTTAGGGCAACATAAGCCACAACCCATGCTAAAAATGGAATGGCTACAGCGACAATCCAGGCCATTGAAGGGCTGGTGGTAAAAATCATGATCACTGAAAAAAACATCATCATCGGAGTGACCATCCCAATACGTAGACTTTGCTCTGCAAACTGCATCAAAACAAAGGCATCACTGGTCATTCGCGTCACCAATGAGGAGACACCGATTTGAGCGTACTCCTGATGCGAATAATCTTGTAGTTTATCATACATGTCATTGCGCATGTCTTGAATCATGGTAGTAGTTAACTTTCCAGCAGCATAAATCAAAATCAAGCGCCCCACAATCCCTAAAACAATGACGATAAACATCAGCCACGCCCAAAAATAAAGCCTTTGGGTGTTGTGCTGATTGATGCCTTCATCAATCATTCTTGCCAAAATGGTCGGTAGACCTAAGTTAACAAGAACAAAGAGAAAGGCTCCCAACATATCCAAAACAATCCACTTTGGGTATTTTTTCAAATAAGACCAAATAAATAACATTTTTTTCCTCTCTTGGTTTCGTTCTGTTTTGCTAAACCTTATCTTTTCAAATCTCTCATCATCCAGATGGTCATGGCATGGTGTTCATTAGCATTAGCCAAGGGGGCATTCATGTGTTTAAAGCCCAAACTCTCGTATAAGCTAAGGGCTTGTGCCAAGACTTCTGTCGTTTCTAAATACAGACTATCATAGCCAGCTTCTTTAGCCAAAATGATAACTTCTTCTACTAACTGACGTCCAAATCCCCTGCCTCTAGCCTGTTCAGCGACATACAGTTTTTGGAGCTCACAAATCCTTTCTGTGATTTTTCCAAATCCAGCACCACCTTGAACTTGTTCCTCTTCCACAGCTACAAAATAAGCCGACGATTGGTCTTGACCATAAGCGGCAGCCAAATCATCTAATGATGGGTCAACATAAGCTGTTCCTGGTTTATCAAGTCCTACTGCTTCTAAACTGTCACGGATAATCCTAGCCATCTCTTCATTGTCCTTAAACTGAATAGGTCTTATCTCCATACCTTACACCACTTCCTCTAAAGGATTCTCAGCCTGATAAGGCTTTTCAATCTGAGCCATGCGTAGACGTAGGAGAATGCCACAGGCAAAAAGACCAACAATCAGTCCTATCCAGTAAGCCTTGGGACCTAATCTTGTCATGAAATCAAGTCCCCAACCCACAGGAAGGGCAATCCCCCAGTAAGCCAAAACACCAATGACAAAGGGATAGGTGGTGTCCTTATAGCCACGTAAAATCCCTTGAATAGGAGCCGCAAAAGCATCTGCTAGTTGGAAAAAGAAGGCGTATATCAAAAATTCTGTTGTTAGCTGGATAAAGGTATCGCTTGTTCCATAGAGGTAAGCGACTTGCGCTCTGAAGATATATAAGACAGTCAAGGTAACAAGCGCAAAGACCATTGCTGTCAAACGCCCGATATTAGCAAAATCATGCGCCGCCTTGACATCACCTGCTCCAAGCTCAAAGGAAATGGCAATAGGCATGGTGATGGAAATACTAAGTGGAAAGGCATAAAGCAAGGTTGTAAAGTTCATGGCAGCTTGGTGGGCAGAGATGATTTCTGTTGAAAACTTTGCCATAAAAAGACCAACGGTTGCAAAAATAGCCACTTCTGCAAAAATCTGTAAACCAATCGGTAGTCCTAGTAAAAAACCTTGTCGCAATAAGGTTTTATGAGGTGGCGTCCACTGCCAGAGCTGAAAAGCCTTGATAGTTGGATGAACCAACATCACAGCTATAACCACCAACAAAAGCAACCAATAGGCTAGAGCTGTTCCTAAACCAGCACCTGCTCCTCCCATTTCAGGAAGTCCTAATTTGCCATAAATCAAGATATAATTAAAAAAAGCGTTAAAGGGTAACAAGAGCAACATGAGGTACATGGAAATTCTAGTGAGACCCAGCGAATCAAAGAAAGATCGGCAGACACTAAATAAGAGTAAGGGCAAAATCCCTACCGCAAGCCATGATAAATAGTCTTGACCAATGGTTACTACAGACGGCTCTAAATTAACATACGCCAAAGCTGGAATCGCTCCAAAGTGCACCAACAGCCAAAGCACAGCGGATAAAATCAAGCCAATATAACTAAACTGATGGAAGTTATTCTTGATTTGATCGCGGTTTCCCTGTCCTAAATGCTGCCCAATAATGGGAACCAGGGCTGATACTATTCCTGTCAGTAAGGTAAAAAAAGGATTCCACAAACTACCTGCCATGGAAACACCCGCCAAATCAACCGTGCTATATTTTCCCGTCATCATGGTGTCAATAAAGGTCGCCGAAAAGTTGGCAAATTGATAAATTAAAATAGGGAAAAACAACTTAAGAAATAAGCTGATTTTCTCCTTTAAGGTTTTTGTTTGATACATGGGTTAACTTTCTGATAAGATTTCCCAGTCTAAAAAATAGCTGGCTTTTAAACTCGGATCTAATAATGTTAAAATCAGTGGCGAAGCATTTTTAGGCGTTAGTCGGTCAAGCTCAACCCACTCAACGCCTCTTGAATCATTTATCTCACCAGCTGCTAAATGGCTAGCAAGCTCTTGAATGGGCATATCATTGATCTCAATATCATAAACCGCAAAAATGTGATGAACGGTCTCCTGTTCTCCTTTTGCTTTAACAAAAGTGTCAAAAATACGATTATGAGAAGAAACTTTGAGTTCAAATCCCGTTTCTTCTTTTAGTTCTCTCTCAAGTGTTTCCAGTAAACTTTCACCAGATTCCTGACTACCACCTGGTAAATCATAACGACCAGTGTAAGGTCCTCTCTTTTTACGGATACATAGTAACTGACCGTCCTTGATACAGATGCCGTAAACACCAAAATGGGTTAAATACGTCACAATTCATTTCTCCTATTTAATCAGCCAGTTCACTCAAATACTCATATCGTTCATATTTCTCAAGCAGTGTTTCATTTTTGGTATCTAAGTCACGCTGTAAGGTCGCTAACTCCCCATAATTACTAGCATTTTCTATCATGGCTGCTTCAATGCTTTCAATCTCTTCTTCTAACTGAGCGATGTCATCCTCGATACTTGCCCACTCCTGTTTTTCAAAGTAGGACATGCGTTTTTTATCTTGGCGTCTTTTTTGTGTTTTTGGTGCTTCAGCTTTCGCCATCATGGCAGCATTATCAGCCTCAAAGGCTTTTTCGTCAAGATAATCCGTATAATTCCCATAAAAAGCTCTAATCTTGCCATTTTCGAAAGCTAGGATTTTATTGGCAACCTTATCCAGGAAATAACGGTCGTGACTAACAGTGATGACAGGACCTGCAAAACCTGACAAGAAATGTTCCAAAACGGTCAGGGTCGCAATATCAAGATCATTGGTCGGCTCATCTAAAAGGAGAACATTGGGTTTTTCAATCAAGATTTTCAAAAGATAAAGGCGTTTTTTCTCACCACCAGACAACTTCGCAATCTGCGTGCCATGGGTTGAACGTGGAAATAAAAACTGCTCCAAAAGCTCACTGATACTGGTTGTCCCAACAGTCGTCTTGACCTCATCAGCCACCTCCTGCAAGTAAGAAATCACACGCTTACTCTCATCCATCCCCTTGATTTGCTGCGAGAAATACCCTATTCTAACGGTTTCACCAATGTCCAGCCTACCAGCAGTTGGCGTCAATTCCCCACTCATCAAGTTAAGAAGGGTTGACTTTCCGACCCCATTATCCCCAACGATTCCGATCCGATCTTTATTTTGAATAATCAGGTTAAAGTCAGAGAGGATTGGCTTGGTATCATCGTATGAAAAGTCCACATGCTCAAAATTAACGACTTTTTTCCCGATACGGCTGGTTTCAAAATGGATTTTCAAGTCTTCTGGGCTAGTGTCTTGATGCACATCCTTTTTCAAATCATGGAAACGATTGATACGAGCCTGTTGCTTGGTCGCACGCGCTTGCGGTTGAGTCCGCATCCAAGCCAACTCTTGCTTATACAGTTGCTTTTTCTTATGCAGACTAGCAGCGTCACGCTCGTCCTGCTCGGCACGCAAACGCACATAATCTTGGTAATTGCCTTGGTATTCCGTCAAGTTACTATCAGCCAACTCAAAAATGCGTGTCGCCACATTATCCAAGAAATAGCGATCATGGGTAATAAAAAGAACTGTCTTTTTGGTCGTGGTCAAGAAATGGGTCAACCAAGCAATGGTATCAATATCCAAGTGGTTGGTTGGCTCATCTAATAACAATAAATCCGCATCACCCAACAAGACTTGGGCTAATTGCACCCGACGACGCAAACCACCCGATAAATCGGCAACCTTTTTGGTGACATCAGAAATCCCAAGTTTTGAGAGAACTGTCTTGAGGTCACTTTCAATCGACCAAGCATCAAGTGCATCCATCTCAGCCATCACTTTTTCAAGCTGAGACTGCTTGTCTTGTGAATAATCAGCCATTATCGCCTCATAATCACGAATCAAGCGCATTTCTCGTAAGTCCAGAGACAGCACTGTATCCAAAACGGTTTTACTTTCGTCAAAGATGGGTTCTTGTGTCAAATAAGCCATCTTATAACCACTGGGCTTGATAAAGGGCGACACATCCCCATCAAAACCTATTTTTTCAGAAATCACATCTAAAAGAGTGGTCTTTCCCGTGCCATTAACACCGATAATCCCAATACGATCAAACTCATGAATCATAAAGGAAATCGTCTTAAAAACAGTCTTATCACCAACTGATTTGCTTAATTGCTCAACAATAAAATCACTCATATCATCTTCTTTTCTAGCTAGTAAGGGTCAAGGAAAACATGACCTTTGAAAAAATCAAGCCAGCTCCTTTGTTCAATCCTTTAGTATCAGAGAATTTGCTCAACAAAAGCCAAAATAGCGGCTTTATCATTAGGAAGTGCTCCTTTGACAATCGCCTGCTCTACCTGATAGAGACAGTCGCCTAGAGCGGGGCCTGGTGTCATGCCGAGTAGCGCTATCAGATCGCCTCCATTCACCACAATCTCTTGCTTGCTATGGATGGGGAGGGATTGATCGAGTTGTCTTAAACGCTCATACTCAGGAGCCAAACCAAATGCCTCTCTTAAAGACTCCACTTGCTTGATAAGATCCTTACCATACTGATAGACCTGCCAATGTGTTAATGGTGACTGTTTTCTTTCCTGAAACACCGTCACCATTTGAAGCACTGTTTTTTGAAACTGTTGGGAAGTTTTCCATTGTTTCAAAAAAGACTTGACCTCTTTAATGCCTAAGACTATAACAACTCCTGCCCAAGCTTGCTCAGAACTAAGAAACTGGTAATCATTGTCAATCTGCTCTTGAAATGCCAACCATTTGGTCGCTGTTTCTGAAAAACCTGGTAGGTAATTGTAGGCCTTGGTGGCGATTAAGTAATGCAACCCTTTGGACCAATGCGGAGCCATCAATAGTTTGTCGCACTCGATAAAACGACGTTCCACAGATATTTCATCCAAAAGGGGGGCGCACTCTGACATGGCAGCTAAGGTCTTGTCTTCAATCTCAAAATGAAGGCTGGCTGAAAAACGAATCCCTCGCATAATACGCAAAGCATCTTCATTGAAACGCTCCGAGGCCACACCTACTGCTCTTAAAAGACCATTTTTCAAATCATTTAAACCATCAAATAAATCAATAACTTGACGATTGTCATTAAGCGCAAAGGCATTGATAGTGAAATCACGGCGCTTTAAATCTTCTTTTAAGGATCGCACAAAAGAAACACTAGAAGGCCTACGATAATCAACATAGACATCCTCTGTTCTAAAGGTTGTCATTTCATATTCTCGGTCATTTTCCAAAACAAGAACCGTGCCATGCTCAATACCAACATCAACAGTTCGCTCAAAAATAGCCTTGGTTTCCTCCGGATAAGATGAGGTGGCAATATCCACATCGTGAATCGGACGCCCCAGTAAAACATCACGAACAGATCCGCCAACAAAATAAGCCTCAAAACCAGCCCTCTTGATCTTCTCAAGAAGGGGCAAGGCCTCTTCAAACTCCATCGGTAACTCTTGTAACTTCATTCAGGTTTTTTCCAATCCATAAACTCTTTGAGCAGTTTTCACAATCTGTCACTCCTCTTTAGAGTGATTCGCAAGAACTGATAGACTCCGATTACTTTTCGTCTTTAGAAAAAGGGGAGTGAGAGTTGCTTTTTTTCTGAATCAGTAGCAATTCTCAACTTCCCTAAACAAGTAAACTTCTTAAATAGCGCTATGATACTTTTGGAGTGATGCCAAAAGCAATCGCTCCTTCACCCAGATGCGTCGCAATGACACTCCCAAACGGCACAATAGACAGATCCATCTCATAACCTGACGCCTTCAACGTGTCATAAAGTTCCTGAGCCTTATCCTCAACATTGGCATGAATAATGGCAACACTATAGTCTCCAGCCTCAGTCATCTGTTGAAGAATCGTCACCAAACGCTTGATCGCTTTTTTCTCAGTTCGAACTTTTTCATAGACTTCAATAACACCATCAGCATTAAAGTGCAGTATAGGCTTGATGGACAAAAGGTTACCTAAAAGGGCTGAACCATTTGACAAACGACCACCCTTGACCAGATGCTTTAGATCATTTACTAAAATAAAAGCCTTTGTGCTCGCTATTTGTTGCTTTAGTTTGGCTAAAATGCTGGCAAAATCAGCACCCTCTTGAGCCAGGCTTAAAGCAGTTTCCACCAATTTACCTTGAGGGGCAGAAGTTATCTTGGTGTCCAAAATCTCAATAACTAGCTCCTGATGGCTATCCTTTAAAGAGTGACAATTGGCCCAAAAGCCCGAAATACCACTAGACAAGAAAAGACCTATGACATGCGTGTACTGCTTGACCTTTAAGGTCATCAGTAGGTCATCAAATTCGGCTAAACTTGGCTGACTGGTTCTTGGAAGCTCATCATGCTTAGCCATTTTTTCATAAAATTCTGGCAAGGTCATGTTTTGACCTTCGATATAGGTCTGATTGGCGATGATAACAGGTATCTCTAAACAAAATAAATCAGCATGTTTCTCAATCCCTTGAGGAAGAAATGCTGAATTATCCGTGACAACTGCCAATTTCATTAATTGCTAAACTCCAGTTTGATCCCTGGACGATCCAGAGCTACTTCAGTGACTTCATAGGTCATGCGTTTGACCATTTCAAGGAGAGGAGCTGCCAGTGACTCTACTTCTTCCTGAGAAAAATCTTTTGGTTTGTTGACAATACGGTTTTTAATATGAGCCATTTGAGAAACCACACCAGAAATCATAAATTCATCACGGACAATGGTGAATTGCAAGACAGCAACAATAGTCGTCTCATTTTTTTCCATGTTTTTTTCGACAAGCTGAAAGGTCACTTCAAAATTGGTTTTTGGGGTGCCATTTTCTTTTTCCCACTCCAGATTACGAGCATTATAATGATACTGATTGACAAACTCTTTTTCACATACGACTTCCATAAGATTCTCCTTTAGATACGATTGTATTTATTATAGCATAAAATCTCCTAAAATAAAAGGCGACGAATGCTTATGAAAGCGACTCCTAAACACTAATGCCTTAATACTTCTTTTGGGGATGTTTGGCAATAATGTCTGGGTGGGAATCTAATACTTTTCTTCCTGCTTGGGTCAGAGAGTAGCTTCGCTCATCAAATGTCTTGGCTAATGTTTCTTCCGTATAGGTGTCCTGTATAGCAGCCACTAATTCGGCGCGTTTCATGTTACTAAGGCCTTTAAAGCCCTTTTCTTTTAACCTTTCTTTTAAGGTCAAGACTGATAACAACTTCAATGACTCAAAAGCTGTGTCGATGTTTACCAAGCCATCTGCTACCAGACGCTCCAAAGCTGCTTGGGCATCAATACCATAGGTGGTGTAAAAATACTTATGGTGCTGACTTTTAGTAGTATAAGTACCAAACTGAATACGCCATAATAAAATGATATGACCTGGTAAATAACCTTCTTTTGTTCGCTGCATTTGACGTTTTGCAATTGGTTTTTGCCGCAATTCTTGCTCATACTTTGGCGCAATATAAGGCATCTCAGAATGATGTTGGTATATTTCTTTGATTGTTTTCATGAAGGCTATTATAGCAAGAACAACTCTAAAGCACAATGAAATGATGCCTTTAGGCTTTGAAAGGATTAGTTGATAAAGATAGTTTTATCATAGCGTGTTAAGTGGTAACGTTGAATAAGGTCATTTAGCTTTTGACCATAAGTCGTATCTGTGGCATAAGTGCCAGTCAAGGCTGCTGTCGCATCGCGATAAGAGCGACTCTGACTACGATGGGTTAAGCGATAGAGATTCTGTCGCAGTATGGAAGCATAGTCTGACAAACTATTGGTCACACTGCCATAGGAGCGAAAATCAGCCACAATAGTATAAGGATTGCCCTGACCATCATCTTCCCAAGTTTCAAAGGATACACTCTGTCCATGAAAATCTCCCTTGATGCCAAAAAAATTGAAATAAGGAGATTGACTCAGTCTAGAACGACCACTATCAGACTCTAAAATAGCCTGAGCAATCATCACCGAAGCATATAAATCATTTTGTCGAGCGATTAGCTGAGCTTTGGGTCCGATTTCTTGGATAAATTGCTCTGTGACGGATAATTCTCCCACTACCACTGTTTTTTCTGGTAAAAGCTGCTTGATAAAAATCACTATTGAAAATCCCGTAGCTACTATCAATAGTCTCATCAACCAAAAAGTGGTTGACTTATGATGTCGTCTTCTCACCCTATGTCCTCCATCTTAGCTATACCCTATTCTAACACAAGTCAACCCTCTCATAAACCATGATGTCATATGAGCCTTAGTGACTCTAACATGATTGTACAACATCAACTAAAAAACGAACACGTCATTAGCTTTGTGATCCTTTAAAAAGCTAAAACGGTTCGTTAGATAAGTTATGTTTCTGAAGTAGTCACAGAGAAATTAATGTTTCAAATACTTGCCTAGTAAATTATTTGATCTTACGAAGCAATCCAAATAGAATACCCGAAACAATGGCACCAAGTACAATAAAGGCAAGGTAAAGGATCGGATTGCTTGTCAAAGCGATAACAAAGATACCACCGTGTGGTGCCATCAATTTGATACCTGCTAGACCAACAAGAGAACCAGTAAGCGCTGAACCTGCGATAAAGCTTGGAATGGCACGAGCTGGGTCTGCAGCACCAAATGGGATAGCTCCCTCAGTGATGAAGGATAGTCCCATAACGATATTGGTCAAACCAGAGTTACGCTCTTCTGCTGTGAATTTGTCTTTGAATAGAAGTGTTGCCACAAAGACTGCCAGAGGAGGTACCATACCACCAGCCATAACCGCAGCCATAACCACTGAACCACCGTTAGCAACAGTAGCAGCAAGCGTTCCTGTACCAAAGACATAGGCAGCTTTGTTAACAGGTCCACCCATATCAACTGCCATCATACCACCTACCAGCAGTCCCATTAGGATCGCTGAGCTACCTGAAAGGTTTTCAAGGAAAGTGTTAAGGGCTGTATTGATAGCTGCCATAGGGATATTAACCAAAAACATCAGAAAGCCTGTTGCTGCAGCCCCCAAAAGTGGGTAAAGAAGAATAGAGCGTACGCCATCAAGCGAACGAGGCATGCCTGCAAGCAAGCGACGAAGGACAAGGATGACACCTCCAGCTAGGAAACCACCCACAAGAGCTCCTAGGAAACCGGACGAAACCCCAGCAAGCTCCAAAGTGCTCTCGCCACCAGCAGCGTAAGGAATTTTACCAAAGGCAAGACCACTATTAGCAATAGCACCTGCTACAAAACCAGCAACAAGACCTGGTTTTTCAGCAATTGAATAAGCAATATAACCCGATAAAACTGGAAGCATAAAACCAAATGCTGCTTGTCCAATCTTCATAAAAAGGGCTGCAAGCTCATTATATGAGCCAAGATTGGCTAGTTGATCTTTAGGAACACCCAGAAGATTATCCAAAAGAAAGGCAAGGGCAATCATAATACCGCCACCGATAACAAATGGCAACATTTGAGAAACGCCACCCATAAGGTGTTTGTAGAAAGCACCACCAAGACTTGTTTTCCCACCTGAAGTTACTGCTTGTGCACCTTCTTTAGCAAGATAAGTATCCGCCTTACCCTCAAGAATTGTTTGAATCAACTCTTGAGGGTTTTTAATGCCATCAGCAACAGGACGTGAAATCAAAGGTTTACCGTTGAAACGAGGCATCTCAACCGCTTTATCTGCTGCAATGATAACGCCTTTTGCGTTAGCAATATCAGCTGCTGTTAATTGGTTACCAACACCTGAAGCACCATTGGTTTCAACTTTGATGCCAACACCCATTTTAGCGGCTTGTTTCTTTAGTGCTTCTTCAGCCATGTAAGTATGAGCAATACCTGTTGTACATGCTGTTACGGCAACGATAAATGCTTGCTCTTGAGAAGGTAACTCGATCACTTCTTGTCCTACTACACCACTCATTGCATCAAATGCTGCTAGCACCTGATCAGGAGTCTGACTATGACGCAGTTTAGCCGCAAAGCCATCTGTCATCAAGTATTTTGATAACTCAGCAAGTGCTGCAAGGTGAGTATCGTTAGCCCCTTCTGGTGCTGCAATCATAAAGAAGAGATTGGTTGGCTGACCATCAAGTGCTTCATAATCAACACCAGAACTTGATTTGGCAAAAAGAACAGTCGGCTCAACAACAGCTGTATTTTTAGAGTGAGGCATAGCGATACCATCACCTAGTCCTGTTGAGGTCAAAGCCTCACGCGCCATAATCCCTTTTTTAAAAGTCGCAAAGTCATTAACCACACCGTGATCAACCAAGCGTTGAATCATCTCATCAATAGCTGCCTCTTTAGTGCTAGCCTGAAGGTCCAAGATCATGACCTTTTTGTTTAATAAGTCTTGAATTGTCATCGTTTTTCCACCTCTACTTTTTCATAAGTTTCTTTTATAAAAGCAATGCTTGCTAAATCGTCTGAGAAAGCTGTCGCTGTTCCACAAGCCACTCCCCATTTGAGAGCTTCAAGTGCATCACCAGATCTAACCAACTCGCCTGTAAATCCTGCCACCATGGAATCTCCAGCACCTACAGAATTCTTCACCTGACCTTTAATCGGTTTAGCAAAATAGGTTGCATCCTCAGTCACCAAAAGAGCACCGTCACCAGCCATTGAAATTAAAGCATTTTGGGCTCCCATTTCAAGGATTTTACGCGCATAAGTTTCTATAGCATCCAGTGATTCTAGGGTTACCTCAAAGATAGCTTCCAGCTCATGGTTATTAGGTTTCACCAATAATGGCTGATACTTCAGTGCATCCAACAGCGTTTGCCCCTCAAAATCACAAACAATAGCAGCTCCTGCTTTTTGGGCAATCGGCAAGAGTTCTTTATAGACTTGGTTTCCAAGATTACTTGGGGCAGAACCAGCGAAAACAACAAGGTCATCAGCTGTTACATGTGCCAGTTGATCTTTCAATGCTGCTAGTTCTTCTTTAGAGATCACAGGACCTGCTCCATTGATTTCTGTTTCCTGATCAGCCTTGATTTTGACATTGATACGTGTGTCCTGAGATAGGGGAATAAAGGCCGTTGAAATGCCTTCTTTTTCTAACTGGTCTGTGATAAAGCGACCTGTAAAACCACCAATAAACCCTGTAGCCCTACTATCAATCGCCAAGCGTTTTAAAACTCGGCTGACATTGATACCCTTACCACCAGCGTACTTATCATCACTAGCCATTCGATTAACTTGCCCAATCTCAACAGCATCAAGGCGAACAATATAATCAATAGACGGGTTTAAGGTTACGGTATAAATCATACATCAATAACTCCTGTCTTTTCTTTAATAATGGGTAAAAGGGGATGATCACAACGGTTGGTGATAATCGTAACATCTCTTAGAGAGGCCACATTGATAAAAGAAACCTGTCCCAACTTAGAAGCATCTGCTAGGATATAGGTTTTTTTAGCACTAGCGATAATGCTTCGCTTGACCACAGCTTCTTCCATTTCTGGTGTTGTGATATGGTTGCCATCAATACCATTCATCCCTAAAAAGGCTTTGTCAAAGTTCAGTCGTTTCACTTGCTCAACGGCGATTTGTCCAACACTGGCATCTGTTGTGTTTTTAATAAAACCGCCAATAATCAAGGTTTTGATGTTTTTATCCACCAGCTTCGCCGCATGATGGATAGCATTGGTCACGACTGTCAAGCTCTTCTGATTCAAAAGAGGAATCAAAAGTTCTGTTGTCGATCCTGCATCCAGAAAAATCACATCACCATCTTGGATCAAATCAGCCGCTGTTTGCACAAGAGCTTGTTTTTGATGAACGTTTTTGATGGTTTTTTGGCGGATATGAGGTTCATCCTGAAGGGCATGCCTTTTTTCCGCACCCCCATGGACTCTATTGAGTTTTCCTTCAGATGCTAACTCGTCTAAATCACGCCGAACAGTGGATTCTGATGATGCTAATAAATCAACCAAATCTTCTAAAACCACATAATCATCTTGTTTGATTTTTTCCATAATCAAGCGCTTACGCTCTGTTTTTAAGATAAGTTTCACCTCCTATTGCAATCGTTTACAACTATTATTATAGCCTTTCACAGTCAAATGTCAATGAAAAAATATCATTTTCTATCTTTTTCAATCAACATCTATCATTTTACCTGACTTATTTTGATTTTTTATCATCAAAAAACACTTCTAACAGCTAATCAGCCATCAAAAGTGTTGTTTTATCGAGAAAAATTATTCTAACTGATCGTTAGCCAAGTTAATCCTAAATAACCAAGGAACAAGGATGGTCATTATGAGTAAGACAATCCCTGATACGGTAAAAATAAGAACGGTATCCATCACATCAAAAAGAAGACCAAATAATAACATACTTACTGGAAGAGAGACTTGTGTTAAGGCATTTAAGACGGCAAAAACTCTTCCTTGAAAAGTCTGTGGAATTTTAAGGATTGACCAACTAGACATTAAGACATTGCATAGTGTTATTGATAAGCCGACTGTAAAGAAATAGGCCATCAAAATAAAAGACCATGTCGTTTTGGATAAGGTCAGGTTAAATAAGAGACCAAGCAAAACTGTGGCTAAAGCCACTGTGCTGATGGCATACCTAGCAGTATTTAAATGGCTTGAGGGGCGTATTTTAGAAGCCAATAAAGAACCTAATAATAAGCCAAAAGCTAAGACACTGTCGTTTAAGGCATAAGCTTGAGGAGATAGCCCCAGTTGTTTGATTTGAACAAAAGGCAGACCAACATTAAGAATGCCCAAGACAGCATTAATCATGAGGACAAAAAACAATCCGAAGAGCAATTTTTGATAGGAAACGATAAAATGAAGCCCCTCTTTAAACAAGGACCACAGCCCTTGGTTTTGTGTGATGTCATCTTCTTTTTGTTCTTGCTGAAAATCAATGCTCCAATAGATGGCCAAGACTAAACATTCGATAAGGAGTTCTAGCCATAACATGCTAAGCAAAGGGAGTTTGTCAAACAACAAGACTGCAACTATTGGAGATAGCATCATACTGGCTGCTTGAATTAGTTGCAAGTGAGCGCGAAAGCGTTGCACCTCATCTTTTTTAACGAGAGCCATGGTCGCTGCATTTAGAGTCGTTGACAAAAATTGATCAGATAGTTTCAATATGATTAATAAAAATATAATCTGAGCATAATGAGGAGTCATACTGTGACTGCTCAATACAAAGCCTAATAAGGCAAAACAGCTTGCTAGTTGAGAGATTCTGATGATTGTCGTTTTAGAATACTTATCAATAATACTTCCTAAAATAGGTAAGAGCATGATGGCTACTAATGGGCCAATCATCTGAGAAACACCATATAAAAAGACTGACTCCATGATTTTTAAAATATGAAGACCTAGAACAAAAGATAATATGCTACTTCCAAATTGCCCTAGGGCATTTCCTATTAACAATTGTTTTTTAGACTGATATTGTTTCAATAATTGTTACCTCACTTTTTAAGATGTCAAGTGTTCTATTTGTTTAATCCAGCCCAAAACTTTCGCTAAGTTTACGTCATGCCTTCAAGTTTTTCAGCTTCTTTCAATCTGACAGATAAGACTTGGGAGACGCCTGATTCTTGCATGGTCACTCCATAAATACTATCAGCTGCTGCCATCGTTCCCTTACGGTGGGTCACCACGATGAACTGACTAGACTTATCAAAGCGATTGAGGTAGTCACCAAAACGTTTGACATTAGCTTCATCAAGTGCTGCCTCAACCTCATCCAAAATCACAAATGGAATGGTCTTTACACGAATAATCGCAAAGAGTAAGGCTAGGGCTGATAAGGCTTTTTCACCACCCGACATAAGGTTCAGAGACTGGATTTTTTTACCAGGAGGTTGCACCGAAATCTCAACACCTGCCAAGAGCAAATCACCATCGGTCAGGATCAGGTCCGCGGATCCGCCTCCAAACATTTGAGTAAAGGTCTCTTTAAAAGACGTTCGAATGGCTTCAAAGGTAGTCTTAAAGCGGCTGGTTACCTCCTCATTCATCTCTGAGATGGTCTCTAAAAGAAGGGCTTTAGCCTTATCTAAGTCTGCTTTTTGGCTAGTCATAAAGTCTAGGCGCTGCCCTACCTCATTGTACTGATCAACAGCATCCAAATTGACTGGCCCTAAGGCTTTTATAGCTTTTTGCAAATCCTTTAAAACTAGCTTGGCTTGATGGACATTATCAAGAGGGTTTACCTGATCCATGGCTTCTGAAAATGAGAGTTGATAGCCATCCACCAAATCTTGTGCCAAAGCCTGTAGTTTTTGCTTGGCCTGCTTGGTTTGACCATCAAGCTCTGCTTGGCGACGGATAAGACGCTCATTGTGCTGGCTTAATTGTCGCAACTGCTCAGCAATATCCTCTCCCTGCGCCTCCACGTCCTCTAATTCAAAGCGCAAGCGAATCTGTTGTTGCTCCAGCTCAGTCTTTCGCTCCTTGGCTTCTGCTAGTTGAGCCTGCCATTCTGGGATACATTGGCTGTCTAAAGCATCATGGTGGTGAGCTAGGGCGTACTGTAGTTGCTCCGCTAACTGCTTGGCCTGGCTTAACTCTTTTTGGTACTTAGCTAAATCTCTACGGAGATATTGCTTGTCAGCCTCTAGCTCTCGTTCAGTTAGTTTTAAATCGGACAAGCGTTGTTCCAAAGATTGACGTTTGGTGTCAATGTTAGCCTTATCCGCCTTGATGGCCTCAATATCCTGAGTGATCTGATCCTTCCGCAAATGAATGCTTGCTAAGGTTGCCTGTAATTCTTTTTTGAGGTCCTGATGGTGTCCAAGAGAATTGTCCTGATAATTAGCGCGTTTGGCTTCATAGAGTTTATTGAGATCAGCAAGCTGATTAGCTGCCTGCTCATAAGCAAAGGTTGCTTGTTGCTCAGCAAGTCTAGCCTCCTCACCATCTCGTTTTAGCACTTCTAATTGCTCCCTGGCATGGTCCAAGGTCATCTTTAACTGGCCTAGCTGTTCTTCTTCTTTTTTGATTACTAAGGACAGCTGAGCTATTTCAGCATCTAATTGCTCCAACTCTGGCTTTACAAAAGTGGTGTTTTTCTGCCGATTAGCACCGCCTGCAAAAGAACCACCTGGACGCAACTCTGTCCCATCAAGGGTTACCATACGCACCTGAAACTGCAAGGCACGCGCAGCCTGATTAGCATGATCAATGTTATCAAAAATCGCTGTCGTCCCCAAAAGATTGCCCATAATATGCTGCAAACGATGATCATAACTGGCCAGATCTCTAGCCAAACCAAGAAAGCCAACTTGTTGGGGTAATTTGGTCATCAAAGCAGGCTTCAACTGCCGTTCTTTGATTGTGGTTAGGGGTAGAAAGGTTGCCCGACCATGACGGCCTTCTTTTAAAAAGTTAATGGCTTTTTTAGCAGTCGTCTCATTCTCGACAATGATATGCTGGGCTGAACCACCCAAAACAATCTCCATGGCCACTTGATGCTCTGCTTGAAAATGCAAATGCTCACTAACAGCGCCAATGATTCCTCCAATAGACTGACTGTTTTGCAAAACAGCCTTAACGCCAGCAAAAAACTGGCTGTGATTTTTTTGGATGGCCTCTAAGCTATGACGACGAGCTGTCTTACTTTTAAGATGATCATACTGGTCAAATAAGGACGCTTGCTGATTTTGGTAAGTTTTCTCAGACGTTGTCACGAACTGCCACTGCTTTTGATACTCATCTAACAAGGTTTTAACAGCCGCTTTGGCAGCTTCCAAATGCTCCAATTTTTCCTTGGCGGAGTCAGTCATGCTAGCGTGACGTTCTTTTAAGTCTGCTAATTCCGCCTGAGTTTGTTGAGATTGTTGTTGTTCTTGTAACAGACGATTTTCCAAAGACGTCAACTGATTGCTGGTATCTGCTTCTTGACTCATCAGATTCACGAACTGCTCACGCAACCCTTCAATAATTTGATCAGGAGATTGCTTAAAGTCTTGTCGTTGAGCATCCAACTGCTTGATCTCTAGGCTTTTCTCCTGACAATCTGTCAAAACTGTGGCAAGCTTTTCCTGCAAATCCTCGACGGAGGTTTCCAAATGGCTAACCAACTCCTCTTGTTCACCCAAGCGTTCCTTTAAGTCCGTCTCTTTTTCTTGAGACTGCGATTGCCGCAGTTGATTGACTTGGATTTGTTTTTCCAAGTCTGCCATCAAGCTCGTTAAAGCAACCAAATCATCTTGCAAGCGCTGAGAATCCTGAGATAGCTGATGACGTTTGCTTGTTAAAGACTGATTCGAGTCTTCCAGTTTTTGGCGTTCCTGATAGTAGTGCTCTAAGTCACACCCAGCCTGATTAAGCTCATCACTTAGGGCTTTTAGCCTTTCCTTACCAGTTGTAATATCATAGACAAGGACTTGTAAATGGAGCTTTTTACGGTCATCTTCTAATGCTAAAAATTGCTTAGCGGTCTGTGCTTGCTTTTCTAAAGGACGAATTTGCTGCTCTAACTCGTAAATAATATCTTCTAGGCGGTTGAGATTGTCCTGGGTTTGATCGAGTTTGGTTTCGGTTTCTTTCTTGCGCGTTTTGTATTTTAAAACCCCAGCAGCCTCTTCAAAAATCGCTCGACGATCCTCAGCCTTGCTGTTAAAGATGGCTTCGACACGTCCTTGTGAAATGATTGAAAAAGAATCACGGCCTAAACCAGTATCCATGAAAAGGCTATGAATGTCACGAAGACGTACCTTTTTGCCTTCAATCAGGTAGTCACTATCACCATTACGATAGATATGCCGCTCCACCGACAGTTGCTCTGGCGCATCCTTGATAAAACCGTCGCTATTATCAAGGGTCACACGAACCTGAGCGTAGTTGAGAGGACGACGTGTCTCTGTCCCTGCAAAGATGACATCTGGCATTTTGCCACCACGTAGACTTTTGGCAGATGATTCTCCCAAAGCCCAACGCAAACTCTCCGTAATATTGGACTTGCCAGAGCCGTTAGGACCAACAACTGCGGTCACACCTTGATCAAATGTGATTTTGGTCTTATCCGCAAAGGATTTAAACCCTTGAATTTCAATTTCTTTTAAATGCATCTTAATCCTCACCCAGTTGATGAAGCGCTTTTTGGGCTGCCTCTTGCTCTGCCATTTTTTTAGAGCGCCCTCTTCCCTTACTCAATTCTTTCCCATCAGCCAGCACACGAATCTCAAACCATTTGGCATGTGCAGGCCCTTCTTCACCAATGACCTCATAGCAAATAGCAATGTCACCATCGGCCTGCAAGGCCTCTTGAAGAGCTGTTTTATAATCTTTGACCCGCTCGTATTGACCCTTTTCCACCTTAGGAATCATGACCAAATAAAGAAATGCTTTAACAGCCTCAATCCCCTGATCTAAGAGAAGTGCCCCAAGAAACGCCTCAAAAAGATCACCAAGAATGGTCTCACGCTGACGACCGCCTGACTTTTCTTCACCCTTGCCTAATTTGATAAAAGCATCAAAACCACAAGCCCTAGAAAATCCCGCTAAACTCTCCTCACGAACAATCATTGAGCGTTGTTTTGATAGGTCTCCTTCTGGCTTATTAGGATACTTATGATACAAATAATCTGAAATAATCAACTGTAGAACGGCGTCTCCTAAAAACTCCAAACGTTCATTGTGTGAAATCTTTAAGAGGCGATGCTCATTAGCATACGAGGTGTGTGTAAAAGCAGTATCAAGCAAACTCTCATCTGCAAATACAATGTGAAAATGAGACGCTAACGTCGCTTTTAATGTCTCTAATGGTGCCATAGTCTACTCCTTTTTATATCTCTCAAAACCAGTAGCTTATCCTTCAAACATAGACCCAACCATCAGGCCATCTACAATTATTTTTTGAAAATACTAGCGATCACATTACTGATGATGGCTATTGACACACCAAAAGCCCAAGATGGAAAATGATGCTATTCTCATCATTTTAACCTTTAGCCTGCCATCAGCTCGCTGGTCAAATGACAAATCATCAAATACCATTGAACAGCTTATCAAACCAATCCTCACCAAACATCACTCTAAATGAGGTAACAAAACCTAAGAACTAAAAGTCATCAAGGCAAGCCAAAGAGATTGCCTTGTGATGTTTACAAGGTATCAATGCTCCAAATCACTGGTGATGAGAGCCTAGGTTTATTATATCAAAAAAGCCCAGCTTATTATAGCTAGACTATTGAACAATGCCTTAAATAACTGTCAATGGTGTCGCTGTATCTGGTGAGGTATCCAAAACCTTGAAATCATGATTGACCCCTAAATCAGCCTGCTCTAGTTGAGAGACCATGGTCATGTGTGCTAACTCTTTCAGGTTATTTTCCTGACTCAAATGCCCTAAGTATATTTTTTTCGTCCGCTGCCCAAGAGTGTCAATCATGGCCTGAGCCCCAGCTTCATTAGACAAATGCCCAAGATCAGAAAGAATCCTTTGCTTGGTTTTCCACGGGTAAGAACCAGCTCGTAAAATGTCAACATCATGATTAGACTCAATCAGATAAGCATCCGCATCTGCGACCATTCCTGCTAATCGATCACTGACATAGCCTGTATCTGTTAACATGACAAAGCTCTTATCATCCTTCATCAAGCGATAAAATTGCGGGTCAGCAGCATCATGACTGACACCAAATGACTCGATATCAATATCGCCAAAGGTCAAGATCTTTTCTCGAGCAAAAAGATGCTTTTGGCTATGATCAATCTTGCCAAGCATCTGACGAGCATCCATAACCTCCCAGGTCTTCTCATTGGCATAAATATCCAAATGATATTTCCGAGCTAGAACACCGACGCCCTTGATATGATCTGAGTGCTCATGTGTAATCAATATGGCATCCAGGTCCTCAGGGCGTCGACCAATTTCAGCCAAAAGGCTGGTGATTTTCTTGCCCGTCAAGCCAGCATCAATCAAAAGACGCTTCTTTGGCGTTTCCACATAAAAGGCATTTCCTGTTGAACCGGACGCTAAAATGCTGTACTTAAATCCTTTGTCACTCACTTTGGTCTGCTGTTTCCTCCCATTCTTCGTCTACTTCGATACTATTTTTGTCATACGGTAAGACTATCGTAAAGGTTGACCCCTTACCATACTCACTCTTAGCCCAAATAAACCCCTTATGCTGCTTGACAATCTCCTTGGTAATAGCAAGACCAAGACCTGTACCACCCTGAGCTCGACTTCTAGCCTTATCCACTCGGTAAAAACGATCAAAGATTAGAGGCAAATCTTTTTTAGGAATCCCTAAGCCTTGATCAGAGACCGAAACAATCAACTGGGTTTCTGTCGTACGCATATTGACCGCAATCTCACCACCATCAGGGGAATACTTGATGGCATTATTTAAGATGTTATCAAAAACCTGTGTCATCTTGTCATTATCAATTTCAATCCAGACAGGACTTAAATCATACTGACGCTTGATGGCATAAGTCTTGCCGGCGTGTGTCTCTTGCAACTTGATACGATCAAAACGATTGAGAATATAGGTCATAAAAGCTGTAAAGTTAGTCATCTCAACTTCTAATTCGCTGTTGTTATTATCAATACGCGACAAGGATAATAGATCTGCAATCATGCGCATCATACGATTGGTCTCATCCAAGGATACCCTGATAAAACCAGGAGCCACAGACTCTTTCAGGGCCCCCTCATCCAAGGCTTCAAGATAGGACTTAACTGAGGTTAAAGGTGTACGCAATTCATGACTAACATTGGACACAAAAAGACGGCGCTCACGCTCTTCTTTCTCCTGCTCCGTCGTATCATGAAGAACAGCAACTAAGCCTGCAACAAAGCCACTTTCTCTCCTAATCAGAGCAAAGTTAACCCTCAACACGGTAAATTCTCCAAAGTCATTCACACGATTAAGGGTCACTTCTGGTGTCTTACTGATTAAGTCATGATAGGTATAAGCAGTCTCTTCCAAAAGCGTCATGATATTGATGGCCACATCACCCTCGTCAGACAAATTTAACTGCTGACGCGCCATATCATTGATCATGATGATATTTCCCCGACGATCCGTTGCCAAGACCCCATCACTCATATAAGACAAGATACTAGACAAACGATTTTTTTCTTGCCCTAAATGTTCATGCGTCAAGCGAAAGACCTCGGATAAGTCATTCAAGTGACCCGCCAAATCCTTGACCTCAACGGAACCTTTTGTCACTTGGTTGACCACATATTCGCCTGAAATCAAGGCTTGCACCTGTTCCGTTAATTGCTGTAGGCGGCGACTATTCAAGGTATCTCGGATGATTAAAAAAACATAAATCAGGACTAAAACGAACATTAGTCCTGCGATGATCATATCTCTAAAAGATAAAAAAGTGAAACTAATCATGGGCTTTCATAAAGTACCCCACTCCACGGCGAGTGAGAATGTATTCTGGACGGCTTGGTGTGGTCTCAATTTTTTCACGAAGGCGACGAATGGTAACATCCACCGTACGGACATCGCCAAAATAATCATAACCCCAAACCGTTTCAAGCAAGTGTTCACGTGTCATCACCTGACCGATATGCTGTGCCAAATGATAGAGCAGTTCAAACTCACGGTGGGTCAACTCCACTTCGTCACCATTTTTTTTGGCAATAAAGGCCTCTGGTAAAATAGTGAGATTTCCAATGGTCAACTCAGTTGGTGAAGACTGTAGAGACTCTTCAGCCACCGTTTCGATGGTTTCAATACGACGTAGTTGTGCCTTGACACGCGCTAGCAGTTCACGATTAGAAAAGGGTTTTGTTACATAATCATCTGCTCCAATTTCTAAGCCAATCACCTTGTCAAATTCAGAATCTTTAGCTGATAGCATGATAATTGGGGTATGACTTGTTTTTCGGATTTCTTTGGCAACTTCAAGACCATCAATACCTGGTAACATCAAATCTAGAATAACCAAGTCAGGCTTTATGGCCTCAAATTGTTGAACAGCCTCATGACCATCAAAGGCTGTCTCAATCTTATAACCTTCTTTGCTAAGGTTAAATTTGATAATATCTGAAATCGGTCTTTCATCATCAACCACAAGAATTGTTTTCATTTGGACACCTACCTTTTCTTAATTATACCAAAATTTCTCTTAAATGAGAAATATGTCGCGTGCTTAGCCACTCATTCAAAACAATTCAAAAGCCCCCAAAGTCGTTTCTGACTTTGGAGGCTTGAGTCATTGCTATTAACTTTAATAAAATTCTGCAAGCTTTTTAAACGATACCTTGTGCAGACATGGCTTCTGCAACTTTCAAGAACCCTGCGATGTTGGCACCAACAACAAGATTACCTTTAGCATCAAAAGCTTCGGCTGCTTCTGCCGAGTGATGATAAATGTCTGTCATGATCTCTTTTAGTTTACCATCCACTTCTTCGAATGACCAAGCTGTTCGGCTACTATTTTGTGCCATTTCAAGAGCTGATACAGCCACACCCCCAGCATTGGCAGCTTTTGCTGGACCAAAAGCAACACCAGCCTCATGGAAGGCTGCAACAGCCTTGAGGGTTGATGGCATATTTGCCCCTTCTGCAACAGCGCTGACTCCATTAGTAATTAAGGCCTTGGCATCGTCTTCGTTTAACTCATTTTGAGTAGCACACGGAAAGGCTAAATCAGCTTTGATGGTCCAAATCGAGTCTCCGCCAGCAGGTGTAAAGACAGCATCTGAATGGGTGTCCACATAGGCACTGATACGTGCACGTTTGACTTCTTTTAAATCTTTGAGGAGGTCAAGATCAATGCCTGCCTCATGGTAAACATAACCTGATGAGTCCGAAACAGCCACTACTTTAGCACCTAGCTCATGTAATTTCTCAGTCGCATAGATAGCCACATTACCAGATCCTGAGACGATAGCTGTCTTACCAGCCAACTCTTGACCACGAGATTTTAGCATTTGCTCAGCAAAATAAACCACACCATAACCAGTTGCCTCTGTACGAGCTAATGAGCCACCATAAGTCAGTCCTTTACCTGTCAGCACACCATTCTCATAGCCCTTAAGACGCTTGTACTGACCAAATAAGTAGCCAATCTCACGTCCACCGACACCAATATCACCAGCTGGCACATCAGTGTCTGGTCCAATATGCTTATGCAATTCCGTCATGAAACTTTGTGTAAAACGCATAATTTCAAGATCTGATTTGCCCTTAGGATCAAAGTTAGATCCCCCCTTACCACCGCCGATAGGCTGACCAGTCAAAGAGTTTTTAAAGATTTGCTCAAATCCAAGAAACTTCACGATGGATTGATTGACAGACGGGTGGAAGCGAAGCCCACCTTTGTAAGGACCGATAGCTGATGAAAACTGCACTCGGTAACCACGATTAACCCGAACCTGTCCCTTATCATCAACCCAGGGAACACGGAAAGAAACAATGCGCTCAGGCTCTACCAGACGCTCCAAGAGATTTTCCTCAATATACTGCGGATACTGATCAAAAACAGGCACTAAGGAATCAAAAACTTCCTCGACTGCTTGTAAAAACTCTTCCTCATGAGCATTTTGCTCCTTGACTTTTTCAAAAACACTAGCAACATAGGCTTTTCCTGATACCATATACTTATCCTTTCAAAATGATAATTTTAGTTACTTAAGTAGTATAAATTTTCTGAATTTTCCTGTCAAGTGTTTGCCTTCATTTTTTATCTGAACACTCAGCTTGGTGATAAAAACCAAGAGCTAACAAAGGATAGCTAGGCCGTCCTTATAACCTTTAATGAAAAGCTACTGATAGTCTTGAGCAAACAAAAAGCCAGAGTGAAAAAACTCTAGCTTTTTTGATGATTTTAAAAGGATGAACCTTTAGGCTCATCTCACTATGGTCACTTTCTTACTTAGACAATCGAATAACTTCAATCTTGTAGTCATCTGGGTCTTTAACAAAATAATAATGCGGGTCTTGTCCTGGAAGACCTTTTAAGTCTGTGACCTCAAAACCAGCTGCCTTGTGCTCATCATGCGTTTTTTCTAAATCATCAACACCTACAGCTAAGTGACCATAACCATCACCAATATCATAAGGCCCATGGTCATAATTATAGGTCAACTCAATCTCAAAACTTTCATCAGGGGTTTTGAGAAAAACCAAGGTAAATTTGTGATCTGGAAAGTCTTTACGACGGACTTCTGACAGTGGAAAAGCCTTGGTGTAAAAAGCAATAGAAGCCTCCAAATCTTGGACACGAATACAAGTATGTAACATTTTCATAACAATAACCTCCTAGTTAGTAGTGTAATCGTTTTTACAGTTTTTAGCAACTATTTAGAAACATAAGTTAATTTCCGAAAAAAATTTGAGACCTCATCGCTAAAGCAATCAAAACCGGTTTGAGAAAATCTTTTTATCCAAAAAAGCATCCTATCATGGTTGTTAAAGACCTGAAGGATGCCTGGTATTGATAGTGAGACCTTTTGCTAAACCTTATGCTTTAGTGACATTAGTTTACTTCTGGTACTTTAACATCACCCGCGACAATAGCTTTTTTCGCATCTTCAACAGCTTTTTTGCCGTCCTCTGATAAACCAGTCATGGCAAGACCAACACCGTCTTCTTTCAAACCAAATACAGATAACTTACCACCTGGGAATTTACCGTCTTTTGTTTGTTTTGTAACGATTTGAAGGGCTTTACCAACTTGCTTGATCGTTGATGCTAGCACAAAGTTTGCTTTTTTACCATCTTTTGAGGTGTATTCTCCCTCATCGCTTTGATCACGGTCAGCACCGATAACCCAAACTTTGTCAGCTTCGTCACGTGTTTCATTTTCTAGTTTTGCTTCGTTGAAAACCCCTGCTCCTGTACCACCAGCAGCATGGAAGATAACATCTGCTCCTGCACCATATTGCGCAGCTGCGATGGTTTTGCCTTTAGCAGCATCTGCAAATGAACCCGCATAAGCAATGTCAATCTTGATGGTCTCATCAACAGACTTCACACCTGCCTCAAAACCTTTTTCAAAGCGTTTGATGACAGAGACTTCCATACCACCCACAAAGCCGACATGTTTGGTCTTTGTCGCCTTAGCTGCTGCAACACCCGCTAGATAAGAGGCTTCATTGTCTCCAAAAGTAATGCTTGCCACATTATCCTTACCTTCAACAACAGCATCCACAAGAGCATACTTAGTATCAGGATTATCAGCTGATACCTTATCAATAGCATCTTGAAGATTAAAACCAATTCCAAAAATCAAATTGTAACCACTTGATACAACAGTATCTAAGTTTGTCGCATACTCTGATTCTGTCGATGATTGCCAGTAGTCGAATCCCTCACCTTTTTTCAAACCATTTTCTTTACCCCAGGCTTGAAGACCTTCCCAAGCTGACTGGTTAAAAGATTTGTCATCAATACCGCCTTGGTCAGTGACCATAGCGACTTTCAAATCAGACGATGATGACTGACTTTTCTCAGAACGGTTGCTACATGCACCAAGTGCTAATACTGCCGCTGAAGCTAGACCAACTGTTACAAGTTTTTTGTTCATGATAAATGAATCTCCCTAATCGTTTTGCCAATCAAATGGCCTTATTGTTTTAGACTACTAGCATAACAAGCTTATGTTGTTTTTGCAACGTTTTTTGAAAAATAATATCGTGATGTTCGGATTTTAAAGAAATATTGTGATTTTCACTCTTGATTAGAATAGTATTCCAAAGAAAAAAGGTTTTTTTTATAATGAGCTAACCATACTAGAAGTGTTTTGAAGTTGTTTTTTCTAAAGTAAGAACCTTAACTTGTCACATGGCTAATGAAAAACAAGAACAATTATGCTAGAATAGATTGACTAGAGTCCATGTGACGTAAAAAAGGAAGGTAATCATGACTGACGTCTCACTTTTAAATGAGGTTCAAAAAATTATTGTTCTTGACTACGGTAGCCAGTACAATCAGTTGATTGCACGTCGTATTCGTGAATTTGGCGTGTTCTCAGAACTAAAAAGCCATAAGATCACTGCTGCGGAAATCCGTGACATCAATCCCATCGGTATCGTCTTATCTGGGGGACCTAATTCGGTTTATGCTGATGAGGCTTTTGGGATTGATGAGGCTATTTTGACACTAGGTATCCCTATTTTAGGCATTTGCTATGGAATGCAACTCATCACTCATACACTTGGGGGGAAAGTCGTGCCTGCAGGTGAGGCCGGCAATCGTGAATACGGACAATCTCAACTGCGTTTAACAGCCAAATCACCACTTTTCTCAAATACACCAGACAAGCAACTAGTCTTGATGAGCCACGGTGATGCTGTTACTGAAATCCCTGATGGTTTTGAAGCTGTTGGGGACTCTATTGATTGCCCCTACGCTGCCATGGAAAATCCTGACAAACAAATCTACGGCATCCAATTTCACCCAGAAGTTAGGCATTCAGAGTACGGCAACGATATGCTACGTAACTTCGCCATGAATATCTGTGGGGCTAGAGGCGACTGGTCAATGGATAATTTCATTGATATGGCCGTGGAAAAAATCCGTCAAACGGTTGGCGATAAAAAAGTACTTCTTGGCCTTTCAGGTGGAGTGGACTCATCTGTTGTTGGCGTTCTTCTTCAAAAAGCTATTGGCGATCAGCTAACCTGTATCTTTGTCGATCACGGGCTGCTTCGTCAAAATGAAGGCGATCAAGTAATGGATATGCTTGGTGGCAAGTTTGGTCTCAATATCATCCGTGTTGATGCTGCTAAACGTTTCTTAGACCTTCTTGTTGATGTTGAAGATCCAGAAAAGAAACGTAAAATCATTGGTAACGAGTTTGTCTATGTCTTTGATGATGAGGCAAGTAAACTTAAAGGCGTAGACTTCCTAGCACAAGGAACACTCTATACCGATATTATCGAGTCTGGGACAGAGACAGCTCAAACCATCAAATCACATCACAACGTTGGTGGTCTTCCAGAAGATATGCAATTCCAGCTGATTGAACCCCTAAGCACACTTTTCAAGGATGAAGTACGTGCTCTTGGAACTGCTCTTGGAATGCCAGATGAAGTGGTCTGGCGTCAGCCCTTCCCTGGACCAGGACTAGCCATTCGTGTCATGGGAGCAATCACTGAAGAAAAATTACAAACCGTCCGCGAATCTGATGCCATTCTGCGTGAGGAAATCGCTAAAGCTGGACTAGACCGTGATGTTTGGCAATACTTCACCGTCAATACAGGCGTTCGTTCTGTCGGTGTTATGGGTGATGGACGTACTTATGATTACACGATTGCCATTCGTGCCATCACTTCTATTGATGGGATGACCGCTGACTTTGCCCAATTACCTTGGGAAGTTCTCAAAAAAATCTCAACACGCATCGTCAACGAAGTAGACCACGTCAACCGTATCGTCTACGACATTACAAGCAAACCACCCGCAACCGTTGAGTGGGAATAATAGCTAAGAGTAACTTTGGCTAAAAATTCTTGATTTAAGAGCATTTTAACAACTGTATAAAGTATTAAAATGAGATAAATTGGTTTGAACCATCTCCAAAGAAGTCCTTTAAGGGCTTCTTTTTTGTATCCTTATTTGAATTAAGGATAGGACATCGATGAACGTAACCGCCCAATAACGGAGTATATTGGGCGGTTACAATAAACATTAAAAAACATCTCATAGCCGTTCAAATAGGTATCACAATAAAGTGACTTATTTACCAGTATGAACATCTCTCAAATAATGCCAAGAAAAACAAAAAGACCTTGCTCCTCTTGAAATGAGGAACAAGGCTCTTGCTTTATGTTTGATGCTGTCATTGTCAACTTGACAGAAAATCGGTTAACTAGTCGATAGTGACATATTCGTTTTGTTCGCCGTTTCTTACTTTACTGTACGAATACGCATGGTGTTAGTTCCTCCTGAACCAACAGGGACACCTGCAACGATAACAATGTTATCCCCTGACTGGACAAGACCTGTCTCAAGAGCTACCTTTTCAGCTAGTTCAAACATGTCATCTGTCGAGTTTGGTTTATTGGTCAATACTGGAATCACACCCCAATACATCATCAACGCACGCTCTACTTTTTCATCGAAAGTCACTGCTAAAATATCAGCATCTGGACGGAATTTTGAAATAGCACGCGCTGTGTTACCAGATTCAGTGATCGTAACAACAAGTTTGATATCCATTGAATGTGACGCATCTTTAACAGCCGAAGCAACAGCGTCTGTCTTATTATTGCGTGGGAATGCTGATGAATCCAAACGACCGTATTCGTTCAGAAGGTCTTGGGCATTTCTATCAATAGTAGCCATTGTTCTAACAGCTTCAACAGGGTATTTACCATTAGCCGATTCACCTGAGAGCATGGTAGCATCTGTACCATCAATAACTGCGTTGAAAACATCTGATACTTCTGAACGCGTTGCACGCGGCTTATCAGTCATTGTTTCTAACATGTTGGTTGCTGTGATGACAGCTTTACCAGCAGCATTGACTTTGGTGATAATCATTTTTTGGAATACTGGCACCATCTCAAACGGTACTTCAATCCCCATATCACCACGAGCAATCATGATACCATCAGCAGCTTCGATGATTTCATCAATATTATCAATCCCTTGTTGGTTTTCGATTTTAGCGAATAATTGAACGTGTTCATTACCTGTTTCTTTACAGATGGCACGTACTTCTTCAACGTCTTTGGCTGTACGAACAAATGAGATCGCAATGAAGTTAAGACCTTGCTCAAGACCAAAGCGAATATCAGCATTATCACGTTCTGCAAGTGCTGGGAATGGAATTTTGGTATTAGGGATGTTCACACCTTTTTGTTTGGCAATAATACCGTCATTTTCAACTTCCACAACAAACTCACGTTTCGCGATATCTTTTTCAATCACGCGCAAACCAAGTTTCCCATCATCGATAAGTATGGTATTGCCAACAGAAACTTCCTCGTAAATGTCCAATGCACCTGCAACGTTAAGAGCGATGATATCTCTTGTTGATTTTTGACCTTGGATAGTAGCCACACGGATTTTTTCACCTGTTAGATACAAGAACTCTTTAGCATCATTCTCAAAAAGTTCTGTACGCATCTCAGGGCCTTTGGTATCCAAAAGGAAACCAACTTTTTGACGTGCTAGTTCTTCAGCACGACGTACTGTTGCCATACGTGCGCCTTGCTCTGCGTGATCACCGTGTGAGAAGTTGAAACGAAAAACATTGGCCCCAGCCTCAATCAACTCAGCGATTTTAGCTGCAGAACTTTCAACATCAAGTTGCTCTCCCCAGTAACCATCTTCACCAAAACGCTTACCACCTCGGATTTCAACTGCCGGACCTAATGTTGCAACGATTTTCACTCGTTTATTCATCATGATATCTAAACTCCCTTTATTTTTGTCAATGATTGACGTTTACTTTAATTTGATAGCTATTTTTCAGAGATTAGTTTGCCAAATCTCTGTTTAATTGTGCAAAGTCCAAACGTGCTTTATGTGGATTATTGACCACAATCTTATCACCTTCAAGTGTGAACAAAGCACCCTCGTCAGCACTGCCTAGGATTGGGCTTTCTACTAAGGCTTCTTTATGGATACCAACAGCAAGACCACCACGGCCTTCTTTGAGAAGTTCGACAGCTCGCGCTCCCATCCATGACGCTAGAACACGGTCACGCGCCGTCGGCGCACCGCCACGAAGAAGATGTCCTAAATTGGTCACACGAAGGTCTGACTGATCGCCTGCTTCTTTTAACTTAGCAGCAAATGCTTCACCTCTCATAACACCTTCAGCAAGAACGATGATATGGTGTTTTTTCTTACGGCGATAACCGTCTTTGATTTTAGCAACGACAGTATCAATATCATAATCTTCCTCTGGAATAATGATTTGATCTGCACCTGATGCAATACCAGACCACAAAGCGATATCTCCAGCATTACGTCCCATAACCTCAACAACAAAAGTACGGTCATGAGATGCCGAAGTATCACGAATACGGTCAAGAGCTTCGGTAGCTGTGCTCACAGCAGTGTCAAAACCAATCGTGTAATCTGTTCCAACAATATCATTATCAATTGTTCCAGGAAGTCCAATAGCTGGAAAACCATGCTCTGTCAAGCGCATAGCACCATGGTAAGAACCGTCACCACCAATAACAACAATACCTTCAATACCATGTTTCTTTAATTGTTCAATCCCTTTGAGCTGGCCCTCAAGAGTGGCAAACTCTGGATAGCGAGCAGATTGTAAAAAGGTTCCGCCATTAGAGAGAATATTAGCAACCGAACTGGCTTCGAGTTGAAAAATATCCCCATCGACCATACCAGCATAACCTCGATTGATACCAAAAATTTCCATTCCTTCTGTAATGGCTTTACGCGCTACTGCACGAACAGCAGCATTCATACCAGGAGCGTCACCACCACTAGTTAAAACAGCAATACGTTTCATTTTGCATGTTACTCCTTTACATTTTTAACTTCTTCATTATAGCATATTTAGCCTTAAAACGGGAGGTTTTCGCTGATTATTTACCGAAAAACCGTTTTCATGACATAAGGACTGAGCCTCGTTTCAAGTTCTTGTGATTTTTTGACAAAGTAAATTTTACTTTGAATGGTTTCGTGACTGTCTTGATAATGAAGGACAACAGGTATCGAACCAGGATAATCTTTTAGGATTTCTGCAATAAGATGGTCATGCTCATGGTTTTGGATTTGAAGCCAACACTTTTCAGTGCTAACCAATTCAATATCATTCAAGACCAGTTGAACCCGTCCATCACGTTCTTGTGTGCGCCCTGTAAAGTAATAAATGCCTTCTTCTTTGAGATGAACAGATAAATGATGATAGGTTTCTGGAAATAGAGTCACATCTAGGTCATGTTCGGTATCAGTTACCCTCAAAAAAGCCATCTGCTGACCACTTGATTTTGTTCTGATCACTTTGATAGCCTCAATTTGCGCCAAGATAGTAACGTTTTGGTTAGCAATCAGATGAGAAATGTTATCAAAGGCACGAGAGCTATTTGCCATCAATTCTTTTAAAGGATGAGGGCTGATGCCAACGCCTAATATAGCCAGTTCTTGACGGTATTTTTCAGCATTAGAATAATCATCTACCGCTATCCAACTATAGGAGGATTCGGCAAATAAACTGCCTAATTCTTGCACAAATAACAACAACGGCTCTAGGTTAACTTCAATTTGGCGACGATTTTTTTCAAAACCATCAAATAGACCTGCTTGGATGAGTGGTAACAGATTATCAGCTTTTTGAAATGGGGCAGGTAAACGCTTTAAAAAATCTTCAATACTGCTAAAAGGTCTCTGCTCAATAATCCAATGAGCTAGCGTTTTGTTGAGACCTTTAAGGTGCTTAAGCCCCAAATAAATCTGACCATTGGCAATATGATCCTTATAAGGGATATGATTGATGGATGGTTTGGCCAAGGTAAAACCTGCCGTTAAAGCATCACTGAGATAGTCGCTACTAGAGTCATTTAGCATGACATCATAAAAAACAGATGGGTAGTGGGTCTTGAAGTAGGCTAATTGAAAGGCAAGGGCAGCATAAGCAAAGGCATGACTTCTATTAAAGCCATAGCCAGCAAACTTAGCCATCATCTCAAATAAACGCTGGGCAGTTTTGGGATCTCTCCCTAGTTCTGATGCGCCATTTAAAAAATCAGCCTTCATTTTTTGCATCTCAGTCGCATCTTTTTTAGACATGGCACGGCGTAGCATATCTGCCTTACCAAGAGTAAATCCTGAAAACACTTGTGCAATCTGCATGACTTGCTCTTGATAAAGCATGATACCAAATGTTGGCTCTAAAATAGGAGCCACTACAGGATCTATCAAGTCAATCGGTTCTTTGCCATATTTTCGAGCAATGAAATTATCGATGTAATCACTGGCACCAGGACGATTAAGACTGGTCGTTGCGACAACCTCCTCAAATCGAGTTGGCTTAATGCGCTTTAGAAGGTTAATCGCTCCTGCCTGCTCAAATTGAAAAATGCCCTTGGTTCGTCCTGCTGCAAAGAGTTTTAAGGTTTCTGGGTCTTCTAAATCAATCGCTTCAATCATGATATCTTGCCCCAACTCAGAAGCTACCGTTTCCTTCATTTTTTGAACAAAAGTCAGATTACGTAAGCCCAGAAAATCCATTTTCAATAGACCATTGGCTTCAACCGCTGCTGCGTCGTACTGCGTAATCATCATCTCATCACCAGATTTTAAAGGAATATGGTCTGTCAATAAGTCATCGCTCATCACCACTCCAGCGGCATGAATGGAAGTCTGTCGCGGATTACCCTCAATACGTTTAGCAATCTCAAAAGCCCTCTGGTACTCAGGTTTGCTGTTGATGATCTGCCTAAAAGATAGATTTTTCTCATAAACACTTGATAGATTATCACGAAATGAAATTTTTTTAGTAATCGTTGTCAGCTCATGTTCAGCCGCCCCAAAACGCTTAAAAACATCTCTGATAGCCTGTTTTGCCCCGAATGTCGAGAAGGTCACAATCTGCGCAGTATGATTTGAGCCGTATCTGTCACGGACATAATGCAAAAACTCACTCCGATAAATATCTGGAAGATCAATGTCAATATCAGGCATACTGTACCTTTCAGTATTTAAGAAACGCTCAAACAGTAAGTCATTTTTGAGAGGATCAATCCCTGTAATGGAGAGAGCATAGGCAACTAAGCTACCAGCTGCCGACCCCCGACCCATCCCCATATAATAACCTCTTCTGCGACCAAAAGCTAATAAGTCCCAAACAATTAAGAAATAGTCATCAAACCCCATGTCATGAATAATGGTCAACTCTTTTTCCAGTCTCTCCTGATAAATGGGGGTATCCAAGCCTTTTTCTGCCAAGCCAGCAAAGGTACGCTCCCTCAGCTCAACATGAGCTTCTATAGCACGATTAAATCGTGGCAATTTTAGATTGGTATCAAAAGTATACCTTATATGTTCTATTTGTTTGACTAATTGAGTGGTAATTCCAGGAAAACGCTCTTCAAAGGCTTTTGTCATGGTTTGAGCATCAGCTAAAACAGCCTCTCGTGAGCTTAAAACAACCTCTGTTAAAGGACTATTTGCCTTAATGGCTTGGAGCATTTGAAGGGTTTCGCTATCAGATGACTCAAAAGCCCTGACCTCATGTAGAGGAATAATAGGATGTTGAAAGGCCATTACTGGCGTATCTAAAGACACACCTATCGAAAAAGGTAGGGGTAACTCCAAAGAATCCACCCCATCCTCATAGGGGATGATCAATAGTAGGTCCTCAAAGTAAGGTAACAAATCCTCTAAGTGCCGTTTCCCCGACATAATTTCTGTAGAGAGCTTCATGAGATTTTGATAACCTCTTGATGTTAACGCAACCAAACGAGATTCCAAAGGCTTGTCCTGATAAATCAAAGCAGTAGAAAGACCAACAATAGGTTGGATACCAGCTGCTTGAGACTGTTGAATAAAATGATAGGCTGCATATAAATTATCCCTATCCATAATCCCCAAGCGCGAGTAACCCAATTCCCGCCCTCGAGAAATATAAGCATCAATATCTATCAGACTTTCCATAAAACTATAGACAGTCTTTGTTTCTAAGGGTACAAACATATCCTTCTCCACTATTTTCATCACAACAAATACTAGCAAAAGCCAAAAGAACCCCTCTACCATTTCTGATAAAGGGGACATATGGAGCCGGTGGGAGTCGAACCCACGTCCAAACACCTGCCATCATATTCGTCTACAACCATAGGCTATGCCTTGATTTAGCTTAGTATCGACACATAGCTCAACCCTATACTAAGCGAGTCTATCAATCTCTTTTTAAGTAGCTAGACAATACTTAAACGTAGCTTGTTAACATAAGACTTAGCTAGAAACACAAGCAATTCCAAGCAAGTCACACTCGCTGGTTTTTAGGCAGCTAAAGCGTAAGAAGTGTTATTTTTTGCAGTTATATTTAACTGACGTTTTACATCCGCACGATGAGTCGCAGAATATGCCACATAATGCCTGTCGAATCCGTAACGACCCCAAACAAAGTGATACCCATAGTATATCAAATGTTATTTCAAATAGCAAAAAAAAGTCTGTTATGGTATGATTAAGCTATGGAAATAAAATATAGCGAACGCTACCGATTGTTTCAAAAAATCATTCGACTGATTGGCTTTTTGTGCTTGCTAGCTACAGGTGTCTTGATTCTGTGGTTATATCATATTGGGATATTAAATGACACAAACGTTTTAAAAAAAGTGATTCAAAGACACGACCTTCTAGGCCCTCTCATCTTTATCGCTATTCAAATCATTCAAGTGGTTTTCCCCGTTATTCCAGGTGGTCTCACGACTCTTGTGGGCTTTTGGGTCTTTGGCTGGTGGCAAGGCTTTATCTACAATTACGTTGGCATTATTATTGGAAGTATTATACTATTTCTTTTGGTCAAACAATTTGGTCGAAAATTTATCCTTCTTTTTGTTAAGGAAGATATCTTTTTCAAATACGAGCAAAAGTTAGAAAGTAAGCATTTTGAAAACCTCTTTATCCTAAGCATGCTAGCCCCTGTCTCACCTGCTGATATTATGGTCATGGTTACTGCTTTGACAAGCATAAGCTTAAAACGCTTTATCACTATTATTGTCATCGCCAAACCTTTTTCTATCATCGGTTACAGCGCCCTTTGGATGTTTGGTGGAAATTGGTTAAAAAAATTCTTACGATAAGTTTTAAGGAAAACCCTTTAGCCTTCGTCATCTAGCCCAAATGTAACCCAAGTCAACGCCAATATCTCATCAAACTTTATTACAATAATTATTAAAAGGAATATAGATCATGTTCAAAAAAGTATTACCCTTAGCTACTGTAAGTCTTATGATGTTAAGTCTTTCGGCATGCTCAACCCCAAAAAATGCTTCGGAAAATACTCCAAAAAAAGCTATTAGCTCTCTACAGTCTCAAGCAGAACTTAAGCAGGATCCTCAGGTAAGGCTAAATTTTGATAATATCACAACTGCTACCGTTGAAGATAACTTTAAAGGTGGTTCAACCCTTGATGACATCAAGGCCATATATGGTGAGCCGACTTCTTATGAAACAAAACCAGCAGGTGATGTCACACTTGATGTCTATGTCTGGAAAATTGATGACGTGACCATCAATGCTCAACTTTTTGAAGATAGCACGATTGCCAAAAGCATCTCTAATTTTGCCTTTGACCGCAAAGCAACCATTACCAAAGCTATCTTTGATGACAAACTTTCCAACGATTTAACCTTTAGCCAAGCAACAGACATTCTCGGCTTTCCTGACGTCATGTCTCAATCCGTATCATCAGATGGAGAACACATCCAAGCCCTCTGGTCAAGCAATTTAAAAGGAAACCAAAAAGGCAAACAAATAGAACTTAACTTCAAAAACGGTATTCTAAGCAATAAAACACAACATGGACTAAAAGAGTAAAGAAACGGCCTCAATCAAAACTAAAAGCTCTATAAGACTGTAGTCGATTGATGAAAAGCTAACACCTGGAGAGAACCGAGTTGGTCCTCTCCATTTTTATATTCAAAGCAATGATA
>NZ_JBLOJV010000015.1:0-42005 GCF_047785705.1 Streptococcus pluranimalium
CGGTTTCAGTATACTCTGTTATTGGGCGGTTACATCGTTCTCAGCAATCCTTTGACTTGCTGATTTTACCTTATCTGCTATAATGAATAATATTATTTAAAATTCGGAGAGTATTTTTATGTATGATGTGATTGTGATTGGTGGAGGGTCTGCTGGTTTGGCGGCTGCCTTAACTCTGGGACGGGCTTTAAAGAAGACATTGGTTCTGGATAATGAGACTAATCGTAATCGTGTCACCCAGCATTCACACGGTTTTTTGACGCAGGATGGCGTAACACCTGCTAACTTGCGTCAAAAAGCTCGTGCTGATGTCGCTAAGTACGACCATGTGTCTTTTGCTACTGAAACGGTCACATGCTTGGAGAAGGTAGACAATTGTTTTGTAGTCACGACAGACAGCGCAACTTACCAAGCCCGAAAAGTCCTCCTTACCATGGGATTTCAGGAGAAACTCCCTGACATTAAAGGAATTGAGGACGTTTATGGGAAATCTATCTTTTACTGTCCCTGGTGTGATGGTTACGAACTTAGGGATCGTCAGCTGGTGGTAGCTGTTCCTTCTGTAGTTATGGGACACATGTCAAAACTGATTCTTAATTGGTCTAAGGATATTGTCTTTTGTGCCTTGGATGGTCAAGAACCAGCTTCAGATGTTTTGGATTATTTCCGGACCAAGAATATTGGTTTAGAAACTAAGGCCATTTCAGAATTTATTCATCAGGATGGTAATCTTCTTGCTGTTCGGTTTGAGGATGGCACTGAGCTCGTTAGAAATGGTGGCTTTATCGGTATCAGTGTTGACACTCATTTTGACTTCTTAACTCCGCTAGCCTTGGAGAGGGAAGACTCTGGTAAAATTATCTGTAATGATTTTGGTGAAACGTCAGTTTCAGGTCTTTTTGTTGCCGGAGAAGCAAAAGGAGTTATGCCGACTCAGCTGATTGATGCTGCATCGGATGGTAACACTATCGCTAAGTTTGCTGCTGCTCAAATCATTGAAGAAGATGATAACCAGTAATAAAAAAGGCTAAGGGTTTCATTTTAAGAGCTAGGATTCAGCTTTTCTCACAGAGTAAATAATGTTTCAGTAAATAGGCTGGCATCATTGAAATATCATAACGATATAGTATCTTAGCAGAATCATCATCCCAAAATCTTCGAGAACTATAATCAAGTGATCATTTTTTGTGAAATGATTAGCGATATGTCTATCCTGGTTCTTTTAATCTATCAGGAGTTATGGTAAAATAGAGGTATCTAAAAAATAGAAGAGGTGTGTGTAATGTCACGTAAACCAATTATTGCCGGAAACTGGAAAATGAACAAAAACCCCCAAGAAGCTAAAGCTTTTGTCGAGGCTATTGCGGGTAAATTACCAGCAACTGATAAGGTAGAAGCAGCTATTGCAGCTCCAGCTGTTGATTTAGTTGCACTATTGGATGCCAATGTTCAAGGTCTTAAGGTCGCTGCTCAAAATGCTTACTTTGAAAATGAAGGTGCTTTCACTGGTGAAACGTCTCCAAAAGTATTGTCAGAAATGGGTGTTGATTATGTGGTTATTGGCCACTCAGAGCGCCGTGATTATTTCCACGAAACTGATGAAGACATCAACAAAAAAGCGCATGCTATCTTTAAAAATGGTATGACACCAATCATCTGCTGTGGTGAGTCTCTTGAGACTTATGAAGCAGGTGAAGCTGAAGCTTTTGTTGGTGCACAAGTTTCAGCAGCACTTAAAGACTTGTCAGCAGAGCAAGTAGCATCACTTGTAATTGCTTATGAGCCAATCTGGGCAATCGGTACTGGTAAATCAGCGACTCAAGATGACGCTAAAAAAATGTGTAAAGCTGTTCGTGACGTTGTTGCGTCAGACTTTGGACAGGATGTTGCTGATAAGGTTCGTGTTCAATACGGTGGATCTGTTAAACCTGAAAACGTAGCTTCTTATATGGCTTGTGATGATGTTGATGGTGCTCTTGTGGGTGGGGCATCCCTTGAAGCAGACAGTTTCCTTGCCTTGCTTGCATTCTAAGCTATCAATAATACATCAAAAAAACAACTTAAGCTTGAGTTGTTTTTTTGATGTCTTTAAACGAAAACCTAACAAAGCAATGGTCTGTAATGTTAAGGATTTCAGCTAAGTGTTAGTGTCGTCTGAGAAGGGTTTTTAAGAGTTGATAACACTTATGCTTTAGTGGATTTGGGTAATAGTTGAAACTACCAGGTCTTCTTTCGATATGACCATTAAAGTTTTGTTTAAAGCGTAGGATGCCATCACTGCCATCAAAGACGCCTTCGATCCCTAGAAGATTGTAGCTGGGCACACCACGTCTGATGCTTTCTGTCATGATAAATTCTTGTAGCAGTGCTGGGGCATAAAATTTATTAAACTCTGGGTAGGAGCCACTAAAGAAGTAGGTTGTTTCTTGTGGCATTAAGATAAAGAGACTGGCAGCTAATACAACGTCTTTATCCCCATACTTGTCAATAAAGCCTTTGGCTTCAGCTTTTCGAACATCAAAGGTTTCTGATTGGCTACTAAATTCCCGGTGTTGATTCTGCTTCTTATCTGAATTTGGGTTTTGTGCTAAGTCAGCTTCTAATTGAGCAATTTTAGCTTTGAGTTTATCCTGAGCTGCAATTAGGTGATTGAGATAGTCTTGAAAATTGAGAGTTGCGACCAGAAACTGGGCTTTATCTTTAAAGCTATCGTAAAGGTATTCATAGTAACTCAATGGTTTATCATCGTAATCACGACGGTCAGAAGTGGCAGCAGTTACTTCTTTAAAAATGGCTAATTCATGACGCTGTAATTGGCGTATTTCAATACCAAAGGTATTGGCTTTTTTGACCAGAGCCTTTCCTTTTTTGCTAAAACTATTTAATAGTTTCTTGGGGTCAATTGCTTCTAACGATTTGACATAATGCCAATCACTACTTTTAAACCCAGTTGTGAGTCCTTGAAAATGATAACCTGCTTCTTCAAAAACATGGACTAATGCTTTATTTTCAGGAGAAATACTTTGACCATTATCATTATAATCTTGATAGCTTTCATAAGGTTTAATAGATAATGTTATTGTTTGATATTGTTTAACCATTTGTTTTAAAGCTATTAGGAATGGTTTAAGATAGGAGATATCCGAAAAGACAGGACCGTAATGTATTTCTGAGTGCATCCCCCCTGCAACAGGGGTACTGTACAAAATACCTGCTACCTGAAGCGTTTTAGTATCATCATAGTAGCCCAGAGGAAGAACCTGGTAGCCTCGTTTTTCCAAAAGAGCTCCCATTTCAGAGGATTGCTCAAAACTGCGATGCTGTGCCTGGTTAACAAAGTGATCAAAAGTGTCCCAAGTGAGTATTTCGAGAGGCATTTAGTGGAGACTCCTTACTGTTTTACGTATTGCGTAGGCTGCGTTGGCCAAGCGATAGAGTAGTGGACTGACAGGAATATTAAATTCACCAATAAATTCTTCAATCATGGGATTGAATTTTGATTTGAATTGGTACAAACCGCCGTCTAGCTGATTTTCAACCCCTCCTAAATTTTGCCAATGAGCTCCTTTTTCAAAAGCATGCATTGCTGTCTCAAACCAGGTGATGAGGGGGGCATTGTACTGTCTATAGGCTTCGTCCATGCCGGCATAAATGTTTTCAGAAGTAGTGCCAAAGTGGATGGATAAGGTTGCTGCTAATGGGACATTCTCTTGTCCCTCATTAAGTTTTTCCTTAAAGAAAGCGATATCTTTTTGATGACGCTTGATATCATTCTCTGTTGCTTTGACCTTATTTTGACGTGTTTCTGAAGTGAAAGTTTTTTGGAATGCCAAAGCATCTTCAAGGCCTTTTTCAGCTATGTCTAGACGTTCTTTGAGATTGATCTTTGCCATGGTAATAAAAGCATTGTCACCATAAGTGTTTAGCAGTTTTTCATAGTAATCTTGTCCACGTAAATGGATGTTTTTGCGATTTTCTGTTTTTTTCATCAGTTTCGTAAAATCATCGACCAAGTCTATGTGACCAAAACTAATCGTAAGACCTTTGTTACGTGATGCTCTAATCATTTGTTGGCATTTTTTGGGGAGAGCTGCTTCTGAGAAACCTTCTGCATAGATAGTGGCTTGAAACCGTGGTTGGATATTCTGTGCTAGATCCTTTGTTTCTCCTGTCCAAGTAGCACCAGCATTGATCAGGTTTTGGATAGCGGACTGTCCAAATAGCTGCTTGCGTGGTTGCTCATCTATCGAATGATTGGCTAAGACAATAAAGGGATCACATTTGATGAAAATAGCTTTTTTGGATTTACCGTAGGTCTTTAAACTATCTATCACAAAATGCAGCAAGGCTTTATTACTGTAGTCCATGATAGGCCCACGAGGGATATAAATCATGGTAAAGCCAAGAGGGAGGGGTTGTATCAAGACAGAGGCAACAGCGACTAACTGCCCATTGTCGTAGAAACCAAGGCGGTCATTGCCCCAACTGTCCTTGATTTTAGCCCATGAGCTGGATTGTAAGAGATTGGTCAGAGGGTGATTGATGACAAAGTCATCATGTTCCTTGGCAGAGATACCAATGGTTAGGGAGTAGTTCATTAGCTTAGCACCCACTCTCTAATGGCATGTGCAACACCAGAGTTGTCATTGGATTTGGTGATGTGTTTAGCCATTTTTTTAAGCTCTGGAATGCCGTTTTCCATGACGACTGGCGTACCAACAACTTCAAGCATGGCACGGTCGTTTTCTTCGTCTCCGATAGCCATGGTCTCTTCCATAGAGATGCCTAGTTCTTTAGCTAAGGCTTTGATGGCATTACCCTTGCTAACGTTTTTGTCAACAATTTCAAGGTAGAAGGGTTTTGACTTGACTAGCATGAAACGATTGGCAAAGTCCTCAGGAATATTTGCCATCGCTGCGTCCAGAACTTCTGGCTCATCAATAAACATGATTTTAACAATCTCTTTGTCAATCATTTCTTCAGGAGTACGGTAATAAACAGGCATATCTACTAGGGTTGCTTCGTGAATGGTATACTTCCCAATATCGCGATTGGCTGTGTAGATACCATCTTTAGTAATAGCGTGCATATGAACACCTAGCTTTCGAGCCATGAGCTCAATATCAAGATAGTCCTCGTAAGATAAGGGAACTTTAACCATATCAGTTCCCGTATCTGTCTCTTGAACCAGGCCACCGTTAAAAGTGATGACGTAATCACCTTTGTCACGAAGGTTTAAATCCTCAAGGATCCTCGTAACACCAGCAATGGGACGACCTGTTGTGATAATGATTTTCACACCAGCAGCCTTGGCTTCTTGAATAGCCTCAAAAACATCTGGAGTGATTTCTCTGTTAGTGGTTAATAAAGTGCCATCAATATCAATGGCAACTAATTTGATAGACATGATTGTCTCCTTTTTAGTAACAAGTGTTTCCTATCTAGTTTACTAAAAAACTGCCATTTTGTCATGGCAGAGCTTGGGTTATAAAGGGGGAGTCAGATGACCGTTTTTGATATACTGCTGGAAGGCTAGCTTATCTTGCGCAAATAAATCATCCGTCTTTAGCATTTCTTTGGGGAAGTAAAAACGTCTATCACCGTGGATGTTGCCAGATAAGGCAGCGACTAAAGGTGATAGGGATGATAATTCTTTGGTAGTACCGTCTTTTTCAACGATGTCGATTTGTGTGCGGGGCTTGTTGCTTTTGGGTCTATAGACATCGTAGGGAAGGTCGAGATTGATATGAATCCCTGTATAATAGTCAGGATCAAATCCGGTCTGTCTCACCAATGCTATCAGGTCAGTTAGTTGCGACTGATTGTCCTCATCAAAGCTGATAGAGGTTAGGAGTTGTCGGTTGACAAAGCGACTAGCTAAGTCTTTGAGAATCTTATCTTCACTAGCCATCCAGTTTTGAAAATAAGTATCCATAACCCCATCATCCAAGGCCAGGTAGTTGTCTAAGTTAGAGGTCTTATCAAAAAACGGCACTAGATTAGGTGAGCTTTGTTGAAAATAGCTAGGATGGGTCTGGTAGAGGTATTGGGCTCGTTTGAGTAGATTTTGCAGGAGGACTTCCATGGCCCGACTGGCTGGGTGGAAGTAGACTTGCATGTACATCTGATAGCGACCAATGAGGTAGTCTTCGACAGCGTGCATGCCATTTTTGGCAAAAGCAATGCCGTTTTCAAGAGGTTGGATCACTCGTAAAATCCGTGTTAAGTCAAACTGTCCATAAGAAGTTCCTGTATAGTAGGAGTCTCTGAGCAGGTAGTCCATGCGATCACAGTCCATTTGACTCGAAATAAGCTGGATGACTTGCTTGTTGGGGTAGCTATGGTTGATGACACTAGCGACTTTTTCTGGAAAATCCTGTGAGACTTGACGCAGAATGGCATTGATTTCGGTTTCTGGGCTGGTGATGATTTCCTGAGTATAGGCCTCGTGGTCAGTCCCAAAGAGTAATTCAAAAGTGTGGGAGTAAGCGCCATGTCCAATATCGTGAAGCAGTCCAGCTACCATGGTAATCAGTGATTCGTCAGGATCCCAAAGATGAGAGTATTGCTCCTCAAAGATAGCCGTCATCTGGCGGGCAATTTCATAAACGCCAAGACAGTGTGAAAAACGATGGTGAGAAGCCCCATGAAAGGTATAGGAGGTTGTTGGGACTTGCTTGATACGTCGTAGGCGTTGAAATTCCTTGGCATCAATTAGTTGGGCAATAATAGGCTCTTTGACATGGATATAATTGTGGATAGGATCACGAAATACGTTTTCTTTCATGGGATAACCTTTCTAATAGAAGGAGATAGCTTTATTATAGCAAAAATTGAAGAAATCCTCCTAAATTGATATAATGATGACACTAAATTAAAGGATATAGCTATGAAAATCATCATTGATAATAAAGTTATCATGGATCAAGATATTGATATGATCCATGAAGAAGCACAGGGAGACTATAAGGAGAAAGGCGATTTTTCCTACCTGGTCTATACCAATTCGGAAAAAGAGCGTCTTGTCCTCAAGTTTAATGACGTCTCATTAAGCGTAACGCGCTTTGGCACACCACAAACGACCATGCTATTTAAAAAAGATGCCTTTGCGGCAGCACAAATTCCTTCCCCGTTAGGTCTTCAACGTCTGGTCACCAAGACGACTCATTTTAAACTACAAAAGCAGGCCAGAGAGTTGACCCTTCATTACCAACTTTTATCCCATCCAGAAGCTGAAACGGCCCTAGCCGGTTATCAAATGCGATTGAGATGGCTGGATTGAGGTACTTTTGACCATAACGATGTCATGGAGCCATCATTGAAAAAGCTATCAAAAAGAATCACTGAAATAAGGTTGCCAGAAGTTAATGTCATGATCTCTAAAGAGGCTTTTGAGAGCGCTTTGTCATGATATGAGCTAGTAATGTCAGGTTCATTGTCATTTAACTTGAGTCAATCCATTGTTTTTGTTATAATGTTAGCCATCAAGGGAGTAGCCGACGATTCTTATTTTACTGATGTGAGATAGTACAATCGTGATTATGCCGTCATTTCGAAACCATTGTTTCCGGCATCGTCTTAATTTGCGAGACTTGTTTTAACATTAAACAGGTCTTTTTCTATCGTAAAAAGACCAAGGAGGAGAAAAAGTGTCAAAAGAACAAAAACGCCAAGCCTTTTACACGCAATCTGAAGAGTCAGTTCTTTCAACTCTTGAGACCAGTAAAAAAGGCTTAACCAGTGCTCAAGCAACAGAGCGCTTATCGGATTACGGTCGTAATGAGCTTGAAGAGGGGGATAAGAAGTCCCTTTTCCAAAAATTCTTGGACCAATTCAAGGATTTGATGATTATTATTTTGTTGGTTGCCGCAGCTCTTTCTGTCATTACAGAAGGCATGCACGGTTTGACGGATGCCCTAATCATCTTATTAGTAGTGGTGCTTAATGCAGCCTTTGGTGTCTATCAAGAAGGCCAAGCAGAGGCTGCCATCGAGGCGTTAAAATCCATGTCTAGTCCCTTAGCTAGGGTTCGCCGTGATGACCATGTTAAAGAAGTTGACTCAAAAGAACTCGTTCCAGGAGATGTCGTCTTACTTGAGGCAGGTGACGTGGTTCCTGCTGATATGCGTTTACTTGAAGCAAGCTCTTTAAAAATCGAAGAAGCTGCTCTAACCGGTGAGTCTGTTCCAGTTGAGAAAGACCTGATGGTGAGTCTCGCAGAGGATGCTGGGATTGGTGATCGTGTTAATATGGCCTATCAAAATTCTAATGTCACTTACGGTCGTGGTCTTGGTGTCGTGACCAATACAGGTATGTATACCGAGGTTGGTCATATCGCAAACATGCTAAAAAACGCTGATGAGACTGATACGCCACTCAAGCAGAATCTCAATCAACTATCCAAACTATTGACCATTGGTGTTTTAGTGATCGCAGCCGTTACGTTTGGTGTGGGAGTTTTTCTTCGGGGGGAAAGTCCTCTTGAAGGCCTTATGATTGCAGTTGCACTTGCAGTTGCCGCTATTCCGGAAGGACTGCCAGCTATTGTGACAGTTGTCTTGTCACTTGGAACACAAGTATTGGCCAAGCGTAATGCCATCATTCGTCAATTACCAGCTGTGGAAACCCTAGGTTCGACAGAAATTATCGCTTCTGATAAAACAGGTACCTTGACCATGAATCAGATGACGGTTGAGAAGATCTATACTAACGGTCTTCTTCAAGACGCTAATGATGACTTAGACCATTCTAATATGACACTTCGTGTGATGACCTTTGCTAATGACACGAAAATCGATGAAACAGGTAAGTTAATTGGTGATCCTACTGAGACAGCTCTTATTCAATTTGGTTTAGACCATCAGTTTGATCTTCGTGATCGTTTAAAAGCAGAGCCACGTGTCGCAGAATTACCATTTGATTCAGACCGTAAGCTCATGTCTACAATCCATCAGTTGGCGACTAATCAGTACCTTGTGGCTGTTAAAGGAGCTCCCGACCAGTTGCTCAAGCGAGTAACAAAAATCGAAGAAAACGGTCAGATTCGTGCCATTTCAGCGGCTGATAAAGAAGCCATTCTATCAACCAATAAATCATTGGCTAAACAAGCCTTGCGTGTCCTTATGATGGCCTACAAATACGAAAGTAGCCTTCCTGTTATGGATACCAATATCGTTGAGAATGACTTAGTCTTTGCAGGCTTGGTTGGTATGATTGACCCAGAGCGACCAGAAGCAGCTCAAGCTGTCAAAGTTGCTAAAGAAGCGGGTATCCGTCCTATCATGATTACTGGTGACCATCAAGACACCGCAGAAGCTATTGCCAAACGTCTGGGTATCATTGATCCAACAGATACAGAAGACCACGTCTTCACCGGTGCCGAGCTAAATGAGTTATCTGATGAAGCGTTTCAGGCTGTTTTCAAGCAGTATTCAGTCTATGCGCGTGTGTCTCCAGAGCATAAGGTTCGTATCGTTAAGGCTTGGCAAAATGAAGGCAAGGTTGTAGCCATGACTGGAGATGGTGTTAATGATGCGCCGTCACTCAAGACCGCTGACATTGGTATTGGTATGGGGATTACTGGTACGGAAGTATCCAAAGGAGCATCTGATATGGTGCTTGCTGATGATAACTTTGCAACCATTATCGTCGCTGTAGAAGAAGGACGTAAAGTCTTCTCTAACATTCAAAAAACCATCCAATATTTGTTATCGGCTAACATTGCTGAAGTATTAACCATTTTCTTAGCAACTCTATTTGGTTGGGATGTTTTAGAGCCTGTTCACCTACTTTGGATTAATTTAGTCACTGATACCCTACCAGCTATCGCTCTTGGTGTTGAACCAGCTGAACCTGGTGTCATGACGAACAAACCTCGTGGACGTCAGTCAAGTTTCTTTGATGGCGGTGTCCTTGGTTCAATTATTTATCAAGGACCATTGCAGGCAGCTCTTGTTCTTGGCGTATATGGTTATGCCTTGAAATTCCCTGAGCACACAACTTATAGAGACATCCATTCAGCTGCACTTACCATGGCTTATGTCACCCTCGGCTTAATCCAACTTGTCCATGCGTATAACGTCAAATCAGTTTACCAATCCGTATTCCAAGTAGGACTTTTTAAAAATCGCTTGTTTAATTGGTCAATCCCAATAGCTTTCATCTTGCTGATGTCGACAGTTGTCATACCAGGATTTAACACCTTTTTCCATGTGACTTATTTATCAGCCACCCAGTGGCTCGTGGTTGTTATCGGAAGCCTTATTACCTTGCTTGTGGTTGAACTTGTCAAAGCCGTTCAACGGGCACTTGGTATGGACAAAAATGCTATTTAAGATCAAAAACAATCCTTAAATCTGATTCCTCAAAGTTTGGGACACTTTCTGTCCCAAGCTTTTTTATATTCATCTGCTATTGAAGCTACTTTTCAATTAAAATCTAACGAATAACGCTTAAATGCTATTTTTTTCTGATGTTTTACTATTTTTTTCGAATAGATAGATAAGAGACTAAATAGATGAGGAAAAGACGATGTATCAAATCACCCTAGCCAAGGAGGCTTTAAAGCCTAGAGAACGCTTAATTCAGTTGGGGGCAGAAAAGCTCAGTAACCAAGAATTATTAGCCATTTTATTAAGAACAGGTACTAAAAAAGAGCCAGTGATGGCTCTCTCTCAAACGATTTTATCAGGAATGGATAGTCTAGCAGATTTTCAAGACCTATCCTTACAAGAGTTGCAGGCCATTCCTGGTATTGGAAAGGCTAAATCAACCGAACTTAAAGCCATGCTGGAGTTATCCAAAAGAATTCATGCGTCAGAAAGAAATCAGTCTGAAAAAATCATGGGCAGTCAGCAGGTTGCCAAGAAGATGATGCTAGAGCTTGGTAGGCAAAAGCAGGAGCATCTGGTTGTACTTTATCTTGACACGCAGAATCGTGTGATTGAGCAGCGTACGATTTTTATTGGAACGGTAAGAAGATCAGTGGCTGAACCTCGTGAAATCCTTTATTACGCTTGTAAAAATATGGCAACGTCATTGATTTTAGTGCACAATCACCCTTCTGGTACTGTTGATCCTAGTGAAAATGACCTGCGATTTACTGAAAAATTAAAACGCTGTTGTGATGATATGGGAGTCGTATTACTAGATCATTTGATTATTGGGCGAAGGGATTATTACAGTTTTCGTGAAGAATCGGATGTTCTCTAAAGCTCTCTAACAACGAAATCAAAAAGTTTTTGATCAATCGGTCTGCTATCAATCAACAACTCTGGATGCCACTGAACGCCTAAATAAGCAATACCAGAGTCTTTAAATTGGATAGCCTCAATAGTCCCATCCTTAGGATCTCTGGCGATTACCTCTAGCTCATCAGCCAAACGATCGATACTTTGATGATGAAAGGAGTTAATCTTATTTTGACGACCATAAATAAGCCCAAGAGGAGAGTCGTGCTTGATCAGTATTTCTTGGGTTAAAGAGTCAGCAGACTCCTCCTGCCAGTGATGGTAAATAGCTTGATGTAAACTACCTCCTAGAGCAACATTCATCAACTGAGTCCCACGACAAATAGTGAAGATTGGTTTGTTGCGTTTGAGGCATTCTGCCAGTAAGGCTAGCTCAAAGAGATCACGCTCTTCAAAAAAGTGATCCTCATTTTGAGCATGGTTTTCTTGTCCATAGAGTGCAGGGTTGACATTTTGACCACCTGGCAATATGATTTTATCTACCATGGAAACATACTGTCGTGCGGTGTCATTATCAGCTATTGGTAGCACCAAAGGCAGACCACCTGCCCTTTCAACGCCTTGGATAAATCCATGTGAGACATAGTCTCTTAGAAGACCATTTTCAGGGTCAAGACGACGATTGCCAGCTATTCCTATAATCGGCTTTTTACTCATAGGCTTAATCTTGCTTTTGGTTCATGAAGTAAAGAAGTGTTTGTAATTCACTGGTTAAGTCAACATATTGCACAACCACTTCTTTTGGAACACAGAGATGAACTGGTGAAAAACTCAAAATTCCCTTAATTCCCGCTTCAACTAATTGATCAGCAACTTCTTGAGCTTGTAAACTTGGGACAGTTAGGATAGCTGTTTCAATATCTGTTTTGGCTAATTTGTCTTTGATGGATGAAATACCATAAATAGGGATGCCATCTTGTGAGGTTGTACCGACAATATCATTGTCATCACGGTCAAAGGCTAGTGCAATTTGCATTTTATTACGCTCATGAAAGCGATAGTGCATCAGAGCACGTCCAAGATTACCAACCCCAACAAGGGCGACATTGGTAGTTGAGTGATCATCAAGAATATCGGCAAAGAAATTCATCAACTTTTTAACATCGTAGCCAAATCCACGACGACCTAACTCACCAAAGTGCGAGAAATCACGGCGAACAGTGGCAGAGTCAATTCCCATGGCATCTGCGATTTGTTTCGAACTGGCTTTTTCAATTTTATCATTGTTAAAACGCTTAAAAATACGGTAATACAGCGATAAGCGTTTTGCTGTTGCTTTTGGAATGATTTTGTCAACAGGCATAGCGAACTCCTTTTTTAAAAATTTGTTTTCATCAGTGGTAAAAAGCATCATTATGAGGATGCTTACGTCATTATTTTAAAAAAACTTTGTGAAAAATGCAACTTTAATGCCTCTTAACAAGGCAAGTTAAGAACCATTTTGTGATGGTTAAGTTATATAGCACCATCATAAAGAGAGGTTGGGACAAAAAGTCCTGACCTCTCGGTGGTTATTGAAGTGTTACTGAAAGACAGTGTGGCTGAGAGACCCAAGCACAGTAGTAGCTGAAGTTTTAGAAACTCTATATTAGGCTTTGTTTATTGAGGGTTTTCTTGATAGGTAGGTTAAGCTAGATTTTCATTTTCTAACGCGTAAAAAAGGTCACCAAAAGTTCCCTTATAATCAATGACCTGATCCTTGTAGAGGACTTTGGTGACTTTATAATGATCAGCGATGCCAATCATACAGGCCATTTGAGCTTGGCGATAGGCATCATAATCCTCATAGCGAATGTCTTTTTCTTGTTTAGCATCATTAAGATAAGTTATGGTTAGCATATGTTCCCCTATTGTTCTGTTTTGGTAAAGACATGACGTTCTACAAGACTATCCATTAGAAAATAGAATTTATCTTGAAGGATTTTGTGATCTTGTGACTTAAAGATATTGACCAGTCTTAGGCCTGATTTGTCGGTAATATTCAGTTTAAAGCCTGTCAGGTCTTTGTGAATGATTATTTTTAAGAGAAAGCCCACACCAGAGTTTGGGACTTCTTCTAACATACGGCTAAGCTCAAAGTGACCAGCCTTATTTTCTGAAAAGGTTAAATCTTTGAGAGCGTATTTTTTGATGTTGGGGTCAATTGCATAAGTGTATTGACAATCTTTCAGTGAGATGGATGATTCAAAAGCCATTAGTGATCTCCTAATAATGAATGTAATAAGTGAGCTAGTCCGATAACTTCTTCTTCGGTGTTTAATGCTGAAAAGCTGATGCGGATTGATTCTTGAAGTTTTGGAGATGTATCTCCAAATTTGGCTGCTAAAACATGACTGGGATCTACGGTACCTGCGGTACAGGCAGAACCTGTCGACACGCAATAACCGTTTAAGTCAAGCTGTGTTAGCAAAACGCTATTATTGGCACCAGGGAAGCCGATATTAAGGATATGTGGCAGAGCCAAGTCATTGGTGTTTACATAGTAATCAAGGGTGCCTAGGGCTTTAAGAAAGGTCTTTTTTAAGGCCTTAATCTTGAGCCAGTTCTTGTCAAGGTTTTGATGACTATCTACGAGAGCCGTGGTCATACCAGCAATACCGATGAGGTTTTCAGTGCTAGCGCGATGTTTATTTTCTTGTTGACCACCATGTAGTAAGGCATCAAACGTCTTTTGATGGTAGAGTAGTCCCACACCCTTTGGTCCATGACATTTATGGGCTGAGATAGACATAAAATCAAGGCCAAGTTTTTCTGGTTCAAGAAGGATTTTACCAGCGACTTGAACAGCATCGACGTGAAAAGCAGCAGGGTGTTCTTTTAATAAAGCGCCAATTTCCGTGATGGGAAGGAGGTCACCTGTTTCATTGTTGGCATACATGAGGCTAACGAGGATGGTATCAGGCCGAAGGGCATTACTGATGTCCTCAGGGCGAATGACTCCCTTGACTGGCTTGATATAGGTGATGTCAAAGCCAAAACGCTTCTCTAAGTAACTCAAGCTATCAAGGACAGAATGATGCTCAATGGCAGAGGTGATAAGATGCTTTCCTTGATGTTGATGAGCTAGAGAGTAGCCCTTCAAGACAGTGTTGTTACTTTCAGTAGCACTAGAGGTAAAGGTGATTTGATTGGGCGAGGTGTTTAAGAGAGAGGCTATTGTTTGGCGACATTCTCTTAGGACTTGGCTAGCTAGTCGTCCTTGGGCATGGATGCTGGATGGGTTAGCTAATTGAAGCCGCATGGTTTTGGTCATTTCTGCCATCACAGACTCTGTTAAGGGAGTTGTGGCGGCGTTATCCAAATAAATCAAAATGGTTTATTCCTCGTCTTGATGAAATGTAAAGAGTGGGCTAAGTGGTTGTCTTTCTTGGATACGGACAATAGCGTCTGCAAAGAGATCACTGGCTGTGATGTATTTGGCATTGCTAGGGATGCGTTCCTTGGATAAAACGGAGTCGGTCAACAGGATTTCCTTGATTGGAGCGGCTTCTAAGATATCAGCCGCGCCACCTGCAAAGAGTCCATGGCTGGAAACGGCGTAAATCTCAGTAGCGCCTCCTCGCTCAACAATCTTACTGGCTTCAGCAACTGTTTTTCCAGTATTAAGGATATCATCAATCAAGATGGCTTTTTTACCGGCAACATCGCCAATGATATAGCCTTCTTCTCGGTGGCTATCGTCTTCTTGAGCATAATCAATAATCGCTATGGGAGCATCTAGGTATTCAGCTAAGCTACGCGCACGCTTGATACCAGAATTTTTGGGGCTAACAACGACAACATCTTGTCCTGATAGGCCTTTGTTGATATAATGCTCGGCAAATAATGGTGTCGTAAAAAGATTGTCAACAGGAATATTAAAGAAACCTTGTACTTGAACGGCATGAAGGTCAAGGGTTACTAGCCGATCAGCACCCGCCTTGACCAACATGTTGGCCACGAGTTTTGCGGTGATGGGTTCGCGTGATACGGCAACGCGGTCCTGGCGTGAATAACCAAAATAAGGCATAACGACAGTGATAGAGTTGGCACTGGCACGCTTACAGGCATCGATCATAATCAGTAATTCCCATAGGTTATCATTGACTGGAAAGCTGGTTGATTGGATGATGTAAATGTCGTCACCACGAACACTTTCGCCAATGTTAATCATGATTTCGCCATCAGAGAATTGACGTGACGATACTTTTCCAAGAGGGATTCCAGAGGATGCGGCGATTTTTTCAGCGATTTTATGGTTTGAGGTTAATGAAAATAACTTCATCTGAGGACTAGTGTTGGTTGGTGCCATGACAAAATGCTCCTTTAAGATTGATTACTTTCTATTTTACCAAAAAAATAAGAAAAAGACAGAGATACTAATCTAGTAAGACCAGACAAATGCGTCTTTTGAGGTCAAAAAAGAAACAATCCTTGTGAGACGAGGATTGTTTCAATAACCATTTTGATTATTAGCCTGGATTTAGCCGTAGTGCTACTTATTTTTCAGGGTTGCGCCAAATCTTGCCACCTTGCTTTTGGCGTATTTAAAGCTAATGTGATGCTTGCTGAGATAGGCCTCAAAATCTTTTTGACCTTGCTCCAAATCGGTGACCTCAAGTTCTAACTCATAGTCAATACGATCGGAGTAGTGATTTTTATCCAGAGCAAGCAGACCAATGGGGAGGCGTGTCTCACGGCGGACCGTTGTCAAATGCCCTAAAACAGCAAGGTCATCAAGTGAAATGCCATTTTCGCACAATAAGGTCTTGATCTTACCGTCTGGAAAGTTGCCAGTGGTCATGATGTCACGGGCTTCTTCTTTGCTCAAAGAAAGGTCATATTCTCTAATGCCGACAGGTTCAGGGATTTTCAGGGTTAATTCTGCTGATTTGTCGAAAGTACGAATCCGAAGAGATAGCTTTTTAGCTCGCATCGCACCATCTGGCGTATCAAAGTAGTAGTTGGTCTGAGTTACCGGAGCAACATGCGACAAGAGGCTCTGCAGATGGTTGAATTCTGCTTTGTTGAGCATGGTTTTAAATTCGATTTCAAGATTGCTCATGGTAGATGCTATTTCCTTTGTTATCCGAAGATTGTGGTATAATACTATTAGGTTTATTTTATACAAAAATCCATGCTTTTACAAGGCATTTGTGAAAAGACCATGGGTTTAGAAGAGGAGTCATCAATGACAATTGACTGGGAAGACTTTTTAGACCCTTATATCCAAGCTGTTGGCGAATTGAAGATTAAGCTAAGGGGAATCCGAAAGCAATACCGTAAGCAAAATAAATATTCTCCGATTGAGTTTGTGACTGGTCGGGTCAAGTCAGTAGAGAGCATCAAAGAAAAAATGAGACGTCATGGTGTTTTAGAAGCTGATTTGGCTAAAGGCATTCCAGACATAGCGGGTTTACGAGTGATGGTTCAGTTTGTTGATGACATCGATGAGGTTATTAGGCTACTAAAGGGTCGCAACGACTTGACAATCGTTCAAGAGCGAGATTATATCCGAAACATGAAGTCAAGCGGTTATCGCTCTTACCATGTGATTGTTGCCTATCCTGTTGAGACGATTGACGGACAAAAAACAATTTTAGCCGAAATTCAAATTAGAACCTTGGCCATGAATTTTTGGGCAACGATTGAGCATTCTTTGAATTACAAATATCGAGGGGATTTTCCTGATGCCATCAAGCAACGCTTGGAGGTAACTGCCAAGATCGCCCTGGAGTTAGATGAGGAAATGCGCAAGATTAAAGAAGATATTCAAGAAGCACAACTGCTTTTTGATCCAGCAAGTAGAAGTTTAAGTGACGGTGTAGGAAATAGTGATGACACAGACGAATATTACAGGTAAACCCATGAGAGTTGCCATTATTGCTAATGGCAAGTACCAGAGCAGACGAATTGCAGGAACGATTTTTAAGATTTTACGTGATGATCCTGATTTTTATTTAAGCAAACAAAATCCAGATGTGGTTATCACCATCGGTGGAGACGGGATGCTTTTATCTGCTTTTCACATGTACGAAAAAGAGCTAGATACTGTGCGTTTTGTTGGCATTCACACAGGACATTTGGGCTTTTACACGGACTATCGTGATTTTGAAGTGGACAAGCTGATTGCTAATTTACGACACGACAAGGGAGATAGCATTGCTTACCCTATTCTTAAGGTTAAGGTCACGCTAGACGATGGGCGTGTCTATCGCGCCAGGGCTCTCAACGAAGCAACGGTCAAACGCATTGAGAAAACAATGGTTGCTGATGTCATGATTAATCAGGTTAAGTTTGAGCGTTTTCGTGGCGATGGTATCGTCGTGTCAACACCAACAGGCAGTACCGCCTACAACAAATCACTTGGTGGTGCTGTTCTTCACCCAACTATCGAGGCACTACAAATGACGGAGATTTCAAGCATCAATAACCGGGTCTTTCGTACCTTGGGGTCCTCTGTCATCATCCCCAAAGATGATCGTATCGTCCTAGTGCCCAAGCGTCTAGGCACTTACACACTCTCTGTTGACAATAAGACTTACCATCATAAAAACGTTGCCAAGGTTGAATTTTACATCTCCAATCATAAGATTCATTTTGTCTCAACACCTAGTCATACCAGCTTTTGGGCAAGGGTAAAAGATGCCTTCGTTGGAGATTTGGATTCATGAGGTTTACCTTTGTCGCTCACAGGCCAGGCAAGATCAAGTCTTTGTTGAAAGAACATGATATTTCAAAAGGCCTTTTGGCGAAGATCAAATTTAAAGGTGGCAATATCTGGGTCAATGATATTCCCCAAAATGCCGTTTATGTCGTAGACATTGGTGATGTGATTAGTATTGATATTCCAGATGAGTTACCTTATGACAAGTTAGCGCCTATAAAGCACCCTTTGCGCATTGTTTCTGAGGATGATCACTTTTTGGTGCTTGATAAACCATCTGGCTTTGCTAGTATTCCTAGTGTGAATCATTCCAACACCATGGCAAATTTTGTTAAAGGATATGTCATGGCAAAAGGTTACCCCAATCGTCAAGTCCATATTGTGACTCGTCTAGACCGTGACACCACTGGACTCATGCTTTTTGCCAAACATGGCTATGCCCATGCTAGGCTTGATAAGCAGTTGCAGAAAAAAACGATTGAAAAACGTTACTACGCTCTGGTGGCTGGTGATGGTCAGCTAGAGACAAAGGGGGAGATTATTGCGCCTATTGCGCGTGATGTTGACTCCATCATTACGAGGCGTGTTCATCACTCTGGCAAGTATGCCCACACGGCTTATGAGCTCATAGCTTCTTATGGAAATGTTCATCTTGTTGATATTCGACTGCATACAGGAAGAACCCATCAGATTCGAGTGCATTTTGCCCACATTGGTTTTCCTTTGCTTGGTGATGACTTGTATGGTGGTCGCATGGACCTAGGCATCAAGCGACAGGCCCTTCACTGCCATACCTTGTCTTTCTATGATCCCTTCAAGAAAGAGCAGGTGACGCATGAACTTGGCTTGACAAATGATTTTGATAAGGTTATTATGGCTTTAGAACACTATAAATAAAGAAAAGATAGGAGAAAAAATGGAAGGAATTCGTTCCCTTTTTGGTAGTTTACGTGAAAAAGTCGCAGGAAAGCATGTTAAAATTGTTTTCCCTGAGGGTAATGACGAGCGTGTCGTTCGTGCAGCTGCACGCTTGAAATTTGAAGGATTGGTTGAACCCATTATCTTGGGACAAGAAGAAGATGTCAAAGCTTTATTAGCAACATTAGGCTTTGAAGATCCGCATTTGCAAATCATCAACCCTCAAGATTACGCTGCATTTGAGGAGATGAAAGAGGCATTTGTGACTATCCGTAAGGGTAAGGCCAGCTTAGAAGATGCTGATAATATGCTTCGTGATGTGAACTATTTTGGTGTGATGTTGGTTCAGATGGGGCTTGCTGATGGTATGGTTTCAGGAGCGATTCACTCGACAGCAGATACGGTTCGCCCTGCTTTGCAAATCATCAAAACAAAACCAGGTATTTCACGAACATCAGGTGTGTTCTTGATGAACCGTGAAAATACAAATGAACGCTATATCATGGCTGACTGTGCCATCAATATTGACCCAAGCGCTCAAGAGCTAGCAGAAATCGCTGTTAACACGGCTCAAACAGCAGCTATTTTTGACTTGGATCCTAAAGTAGCCATGTTGAGTTTTTCAACAAAAGGTTCTGGTAAATCACCACAAGTGGATAAAGTAGCAGAAGCTACCGCATTGGCCAAAGCCATGGCACCTGATTTGGCTATAGATGGTGAATTGCAATTTGATGCTGCCTTTGTGCCAGAAACAGCAGCGATTAAAGCTCCTGATAGTGAGGTTGCTGGTCAAGCCAACACCTTTGTGTTTCCAGACCTCCAATCTGGAAATATCGGCTACAAGATTGCCCAGAGATTAGGCATGTTTGATGCAATTGGCCCTATTCTTCAAGGTCTTAACAAGCCTGTCAATGACTTGTCACGCGGCTCAAGTGCTGATGATATCTATAAGCTAGGGATTATCACGGCAGCTCAAGCTTTGGAAGAAAAATAATCGCGCCAATGAAACAAGCAGTCCATAGCCACTGCTTATGGTTTATTTGAATGAGAAATTAAAATGATGAGGTTAGGATCTGAGGTCCGACCTCTTTTTGTGTATCAGTTCAAAAAGACAAGTGGAGTAGTATCGCTTTCACCAAAACCTTAAAGCAAGTGAGATAGAAAACCCTATTGATTTAGACCTCTTTTGTAGTGACGGCTTCATGGTATCTCAAGGTTTATGTGTTAGCCTTATCTTATGCTTTTTCTTAGGCACACTTTTTGCTATAATAAAACTAACGATTAAATGACATAGGACAAACAAAATGAATAGCGAAGACTTAAAGAAACGCCAGGAGAAGATTCGTAATTTCTCCATTATTGCTCATATTGACCATGGAAAGTCGACATTGGCTGACCGTATTTTAGAAAAGACAGAGACGGTTGCTAGTCGTGATATGCAGGCTCAGTTGCTTGATAGCATGGATTTGGAGCGTGAAAGGGGCATTACCATCAAGCTCAATGCGATTGAGCTTAATTACACTGCTAGAGATGGTGAGACCTATATTTTTCACTTGATTGATACTCCAGGACACGTTGACTTTACCTATGAGGTGTCACGGTCTTTAGCGGCTTGTGAGGGAGCTATCTTGGTTGTTGATGCGGCTCAAGGTATCGAGGCGCAAACACTTGCCAATGTCTATCTCGCTTTGGATAATGACTTGGAAATCATGCCTGTCATCAATAAAATCGACTTGCCAGCAGCAGATCCTGAACGTGTCCGTGCAGAAGTAGAAGATGTTATTGGACTGGATGCGTCAGATGCTGTTTTAGCCTCTGCCAAAGCTGGTATCGGGATTGAGGAGATTTTAGAGCAGATCGTTGCAAAAGTCCCAGCTCCTAGTGGTGATGTGGATGCGCCTTTACAAGCTTTGATTTTTGACTCTGTCTATGATGCCTACCGTGGTGTTATCCTTCAGGTTCGTGTGGCCAATGGCATCGTCAAGCCTGGCGATACCATTAAACTCATGTCCAATGGTAAGACCTTTGATGTGACTGAGGTCGGTATCTTTACTCCCAAGGCTGTTGGACGCGATTTCTTGGCGACTGGTGATGTTGGCTACATCGCAGCTTCTATCAAGACGGTTGCAGATACTCGCGTAGGTGATACCATAACCTTGGCACATCATCCAGCCAGTCAACCGCTTGCTGGTTATAAGCAGATGAACCCAATGGTCTTTGCCGGTCTTTACCCAATAGAATCTAATAAATACAACGACTTAAGAGATGCTTTAGAAAAATTACAGCTCAATGATGCCAGTCTTCAATTCGAACCTGAAACCTCTCAAGCCTTAGGCTTTGGTTTTAGGTGTGGTTTCCTGGGGCTTCTTCATATGGATGTGATTCAAGAGCGCTTGGAGCGTGAATTTAACATTGACTTAATCATGACCGCACCGTCAGTGGTCTATCATGTCAATACCACAGATGGCGATATTCTAGAAGTTTCTAACCCGTCAGAGTTTCCGGAACCAACTCGTATTGCTACGATTGAAGAACCTTATGTCAAGGCACAAATTATGGTACCACAAGAGTATGTTGGTGCTGTGATGGAATTGGCCCAGCGTAAACGTGGTGACTTTGAAACCATGGAGTATATTGATGATAATCGTGTTAATGTTATTTATCAAATTCCACTAGCAGAAATTGTTTTTGATTTCTTTGATAAACTCAAATCGTCAACGCGCGGTTATGCTAGTTTTGACTATGACATCTCAGCCTATCGTCAATCACAGTTAGTTAAAATGGATATTCTACTAAATGGCGATAAAGTTGATGCGCTCAGCTTTATTGTTCACAAAGAGTTTGCCTATGAACGCGGGAAATTTATTGTGGATAAATTAAAAATCATCATTCCTCGTCAGCAGTTTGAAGTGCCTATCCAAGCTGCTATTGGTCAAAAAATTGTGGCACGTACGGATATCAAGGCTCTTCGTAAAAACGTTTTGGCGAAATGTTATGGTGGTGACGTTTCGCGTAAACGTAAGCTGCTTGAAAAACAAAAAGCTGGTAAAAAACGTATGAAATCCATTGGTTCGGTAGAAGTCCCACAAGAAGCATTCTTGAGTGTGCTTTCAATGGATGATGACAAGAAATAAGTTGAAATAATATTGGAAATGATGACTCTTACGAAGAGAAAGCTACAAACAACCATTGGTGAATTATCCATTCACTACCGAAAAGGAAATCCAACGCTTATTTTTCTCAGTGGTGTTGGTAGTTTTCCGATTGGGAATTATATTTTGATTGCTCATAGTATTGCTGATATCCTGGGACTTAGATTAATGACTGAGCGATTAGGATGCAAAGGATTTATAGGAATTGAGCCTTCCACAGTAGCCATTTTGACGGGAGTCGTTGATTATCCTGAAGAATTTGGACGAGTAAGCCAAACTATTTCTGACATGGGTGTTGAAAACTATTTACAAGAAATCTCACGTCAAGGATTGAATGACAAAGAAAACAAGGCTCTTTGAGCTGCTTTTGAGAAAACTGAGAAGCGTTTATCCACTATTGATGACTCTGATTTTGCTGTCTTTCCAAATTTGAGTGAGAGTAACCTAGCTAGCCTACCTAGTATTTCAAAAGATATTCCTAGCTTTATCTTTAGCCAAGCTTTTCGAAAAAATGAATATGAGGCATCAGAGTATCACAATCAAGAAGGTAAATGCCACCTATATCTGACTGGAGGTCATCATTATTTGCACTGGACAGAAAGTGAAGCTATTTTGAACGTTATCAAATCTCTTTCGTGATAAATTATTTGATTTTTCATCTTATTGCTTCAAACGAGGACTTCTTCACTATTATTAAAAGCAATCTTGTTTTTCTAGGTGATTAGAGTTTTGAACTGCTCCTTGTCAAGTGGACCAAAAATAATAAAAATTTAAGTAAGGGTCTTGTTCCTCATTCTAAGAGGGCAAGGCTCTTGTGTTGCGATCTTGAAAAGGTATTCCGTATTTTTGAGTTAGACTATGGAAGTATTTTGAGTCAACAGTTTTTGGGAAACAGGTGTAGCTGATTCGGATATATTGTTTGATTTTGTGAAAAAAAACCACAGATGGCGATCTGTGATTTAAAATGGTTTTGAGATTATTTCTTCGCTAAAAGGTCACGAATTTCTGTAAGCAGTTTTTCTTCTTTGGTGAGAGTGGGTTCTTTGGCATCGTCATTGTTGGGAATAACTTGTTTTGCTGCTTTGACAACAAAGAAAAGAATTGTCCCCACAATTAAGAAGTTAAGTACAGCACTTAGGAAATTACCATAGGCAACCCCATTCCATCGTAGCTCAGCAATGCGTTCTGCATGAACGGCCTTTAACACAGGGTTCAACAGTAGAGGTGTGATAATATCTTCAACTAATGAGGTGATGATGGCTCCAAATGCCGATCCAAAAATAACAGCCACAGCCAAATCAACAATATTCCCTTTAAATAAAAAGGCTTTTAATTCTTTAATCATAATAAATCCTTTCTTTAACTAGAGGGTATTATACATCAAAGCTAAATCGCTGGCAAAAGATTTGATTGTTTTGTTTTACACCTGCTAGTGATAATGTTATAATGTCAGTTAAGGCAAAATTGGTTTTTTGTGGAGGTGATGTCATGATTTTGGATAAGGCAAGCATTGCTCAAATCAAGCAAGAAACCAATATTGTAGATGTTATTGGAGAGGTTGTTGCGCTCTCAAAAGCAGGGCAGAATCATCTGGGTCTATGTCCCTTTCATAAGGAAAAAACGCCATCATTCAACGTTATCGAAGACAAGCAATTTTACCATTGCTTCGGTTGTGGAAAATCGGGTGACGTTTTTAAGTTTCTTGAAGAGTATCGGCAAATTCCATTTAAAGAGGCGGCAGCAGTCTTAGCAGAACGCTTAGGTATGGCGATTGAGGTGACGACAAATAATCACCAAAAATCAACGCACCCTCATGATAAGTTATTTCAGATCAACGCAGATGCCAATACCTTTTTTCAGGCTGTTTTAATGACAACTAAGCAAGGAGAGGCCGCGCGGCAGTACTTGTATGATAGAGGGCTTACGGATGAGTTGATCAAGCACTTTAATATTGGTTTGTCACCTGAAGAATCTGATTATTTTTACCAATATTTATCGAATAAATATGAGAATCACTACGATGAAGAGACCATTCTAAATTCTGGCTTGTTCCATTTCTCTGAAACAACGAATCGTATCTATGATGCTTTCCAAAATCGGATTATGTTTCCCCTGACCAATGAACAGGGGAAGGTTGTGGGCTTTTCTGGGCGAGTATGGACGAAAAACGATTCTCAAAAGCAGCAGGCCAAGTATAAAAACACGCGGTCGACGCCTATTTTTAACAAATCCTATGAGCTTTACCATCTGGATCAGGCAAAACCTGTCATCGCCAAAAAGCGGGAAGTCTATCTTATGGAAGGGTTTATGGATGTCATTGCTGCTTATCAAGCGGGCATCGTCAATGCCGTAGCCTCTATGGGAACCGCATTGACCAAGGAACATGTTACTCATCTGAGTCAACTGACTAACAAAGTGGTCTTAACCTATGACGGGGATGCTGCGGGACAACATGCCATTGCTAAGTCTTTAGACCTCTTAGCCTCTTTTTCGGTGGATGTAGTCACTATTCCTCAAGGCATGGATCCAGATGATTACTTGAAGGCTACTTCTGAAGAGGCCTTAGCTACCTTGTTAGAGACGTCTCGGATCAGCCAAGCGGAATTTTGGATAAGTTACTTGCTCCCTGAAAATAGTGATAACCTTCAAAATCAGATTGCTTATGTTGAAAAGATAACAAGCATTATTGCCAAAGAGCCGTCCATAACAGCGCAGAATACTTATATCAATAAAGTCGCTGATTTGATGCCTGATTTTGATTACCAGCAAGTAGAGCAGTCTGTTAATAATGTGCGTCTGTCTATGCGACAAACGATGGCACAAGGTCAGGTTCGTGAGCCCGTTTACATTGACATGCCCATTGTCAAGCAAGTCTCTGCTCTCAAAAAAACAGAAAATCATCTCTTTCATCGGATGCTGTTTCATCCTCTTGTCTTAAATGACTTTAAACTAAGGCAAGATTTCCACTTTAGCACACCAGAACTTGATGCGCTCTACAGCTTGTTATTGGCTCATGGCGAATTAACACCCTTTGAGCTATCGGCTCAGCCAGACAATGTTCAGCAAGCCTATTATCAAGTTTTGGAAGAGCAACTTCCAGAAGAGATTGGTCATCATGAAATCGCTGATTTGGAAAGGCATCGTGACCGTTTATTAGCTCAACAAGAGATGCGAAAACAAAGTCAACTGATTAAAGATATTAGCAACAAAGGCGATCAAGAGTTGGCACTTGAAGCTTTACAACAACTTATTGCACAAAAAAAAGGTTTAGAATAGAGGGAATTATGGCAAAAAACACTAATGACATGGTTACATTTAACGTTCAGGTTGCAGATTTTATCCGTCACCATAAGCAAGCTGGGACAGCGATTGACACTGAAGTGACCGAAAAATTGGTTATCCCTTTTGGCTTAGATGCCGATCAAATTGACGATTTATTGGAGCGCCTGACAGATGGTGGTATTTCGATTACCGATAAGGATAACAATCCATCAACCAAATATGTGGTAGAAGCCCCAAAGCCTGAAGAGTTAACTGATGAGGAACTTCTTGGGAGTAATTCAGCCAAGGTCAACGATCCTGTCCGGATGTATCTCAAAGAGATTGGTGTTGTTGCCTTACTAACCAATGACGAAGAAAAAGAACTAGCTATCGCCGTTGAAAATGGTGACCTGCAAGCCAAACAACGTCTAGCGGAAGCAAACTTACGGTTGGTTGTGTCGATTGCTAAGCGCTATGTGGGTCGAGGGATGCAATTTTTGGACCTAATCCAAGAGGGTAATATGGGGCTGATGAAGGCTGTGGATAAATTCGACTATTCGAAAGGCTTCAAGTTTTCGACCTACGCTACTTGGTGGATTCGTCAAGCAATCACACGTGCGATTGCTGACCAGGCTAGGACCATTCGTATTCCAGTTCATATGGTTGAAACCATTAACAAGCTAGTTCGTGAACAGCGTAATCTCTTGCAAGAATTAGGGCAAGACCCAACGCCAGAGCAAATTGCAGAGCGTATGGACATGACTCCTGACAAAGTGCGTGAAATACTGAAGATCGCTCAAGAGCCAGTGTCTCTTGAGACACCAATTGGTGAAGAAGATGACAGTCATCTAGGTGATTTTATTGAGGATGAAGTGATTGAAAATCCTGTTGACTACACGACTCGAGTGGTTCTACGCGAGCAGTTAGATGAGGTTCTTGATACCCTAACAGATCGTGAGGAAAATGTCCTACGCCTACGCTTTGGGCTTGATGATGGAAAGATGCGCACCCTAGAAGATGTCGGCAAGGTCTTTAACGTGACACGTGAGCGTATTCGTCAGATTGAAGCCAAAGCCCTCCGCAAACTCCGCCACCCAAGTCGTAGCAAACAACTAAAAGACTTTATGGAGGACTAAAACAGTCTAGGAATAGACTGTTTTAGGTGCTCTACCAAAAATAAGGACCAGGCCAGTCTAAAAATAGTCTGCTCTGGGCGTTCTGCTAGAAATGAGAGCTAGCGTAGTTGAGTAGACATTTTTAACTGTCTTAATTCCCAATAAGCTACTTTGAAAGGAAAATCATGTCAGATACAACTCCCTATACTGAAGAAGCTATTGCTGATATCAAAAAACGTATCCTAAAAGCTTTGGAAGAAGTGATTGATCCTGAATTGGGGATTGACATTATCAATCTCGGTTTGATCTATGAAATCCACTTTGAGCAGGATGGTAAGACACAGATTGATATGACTTTGACGACCATGGGATGCCCATTGGCAGACTTGATCACCGATCAGATTTACGACGTTGTTAAAACCGTCCCTGAAGTGACAGCAGCAAAAGTTCGTCTGGTTTGGACACCAGCCTGGTCGGTAGAACGCTTGAGTCGTTATGCACGAATAGCACTCGGTGTTCGCTAAGAGAAAGAAACCTATGAAAACATTAAGTTTAATCATTCCATGCCATAATGAAGAGGAAACGATTTTACCCTTCTTGGAAGCAACGCAACAAGTAGAGAAAAGACTGTCTAGTCAGCTCCTTTTTGACTACATTTTTGTCAATGATGGCTCTAAGGATAAGACTTTAAAAATACTGAGACAGGTCTCAAAACGTTTTGCCAATATTCATTACTTATCACTGTCTCGCAATTTTGGGAAAGAAGCGGCTTTGTTGGCAGGATTGGAAGCGGCTAGAGGGGATTATATCACAGTGATGGACGCTGATTTGCAAGACCCACCAGAATTACTGATTGACATGTACGCGAAAATCCAAGAAGGATTTGATGTCGTTGGGACACGTCGTGCGAATCGTCAAGGTGAGCCAGCTTTGAGATCTTTTTTTGCCAGATCTTTTTATTGGTTGATTAACCGGATTTCAAGTACTGAGATGGTTGATGGTGCTAGAGATTTTCGCTTGATGACCAGACAAGTTGTCGACAGCGTTTTAGAATTAGGCGAGGTCAATCGTTTTTCTAAGGGGCTCTTTTCTTGGGTTGGGTATGAGGTCACCTACCTGTCTTTTGATAACAGAGAAAGGGTTGCAGGAGAGACGTCTTGGTCCTTTTGGAGTTTGTTGAAGTACTCTATGGATGGCTTTATCAACTTTTCAGAAGCGCCTTTAAATCTGGCTTTATGGGCTGGAGCAGGCTCATTTATGGTCTCTGTTTTAGGTATTGTATTTGTCATTGTCAAAAAATTACTTCTTGGCGATCCTGTTGCTGGCTGGGCAAGTCTTGTAACCATTATCTTATTCATTGGAGGGATTCAATTATTGGCCCTTGGTGTCATTGGAAAATACATTGCTAAAATTTTCTTAGAGACTAAAAAACGTCCTGTTTATATTATTAAAGAAAAAGGGTGAAATACAGCCCTTTTTTTGGTATACTTTCTTTAGAAGAAAACTTTCAAGGAGATAAGGTATGATATTAGTGACGGGTGCTAATGGGCAATTAGGAACTGAGCTGCGTTATTTATTAGATGAACGTAAGGAAGCCTATGTTGCGGTTGATGTTGCAGAGATGGATATTACAGACGAAGCAAAGGTTGCTGAGGTTTTTGAGCAAGTGAAGCCTAGCCTGGTTTACCACTGTGCGGCTTATACAGCGGTTGATGCTGCAGAGGATGAAGGAAAAGAGCTCAACTACGCTATCAATGTTACTGGGACAGAGATTATCGCTAAAGCAGCCGCAAAGCATGGTGCTACCTTGGTTTACATCTCAACAGACTATGTTTTTGATGGTGAAAAACCGGTAGGGCAAGAATGGCTTGAGTCAGATCAGCCTGACCCTAAGACAGAATACGGTCGTACCAAGCGTCTTGGTGAAGAGGCTGTTGAGCGCTATGCTAAAGAGTTCTATATCATTCGTACGGCATGGGTATTTGGCCATTATGGTAAAAATTTTGTCTTTACCATGCAAGAATTAGCTAAAAAGCATCCTCGTTTGAGTGTTGTTAATGACCAGCATGGTCGCCCAACGTGGACACGTACCTTGGCTGAATTTATGACCTACTTGGTGGCTACCAACCAAGCCTTTGGTTATTACCATTTGTCAAATGATGCCGATCAGGATACGACTTGGTATGACTTTGCACTTGAGATTTTAAAAGATAGTGATGTTGATCTTGTCCCTGTGGATTCCTCTGCTTTTCCGGCTAAAGCCAAACGCCCACTTAATTCCACAATGAGCTTAGCAAAAGCAAAAGCAACAGGCTTTGTGATTCCCAAGTGGCAGGATGCCCTTGAAGCATTTTATAAGCAAACAACAAAATAACCATCACATCATCTCTTTTGGAAAGCCCTCCAAGAGAGATTTTTAAATACCGCAGGATGCTAAGTTATGGTATAATAGATTATGATTGTATCCGATAGAATGGAGTTTTTATGCGCCATGTTTTTATAATAGGTAGTAGAGGCTTGCCCGCCCAATATGGTGGCTTTGAAACCTTCGTTGAAGCCTTGGTGAGTCATCAGGTGAGCCATCAGCTCAAATACCATGTTGCATGCTTGAGCGATGACAAGACAGGGCAACACTTTGATTTTCGTGGAGCTGATTGTTTCACGGTTAATCCCCCAAAACTTGGACCAGCTCGGGTGATTGCTTATGATATGATGGCTATTCATTACGCCTTGTCCTATATTAAAAAGCATGACTTGAAGCGACCAGTTATCTATATTCTTGGCAATACGATTGGCCTTTTTATGTCGCTTTTTGCTAGTCAGATTAAGGCAGTAGGAGGACTGTTACTGGTCAATCCTGATGGTTTGGAGTGGCGTCGTACCAAGTGGTCTAAGCCTGTCCAAGCCTACCTCAAGCAATCAGAAAAAACAATGACCCGCTTTGCGGATCTCATCGTCGCAGACAATGAGGGGATAGAAGCCTATCTCCAAAAAGCTTACCCATGGAGTCAGACGTGTTTTATCGCTTATGGGACAGCGACTGCCTCATCTCCTTTGACACCTCAGGAGCAACAGGTAAGAGCTTTCTTTGACAAATGGCATACGGTGGAGCAGGATTATTACTTGATTGTCGGGCGTTTTGTCCCTGAAAATAACTATGACATTATGCTGAGAGAGTTTCAAAAGAGTCAGACGACCAAGAAATTGTTGATTATTTGTAATCATGCTGGCAATGCTTATTTTGAAGAACTGGCTAAACAAACCGGCTTCCAATCAGACCCTCGTATCCATTTTGTAGGGACAGTGTACGATAAGGACTTGCTAACCTATATCCGCGAGTCTGCCTATGCTTATCTGCATGGTCACGAAGTGGGAGGGACTAACCCTGGTTTATTAGAGGCCTTGGCGCATACAGCAGTCAATCTAGTCCTTGGCGTTGACTTTAATCGAAAAGTAGCCCAGGAAACAGCTTTGTATTGGTCAAAAGAAGAAGGGTGTTTGCAAGAACTTATTGATTCTGTGGATGCTGGCGACTTTAGGCATTTGGGAGATGAAGCCAAGTCTCATATCAAGGCTAACTATACTTGGCCAAAAATTGTGGCAGAATACGAGGAAATGTTGCTAAATGAAGGTTAATATTGTCATGTCTACCTATAACGGGGAGCGGTATCTTGCTGAGCAAATCAAAAGCATTCAGAATCAGACTTTCAAAGACTGGACACTATTGATTCGTGATGATGGGTCTACGGACGAGACTAGAGCTATCATCAGAGCCTTTGCCAAAGAGGATTCTAGGATTCGATTGATTAATGATGGGCAAGACGAAAACTACGGCGTTATTAAGAGCTTTTACCATCTGGTTAAGTTTGCTGAAGCGGATTATTATTTTTTTAGTGACCAAGATGATGTCTGGCTACCTGAAAAGTTGGCGATTACCTTAACAAAAGCTCATGAAGTCGGCTATGACGGTCCGATGCTGGTTTATACCGATGTCACAGTGGTTAATCAAAATCTCAAGATGCTTCAAAAAAGCATGATCAAATCCCAATCACATCATGCCAATACTGAGTTAGTCCAAGAATTGACCGAAAATACAGTGACCGGTGGGACGATGATGATCAATAAAGCCCTAGCAGATTACTGGCAAACCTATGATAATCTTATCATGCATGACTGGTACTTAGCCTTGCTGGCAGCAGCCTTTGGTAAATTAGTCTATATCGATCAACCAACGCAGCTGTATAGACAACACCAAGCTAATGTTCTAGGAGCTAGGACTTGGTCTAAGCGCCTAAAAAACTGGCTCAAACCTTCTCAACTCATGGCTAAATATTGGTGGCTCATTACCTCAAGTCAAAAGCAAGCAGAGCAACTGCTAGCACTTGGTTTATCTGAAAAGTCCAGAGATTTGGTGGAAACCTATGTCAGTTTAACGGATCAACCGATGATAGAGCGTTTGCGACTGATGAAACAGTATGATTTCAAAAAAAACCGACACTTTCATACCCTTGTGTTTAGAGCGTTGCTAGTGACGAAGTTAGGTTATCAATAAAATTGGAGAAAAAATGAATTATTTTGATAAAAAAAATCGCATTTTATTACGCGAAATGGTCAAAACAGACTTTAAATTAAGGTATCAAGGCAGTTTGATAGGGCACTTGTGGTCAATCTTAAAGCCAATGATGCTATTTACCATTATGTACCTTGTGTTTGTAAGATTTTTACGATTTGACGATGGGACACCGCATTACGCGGTAGGTTTACTACTTGGTATGGTTACATGGAGCTTCTTTACAGAGGCAACTTCCATGGGGATGATGTCGATAGTTGCTCGAGGTGATCTGTTACGAAAATTGAATTTTTCAAAAGAGATCATTGTGTTTTCATCAGTTATTGGAGCGGCTATTAATTATGCGATTAATCTTCTAGTGGTTTTTATCTTTGGGTTGATTAATGGTTTGCAACCTTCACTTGGATTGTTGGTTGTCCTTCCATTATTTGTTGAATTATTGTTACTATCGGTTGGAATTTCTCTTATGTTATCGTCTCTTTTTGTCAAGTTTAGAGATATTGGTCCTATTTGGGAAGTGTTAATACAAGCTGGTATGTATGCGACGCCAATTATTTATTCATTAACGTTTATTTTACAAAGAGGTCAAGATAAAATTGCCAAAATCATGATGCTAAATCCTTTAGCCCAGATTATTCAGGATTTAAGACATTTTATCGTTTATTCTGGAAGTTTAAGAGGCTGGGATTTGATTGGTCATAAGTGGATTGCTATGATTCCTTATCTCTTACCTATTATTGTCTTTTTTATTGGACTAGGAGTATTTAGAAAAAATGCCAATCGTTTTGCGGAGATTCTATAATGTCAAATAAAACTATTGCTGTAAAAGTTAAACACGTAAGTAAGTCCTTTAAGCTACCAACAGAGAGCACACAAAGTTTAAGAACGACCCTTGTCAATCGTTTCCGAGGTATCAAAGGCTATAAAGAGCAACAAGTGCTTCGAGATATTGATTTTGAAGTAGAAGAAGGTGATTTCTTTGGCATTGTTGGTCGAAATGGTTCTGGAAAATCAACGCTTCTAAAAATTATTTCTCAAATTTATACCCCTGAAAAAGGAAGCGTGACAGTTAATGGCAAGATGGTCTCCTTTATTGAACTGGGAGTTGGATTTAATCCTGAGCTGACTGGTAAAGAAAATGTCTATCTTAATGGAGCCATGCTTGGTTTTACAACCGAAGAGATTGACAATATGTATGACGATATTGTCGAATTTGCTGAGTTAAAAGACTTTATGAACCAAAAACTGAAAAATTATTCTAGTGGTATGCAAGTACGTCTTGCTTTTTCAGTTGCCATTAAAGCTCAAGGTGATATCTTAATACTTGATGAAGTTCTTGCAGTTGGTGATGAAGCTTTTCAACGAAAATGTAATGATTACTTTTTAGAGCGTCAAACGAGTGGAAAAACAACCATTTTAGTGACCCATGATATGGGGGCTGTTAAAAAATATTGTAATAAAGCGCTTTTAATTGAAAATGGATTGGTTAAAGCTTACGGAAATCCTAATGATGTTGCGAATCAGTATAGTGTCGATAATACTGTTTCAGAATCTTATCAACAAGAAAATACGGAACTAAAAAACACGAGAAATGAAAAACTTGTCGTTAATCATTTAAACGTAAAACTGTTATCACCTTCAAATACAACACCTAGAGAGAAAGTGACATTTGAGGTTTCTTATGACGTCCTACAAAATGTTGAGACTTACGTTGTGTTTTCGTTAACAGATATTGATCGTAATATTTGGATATACAATGACAATACTTATGATTTAATGACGACTACATCAGGACATAAAACATTTCAGTATAGTTGTTCACTTGATCAGGTGAATGATATGAATTTACAGCTTCAAGTTACTGTTTTAGGTAAATCAAAAGAGATGTACGCTTATGCAAATGCTGAAAATTCCCCAATTATTATACTCAATCGTGATGATATTTTACGCGATGATTTATCAGCTTTAGACTCAGCATCCGGTATTATTCAGCGTAATGGTTCATGGAAAATGATTTCAAATTAATTGATAAAGGTACATTTGTTATGGAAAATATTCAAATCAGCGTTATTTGTACTAGTTATAATTACGAACAGTATATCACTAAGGCTTTAGATAGTATCATTAATCAAAAAACTAATTTCACATTTGAAATCATTGTCGTTGATGATTGTTCAACGGATTCTTCGAGAGATATTTTAAAAACCTATCAACAACAATATCCAAACCTAATTCGACTTTTTTTTAATGATAAAAACAAAGGTTTGACACAAACATGGATTGACATTTGTAAAGAAGCAAAAGGAAAATATATTGCTAGATGTGACGCTGATGATTATTGGATTGATCTTAATAAACTACAAAAACAATTTGATGTATTGGAAAAAAAACCATCATTTTTGTGGTGTAATACTAGCTTTAATATTGTAGACAAAAATGACAATACTATCGCTGAGGATGTTTTCCGTCATGGCACGATTGCCTATGCCAATACTTATGAAAAAATGATTGCTACCAAAGGAATGACTTTAACCTCTTCCTGGCTTGTTGATACAAAACTGATGCAAGCGGTAAATAATGTCATCGATCCTTTTTCTGTTGACGATGGCTTTCCAATGCAATTGGAATTCTTTCAAAAAACAGATCTCGCTTTTATTGATTCTCCTTGTGTGGCTTACCGCCTGACCTCAAACTCAGATTCTCGTCCTGATTCTGAAGAAAAGATGATCAAAAGAATCAATGGTCTTTTATCAACTCAATTAGAGTATGTCGATAAATACCCTCATCAAGACATGAAAAAAATTGCAAAAATATTGATGGAGCATGATGCCAAGCAAGAGCACAGAATTTACAGGTTAAATAAAGAAATTAGTGATATAAAATCAGACAAAATAGTTAGCTATTTGCAACAAATCCGAAAAGAAAAAATAACAATTTATTTTGATGAAGATCATTCTGGTTTTAATCAAGATAGGATAAAACAATACCCTTTGCATGCTAAAGATGAACTTGACATTATTATCCCAGATAATTGTGAACAGATTCGTATTGATATGTCAGAATGTACTAGTTTTTATGATTCGATTGCTCTGATCTCAAAGGAGACGGGGACTCAGATAATGCCTAGCCTGACAAATGCAATTGTATTAGAAGATTCGTACATTTTCCCGGACTCAGATCCTCAAATGTTATTTGAATTGCCTGAATCGATTTATGGTAAAGCGTTCATTCTGAAATACACCAGTAGTGATGTTAGTAATATTTATTCTTCAAATTATATCGGCAAAAAATTAGCTCGTGATCTTAGCGCTTTAGAGACAAAATATAGGGAACTCTTAGTTGAGAAAAAACGATTAACCGCTAAAAATAATGAACAAAGAACCTTGATAGACGAGGTTACACAAAAGTATCATAGTGTCATTTTTTCAAAAAGATGGTCAATTCCCACAAAAATAATTAATTTCTTTAGGAGAAAAAAATGAAACGTTTACTTCTATATGTGCATTTTAATCAGCATCAATCATTAAGTTCACATGTTCGTTACCAATTAAAACAGATACGATCTTTATTTTCGACGATACTTTTTATTTCAAACAGTCCATTGAATGATGAATTAGTCAATGATTTAAAAAATGAAAGACTTATTGATACGTTTTGCCAACGTGAAAATAGTGGTTTTGACTTTGCAGCATGGCGTGACGGTATGTTAGAAATTGGATTTGAACAGTTAAAAACATACGATTCCATAACAGTGATGAACGATACGTGCTTTGGTCCTCTTTGGGATTTGAAAGATTATTACCTCAAGTTTGAATCTGATCAAACAGTTGATTTCTGGGGGATGACCAATCATCGTATAGCTCAAAAAACAACTCATTCATTGGGATTTCCCGAACATTTGCAGAGTTATTTCATGGTTTTTCATAAAGCAGTTATTTTAAGTGATGTTTTTGAAACATTTTGGAAAAAAGTTAAAAATCACCAAAATGTACAAGATGTCATCACTGACTATGAAACTCGTGCGACAAGCTATTTAACGGATGCAGGTTTTAAATACAAGGCTGTTTTTGATACGACTAAAGAAGAGGTAGATCAATTACCTCATGCGGACTTTTCATATTACCATCCGACTGCCATTCTTCAACACAAAGTCCCCTTTATTAAAGTTAAGGCCATTAACGCTAATCAACATATTACGCCCTATTTATTGGCGGAAATTGAAAAAACAAGCCAGTATCCCGTTGAATTAATTGTATCGCATATGTCAAAAATTCATTATCCCGATTTAACATATTTGCTGGGGCGTAAGTATCTTAAAGAAACAAGCACTTGGAGGTTTATTAGTAAAAAAACTGCTGTTCATCTACATGTTTTTTACGTTGACTTGCTTGAGACATTTTTAGAAGCATTTAAAAGTTTTCATTTTGTTTATGATTTGTTTATCACAACAGATAACGAAGAAAAAGAAGGTCTTATTCGAGATATTTTAGAGGAAAATAATCAGGAGGCTAAAATAGTCATTACTGGAAATATTGGTCGTGATATCCTTCCAATGTTAACATTAAAAACTGAACTAGCCAAATATGACTATGTGGGTCATTTCCATACTAAAAAATCTAAAGAAGCTAGTTTTTGGGCGGGAGAATCTTGGCGAAAAGAACTGATCGAGATGATGATTATACCTGCGAATAAGATTTTATCTCAATTAGAAGAGGATCCAGAGTTAGGGTTAGTCATAGCAGATATTCCAACATTTTTCCGCTATAATAAAATTGTTAATCCTTATAATGAACATCGTATTGCTCCAGTAATGAATGATTTATGGAAAGAGATGGGAATGCAAAAAACCATTGATTTCAATGCTTTTCATACCTTTGTGATGTCTTATGGTACTTTTGTTTGGTTTAAATATGATGCTTTACAATCATTGTTTGACTTAAATCTCGACGAGAGTTCTGTCCCAGCAGAGCCTCTACCGCAGAACTCAATCCTTCATGCCATTGAACGATTGCTGATTTATATTGCTTGGGATAAAGGTTACGATTTTCGAATCTCAAAAAACTCAAGCGAGTTAACCCCTTTTATTGATAACAAATTATTAAATGAACGATTAGGTACATCATCTTATCCATACGTTGATTTCAATTATTTAGGTGGTATCAAAGGAGCAATGAAGTATCTTTTTGTCGTTCAACTTAGAGCAATAAAGTATATTTTAAAAAGGTTGAAGGAGAAGTTGATCTAAATTGAAGTTATTTTCGAAAGTTAAGGCTTTTAGATTACGCAAAGAATTTGTTCTTTTCATCGCCATTACTGGTATTACAATAGCGGTTTGGAATTTTCAGCTTCTAGCAGCAACTCCACTTACTGAAGAATTGACATTATTTTCAAAGCTATTATTGTTAGTACCATTTAGCATTATCTTTTTAGCATTATCTTTTTAGCATGGTTCATATCATTTAGTTTTACAACATCTTTTTATCTTAACTTAGATTTAGGAATAGTCATTTACTGGATATTATCTTATTTCTTAAAATGGACTAGAAATATCAATAATCCTAAATTTTATCCTGAATCCATTTTCAAGAATCATTTTTTTGAATGGAGAGGGATTTTGGTAGCCTTTAGTGTCATTGCGCTAGTCTATTTAATAGCTTTAGTACGAAAAAAAGTTAAAGAAAGAAATCCAAGAATTGAGATTATCTGTTTAGATAGTAATAATGAGTATCTTGTTGTTTTACTTTTAATTGTGTTATTAGATAGTCAATTAACAGAAGCTTTAGCATTTAGTTTAGAACCTTTTTTGGAAATAAGGGATATAAAAAGCTATGTGCTTATCTTGTTACAAAATGTCTTAATCACTCAAACATTGTTTGCCATCCTTCTTTTTATGGCAGACAAAGCCATGAAAGCTTTAGTTCACAAAAAAGCTGACTTTTATTTAACGGTTATGACTTCTTTAATGCTTTCATTGCTGTTAAATTTTGGTATGCAATTTACTGTTCGAGGTGATATCAATCTTTTTGAAAAATTTATCTTTCCGGCAGTAACACTCTATCAACTATTATTCTTTTTTACGATTTTTCAATTCATTTATTTTATAGTCAATCGCTTTGTTCAAACGACCCTATTATTGTGTGCGATTTCTAGTATCATGGTTATGGCAAATCATATCAAATTCGCAATGCGCAGTGAGCCAATTTTAATAACAGATCTTATTTGGCTCAAAGAACTTAGTACGCTCATAAGTTTTACAAGTCCAGAAATAGTACTAGTTATATTTGCGATTATGATAACTTATATTATTAGTTACCTTTATCTCAGATCTTATTTTCAAAATAAGCCTATCGTTCATCTGAGATGGAGAATTTTGGGTTCACTTTGCTTGCTAACCTTGATGTCAGCTAATTTTTATGTATTCTCTAAGGAAAAAGCTAAAGAAATTTCACCAGGGATTCCGATTATTTCGACGTTAAATAACTGGAATGATATTGCTTGGATGGGGTTCAAAGCTAATGCACAACTCAAATCAGTAAGCTATGTATGGACAAAACAAATGACTAAGTCTATTATGGAAAAACCAGAGGGTTATAGTTCAGAAAGCACCAAACAAATAGCTTTGAAGTATTCTGAGTTAGCAAAGCAAATCAATCAAAATCGCTCAAAGAACATCAATGATCAGACAGTCATATTTATTTTAAGTGAGACGTTATCAAATCCGTCAAGACTTGATGGTGTTCATTTGTCTCGAGATGTACTTCCTCATATTGATCAAATAAAAGCTCAGACAACCAGTGGAACAATGAGGACAAAGTTTTACGGAGGAGGAACAGCCAACTTAGAATTTCAATCTCTAACAGGGCTTCCTTACCATCACTATAGTCCATCCGTCTCAACATTATACACAGAAGTTGTTCCTAAGATGAGAGTGTTTCCTTCCATCAGTTCCCAATTTAATTCAGAAAATCGTATAGTCATTCATCCATCAAGTGCAGGAAATTATAGTCGTCATTCCATCTATCGAACCCTTGACTTTAGTAAACAGATATTTTTAGAGGGTTCTTCTGAGACTTTAACAAACCCTAAATTTGTAGGTGTGAGTATGAGTGATGAAACCGTCTATAATAACATCTTAGAAAGAATAGCAGATGATAAATCCCAATTTTTTTCTGTTATTACCATGCAAAATCATTCGCCCTGGTTAGTGGGAGAACCAAGTGATGTTATTGCTTCTGGAGAGAATTTCTCAGACAGTTAAAATGAACTGCTTATTGAATATTCCAGATTATTGACATATACAGATAATGCTACAAAAGATTTTATAGATGCTTTAAGTCAATTAGAAAATGATGTTACCGTCATTTTTTATGGTGATCATTTACCTGGTTTATATCCAGATAAAGCCTTTAAATATCATCCAAACAGTCAGTTTGAGACAGACTATTTTATATGGTCAAACCATGATAATCAAAAATTAGATTATCCATATCTAAATTCAAGTGATTTTATTGCTGCACTGTATGAACATACTAACTCTAAGGTAACTCCTTATTACGCATTGTTAACAGATATGTTGAAGGAGGTGTCAGCAAATCAATACGATTCTAATAAAGATTCACAAGAAGCTAAAAGAGACTTAGAGTTGCTTCAGTATGATATTAGTCTTGGTAAGGGCTATATTCAAGAGAATCTTAACTTTTTTATAATAGGAGATACATAATGACAGAAAAAATTGCTGTACTACTACCTGCTTATAACGAAGAAATGACTATTCAAAAAGTTATTTCTGATTTTAAGCACTATCTACCACAAGCAGATATTTACGTTTATGATAATAATTCCAAGGATAAAACTAATGAATTAGCTCTTCAAGCAGGTGCTATTGTACGTTTTGAACCACGTCAAGGAAAAGGTAATGTTGTTCGTTCAATGTTCCGTGAAATTGATGCGGATTATTACATTATGGTGGACGCGGATGATACATATCCAGCAAACGAAGTTGAAAAGCTATTGGAGCCATTACGTACAGGTATGGCAGATATGACTATCGGAGACCGCTTGTCAAATGGAACTTATGCAAAAGAAAATAAGCGTGGTTTTCATGGATTTGGGAATAGCTTAGTCAAAAATCTTATTAATTATCTCTATAAAGGACATTATGAAGATATCATGACAGGGTATCGAGGATTTAATCGCCTTTTTGTCAAGACTTTTCCAGTTTTATCTCCAGGTTTCGAAGTCGAAACAGAACTCTCTATTCATTCATTAGATAAACGTTTTAAATTAGTAGAAGTTCCGATTACTTATCAAGATCGTCCAGAAGGTAGCGAATCAAAATTAAATACCTTTTCTGATGGTTTTAAAGTATTAAAAATGATTTTTAATCTCTTTAAAGATTACAAACCACTCTTATTTTTCAGTTTAGTGAGTGCTGTATTATTCATTTTGGGATTGCTAGTGGGCATTCCAGTTATTAGTGAATATGCCCAAACAGGATTGATTCAAAAAATGCCTTCTGCCATCTTAGCAACTGGTCTAATGATTTTATCTTCTTTAGCATTTGTAGCAGGATTTATTTTAGACACAATCGTTCGCCAAAATCGCATGCAATATGAATTAAAAATCTATGATTATGTTGAAAGAAATCGAAAAAATGGTTAAAAAGTTGCGTTTTATTATTGGAAACGGGCTTGATTTTGTAATAAAATTTAGATTTATTATTGCAGCCATATTATTTATCTCTAGCATCAGTTTTGAATTACACGGTAGTTCAATTTCAAATTGGAATAATTTTGGAGTAAAGGAACTTTCATCAGGAAAAGCTTCAAAAACTATCAATCAATTTTCAAATTCAGAAACGATTGATTTAGTAAAAGAATTTGAAAATTGGATTACTATTCCTCAAAGATCAGATGGAACTTTAATTGGTGTTCCTAGAATGATTAGAACGGATGAATGGCTAGTCCAAACACCATTTTTTATTTCACAAGCAAATACAGGTAATCAATTTAATAATAAATTATATGGTTTATCTGGACAAAATATGGTTTTAGCTTATAATGCACCCGTTTTTGATATATCGGTTATAGGAAAACCATTTAACTGGGGCTTTTTATTTCTCGGGCCATCCAGAGGACTTTCATGGTACTGGAGTTTGAAATTGATCGGTCTGTTTCTTCTTTCGTTTGAATTTAGTATGATTTTAACGAAAAAGAATAAATTGCTTTCGATAATAGGATCCTTTTGGATTACATTTACACCATCAATTCAATGGTGGTTTATGCAACATTTGGGAGATATTATCTTCTTTTCACTGGCGCTTATGGTCGGAGTCTATCAATATCTTAGACAAAAAAAATTGCTCAATAAGTTATTATTTTCATTCTTAATTGGTAGCTCTATTATTGGATTTATCTTAGTGATATATCCCGCTTTTCAAGTCCCTTTTGCCTATGTCATATTATTATTTGTACTGATTGAATTAATAAATAAAAAACGAGAAAACGGATTTAATAAAGTAGATTATTTCATTATCCCATTAACACTCTTTTGGTCTGTATCAATTATCTTATTTACCTTAATGAGAAGTAAAGAAGATTTGCAATTAATTCTATCAACTGTTTACCCTGGACAAAGGATATCGGTAGGTGGGGAGCTTTCTTGGTCTCGTATCTCTGATATATTTATGACAATTTTATTGCCATTTAAAATTCCAACCCATATTAATCAAGTTGAAGCTTCAAACTCAGTTTCATTATTACCATACATTTTACTGACATTACCTTTTGTTCTTAAAAGAAAAGATATCAAAAATAATATTTTTCCACTTTTTTTAACTGGTTTTAGCCTGTTTTTGTTATTTTACACTTTTATTGGAATACCAGAGGTATTTTCCAAATTAAGTTTATTTAGTTTTGTTACTTCAAGCCGATCATGGCAAACATTGTCAGTTATTGGTGTATTTTTGTCATTATGGTTTATCTCTTATATTTGGGACATAATTTTTCTAACAAGAAACAAAAAAGCATCTTTACTTTTTATAGGAATCATTATTACTGCTGGATTATTGATGCTGACCATTCAAACTTCAGATTACTTAAGTTTCTTAGGAAAAAAATATTTATTGGCCATATCTTTGGTTTATTTAATTATATTTATAACCACCATTTTTAATTTTAGAAAGCTATTGACACTCTTACTGTTACCAATAATTTTGTTTAGTGGTGCTGCTGTTAATCCACTTGTTAAAGGATTAGGTGTTATCACAAATAAAAAGTTATCTCAAAAAATACAAGTCCTAGTAAAAAAAGACAAGAATGCTTTATGGCTAGCTGAAAATAATCTATATAACTATCCTCAAATGTTTGGTGCTAAAACAATAAATAGTGTTAGATTTTATCCAGATATAAAATTGATGTCTAAATTAGACCCTGAAAATAAGATGGAAAATTCCTGGAATAGGTATTCTCACATGCATATGTTATTGATAAATTCTGAGACTGAGATGTCAGTTGGAGAAGCTCCTGATGTTTTAGAGGTTAATTTAAACTTGGATGATTTTAAAAAAATAGGTGGTGATTTTATAATAACAAATCGAGAATTGTCCAATCAAGTAAGCTCTAACTTTAAAAAAATTTATGCTGATAAAGATGGAAATAGAATATATCAATTGATTACAGTGAATAAATAATGTATAGATTGTATTGAGAGATTGGTACAAAGTAAAACGATTATAAATCAGATGATAAAAAGTGGCTAATAAAAGAGCTAAAGTATAATAGACTTATTAAGTACTTATTTTGGAATCTTTTAGCAATATTGTCCTTAAACTAATTTATAAAGCATATATTTTGTGATTTTTTAAGTGATAATAATTTTTGTTTTTAAGTTTTTAAAGCTATTAGTGATACAACTTTTGAAAAAGAAGATTCGCAAAAATAGTTTTTAATCATTTCTTAAATCATACGTAAGCGCCCAATAACAAAGTATATTGAAAAAGGCTCCAAAGTCCTGTTGACTCTGGAACCTTTTTCTAGTACGACGGGCATGTTGTACATCTGAGGTGAAAGTCCTTCGTGGTAATCGCCCAATAAC
>NZ_JBLOJV010000016.1:0-40038 GCF_047785705.1 Streptococcus pluranimalium
ATGGTGGTAAATTGTATCGACTAGATACCACACAATTACCAGACAATGCCGAAGGTAAAGTCACAGAAGCGCCAATCACAGTCACGTACCGTTATAAATTAGTGACCGGAACAGTTACTACCAAGTATGTGAACGAAGCAGGCGACGAAATAAAAGTTGCAGATACCCAAGCCGATCTAGCCGTTAACTCAAATTATAAAACAACGAAAGAAAACGAGTTAAAACATGATGGTAAATTGTATCGTCTAGATGAAACAAAACTACCAGACAATGCCGAAGGTAAAGTCACAGAAGCGCCAATCACAGTAACGTACCGTTATAAATTAGTGACAGGAACAGTTACTACGAAGTATATGAACGAATCAGGCGAAGAGATTAAACCTGCGGATACGCAAGCCAATTTAGTCGTTAACTCAAATTATAAAACAACGAAAGAAAACGAGTTAGAACATGATGGCAAGTTGTATCGTCTAGATGAAACAAAACTACCAGACAATGCCGAAGGTAAAGTCACAGAAGCGCCAATCACAGTAACGTACCGTTATAAATTAGTGACCGGCACAGTTACTACCAAGTATGTGAATGAAGCAGGCGACGAAATTAAAGTTGCAGATACGCAAGCCAATCTAACTGTTAACTCAGACTACACCACATCAAGAGATGACGAAATCAATCACGATGGCAAAGTGTATCGTCTAGATAAAACGCAAGAACCGGATAACGCTAAAGGTAAAGTTGTCCAAGGCTCTATCACAGTTATTTATACTTATCGTTTAGCAACAAGTGTCGTGATAACAGAGTATGTTGATGATCAAGGCACGCCTTTACAACCAGCTACAACTCAGTCAGGTTTACCAATCAATGCTAACTATGTCACAACAGCTAAAGATCAGCTAATCACTTCTAACGGTCTTGTTTATCGCTTAAACCCAGATAAAGCTCCAGTGAATGCCAAAGGTAGCGTTACAGCCAAACCAATAATAGTTCGTTATTACTACCTTCCTGTCCGAGGAACGGTAACTGTCACATTTATTGATCAAGATACTGGTCAAGAAATAGCAGCCCCAACAACACCTTACAATTCTGTTATTGCTGGAACAGCTTATGATGTGACTAGTGAGGCACCTAAAACACTAACTCAAAATGGTATTGACTACGATTTAGTAGGTATTCAAACTGGAAATCCAGTAGGACAGGTTCCTGAGGGTAACCATAATGTCATCTATACTTATAAACGTGTGATTAAAAAAGGCTCTGTAGTCGTCCACTTCATTGATGAAGCTACGGGACAACGTCTACAAGGGTCATTAAATCCAATCACAGCTGCTGAGGAAGGCACGGACTACGATGTTAGTCATTTACCACCAAGTGTAATCAATCGTGGTGGTGAGAGTTATGAGTTAGTAGGCCTTCAAGCTGGCTCATCAGCTACTGGAAAAGTAGTGGCACAAACCACAGAAGTCACTTATCTCTATCGACAAGTACCAAAACGAGGTTCAGTTGTCTTACAATATGTTAATGAGGCTTCAGGCTTGCCATTACAAGATCCAGTCACCGTTTTAGAAAATCTTGTCGTTCAAACACCATTTGATGTTACAGGCAGAGCGCCAGAGATGCTTACAGTAAATGGTGTATCTTATCGTTTAGTTGGTCTTGACTCAGGCTCGTCAGCTAAAGGTACTATAACAGTGGGTATAACCACCGTTACTTATGTGTACAAGGAATTACCGAAACTTGGATCTGTCAAACTTCATTTTGTCGATAAAACGACTAAGCAGGCAATTCAAAATCCGATTACTGTAGTGACTGACCAACCTGTTGGTACTGATTATGATGTGACAAGTCAAGCGCCAAAAGAGTTAGTCATTGATGGTAACCAATACAAGCGTGTCGGTCTTCACTCTGGCGTCGCTACAGGTAACATAATAGAAGGTGAGACACATGTAGTCTTCCTTTATGAAGCTATCAAGAAAACGACAACGACAGAGTCTGTCCCTCCAAGGGAACCTCAAAATCCGACTGACAAGGAGAAGTCACCTAAAACTCATTCCATAGAAAAAGGGAACTCTTCAACAACAAAAGATAAGGAGAAGAAAGAAGATAAGATAGAAGAATCACATTCTAAATCGTCTTCTAAGCCTTCTGAAAGCCAAAAAGCTAATCTACCAAAAACGGGAGAAATGTCTCATCCGTTTGAGATAGTTGGGTATTCTATGCTTATCAGCTTATGGTTATTAAAAAAAGATGGACTTAAAAAAAAGAAAAGTAATTAAAGACTAGTTTGTACTAGTTGCTTGAGACGACGATTTCAGTTTTCCCTTTAAAATGCCATAAGTATTTATTACAAACGAAAAACGGCCAATTTTAGCTTGCTATATTTTAGCTAATGACCTTGGTCGTTTTTTGATGTCAAATGATAGAATTTTGGCAAAAAAAAAAACAAAAAAGGGCTTGTTATTGTGAGAATTAGTGATATAATATTAAAAAACATGAAAAAAGGAGAGCTGATATGACAAAACACATGACACTTTGGCAAAGCTGGCGTAGGTAAAAGTTGTGTTTGTGTGATTTAGCATAGATACGACTTTTGATGTACTTCAAAAAGGACAGTATCTATGCGTAGTGATATCAGTCGATAAGACAGAGGTAGAAGCGCGTAGTTTTTAAGACTAGGTGCTTTTCTTTTTGGATAATGGTAATTTATTGAAAAAAAGGAGATAGAAACATGAAAAATAAAACACTTATGGGAACTCTAGCCCTACTGGCAGTTGTGATTTTTGGAGCGATTTTTTACAATCTTGGCCAAGGTAATTCTAGTGCCAAACCTGAGGCAAAAGCCAAAGTTAAGGTAGGGATCCTACAGTTTGTCACTCATGATGCCTTAGATGCCATCAATGCAGGGATCATCAAAGGTCTCGAAGAATCAGGATATGGTAAAGACAAGGTTGCTATTGATTACGTCAATGCCGAAGCAGACCAATCTAAGATTCAGACCATGAGCAAAAAACTTGTCGCAAATGGTAATGATGTGGTTGTTGGGATTGCGACACCAGCTGCTCAAGGCTTGGCCAATGCGACAAAGGATATTCCCGTTGTGATGGGCGCTATCTCTGACCCAGTTGGTGCCAAACTAGTATCTGATCTCAAACACCCGTCAGGCAATATCACAGGGGTTTCTAATCAAGTTCCTGTGGCTCAAGCCGTTGAGCTGATCAAAGCCTTAACACCAAATGCTCAAACCATTGGCGTTCTCTACTCAAGCAATGAAGACAATTCTCAAAGCCAGGTTAAAAAATTTGAGCAATTAGCCAAAGAAAAAGGTTTGAGCGTCATCACCTACGCAGTGCCTTCAACCAACGAAATCACTTCAACCATGTCAGTCATGACTGGCAAAGTGGATGCTGTTTTTGTTCCCCAAGACAATACCATTGCTAGTGCCATGAAAACCGTTGCGGCTTCTGCCAATAAAGCACAGTTACCAGTCTATGTGGTTGATGATAGTATGGTTAAAAATGGTGGCTTTGCAGCAGTTGGTCAAAATCAATTTGACATTGGGGTTGAAACGGGTAAAATGGTCGCTAAAATTCTTAAAGGTCAAAAAGTTAAGGACCTGCCAGTCACTGTGATTGATACAGGAACACCGACACTCAATATGAAAGTGGCTAAAGAGCTTGGCATTACCATTCCTAAAGACCTTATGGATAAGGCAGAAATCTCAGTTAAGGCTGAAGACTAAATAAGCCGCTTAAAGGCGATTATAAAGGACAAACAAATGATTATTTCTTCCATTTCACAAGGACTTTTGTATGGGATTCTTGGCTTAGGGATTTACCTGACCTTTCGCATCCTTAATTTCCCAGATTTGACCACCGAGGGTTCTTTTCCACTTGGTGGTGCAGTCGTGGTAACCCTTCTTAATCTCGGCTGGCATCCACTGGTAGCGACGTTGTTTGCCGTTTTGGCAGGCTGTCTAGCAGGCCTAGTATCAGGCTTACTTTACACAAAGGGTAAAATACCAACGATTTTAGCAGGTATCTTGGTCATGACCTCTCTCAACTCTATTATGCTGATGATTATGGGGCGTGCCAATCTTGGTCTTTTGGAGATCACAACCATCCAAGACTTCTTGCCTTTTGAGACGAGTTATAATCTCTTACTACTCAGTTTGCTGGCTGTGATAGTGGTCATTGGCTTTTTAATCCTCTTTCTCAATACCCGACTAGGACAAGCCTATATCGCGACAGGTGACAATCGTGATATGGCTAAGAGTTTTGGGATTTCTACGGATAAGATGGAAGTGATGGGCTTGGTGGTCTCTAATGGGATCATAGCGCTATCTGGCGCCCTTATTAGTCAGCAAGATGGCTATGCGGACGTGTCCAAAGGCCTCGGGATTATTGTCATTGGTCTGGCCGGCATCATTGTCGGTGAGGTGATTTATGCCAGTGAGTTGACCTTTTTGGAGCGGTTGATAACCATTGTGATTGGAGCGATTGGTTACCAATTCTTGATAACAGCCGTGATAGCACTTGGTTTTAATACCAATTACCTCAAGCTCTTTAGTGCCATTGTTCTTGCGATTTGCTTGATGGTACCTGTTTTAAAAGATAAAATCATCAAAGGAGCCAAGGTGACAAGATGAGAAAAATAGTTGAATTACAAAAAGCCACTGTCAGAGTAAACAATGGCTCAAATGATTATAAGACCATCTTGGATGCTGTGGATTTGACCATCTATGAGCAGGACTTTATCACTATTTTAGGTGGAAACGGTGCTGGCAAATCAACCCTATTTAATGTCATTGCAGGTAGCTTAAGGTTGAGTAGCGGTAAGATTCTTATCATGGGAGACGACGTGACCCATTTGACAGCTGAAAAGCGTGCCAAATACCTAGCGCGTGTCTTCCAAGATCCTAAAATGGGGACAGCTCCTCGAATGACTGTGGCTGAAAATCTCTTGATAGCCAAATACCGTGGTGAGAAGCGAGGACTTATTCCAAGGCGGATTCATCAGTTTAAAGAAGACTTTCAAGGCTTAATTGCCAAAATTGGCAATGGGCTTGAAAAGCATTTGGACACGCCAACAAACGTTTTATCCGGTGGTCAAAGACAGGCTCTTAGCTTGTTGATGGCAACCATTAAGCGTCCTGATTTGTTGCTCCTTGATGAACATACCGCAGCTTTAGATCCCAAGACCAGCGTTTCACTCATGAACGTGACTGACGCATTTGTCCAAAAAGATAAGTTGACAGCCCTCATGATTACACATCGTATGGAGGATGCTCTCAAATATGGAAATCGCCTGATTGTCATGAAAGAAGGCAAGATTATCAATGATTTATCAGCAGATGAGAAGGCAGACCTTTCGATCTCGGATTATTATCAAGTCTTTGACGCTTAAAGCAGTTGTGATAATTGAAAAATAAGCCACAAAGTTGTATACTGGATAGTGAGTATGCAGCTTTTTTGCTATGATCTATCAGAAGATATTGCCGAATGAGAGGCTATTTGATGAAGTGCTCTGGCGACAGAGCCTTATCACAACAGCGATTTGTTGTGAAAATGATATCAATACGATAATGATTAAGGAGAATAAATGAGCGATATCAAAATTATGGCTTTGGGTGGAGTTCGTGAAAACGGCAAAAACCTTTATGTTGTGGAAATCAACGATGCCATTTTTGTTTTGGATGCAGGGTTAAAATACCCTGAAAATGAACAGTTAGGGGTTGATGTGGTCATCCCAAATCTGGATTACTTGATTGACAATAAGGACCGTGTCCAAGGTGTCTTTTTGACCCACGGTCACGCTGATGCCATCGGCGCCTTGCCCTATCTTTTAGGAGCTGTCAAAGTACCCGTTTTTGGCTCGGAATTAACCATTGAACTGGCTAAATTGATGGTTCAAAATAATTCATCCATCAAAAACTATAACCATTTCCATGTGGTCAATAGTGAGACTGAGATTGAATTTGGGGATGCAGTGGTTTCTTTTTTCAAGACGACTCACTCTATTCCTGAGAGTTTGGGAATTGTGCTTGGCACTAAAAAAGGCAATATTGTTTATACTGGAGACTTCAAGTTTGACCAAGCAGCCAAGGATGCCTATTATACAGACTTTGCGCGTTTAGCAGAGATTGGACGTGAGGGTGTCTTAGCGCTTTTGGCAGATTCTGCGAACGCGACCAGCACAGAGACAGTGGCCAGTGAAGCGGAAGTTGGTCTTGAAATCGACCAAGTCATCGGTGATGCCCAAGGCCGTGTGATTGTAGCAGCAGTGTCAAGTAATCTGGCACGTATCCAGCAAGTTTTTGATGCTGCTCTTGGTTGCGGTCGTCGTGTTGTTCTCACAGGATTTGATGTTGAAAATATTGTCAGAACAGCTATTCGTCTGAAAAAGTTGACCATCCATGATGAGCGTATTATGGTCAAACCAAATGAGATGACCAAGTTTGAGGATCATGAGTTGGTGATTTTGGAAACAGGTCGTATGGGTGAGCCGATCAATAGTTTGCAAAAAATGGCTATTGGTCGTCACCGTTATGTGCAGATTAAAGACGGTGATTTGGTTTATATCGTGACGACCCCAAGCATTGCCAAAGAAGCCGTAGTGGCTCGTGTGGAAAATATGATTTACAAGGCTGGGGGCTCTGTCAAGCAGATTACGCAACACCTGCGCGTGTCGGGTCATGCCAATGGTCGTGATTTGCAGCTCTTGCTAAACCTCATCAAGCCTCAGTACCTCTTTCCTATCCAAGGAGAGTATCGTGATTTAGCAGCTCACGCCAATATGGCTCAAGAAATAGGCATGTCTCCAGAGACTATCTATATCATGAAACGTGGCGATATCATGCACTTATCAGACCAAGGATTCCTACATGAAGGTGCTGTACCAGCTGGTGATGTGATGATTGATGGAAATGCTATTGGTGAGGTAGGCAATATCGTCTTACGTGACCGTAAAGTCCTCTCAGAAGATGGTATCTTTATCATTGCCATGACGGTTAATAAAAAAGAAGGTAAGATTGTCACTCGTGCCAAAATCAACACACGTGGTTTTGTCTACGTTAAGAAGAGCCGTGATATTCTTCGTGAATCAGCGGACTTGGTTAACACGACGGTTGAAAATTATCTAGCCGAGGATGGTTTTGATTGGAGCGAGCTTAAAGGTTTGGTGCGTGATCATATCGGGAAATTCTTATTTGATCAGACTAAACGCCGTCCTGCGATTTTACCAGTGATTATGGAAGTGCGTTAACATCAATCATAAGCAAGAGAAGTTGAGCGATAGTCTCAGCTTCTTTCTATAAGCCATAGAAAAGAGGAACATCATGGCATTTTTTCAAATAGAATACCATTCAACGGTGCTAGGTCTCTATCGTCAGGTCGATGTCTTGTACCCAGATGCCGATCAAATAGACGAGCAGTATCGTGATGATAAGGACATTCCTGTCCTATATCTCCTACATGGCATGGGAGGAAATCATCACTCCTGGACCTCACGCACACATTTGGAGCGCTTGGTGCGTCAGACCAATCTCATCATTATCATGCCAAATGGTGATAATGGTTTTTATACCAATACCACCTATGGTTCACGGTATTTTGATGCTATAGCTACAGAGCTTCCTCAGGTGATGCGGCGTTTCTTTCCAAACATGACAACTAAGCGTGACAAAACCTTTATTGCTGGCTTGTCAATGGGAGGTTATGGGGCTTTTAAGCTGGCCATGCTCACCAATCAATATGCTGTTGCAGGGTCTTTTTCAGGGGCTTTAGGCTTTGATTTTGAGCATAAGGAGATGACATCTGACTATTGGAGAGGGTTGTTTGGTAGCCTTAAAGACTTTCAAGCTAGTGATAATAACCTACAAGTAGCTGCCCAAAAAGCTGATGGCAAGACACGCTTTTATGCTTGGTGCGGTTACGAGGACTTCCTCTATGAGGTCAATAATCAAGCCGTTGCTGCTTTCAGGGAGGCAGGATTAGACATCGACTATCAAAAAGATCACGGCAAGCACGAGTGGTACTACTGGGAGAAGCAAGTGGCAGTTTTCTTGGAAATGCTACCTATCGACTATGTTAAGGAGGAGCGATTGTCCTAAAAAATGGGGTGTAATCAAAAGGTTCTCAGAGATTTTTTCCGTGATCACATGGGTGAAAATATCTTGTAATCATGTTATAATAGGCTTAGGTAATAGTGCCTAAAAAGTAAAAAGGAGTTTTTATTGTTATGAAAGGTTTATTTGATACCAAGCAGACGTTCTCGCTGAGAAAGTTAAAGGCTTATGGGACAGCGTCTGTTCTATTGGGGATGCTGGCGCTCGCCAATCCAAGCAACCCTGGTGTGCAAGCAGATGAGGTAGAGGGAGGTAGTTCGTCACCGACCTCGTCAGATGAGTCCCTTGAGGCGGCAGCACCGACAGCGTCTCCAGTGCTCGAGACAGACCACTTATTTATCCAGACAGAAGGTTCAGAACAGCCATCTGCCTAAGAGTTATCTGAATTATCAGAAAATGGGGGGGGGGGGGGTAGACCCCACTAGCCCACCCCCTGTAGGGAAAAACCAGATAAGCGAGGATGCATCGCCAGCATCTGGGCAATTCCCATCAGCAACTAGCAAGCAGGAGGTCCTTACCGAAGCTTCTAGTACTCTTAGTTACAAAGACCACTTGGAGACGGCTAGAGCAAGCGCCCTCGCCCAACTTGACACGCTCAAGGAAGCCTTGGGCACAGAGGCTTATCAGAGCTATCAACGCCAACTGACCAATACCACGCAAATCTCTCTTTTGGAGCGTATCTTAGAGCGAGCACAGGCCAGACAGACACAAGAATCTCAAGAAACAGCGCCTGCGACAGAAGGGGTTAGTGAAGCAACTCAACCCAAAGTACGAAGTAGGCGTGCTGCAAAAACTACCAAAAAGGTTAATTTGACTGTTAATCTTAAAATTACAGATGGTAGTGGAACTTTGGATCAGTTATTTCCTGAGACAATCTCTCTTTTTGGTCAAGGTACAGTAGAGGAGGATCCACAACAACTTTATAAGTTATTTGTTTCTGAAAAACAGTCTATTTCAACCTCATCAACGTTTAGCGTATCTTTCGATGTTCCAACTGATTTGAAATCCTTTTGGCTTTATGTCGATCCTTCAGAAGACTATTATTTTAAGTTTGATCATGAAAGGATAGAGCTTAAGGGTACAGAGGATGTCACTAAGACAATCACTGCATCCATAACTAAAATAAGCCGTAAAACTGACGATAATAAGTTCAAAAAACCAGAGTTGCTCGTTGAATTTCAAGATGCGGAAGGAAATCTGCTACTGCCAGACGAACCCCTTCTGATTTCTGCAACTCATAAACCTCATGGTAACCGTGATTATTCCGTATTGTTTTCTAATGAAAAGCTAGATGATTTTAATCTTCTGAACTATTCACGGTTCAAACAATTAGATAATAGGCTGGCTACTCTTAATGAATTATTTAATCCTACAACTGTCATCGAACTGACGAACATAAAACCCATCCTTGGGTTTAATGGGCAACTCTATCACCGAATTGACAACAATTCAACTATTATAGAGCCTGGTAAAAAAGTTATCTACACTTACGAAAAAATTGATCCTGTCAGCTTTGAGGTGCCAGGAGTGAGGGTTTATAGAGGGGATGCTCACCCGGATGTGGCTACGGCTCTAGCAGCCATCACTGTGTCAGATCAAAACTCTAAAAAAGGCATTGTTATCAAAGACCGTGTGATTTTAGACGAGGAGTACGGCTATCAACCCCCAAGTACAGCGACATTAGGTGAGCAGCCAGCTGCCTATACCGCAGCTATTATCTACGACATCCCACTCTCAAATGGTGAAACCTTTGAACAGATGAAGCTTGTAAGCATTCCCTTGACAGTCCTTGAAGAACCAGTCATCAGTGTTGACTTCAAAGACAACTATGGAAATGTCATTGATGCGGCTCCAAATCTTGAAGTGACTTATGATGGGGGCAAAGCACGCCCAGGCGTGACCTATACGATTGTAACGCCTCAAACCACCATCTTGCGCAATGGTCACACTTATCATAGAGTTGATGAGACGCCATTGACAGGTCGTTTAGGTGATCGTCCACAAAATATTAGTTTTAGATATGATCGTATTGATTCAGTGGCCTTTGGTCGTTCGACTGTCTTTGTCGAGCAAGGTCAGGCGCTTACCTCTGAAGCAATTAAAACAGCCATCAGTTTGCCAAATGGTAGTACGGGTCTTACCATAAAAACGATTCAAGTACCAGAAGATCTCCCAGCTACGACTCAGTCAGGCTATGCACCAGCAGATATCCTAACAACAGTCACCTATGAGGTAGCCCTCTCTAATGGTCAGAAGCTAGAGCAACAAGTCAATGTCCCTGTCCGTGTTTTTGTCTTAAAACCAGGTAAAGCAGGAACATCTGTTACAGTTGCGGGTGTTGAAGTTGATCCTGTTACAGGTAATACTGTCGTGACCCTATCAGATGGGACTAAACTCACAGTTGTAAAAGGTCAGCCCGGCGATAAAGGTCCTCAAGGCGACGCTGGAGTCCAAGGCCCAACGGGTGACAAAGGTCCTCAAGGCGATCCTGGTGTCCAAGGCCCAACAGGTGACAAGGGTCCTCAAGGTGATCCCGGCGTTCAAGGCCCAACAGGAGACAAGGGTCCTCAGGGCGACGCAGGTGTCCAAGGTCCAACGGGTGATAAGGGTCCTCAAGGCGACGCAGGTGTCCAAGGTCCAACAGGCGACAAAGGCCCTCAAGGGGATCCTGGTGTTCAAGGCCCAGCTGGAGACAAGGGTCCACAAGGCGACGCAGGTGTCCAAGGTCCTGTAGGTGACAAAGGCCCTCAAGGCGACGCAGGTGTCCAAGGTCCAACAGGCGACAAGGGTCCTCAAGGCGATCCAGGTGTTCAAGGTCCAGCTGGAGATAAAGGTCCTCAGGGTGACGCTGGCGTTCAAGGCCAAACGGGTGATAAGGGTCCCCAAGGCGACCCTGGCGCTCAAGGCCCAGCTGGCGACAAAGGTCCTCAAGGCGACGCTGGAGTCCAAGGCCCAACGGGTGACAAAGGTCCTCAAGGCGACGCTGGTGTTCAAGGTCCAGCTGGAGATAAAGGTCCTCAGGGCGACAAAGGTCCACAAGGCGACGCTGGCGTTCAAGGTCCAACAGGAGACAAGGGTCCTCAAGGCGATCCTGGTGTCCAAGGTCCAACAGGCGACAAGGGTCCTCAAGGCGATCCCGGAGCTCAAGGTCCAGCTGGTGACAAGGGTCCTCAGGGTGATAAAGGTCCAGCTGGAGACAAAGGTCCTCAGGGCGACGCTGGTGTCCAAGGTCCAACAGGAGACAAGGGTCCTCAAGGAGATAAAGGTCCTCAGGGTGACGCTGGTGTTCAAGGTCCAACAGGAGACAAGGGTCCTCAAGGCGACGCTGGCGTTCAAGGCCCAACGGGTGACCAAAATTCTCAAGCGCATCGTGTTTCAGTAGGGACAGTTGCTTCCCTAGCCCAAAATGCCACTGCTAGCAATGGTCATCTAGTAGGTGGTGCAGTTGCTACTCTAGGAATAACTGCTACTCCAGTACCTTCAGCTAGTGATACCTCAGTGATAACTTTATCAAATAAAGAAGCTTCAACAGACTCATTACCACAAACTGGAGAAGTGGCAACAGTAACTAGCCTTATCGGTTTAGCAACCCTAGTGACTGGACTTAGCTTAGTACGTCAGAAAAAAGACAACGAATTAAACTAAAATTTTTAGATTGTTAATGTATTTAGGTTACCTAAAATTAGCAAACGGTTATCAATAGAAAAGTCAGCAGTGTTTTGATAACGCTGCTGACTTTTAGGTATGAATCAAATAGCATCACTCCCTTTTAGGATCAAGGTCTTTTTGGTATAATAAGACTATGATTATTTTACAAGCAAACAGGATTGAACGTTCTTTCGCTGGAGAAGTCTTATTTGATCAGATCAACCTACAAATCGATGAAAAGGATCGTATAGCGCTAGTCGGTAAAAATGGTGCTGGCAAATCAACGCTCTTAAAAATACTGGTTGGTGAAGAAAAGCCAACCAGTGGCGACATCATCACTAAACGTGACCTACAGATGTCTTATTTGGCACAAGACAGCCGTTTTGAGTCTGAAAACACTATCTATAATGAACTCCTAGCTGTTTTTAAGGATTTGAGACATGATGAACAGCAGCTACGCCAAATGGAAAATCAAATGGCAGACTTATCTAGCACTGACCTAGATAAACTCATGAGCCAGTACGATAGGCTGTCAGAGCGTTTTCGTCAGGCAGGTGGGTTTACCTATGAGAGTGATATTCGTGCCATTCTTAATGGTTTTAAATTTGACGATAGCATGTGGGAGATGAAGGTATCAGAGCTATCTGGTGGTCAAAATACTCGCCTAGCCCTTGCTCGTATGCTCTTGCAAAAGCCCGAACTGCTCATCCTCGATGAGCCGACCAACCATCTGGACATTGAGACCATTGCTTGGCTGGAAAATTACCTCGCCAACTATCAAGGCGCTCTTCTCATTGTCAGCCATGACCGTTATTTTCTTGATAAAGTAGCGACGGTGACGCTGGATCTCAACCGCCATTCTTTGGACCGTTATATGGGGAATTATTCTAAGTTTATAGAACTCAAGGCTGAGCGACTAGCCACAGAAGCCAAACAGTTTGATAAACAGCAAAAAGAAATCGCCAAATTAGAAGATTTTGTCCAAAAAAATATTGTCCGTGCTTCAACAACCAAGCGTGCTCAAGCCCGCCGTAAACAGCTGGATAAGATGGAGCGTCTGGACAAACCAAGGACTGGTCAAAAATCAGCCAATATGACCTTTCAGGCTGATAAATCTTCAGGCAATCTTGTCCTAGCCATAGAGGATGCAGCGATTGGGTATCAGCCTAAGGTCTTGTGTCAGTCTATCTCTATGGTATTGCATAAGCGAGATGCCATCGCAATAGTTGGACCAAATGGTATTGGAAAGACGACGCTACTAAAAGCCATCATTGGACAACTCCCTTTTTTAAAGGGTCAAGCTCGTCTTGGTGCTAATGTGGAGGTAGGCTACTATGACCAGACCCAGTCTCATCTCACGCCGGACAACACCGTTTTAGAGGAGTTGTGGAATGACTTTGCGAGCGTTCCTGAGCTGGCTATTCGAAACCGTTTGGGGGCCTTTTTGTTCTCAGGAGATGACGTCAAAAAATCAGTCAGCATGCTCTCTGGTGGTGAAAAAGCTCGCCTTCTTTTGGCGAAATTATCCATGAAAAATCATAATTTTCTCATCCTTGATGAGCCAACCAATCACTTGGATATTGATAGCAAGGAAGTTTTAGAAGATGCTTTGCTTGCTTTTGACGGTAGCCTACTATTTGTCAGCCATGATCGCTATTTTATCAACCGTCTGGCGACAAAGGTTTTGGAAATCTCTGAAGAAGGTTCAAACCTTTACCTTGGTGATTATGATTACTACCTTGACAAAAAAGCAGAGCAAGTCCTCAAGACAGAAACAGCAACTCACCAAGCTAGTCACGAAACACCACTCTCTCAAGGTTCAGTGGATTATCAAATCCAAAAAGCCAATCAAAAGGAAATGCGTAAAGTCACCCGCCGCATAGAGACCATCGAGTCTGAGTTAGAAACGATTGACATACAAGAAAAAAGCATCACAGATCAAATGACGACTAGCAACGACCCGATGCTTTTAGCAGATTTGCAAAAAGAGCTGGAACACCTTCACGACAAGCAAATGCTTTTGATGGAGGAGTGGGAAGAGCTAACCCAAATCCTTGAAGAGCCTTGCTAAAAGAGCCGGGCTTAGACGATTTACGAAGATGATAGAAACATCAAAAAACAAACCTCAATAATGAGATTTGTCTTACGATGAGTGAGGCTGGGCATGACGTCCAGCCTTTTAAAATAATCCTAGAAAACACCATGTGATAATGTGCTCAATGAACTCTGATTTCTAAAATGAGAGGGCAAAGACGCCCTCTCATGTGCTTGTTGGAGTTCTTGTTTAATCTTCAACTGTGGCTTTTGACTTAACGTCGACATACTCTTCAGGTGTCTCAAGGCTAAGGATATCGTCATAGCTAGGCAATATAAGGTCTTGACCGTACTTATTTTTAAGAGCAGTTGTGACCAGACGGTAAGCCAGATTTGCATTTCGTGATAAGATAGGTCCATGGAAGTAAGAACCATAAACATTCTTATAGTGAACCCCTTCGCTATCATCTTTCTCGTTGTTACCATTGCCGTAAATCACTCTGCCAAGCGGTTTTTCATCGTCTGAGAGGAAGGTACGCCCCTGGTGATTTTCAAAACCGTAATAGGTCTCGTTAAAGGTATCATTATGAATTTTGATGTCACCAATAAAACGGTTATTGTCTTGGTTGAGGGTGTAATGCCCCATAACCCCGATACCATTGATTTTAACACCGTTGGCTTGAATATAGTATTGACCTAAAAGCTGAAAGCCACCACAAATAGCCAAGATGACCTTATGATCTTGAATAAATTGATCAATGGTCTCTTTTTTAGTCGGCAAATCTTTTGCCACGATGGACTGCTCATAATCTTGACCACCACCAAAGAAGACAATATCATAGTGGTTGTTGTCAAAGTGATCGCCAATCGAGACGATATCAACAGTCACTTCAGCCCCTAATTTTTCACCAACATACTTCATCATGAGGATGTTACCATTATCACCATAGGTATTGAGCAAATCGCCGTACAAGTGAGCCAGGTTGAGTTGGTATTGATAATCACGGTCTTGAGGCGAGTGTAAAGAGGTATAAACCATTAGTGGATGTCCTTTCCAAGAGATTTTTGACGTGTCAGAAGGTCACGAAATTCAAGCATGGCGGTATAGGTAGCTAGGATATAGGCATGATCGGCTTCTTGTTGCTCAATCATGGTGATGATATCAGTTAGTTTTTGTGCTTGATGGATGTGATTTTCTGGATAGCCTGTTACCCTCAAGCGTCTAGCGATTTCGGAGTGACGTACCCCACCAGCATTGATTTGCGTAATGGGCATGTCATTGATGGCTTCAAAGTTGGCATCCCAAATCCAAGAAGTATCAATCCCATCAGCATAGTTAGCATTGAGAAGAACAGATAACGAGAAGGGATAATCAGCTAATCTGATCATGTCAAGGGCTTGACTGGCACCGACAGGATTTTTAATCAAGACAAGGGTACAGGATTTACCCCCTATTTTAAAGGTTTCTTGACGCCCAAAGACGGCACGACTCTTGTCAAATCCAGACTTAATCTGGTCTTTAGAAACCCCGAAAAATTCAGCAACCGCAACCGCAGCAAGGGCATTATAGATATTATACAAGCCACCAATATTGATCTTATAGTCCTGCCCATCAATCACAAAGGCAGAACTGGTATTGGTGATTTGCTTTAAGGCGGTGACTTGATAGTCTAGTGGTGGTCGATGAAAATCACAGTTAAGGCAGATATAGTCACCTAGGTTAGCATAAGTGTTTAGCTTGTATCGTAAAATGTGGTGACAGCGAGGGCAGACAATGCCTTCGGTATTATAGTGGGCTAGCCGTGGTTCATGTGATGTGGTATTAAAGCCATAATAACGGACAGGATTAGGCACTTGTCGCGAATAAAAGAGAGGACTATCACCATTGGCTAGAATAGTTGCTTGAGGAGCATTAGCAGCACCTGCTACAATCATGTCATAAGTCGTGTAAATCTCACCGTAGCGATCCATTTGATCACGAAAAATATTGGTAAAGACAAAGAGGCTTGGTTTGATGTGTTGGGTGATCTTTGATAAACTGGCTTCATCAACCTCTAGGACGGCTATTTTTTTGCCTGATTTGCCAGTTTTGGCAGTTAAGAAAGTAGATGTAATCCCATTGATCATATTGGCGCCACTTGGGTTGGTTACAATGTCTCCGAAAGCCTCTTTTAAGATACCAACAGTTAGTGCAGTGGTTAGGGTTTTACCGTTTGTCCCTGTCACGATAACAATCTCATAATCTTTAGCAAGTTTGCTCAAAATATTTGGGTCGCATTTAAGGGCTAATTGGCCAGGAAGAGTTGATCCCCGGCCCATTTTTGAAAGGATAAAGTGAGCTGTTTTTCCAGCCATTATGCCTAATTGAGTTTTCATATTGATATTCCTAATACTAGTTTTTAGATAAGCTTATTTTAACAAAAATACTACAAACTAGCTAGAGAAAATGCTATAATAAAATGAGTGTCCTTAAAAGACGAGGTTAACAAAGAGAGGTAGGCGTATGAGTTTCTTTTCCCAGTTTGATGCTAGATTTTGGCAGTCACTTGTTGATAACCCTTTGGTCATCTTGATAAATGTGTTTGATATTAGTATAGTGGCTTTCTTGATTTATCGATTTGTCAAGACTTTGGCGGGAACCAAGGTTATGTCTTTGGTTCAAGGGATTATTTTATTCTTTGTCCTAAAGTTAGTGGCTGAGTTTACAGGATTGACCACCATCACTTACTTGATGAACCAGGTTATCACTTATGGTGTGATTGCTGGTGTGGTGATTTTTGCCCCCGAAATCCGTTTAGGTTTAGAAAAATTTGGCAAAACAGCCCAACTCTTTACCGCATCATCGTCTACCTTGACGGATGAAGAACAATTAGTAGAAGCTCTAGCCACCTCGGTTGCCTATATGAGCCCACGTAAGATTGGTGCTTTGATCTCGATTCAAGGAACGCAAACCTTACGAGAGTATAGTAATACCGGTATTCCCTTAAATGCTACGGTTACCAGTCAGCTCTTGATCAATATTTTCATCCCCAATACACCCCTACATGATGGTGCTGTGATTATTAGAGGAAATAAGATTGAAGCAGCCTGCTGCTATCTCCCCTTAACGGAATCAACAGCCATTTCAAAAGAATTTGGGACAAGACACCGTGCCGCCATTGGTTTATCGGAAACGTCAGATGCCTTAACCCTTGTCGTCTCTGAAGAAACAGGTGGTGTCTCAATCACTCATAACGGTCGTTTTCAGCATGATTTAAGCAGCGAAGAACTTGAGCTAGCCTTGAAAGACATTCTGTTACCTGACGTTGTCAAAACACTAAGTTGGAAAGAACGCTTGCTTGGAAAGGAGACAAAATGCTAAAGAGATTTTTCAACAGACCGATCTTTTATAAGATGGTGTCTCTCTTTTTTGCCTTGCTTTTATTTTTCTCTGCCAAGACGATTTCTTACAATGCTTCTGGCACTCAGCTATCTCGAGTAACAGAAACCTACAGTCATACCTTGGAGAGTGTTCCTATTGATATCAAATACGATGCGGATAAGTATTTCATCAGTGGCTATTCCTACGAGGCAGAGGTTTATCTGACCTCAACCAATCGTGTCAAACTGGATTCTGAAATCAATGAAGATACCCGACGTTTTAAAGTGGTTGCTGACTTATCAGATGTCAAGGATGGGACAAGCAATGCCAAATTACAGGTGGTAGGACTGCCTAGTGAGATGAATGCCAGCGTTAATCCTAAGACGGTAGCAGTAACAATCGGGAAAAAAGCCAGCAAAACCTTTAACGTTAAGGCAACCATTCCAGAAGACCAAGTGGCGCATGGCTATCAGATTGCAAATGTCGCTATTGCCCTATCAGAGGTGACTGTCACCAGCAATGAGTCTACGCTAGAGCAAATTGATCATGTAGAGGCTGTTCTTCCTTCAGATAAGATTTTGAGCAGTGATTTTAGTGGTGCGGTTAATTTGCAGGCGGTTTCATCAGACGGTACGATCTTAGCTTCCATCGTTGATCCGGCTAAAACGCAGATTAAGGTTTCGGTCAAAAAATTAACCAAGGAAGTTCCTATTGACTTATCAGTCACTGGCGTGTTATCGGATAAATTGCTAAACATTGATTACAAGCTCAGTCAAGAGACCGTTACCATTTCTGGTACGCAGGAGGAACTTGATGCGATTAGCAGTGTCAAAGGCGTCGTAGATGTGACTGGAGTGCTTAAAGACATGTCAAAAACCGTCACCCTATCAGCATCGGATGTCACCATCCTGCCACAAACCATTACCGTAAAATTAACAACAACCCCCAAATAATACTTAACATGATAAAAGCTCCTTTGGGACATTCTTTAATGAGTTTTCAATCTCTTTTAAGCCTTACTTGGTCTTTGGATGTTTAGTAAAGCTTATTACAATTTAGAAAAAATGGAGGCGTGCGTAAGCACTAACAACTATGGGAAAATATTTTGGAACAGATGGCGTGCGCGGCGAAGCCAACCTAGAATTAACGCCAGAATTAGCCTTTAAATTGGGACGATTTGGTGGCTATGTTCTTAGCCAGCATGAAGATAATCGCCCCAAAGTCTTTGTGGCGCGTGATACGCGGATTTCAGGTGAGATGTTAGAGTCAGCCTTAGTGGCAGGTCTTCTTTCTGTAGGGATAGAAGTGTATCAGCTAGGTGTTCTAGCCACGCCAGGGGTCTCATACCTGGTCAGAACTGAGCATGCTAGTGCTGGCGTCATGATTTCTGCCAGCCACAATCCCGCTCAAGATAATGGCATTAAGTTTTTTGCCAGCGATGGATTCAAGTTGAGTGATGACCTAGAGGCTGAAATTGAAACCCTTTTAGATGCTGACGCAGACACTCTTCCTCGCCCTTCAGCGGAGGGCTTAGGAACCTTGGTGGCTTACCCAGAAGGACTTCGCAAATATGAGGCATTCTTGGTGTCGACAGGTATGGCTTTAGACGGTATGAAGGTTGCGCTTGATGCGGCTAATGGGGCAGCCCATCGCTCTGCTCGTCAAATCTTCTTGGATTTAGAGGCTGATATTTCAGTTCTTGGGGATCAGCCGGATGGTCTTAACATCAATGCAGGTGTTGGCTCAACGCACCCAGAAGCCCTTCAAGACTTGGTTAAAGAAACAGGTGCTGACATTGGTTTGGCTTTTGATGGTGATAGCGATCGTTTGATTGCTGTTGATGAAAAAGGCGACCTTGTTGATGGGGATAAAATCATGTATATCATTGGGAAATACATGGCTCAAAAAGGTCAACTAGCCCAAAACACCATTGTCACAACAGTCATGTCTAATTTGGGATTTCATAAAGCACTAGAGAGCCAAGGCATTGATAAGGTTGTGACAGCTGTTGGTGATCGCTACGTTGTTGAGACTATGCGTCAATCGGGCTACAACCTTGGGGGTGAACAATCTGGCCATGTGATTCTCATGGACTATAACACAACAGGTGATGGGCAACTAACAGCCATTCAGCTAACTAAAATCATGAAAGAAACAGGAAAATCCCTATCTGAGTTGGCTTCAGAGGTTAGGATTTACCCGCAGAAACTTGTTAATATTCGTGTTGATAATGCCATGAAAGACAAGAGCATGTCCGTCCCAGCAATCGCCGCTATTATCGCTAAGATGGAGGAAGAGATGGCTGGTAATGGTCGTATCTTAGTTCGTCCAAGTGGGACAGAGCCTCTCCTACGTATCATGGCAGAGGCTCCAACAGATGAAGCGGTGGACTATTACGTTGATACCATCGCAGCTGTGGTTCGTGCTGAAATTGGTCTTCGATAACAGAAGCCAAAGTCGTCAAATGACGGCTTTTTTGCTAGGCTAGTATTAGAGATTGTCAAAGAAGAATTGTCAAGAGTCAAAAAATCATGTCAGTTTATCAGTTATAATGGTTAAGACTGATGATAGGGGGAGAATGAGATGAGATTAGATAAATTTTTAGTGGAGGTTGGAGTTGGGTCACGGACAGTGGTTAAGAAGCTCCTTAGGCAAAAAAAGGTGACGGTCAATGCCAAAGTGGAGACCTCAGCCAAAATACTTATTGATCCAGACAAGGATGAGATTAGATATGATGGAACGTTATTAGTGTATCAAGCTTTTGTCTACTACATGCTCCATAAGCCAGCTGGTGTGATTTCAGCGACGCAGGATAAGAACCATCAAACGGTTCTGGATTGTCTAGATGACCAGGCAAGACAAAGAGGTGTTTTTCCAGTAGGGCGTCTGGATAGAGATACCGAGGGCTTGCTTTTATTAACCAACAATGGTCAGTTGGCTCATGCCATGCTATCTCCTAAAAAGCATGTGGACAAGGTTTACGAGGCGCATGTTTTGGGGATCATGACTAGGAGTGATCAGGAAGCTTTTGAGGCTGGTATCAAGCTAAGTGATCATGAGTGTCTGCCAGCACAGCTAGAGATTATAGCTGTGGATGAAGCAGAGCAAACAAGTCTCGTTAAGATTAGGATTCAAGAGGGGAAATTTCATCAAGTCAAGCGTATGGTCAAAGCCTGTGGTAAAGAGGTGACTTATCTGAAACGCTTAAGCATGGGTCCCTTATCGTTAGATCAAGCATTGGAAAAAGGCCAGTGGCGTCCCTTACAAGACCAGGAGATGAGGTCTTTGGAAGTCTTTGGTGTTTCCTTATAGTCAAAAAAACCCTCATTCACTTCTGGATGAGGGTTAAAGGCTTTTCAGAAAAGTCAGATTGTGGTGGTTGCGTGACGGCTGATAGACCACTGTTATAAAGTGAACAGTGGTTAGTCAAGGCTAGAAACTTGGGGCTATTAGCTCATCAGATTTTTGTAAATGACTGATTTTTCCATTGTTTTTTGATCATTATTTGAAGTTATTATGGGTGAGTTTAGAGTGCCCATTCACCACCACGGAAGATAGGAACAACTTCGCCATCTTTGGTAATGCCATCAATGTCCATTTGCTCAGAACCAATCATAAAGTCGACGTGGGCTGTTGAACGGTTTAGACCAGCCGCTTCTAACTCTTCATTAGTCATTTCAGTTCCACCTTGGATACTAAAAGCATAGGCTTGACCGATGGCCAAGTGATTTGACGCATTTTCATCAAAGAGAGTATTAAAGAAGGTTAATCCTGATAATGAGATTGGTGTTTTATGAGGAACAAGGGCTACTTCACCAAGAGATCTAGCACCGTCGCTTTCTTCGACCAAGCGTTTGATTGTTTCTTCGCCTTTTTTGGCTGTGACATTGACAATACGGCCCTTTTCAAAGGTAAAGGTCATGTCTTCAATAATGACACCAGCATAGCTTAATGGCTTGGTAGATGAGACATAACCATCTGCACGACGGTAGTCTGGAGCGGTGAAGACTTCTTCTGTTGGCATGTTGGCAATAAAGGCTTCGCCTTGGGCATTGATGCTGCCAGCTGCTTCCCAGAGGTGATTTTTAGGCATTCCGACAGTCAAGTCTGTACCCGGTGCTGTGTAGTGCAGTGCATCAAATTGATAGTGATTTAAAAGATCTGCCTTAGAGACGAGATTTGCTTGATGCTCATCCCAGGCCTTGATTGGATCATCTTCATAGACACGATTGAGTTTAAAAATGGTATCCCACAAGGCATCAACCTGTTCTTCCTCACTGGCTAAATCCGGGAAAACAAGGGCAGCCCATTCTTTTCCTGCAGCAGCAGCCAAATTCCAACTCACCTTATTGGCTTGTGTGGCTTCACGTTGTGCTGAAAGAGCAATAGCTTGAGCTTGTGTGGCTTTTGATAGGCGTTCCGGGTCAACTGAGGCAAAGACATTTGGATCTGATGAGCGAATGGCTAGGCGGCTAGCTTTTTTACCTAAAAGATAGTTTGACTTGGCAACGACATAATCAGCGACAGAGGTAACACGCTCTTCCTCGGCGTGTAAGAAGCGATCACGAGCGATTTTATCATCAACATAATCAACGAGAACCTCAGCGGCACCATACTGATAAGCAAATTTGGTTAACAATCGGGCGAAGGCTACCTGCTCAACATCAACTGAGATAGCTAGGGTGTGACCTTTTTGGACATTAACCCCTTTGGCAATAAGTAGTTCAGCGTATTTGGCTAAATTAGCTTGAAAATTAGGTAAAACCATAAATATCTCCTTTTTTACAATAGTAATCTTATTCTACCATAAATCTTCTGTAAAGGCATCTGATTCTTGATTGCTCATGCTACTTATGGCTTGTAATAGTTGCTATCTTTTAGAATTCATGGTATTATCTTAGATGAAAAATGACTAGAAGAGGTAGTAACATTGGCATTTGGTGATAATGGTCCACGTAAAAAAACACTATTTCAAAAAGTGACGATTGTCGTCGTCTTTTTGATGGTTATCATAACAGTAGCTGGTCTTGTCGTATCAGCATTGAGTTCGTTGGGTTGGTAAAAAAACGCTGAAAAGCGTTTTTTCTGATAAGAAAAGAGGAAGAAGATGAGTATGTTTTTAGATACGGCCAAAATTTCGGTCAAGGCTGGTCGTGGTGGCGATGGTATGGTTGCCTTTCGCCGTGAGAAGTATGTCCCAGATGGTGGTCCTTGGGGTGGTGATGGCGGTCGTGGTGGCAACGTCATTTTCGTGGTAGATGAAGGACTTCGCACCCTTATGGATTTTCGGTACAACCGAAAGTTTAATGCTAAAGCTGGTGAAAAAGGCATGACCAAAGGAATGCATGGCAAAGGGGCACAAGACCTCTATGTCAAAGTTCCCCAAGGAACGACGGTTCGTGATGCTGAAACTGGAAAAGTCTTAACCGATTTAATCGAAAATGGGCAAACCTTTGTTGTCGCTCGTGGTGGTCGTGGTGGTCGTGGTAATATACGATTTGCGACTCCTCGAAATCCTGCACCAGAGATCGCTGAAAATGGTGAACCCGGTGAGGAGCGTCAACTGGAGTTGGAACTAAAAATCCTAGCTGATGTAGGGCTGGTTGGTTTTCCATCTGTTGGTAAATCCACACTGCTAAGCGTAGTCTCAGCTGCCAAGCCTAAGATTGGCGCTTATCATTTTACAACTATTGTTCCAAATATCGGAATGGTACGCACCAAGTCAGGTGATAACTTTGTCATGGCTGACCTTCCAGGATTGATCGAAGGAGCCCATCAAGGCGTCGGTCTTGGAACACAATTTTTACGCCATATTGAGCGTACCCGTGTTATTTTGCATGTGATTGACATGTCAGCTAGCGAGGGTCGTGATCCGTTTGAGGATTATCAAACTATCAATAATGAGCTTGAGTCTTATAACCTGCGTTTGATGGAGCGTCCTCAGATTATTGTGGCTAACAAAATGGACATGCCAGAAGCAGAGGAAAATCTAAAGGCTTTCAAAGAACAGTTAGCAAAAGCATACGATGAATTTGAAGAATTGCCAATGATTTTTCCAGTCTCAGGGATTGCCCACCAAGGCTTGGAAAGTCTGCTTGAAGCCACGTCTGAACTCTTGGATAAGACAGATGAGTTCTTACTCTATGACGAGTCTGACATGCAAGAAGATGAGATCTACTACGGCTTCAATCCAGATGAGCGTCCATTTGAGATTTCACGTGATGATGATGCGACTTGGGTTCTTTCAGGTGAGAAGTTAGAGAAACTCTTTGTCATGACTAACCTTGAACGTGATGAATCCCTCATGAAATTTGCCCGTCAATTGCGTGGTATGGGAGTTGATGAGGCCCTGCGCCAACGTGGTGCCAAAGATGGCGATAGTGTTCGCATTGGTAACTTTGAATTTGAGTTTGTAGATTAGGATACAAAGGCCGTTAAACTTTTACTGAAAAAAATCTATCTTTTTTGAACAGAACCTAGATCGTGTTTAACTTGATTAACGAAGGCAAGTTTCAACTCGTATGCTACCCCAAATTGAGTAAACGCATAAGACAGAAAGGAATTGACCATGGGAGACAAGCCCATATCTTTTAAAGATAAGGACGGTAAGTTTGTTTCGGCAGCCGATATCTGGACAGCAGAGAAGTTGGAGGAGTTGTTTAACACCCTCAACCCTAACCGACACTTACGTCTGGAGCGGGAGCGACAAGCACAGGAACAAGCAAATCCATAAGAAAAAGCATGACTGGTTGCCTATAGAGCCTGTCATGCTTTTTTAAGGTTTAAATTGTTAAAGCCTATCATTAATCTAAATCAAGTAGTCTTGTGAGTAGAGAGAAAAAGTCTTGATTAGTGACCAGATCATTTTGTTTAAGCCGTGCTTTAGTTGGGTAATCAGTGATAATGCCATCAACGGCTGATTGCAGATAGGTTTTTAATTTATCTTGATCATTGATGGTCCAGATATACAGTTTTTTTTGCCGATCATGAGCAAGTTTTGCGATATGATTGGTGTATGAAAATTCTTCAATGGCATAAAAATCAACATGATTTGAAGCAAAATCGCCAAATTGAAAGGTGATGACATGACCAGTTGTTAGATCCGGCCGCTTTTTCTCAATGCTTTCAATGAGATCTAAATCAAGAGACATGATTTGACTGCCTTGACTAAGGGAAAGGCTATCCAGTTCTTTTAGAAATAAGGGAGCATAATCCTCTTGTCCCTTACTTGTTTTTAGATCAATAAGTAAGGGCATCTTGAGCCGATTTGCTTCGGCTAGAAAGGTTTTGAAAGAGACGAGCTGACTGGTGTGACCATGCTGATGAAGTGTTAGACCAATAATATCACTCGCCTTGGACTGACTGACGGTGATGGCACGCTTACTCAAGCGTTTGAGATGATCATCATGAACCACAACAAACTGCTTGTCTTTGGTCATTAGGACATCCACTTCAACCATATTAGCCTTGGCTTTTTTGGAAGCCTGTAACCCCTCAATAGAATTTTCAACAGCTTTATTAACAAATCCTCGATGGGCAATGATCGCAATTTGATCAGGCTTGCCATTGCTTAGGAGATTGGCATGGTAAAGAAAAGCTCCGATAGCAATAGCACTGTTTAAGATTACAAGGCGTAACCAGCGGCTCTTTTTTCTTTTTGAGCTTGGATTGACTTGGACAATCTGAGTCTCTGTCTCAATATTGAGGACAAGATAGGAAATAGAGGCTAATTTGATAAGCAAGCTTGCCGCAAAAATAATGATCCAGACCAGGCTTAATAAGATGATTTGAACCAACCACTGCTTGTCATTAGGACTTGAAAAAACAAACGATAAGATCGCCAAAATAAGGCCTGACAGGCTAAAAGATACCAAGGTAATGGTAGCTGAGATCATCTCTAAGCCTAGCAAGGTCAACAAAGAGCGACCAGCGGTCATACGCCAGCTGGTTTTTAAATGCTCTGTAAAGTGCGTTTTCTGCTCAATAATGGTCAATGGCAGGGTATAAATCAGACGTAAGTTGAGGTAAAAAACGATGGCAAAGCCAATAACCAATCCCAGATGTCCCATATTGGACTTTTCAAGCTCCCCAGTGATAAAAGAGGGGATGTATAACCGCTCAAGCAGGGCTGATGAAAAGAAAAAACGAAGCACAGGAATGGTGAGTATCAGATAGGCCAAAAAAGAGAAAAAATGACGACCTCGGATACTAAAGAGAAAGTTTTTGAAATCAGCCTTAAAGCGTTTAAATTCTAGTTCTAAAGGCGTTTCCTTATAGCGTAGCATTTCGACCAAGAAAGAAAATTCTAAAAAAATCAAGAATGCTAGGACAAAAAGGTAAAGCATCAAGAGGCTAAAGGTCAGAGGATTCAAGAAAAAGCTGACCACATTATCTAAAGACAAACCAGGGTAGCCAGATGAGACCAGAATCCCCCGAAAGAGCCAAGATAACAGATAAGATCCTCCAATAGTGATGACCACTTGTAAAAAAGCAGTTCTTAGGCTATAAATGATAAAATGTTTGTAGATGTCATGTAAGATAGTAAGGAGTTTTTGAATCATAGGACACTTTCTGTTGATGTGATTATTCTATTTTATCAGAAAAGTATGTATTAGTGGGAAGGGATTACTTTAATCTCTGGAAGTTTTGAGGATTTAATTGATAAGCTATTTTGACACTTTCTTTAATATAGTATCTGTCATGAGAGACACTGATAATGGCTCCTGGATAGTTTTTAAACAGTTCTCGGATAATAGGTTGGCTAGTTGGAGAGAAGTGTCGTGTTGGTTCATCTAAGATAAGGATGTTGTTACCTGCTAGTACCATTTTGGCTAGGAAGACTTTAGCTTTTTGGCCACCTGATAATGCTGCTAGCGAATGAAGCATTTCATCGGAGGTAAACCGTAGACTTGCTAGAAGTGTTTTTACTGTTTCAGCTTCACTAACCTCTATTAAAAATTCAAGTGACGAAAGATTTACAGGCATTAGTTCCTCATAATGTTGTGGCATATAGCCAACAGATAAATCTTTTCTTTGTCTGGTTTCTGCTAAAATTTGTTTGAGTAATCGTGTTTTTCCGATACCATTTTTTCCTGTAATGGCTAGCTTATCTTGCCCACGTATCAGTAGATCAACTGTTTGTCCAGTTTCTAGTTGTTTTTGTTCCCAGTGGAGTAAAACTTTATTTGGAGGAAGCGGTGTGATTTCTGAAAAGAAAAGGTTGATTGCATCCATGTCTTGTGGGATTTCTGTAAAGTTTTCGGCTTCTTTTTCATAGCGTTTTTCTTGGGAAAGGATATTTTTAAGTTTTTTGGCGAGTAGCCGTCCAGCAACATCATTGTTAGTATGTCGAAGTTGATGTTCAACGCTTTGGTGGATGCGATGGCTTCGAGCCATACGGTTTTGGTGTTCCTCGCGTTCCTTCTTGGCGCGTTGTAGCTGGCGGTCATAAGTCTCTCCACGATTTTGCTTATAATCCTGATAGCTGCCATGAAAATAGCTGGCACGTGGTGTCGTGCGTTTCTTCAACAATTCCAGATGGAGAATGGCAGTAGCGGTGTTTTCAAGAAAGGTTTCGTCATGTGAAATAAAAATAATGGTTTTATCAGATTGAGCAATAAAGGCTTCTAACCAACTCAAACTATCCAAGTCTAAATCACTGGATGGTTCATCTAAAATCAATAAATCTGGATCTTGAGCCAAGAGTTTTAGCAGTTGTATTTTTATTTTTTCACCACCAGATAAACTATTCATGGTTTGATGGTTGGTTTCGAACCTTTCGATATTGATATGGAAATGGTTAGCTAATTTGTAAAATAAAGAAAAATCGAAAAGACGATAGTCAATGTCTTGATAGATAAAATCCGTCACCAACTGTTCCAGTTGAATGACTGAAAGGCTTTGTGGCAAATAAGCCGTATGATGAAAGTGATTGATAACCTTTCCTTTAATGTCTAAGTAATCTGAAATCATATCAAAATCAACAATGGCTTTGATGAGGCTTGATTTTCCCGTCCCTTCCTCGCCGATAATGGCTAATTTATCACCCTTATTGACAACTAAACTTAGATTTTTAGTCAAATCTTGTAGATCTTTTTGGTGAGTCAGTGTTAAATCTTGAATGTGTAACATAAATACCTCCTTGAACATATTAAAAACTCCCTACTTTATCAAGTAGAGAGTTTGGGTATGCAAAGAGACCTGCAAATATAACAGACAGGAATAAAAGAGCATACTAAAAAACAAAACTTGATAAAGGTATCCTATTTTGTCTTTTAGTGAATCATGTGCTCCTTACCTCCAAATAATATTAAATCAATCATAACACAATTTGAAATCGCGGTCAATTTTGAACCGATAGACTTAATGGATTTATGGAACACATTATTATCATTGAAACCTTGGATTTAGGTAAGAATTTTTGGGTTTTATAAAAGGCTTTTCCCAGACTAGCCGTCCTAAACTCCTAAACTTTATGAAGCTTTATCCGAAAAAGACATGGTACCAATTCAAAAGCAGGGAAGAAACAGAACTATTTTTAAAGATCATCAAAAAATCATTCAAGTCATAGACCTGAATGATTTTTGATTATTATTGAAAATTAATGACTAAGTACCTTATCAAGGAAGTCTTTAAGTCGTGGGTGTTGTGGGTTATCAAAGATTTGCTCTGGTGTTCCATCTTCGATAAATTCGCCACCGTCGGTAAAGATAACACGGTTGGCGACTTGACGAGCAAAGCCCATCTCATGGGTAACAATCAACATGGTCATGCCTTGCTCAGCTAGGTCTTTCATAACATTGAGGACATCGCCGACCATTTCAGGGTCAAGAGCAGATGTTGGCTCATCAAAGAGCATAATGTCAGGATTCATAGCCAAGGAACGAGCAATGGCGACACGCTGTTTTTGCCCACCAGATAAGCTACCAGGCAGTGCATCACGTTTTTCAGCCAATCCGACTTTTTCAAGGAGTTCCATCCCTTGTTTTTCAGCCTCAGCTTTACTTAATTTGCCAAGTTCAACGGGGGCAAACATGACATTATCAAGAACGGTCATGTGCGGAAAAAGATTGAAATGCTGGAATACCATCCCAATATTTTCACGTGCTTTATCAATATTAGTCTTTGGATCTGACAATTCAAAACCATCAACGACAACCTTACCACTGGTAATGCTTTCTAACAGATTGAGTGTGCGAAGGAAGGTTGATTTTCCAGAACCAGAAGGTCCAATGATACAAACCACGTCCCCTTCGTAAAATTGAGCAGTGATGCCTTTTAGGACTTGGTTGTCACCGTAGGATTTGTGCAAATCTTGGATATCAATTTTTAATTCTGCCATTATTTAAGCCTCTTTTCTAAACGTTTTGCTAACTTGGTCAATAAGGTGATGATAAGGAGGTAGATGATAGCAAGGATCGCATACATACGGAAAGATTGGTAGTTACGAGCGATGATGATTTTCCCTGTTTGGAATAATTCTACCAAACCGATGGCTGATACGATAGTGGTATCTTTTAATGAAATCACAAATTGGTTGACAAAGTTAGGGAGCATGAGTTTGACTGCCTGAGGTAAGACGATCTTACGCATGGTTGTTTGATAAGGAACACCGAGACTTCGACTGGCTTGCATCTGTCCACTAGGGACACCCTCAATACCACCACGCACAATCTCTGCAATATAAGCACCGCCATTTAAGGACAGAGCGATAGTAGCAGCGACAAAGTCATTGATAGGGGATTGTTTGCCAGTGAGGCTCTCAATAAAGTTTGGAATTCCCCAGAAGATAAAAGCAGCGACAATCATCAAAGGAATACCACGCACAACATCCACAAAAACAGATGATACCATACGAAGTGTCTTGCTTGGCGCAACTGCCATGAGACCAAAGATAATACCGATCACAATCGCAATCGCAAACGAAATCAGTGTTAGCCCAAGGGTAGTGCCAAGTCCAGAAATTAATTGCTTGTAGTTGTTACTAAGAAGGCCCGCGATAGTGGTTTCATCAATGGTTTTTTCGCCCTTGTTTTCAGCAGATGCAGAGGTTGCCAAGTATTTTTGCACCAACTTGTTATAACTACCATCTGCTTTTAGAGCAGCCAAGCCATTATTGAACATCTCGATCAGTTCAGGATTGCTGCCTTTTTTTACCGCAAACCCAACTTGACCAGAAGGTTCTCCTGGGATTGGTGTTTCAAACTGTCTTCCTTGTTGGATAGCATAAGCCAGGACAGGCTCATCATCCATCAGTGCATCGATTGATCCAGAGTTTAAACTGTCATACATGGTCGATGCTTCATCAAAGGCTTTGAGGGTAAAGCCATAGTTATCTTTTTGGCTATCAAGGAAATCATAAGAAGAGGTTCCTGTTTTAGCCCCAACAGTTTTTCCTTTTAAGTCACTATAAGCAGCTAGCTTAGTGCCTTTTTTGACAGCAAGAATGATATTGGTTGTGTAGTAAGGGTCAGAAAAGTCAAAGATGCCTTTTCGTGCCTCAGTAATAGTCATACCAGCAATCGTTCCGTCAGCTTGACTGGATTGAACAGCGTTTAAGGCTGCGTCAAAACCAATATTATTGATGGTAATGTTAAACCCTTGCTGCTTAGCAATGGCTTTGATCAACTCCATATCAAACCCAACATAATGACCAGAATCATCTTGGTACTCAAAGGGAGCAAAGGAAGTGTCTGAAGCAATCACATAGAGCTCTTTTTGAGCGGTTGCCTTGGCTTTGGCATGACCAGTTGCGCTTAGCTTAGTAGTTGATGCGTCATCACCCAGCCATTTTGTCATGATTTTATCATAAGTGCCATCTTTTTTCATGTCAGCAAAGGCGTCATTGAAATCCTTGATCAGATACTCATTTTTGCTCCCTTTTTTGACAGCAAAGGCAAAACTTCCGATTTTTTCACCGTCCATGTTGATGGCATAGTGTTTGCCTTGTTTGATGGCAAATTGAACAACAGGTTCATCATCCATCGCGGCATCAATAGAACCAGAGTCCAAGCTATTGTTCATTAAGTCTCCGGTATCAAAGACTTTGACCTTATAACCGTATTTTTTCTGGTTCTTTTCTAGGAAAGTTTGGGAGGCTGTTCCGTTTTTAGCCCCAACGGTTTTTCCTTTTAACTGACGATAGTTTGACACATCATGGTCTTTTTTGGTGTAAAGCACAATCGCAGTGTCGTAATAAGTATCCGAAAAAGTAAAGACCTTTTGACGTGCTTCCGTAACAGAGGTACCAGCCATCAAGGCATCAGCTTGTCCAGCTTGCACGGCATTTAAGGCGGCATCAAATCCAGGGAAGGTCATGTTCATATCCCAGTTCTTGCGTTTGGCAACTTCATTGATAATATCAACGTCAATACCTTTATAAGTTTGGTCTGAATCTTTGAATTCAAAAGGTGCGTAAGCAGTATCAGATACAATGTTAATTGTATCACCACTGACATCACTACCGAAAACAAAGAAAACAGAAACAAACATTAGCAACAATAATCGTAATGTTGTTTTCATGTTGATCTCCTTTTATCAAAAATATAGCTTATTATAGCAAAACTTTTGATCTAGGGCAATCTTTTTTTTGAAAATCATGTTATAAAATCTAACATATTATTGAGTGTTTTGTTGACTAATTATTAAAAATTGCAACTTAACTTAGAAAAGCACTTTAAAAATGACATTAAAAGGAAATGATACTATAATCATTTCCTAAACTAAAAAAAGCGAGGTTATCACTTTAAAATGAACTTTAAACATATCTTAACCCATCATTTCGAGCGCTATCGCAAATGGCCGACTTGGGCCTTGGTGCTTCTTGGCTGTGGTTTGGTGGAGTGCTTCTTTATAGCAGGAGGGTTTCTCTTTGAGCTTGCGAGGCTATTGTTCCTTGTCCTTGGGATTTTAACCATAGGCCAATCGCCACTCCTTGATACGATTGCTAACTCCTTACATGTCGAATTATTAGCTTTTGCTTTTACTGCAGGTCTGCTTTTTGCTTGGGTAAAATGGGTTGAAAAACGTCCCTTGATCACTCTTGGTTTTTATAAAGACAATCGTTTTCGAGAGTTACTTCTAGGGTTTGGAGTTGGTGCACTGCAGTTCAGCCTATCTCTCTTAGTTGTCTTTCTACTAGGCGGCAGTCAATTTAAGGGAGTCGACTTTTCAAGTACCTCACTCTTGTTTGTCCTTTCTATTATTCCTTTCTGGATGATTCAAGGAGGTACAGAAGAATTACTAACCAGAGCTTGGTTACTCCCTCTAATCAACAGTCGCTTAGGCATTGCTATAGCCATCGGTATCTCTAGTTTCCTCTTTGGCTTGATGCACATGGGAAATGATCACATCACCATTTTTGCCTTCCTAGACTTACTCTTATCTGGTATTGGCTTAGCCTTATTCATGCTATATCGTGATAATATTTGGAGTGTTATGGGACTACATGCTTCTTGGAATTTTGTTCAAGGGAATATTTACGGTATTGAAGTATCAGGGAGTGATGCCAGTGCCTCTCTCTTTCGCTTTGCTAGTAATCCTCAAGCACCAACCTGGCTATCAGGAGGGCATTTTGGGATCGAAGGAAGTCTGATTACCTGCTTGGTTGAGATTGCTTTTATCATCGTCATTCTTTACCTCATGAAAAAACAAAAAGCAGATAAACACAACTAAAACTTTGAGAGGTTGGAACAAGCGTTCTAGCCTTTTTGATTTCCAATGATTTTGATGATGACAATAATACTGACAACCTCTTTTTGTTGAAACATTTTACTGAGCAAAACCCAAAATGCTGTGCTAAAATAGAAACATGATAGATAGACAAGAGCATAATACCTTTAAATTAGTATCTAAATATTCCCCTTCTGGTGATCAACCCCAAGCGATTGAAGCCTTAGTTGACAATATAGAGGGTGGCGAAAAATCGCAGATTTTACTCGGAGCAACAGGGACAGGTAAGACCTATACCATGAGTCAGGTGATTAGTCGTGTTAATAAACCTACCTTGGTCATCGCCCATAACAAGACACTAGCCGGTCAGCTATATGGTGAGTTTAAAGAATTTTTTCCAGATAATGCCGTGGAATATTTTGTATCATACTATGACTACTACCAGCCAGAAGCCTATGTGCCCTCATCTGACACTTATATCGAGAAGGATTCGTCGGTTAATGATGAGATTGATAAATTAAGGCACTCAGCCACATCAGCGCTTTTAGAGCGAAACGATGTTATCGTTGTCGCCTCCGTTTCTTGCATCTATGGTTTGGGTTCTCCTAAAGAATATGCTGATTCAGCCGTATCGCTAAGACCAGGTCAGGAGATGTCACGAGATCAACTGCTCAATCAATTAGTTGATATTCAGTTTGAGCGCAATGACATTGACTTTCAGCGAGGGCGTTTTCGTGTTCGCGGTGATGTGGTGGAAATTTTCCCAGCCTCCAGAGACCAGCATGCCTTTCGGATCGAATTTTTTGGAGATGAGATTGATCGTATCCGTGAAATAGAGAGTCTGACGGGAAAAAGTCTTGGTGATGTCGAGCACTTGGTGCTCTTTCCTGCGACTCACTTTGTGACCAATGAAGAGCATATGGAGCAGTCCATTGCCAAGATTCAAGCCGAACTTGAGCAGCAGCTCCAGATCTTTGAAGCAGAAGGGAAACTCTTAGAAGCCCAACGTCTTAAACAAAGAACAGAGTATGACATCGAAATGCTTAGGGAAATGGGCTACACCAACGGTGTTGAAAATTATTCCCGTCACATGGATGGTCGAAGTGAAGGAGAGCCACCCTATACCTTACTGGATTTCTTTCCCAAAGATTTTTTAATCATGATTGACGAGAGTCACATGACCATGGGACAGATCAAGGGCATGTATAATGGTGACCGTTCCCGTAAACAAATGCTGGTTGATTACGGCTTTCGACTGCCATCAGCACTGGATAATCGTCCCCTTCGTCGTGAGGAGTTTGAAAGCCATATTCATCAGATTGTCTACGTATCAGCGACGCCAGGTGATTATGAACAAGAACAAACAGACACAGTGATCGAGCAGATCATTCGACCAACAGGTCTTTTAGATCCAGAAATTGATGTCCGCCCAACCATGGGACAAATGGATGATCTCTTGGAGGAAATCACCATTCGCTCTGAAAAAGGAGAGCGAACTTTCGTGACAACCTTGACTAAGAAGATGGCAGAAGATCTGACAGATTATCTCAAAGAAATGGGTGTCAAAGTCAAGTACATGCACTCAGATATCAAGACCTTGGAGCGAACCGAGATTATCCGTGACCTGCGTCTAGGTCTATTTGATGTTCTCATCGGAATCAACCTGCTTCGTGAAGGGATTGACGTGCCAGAAGTTAGCCTGGTAGCGATTTTGGATGCTGATAAGGAAGGATTTCTTCGAAACGAGCGTGGCCTTATCCAAACCATCGGCCGTGCAGCTCGTAACTCAGAAGGACACGTCATCATGTATGCCGATAAAATCACTGACTCCATGCAGCGCGCCATGGATGAAACGGCTCGTCGTCGTCAGATCCAGATCGCTTACAATGATAAGCACGGCATCGTACCACAAACAATCAAGAAAGACATTCGTGACTTGATTGGAATTTCTAAGGCTTCTGATACAGAAGTGGCTGAAGAAACAGTTGATTACACAGCTATGAACAAGTCAGAACGTCAAGAAGCTATTAAGAAACTACAAAACCAAATGCAAGAAGCAGCGGAATTACTAGACTTTGAATTAGCTGCGCAAATACGAGACCTCGTCTTAGAATTAAAAGCTATGGCGTAAATAAAGCATTCAGTGGTTAAATGTTTTGTTGTTAGTCGCTATTTTTGATATACTGATACTGTCTCAAATCAGAGAAAAGGGGTTAGCTTATCTAGCTCTTTTTCCATGGTTTTAAGATAGAAAAAATTTTTTAGGAGTTCACATGTCTGAACAAAAAACAATTAAAATCGCTAATGCCGATCCGTCAGCTTTGGGCTTGTTTGGTTTAGCAATCGTTACCCTTGTGGCGTCTTCTCAAAAGCTTGGTTTGACATCTGGTACATCGTTGGTCATTCCTTGGGCTATTTTCCTTGGTGCTTTTGCACAGTTATTTGCCTGTATTCATGATTCAAAACGCCAGAATCTTTTTGGCACAACAGCTTTTGGTAGTTATGCCTTGTTTTGGTTTGGCGTTGCCTTGACTTGGTTGATTCAAAATGGTGTTTTTGGTCAAAAAATGGCTGAAGCAGCTGATGTTAAACAACTTGGATTTGCCTTTTTGGGCTACTTGATTTTTACGCTAGTCATGACCGTAGCCTCTACTGAAACCAACAAAGTGCTTTTTATCATCTTTGTGTTGATTGATTTGCTTTTTGTTGGCTTAACCCTATCAACCTTGGGGGTAGCAGTACACAGTATGCACCTTTTAGCAGCTTACTCAGAGTTAGCCATCGCTCTAGTCTCTTTTTATGGCTTTGCAGGCAATATCCTCAATGGGCATTTTGGCTATACCTTCCTTCCAATGGGAAAACCATTTGGCATCTTTAAAAAATAAGATTTGAAAGACTGCTCGGCAGTCTTTTTGAGTAAATGCTTAAAAATAGTTATTTTTCGGATACATCAAAAACCCAGTCCTTTCATCAAGCGACTGGATTTTTTGAATATTATAGTGATGTTTATTTAACCGATCCACCAGTAATGCCTTCAACATAGTATTTTTGCATAAAGATGAAGAGAAGGGTGATGGGAAGGGCGATGAGAACAGATCCTGCGGTAAAGGACATAAACCAGTTGTTAATGGTATCAGGCTGCAACATAGAAAAGAGTCCGATAGCAACCGTGTATTTGTTTGTCGCGTCTCCAAGGATGACTTGTGCGAAGATAAAGTCCATCCATGGTCCAATAAAGGCCATTAAGGCAGTGTAGACAATGATCGGTTTTGATAAAGGCAAGGTTATTTTAAAGAAAATATCCTTACGTGTTGCTCCATCAATCATTGCTGACTCATCCAATGAGTAGGGAATGATATCAAAGAAACCTTTAGCGATGTAAAAGCCAAGTGCAGCTCCTGATGAATACACCAAAACTAAGGCGATTAAGGACTGTGTCAAATTGAGAGCTTTTAAAATGTAGTAAACAGCAATCATGCTCATGAAACCAGGGAACATGTTAAGAATCAGTGCTAATTTCAAGAAGCCATTACGGAATTTGAACTTAATCCGACTGAGTGAGTAGGCCATAGCAACCGTGATAAAGGTTGAAATGACACAAGTAGCAACAGCCACGAATAAGGTATTGATAAACCAGCGACCAAATGGAAAGGAATCATTGGTAAAGAGGTTGATGTAATTATCCAAGGTCCATGTTTTGGGGATGAAGTAATTGACATAGGCTGTTCCCTCACCACGCAAACTGGTTAGGATTACCCAAGCGATCGGAAAGAGCCAGATGAGTGAGAGCACGATAAGCAAGGTATAGACAAACCCTAATTGCATGTGACGTTTTGATTTCATTATTTAGCAACTCCTTCCTTGTATGATGAGGTTCGTGTATAAGCCAAGAGGCTAAAGCCTGCTGAGAGGACAAAGATTAAGATACCGATAACGGAAGCTAGATTGTAGTCAGCAGCAGTGACGGTTAATTTATAGAGCCAGGTCACCAAGAGATCGGTTGATCCTGCTTGGTAGAATTGCGAGTTAACAGGTCCACCACCAGTCAATAGGAAAATCACATTAAAGTTATTGATGTTACCAATAAACTGCTGGATCAAGGTTGGTGTCATGATCAAGAGGATTTGTGGGAAAGTAATGGATTTAAAGATTTGGAACTTACTTGCCCCATCAATCTCAGCAGCCTCGATTTGTTCTTGTGGCAGGTTCATGATGATACCAGTTGCGACCAACATGGTTACTGGGATACCGACCCACATATTGACAAAGATGATTGAGAATTTAGCCCACAAGGGATCAGAGAGAAAGGGAAGTCCGCTTTTTATTAAGCCCAGATGTTGCAAAAGGACATTGAGAGGGCCTTCATCGTTTAGTAAATTTCGCATAATCAGCAGTGAGATGAATTGAGGGACTGCCATGGTAATGACAAAAATGGTACGCCACATTTTTTTAAACTTTAGTCCTTTGGTATTAATCAAGAGGGCAAGAAGAATCCCAAAGAAAAAGTTAGTGACTGTCGCAAAAACCGCCCAAATCAATGTCCATGACAAGACTGGGAAGAAAGTACCCGCCATGCGGCCAGTTAAGATATTACCAAAATTGGTCAAACCAACCCAATCAAACAGTGATTTAGGTGGCAAATGATGGTGATCATAGTTGGTGAAGGCTAAACTGATCATATAAAGCAAAGGCAAGATGGTAAAGAGCAAGACACCAATCATCGGAATAGCCATCAAGGTCATGTGGAAACGACCGTTTGATAGGGTGGCAACATCTTCTTTGAAGCTTGGAATCTTACCATGATCACGTTTAATCACGTAAAGATGGCGCGCACTCTTTAAGTTACACCAATAAATATAAGCAAAAACCAAACAGAAGATGATAGACGCTAATCCAAAGATAAGCATCAGCATAGAATTATCACCCTCAACAGCAACAGCTAACTTAATGCCATTGACTGTTTTGGTGGTCATGCCTTGCTCTTGCGTTCCAAGGGTTACAAGGCCAGTTAAGGCTGGAATGACTTGAGAAAAAAAGGCAATGAGAAAAACGATTTGACTGCCCAAGAACAAAAGGCCTTTGATGATTTGTTTGTTGGCCAGGTTAGCAAAGCCCATCACAATGGCTGATAGTTTAATATCCCATCCACCTTTGGAAAGCGCCTCAGAAACACTGACATCTTCATAAAAGAGGGACTTAGTCATAAATGGTCTCCTTAGTATAGGGTTGAATACCTCTTTTCAAGTAAATGGTTTATCTCTGACGTCTGTCTGATACCCTTTTGGATAAAACAGTGAGATAAGGGTGAGGTATTTTGATAAACATAAAAGGTGGAGTATTCTCACAACACGTATGTTGGAGTCAATCTCCACCTCCTAGGTTGACTGCACGAACTTAATTTAGATTATTTAGCATCAGCTAAGTCTTTGTCAAGTTGTTTTAGTTTGTTCAGGTAATCAGATTCTTTGATTTTACCATTGTAAGTGTCACTAAGTACAGCAGCAGTTTCAGTCCAGAATGCTGTCATTTGGCTAATCTTAGGCATTACGACAGTGTATTTGTCTGAAGATCCCATAGTAATGACTGTTTTAGCAAGTTGATTATTTTGAACCTCGTCAGAAGACTGAACCTCTTTGTTTGAAGGAACAATAGAGCGTTTTTTAAATTGATTTTCTTGGCTATCTTCATTGGTTAGGTATGAAGCCAATTTGTAGCTAGCTGCGATACGTTCGGCATCTCCACCTGCTGGTGCTTGGTTAACCGCGTAAAGTTTAACACCAAGAAAGGCTTTTTGTTGAACGTCAGTATCGCCAATCTTAACTGTAGGGTAAGGAGCAATGCCTAATTTATCCTCACCAACTGATTTTTTAGCTGTTTCATAGTCCCAAGGACCTGATTGGAAGGCAGCAACAGAGCCATCACCAAACTTAGACATGGTATTGTTGGCATCAACATTGACAAAACCTTTGTTGTCTTTTTGGCTAGCGATCCATTTTAGAACGCTGACACCAGCATCGTTACCCCAGTTTGTACCACTAGCGTCTTCACCGTTGTCTCCAAAAAGAGTGTTACCAACTGACATAAAGAGTGGTGCAATGTGGTAAGCGTTAACTTCCTTGAAGTTAGCACCGAAAGTAGCATTGTCAGTGATGCTTTCGTAAGACTTCACTTGGTCTTCTGACAGTTTTTCTTTGTTGTAGTAAAGTACTTGAGATTCAATACCAAATGGGAAAGCATAGGTTTTACCCTTATACTGTGCACCGGCAATGGCTTGGTCTGTAGCTTGCTCAGAAACCTCATTAGCATAGTTTTCTGGGATTTCTTGGATAGCACCAGACTCTACTAACTGACCTAGTTGGTCATGTGGTAGTGAGAAGACATCCGCCGCTGCTTGAGGGTCTTTTTTGATGTTTTCTTGAGCTTTAGGGTCTTCTGACTCGACTACCTCAACTTTAAAGCCAGATTCTTTTTCAAATGCTTCGACGACTTCTTTATAAGAGTCTTTAGAATCTGTAGGCACCCATAGTTTGAGTTGTTTAGCCCCAGAGGCTGTTTTGGCAGCATCATCAGAAGCTGATTTGTTGGCTGAATTGCCACATGCGACTAAGACACTTGAAAAAAGAGTGACCCCAGCACCGTAAATAAGTTTTTTTTGCCATGATTTCATAGCGATTTCCTCCTAAAGAAATTAATTACATCTCTATTATGCAATCGCTTGCAAAAAATGTCAAGTCTTTTTTGTCAAAAAAGTCAATTTTTTTCAACGATGCTTTTAAACCAGGAGATTTAAAGCATGATAAAGAGTATGATTGCGCTATTTTGCTTTCTAAAATATTGAAAAGGTGTTAGAAGTATTGTAAACTATAATAGAAAATGATTTAAGGAGATAGGTCATGGTTACGATCAAAGATGTCGCTGAAAGAGCAGGTGTAAACCCATCAACCGTCAGTCGTGTCTTAAAAGACAATCGCTCAATTTCGCAAAAAACCAAGGACAAGGTACGCAAAGCCATGACTGACTTGGGCTATGTGCCTAATGTCGCTGCCCAAATGTTGGCCAGTGGTTTGAGTCATGCTGTCGGTTTGGTCTTTCCACCTTTGGCAACATCGGATCGCTTAAGCGAACCCTTTTTCATGCGGATTTTGTCAACCATTACCCATCAAGCCAAGCTCAATGATTTTACCATCTCCATCGCAACAGGCACTTCTTTAGAGGATTTACTGGCGCAAGTCTCCTTGATGCACCAACAAAAACGAGTAGATGGTTTTATCATCCTATACTCTGACCAAGAAGATCCTATTCGCCATTACTTGCTTGACAATAAGATCCCTTTTGTAGTCTTAGGAGCGCCAGAAGGCAAGGAATCTCAGATCACCTATATCAACAACGACAATCAGCTCATGGGAAAAAAAGCGGTTTCTTATCTCTATGACAAGGGGCATCGCGCGATTGCCTTTGTCACGGATGACCAAAAGTCCAAGGTTACCAAAGAGCGTTTCAATGGCTATAAGGAAGCCATGATCCATTACAAGCTCCCTCATCAGTCTATGCTCTTATTTGACCCTTCTGACCCTAAAACTGTCGATGAGCTCATGACGGCTATCGAGGATGCGAAGCCGACTGCGCTAGTAGTGATCTCTGACCGTGTGACCATTCGCCTCATGCAGTTGCTGTCTTACTATGGTTTAAAGGTTCCTGACCACATATCGCTGATTACCTTTAATAATTCCATTTTTTCAACCTTAATTCACCCCTATCTGACAACCTTTGATATTCATCTGGACCAGCTAGGAGAAACAAGTTTCAAGCAGTTATTACGCATGATCAAGTCAAAACCATATGAAGAGGACAATCCTATTATTGTTCCCTTTACCCTGAAAGAAAGAGAGTCGGTTAGAAATATGACGAAAAAGTAGCTGGAAAGAAATTTGGCTACTTTTTTAGCGGATAGCAAGGCCAGCCCCCCCACACAACAACTAGAACCCCCTCTCAAGCAACCATCCTTTTACATGAAAGGATAAGCCAACCATCCCCCTCTCCATCGCCAGCCCCGCTGGCGATTTTTTGCTAGTCTCCCCTCACCAAAAGGTCAGATATACTCAGTAAAAAGCCTCCAAAACCCCGCCAAATCAAGCATAATACTTGACAAAAAAGGGGGGGGGGGGGGGGGGGGGGTAAAATAGAAGATGACACAAACTATACTTTT
>NZ_JBLOJV010000017.1:0-37468 GCF_047785705.1 Streptococcus pluranimalium
TAGTCTGCCTCAAGAGGAGTATTATCAGGTAGAGTTGTTGCTTAGTGGTCAGTGGTTCAAGGGACGTACGGCTTTATTGCGACGCTTGAGGACATTGGGGGAGTAGTTTTTGGGAAGTTATATTTAACTGAAACAAGAGACTGACAGAAGTACCTCAAGAAAAGTATTACCATTTGGTAATACTTTTCTTGAGGTGTTTTTCAATGTGTGCCCATTTTTTCTCTATGAGATTATACTTAGATGAGTGGTGGAAGGGGTAATAGGTACTTTTCACACCATTTCTTTTTCCTGGCTTAGCGCCTGTGACTTGGTGTTTAAGCTAACTTGTTTTATTTTTGAGTTTTAGTTATTCATAAATCGTATTTCAGGAGAGTTGAAAGGTTTCTGCTTCTTCTGAGACATTACCATTTTGGTCACAATAATCAAGAACTTTTTGTCGAAAATCTATTGAATAGAGCATGACAGTATCAAAACATAAGGTTTACCAAGGTTGCTTCAAGAGAGTATAAAATAGAGACTCACAAAACTGTGAATCTCCATTTTTTAGTCGAGAAAGATTTTTTTCTCAGGATAAACTGACTAACATTGGGACAAAAATCCTAATGCCGTTATTTTAGTTGAGTAAGTGGGATGTTTGAGAATGGCAATGAAGGATTGAAATGAGACTTTTAGATGGATTAGAAACTTTTGTTTGCTTAATAGGTAAGGACAAAATATCTCTTTTTACCACGACGGATAACGGTTAATTCATTGTCAATTTTATCATGATCATTGAGGTAATAGGCCAAATCTGTGATTCGCTCGCCGTTGAGATAAATACCACCATTTTGCACATCTTCTCGGGCTTGGCGTTTTGATGGCGAGATCCCTGCTTTGACGAGGATTTCAACGATGTTTAAGTCATCTTCGGCTTGGATGGCATAGTTGGGGACATTGCTTAGTCCTTGTTTTAATTCAGTTGCCGATAGGTTTTTGATATGACCAGCAAAGAGTTGCTCAGTAATGTTGAGTGCTTGTTCATACGCTTTTTCACCGTGAACTAGAGTGACAACCTCTTTTGCCAAGACTTTCTGTGCTAAGCGTTCGTGGCGTGCGGCGTTGAAGGTTTGCTCAATCGTAGCAATTTCTTCTAAAGATAAGAAGGTGAAAATCTTTAAGAAACGAACAGCGTCATCATCCATAACATTAAGCCAGAATTGGTACATCTCATAAGGAGAGGTTTTACGAGCATCAAGCCAGATAGCATTTCCTTCAGATTTTCCGAATTTTTTACCTGTAGCATCTGTAATCAGTGGGACTGTAATAACATGGCCGGCTTTATTTGCTTTACGGCGAAGCAGTTCAGTTCCAGCGGTCATGTTTCCCCACTGGTCAGATCCACCGATTTGAAGGGTAACCTGATGTTTTTGGTTCAACTCATAAAAGTCATAGCCTTGCATGATTTGGTAAGCAAATTCAGTGTATGAGATGCCAGTGTCAATTCTTTTTTTAACAGACTCTTTGCTCATCATATAGTTGACGGTGAAGTGTTTTCCGACGTCTCTTAGGAAATCAATAAAGCTGATAGCGCCAAACCAATCGTAGTTATTGACCATTTCGGCTTTGTTATCACCATTTTCAAAATCAAGGAGTCCAACTAACTGCCCTTGAATTTTCTCAACCCAACCATCAACAGTTCCTTTGGTTTGAAGGCTACGCTCTGTATCTTTGAAAGATGGGTCTCCAATGAGGCCTGTTGCTCCTCCAACCAAAGCAAAGGGTTTATGCCCGGCTAGCTGGAGGCGGCGGCTGGTCAAGATAGCCACTAAGTGACCCAAATGCAGGCTATCCGCAGTGGGATCATAACCGGTATAGAAAGAAACCGAACCTTCTGTCAGTGCTTTTTTAAGGGTCTCTTCATCGGTTGTTTGGAAGATTAAGCCTCTTGCTTTTAATTCTTCAAAAATAGTCATATGGTCTCCAAAAAGTTTTTGTGATAGGTTTCATTATATCAAAAATCTTTTGGGATATGCAAGCTATACAGAAGTTTGGTATAATGCTATTGAGGTATGTTATGTCTAAATTTAAGCAATATGTGAGCGTCTGGCTACAAAAAATAGAGAAACGTCTTTCGTTGAAAGGGTTAAGACACCAATCAGGAAAACCCATCAGTTCAAGAAGAGCTGCTGCAGATGGTTTTGCAATCGGTTTACGGATTGTGAAGTTATTATCGGATTTCATTTATGTCATGCTCTTGCTAGTGGCTATGCTGGGAGCTGGTCTAGGCTTTGGTTATTTGGCTAGTCAGATTGATGGTGTTAAAGTCCCTGATAAGGAGGCTCTTGTAAAACAGGTGGAGACTGGGACCTTGGTGTCACAGCTGTCTTACTCTGATGGCTCTTTGATTTCAGCTATTGATACTGATCTTTTGCGCACTCCTGTACCTAGTGAGGGGATTTCTGAGAACTTAAAAAATGCCATCATCGCAACGGAAGATGAAAACTTTAGAACACATCACGGGGTAGTGCCTAAGGCTGTTTTTAGGGCGCTTATGTCATCTCTTTTAGGGATTGGAGAGTCGAGTGGTGGTTCAACCTTGACGCAACAGTTGCTGAAGCAACAAATTTTAGGAGATGACCCCACATTTAAACGTAAGGCCAGAGAAATCATTTATGCGCTCTCCTTGGAAAAGGATATGGACAAAGATGCGATTTTGACCTCTTATTTGAACGTTTCGCCTTTTGGCAGGAATAACAGGGGGCAAAATATTGCAGGTGTCGAGGAGGCCGCTCAAGGGATTTTTGGAAAAACTGCTGCAGAATTGACTGTTCCACAAGCAGCCTTCATTGCTGGTTTGCCACAAAGCCCTATTGTTTATTCGCCCTACAATGGGGATGGACGCCTCAAGTCTGACGAGGATCTGGCTATTGGTCTTACGCGGGCAAGGAATGTACTTTATAATATGTATCGTGAGGGCTATCTGACTGAAGCGGAATATAAGTCCTATCAATCTTATGATTTGAAGCAAGATTTTATCGCCTCTGATACGGCAGTGGTTTCTAAGCATGATTATCTCTACTACTCTGTTATGGCAGAAGCAAAGCAAATCATGTATGATTATTTGGTGAAAACAGACGGTGTTTCGGCTCAGGATTTGAAAAATGATGCCACAAAGTTAGCTTATGAAGAGCGTGCTTTACAGGAGCTGCAAATGGGAGGCTACCAGGTCACAACAACTGTCAACAAAGCGATTTATACAGCTATGCAAGCAGCCGTTCATCAGTATGGTGGGCTTTTAGATGACGGTACTGGTCGTATAGAGGTTGGGAACGTTTTGCTGGACAATCAAACAGGTGCTGTACTTGGTTTTATTGGCGGTCGAGACTATGAAACGAATCAGAATAACCATGCCTTTGACACCTTGAGGTCACCAGGATCTGCTATAAAACCTTTAATTGCTTATGGTCCAGCGATTGATCAAGGCCTTATGGGGAGTGCCAGTATTTTATCCAACTACCCGACAACTTATTCTAGTGGTCAAAAGATCATGCACGTAGATGATGAAGGTACCGCTATGGTGACCCTTCAAGAAGCTCTAAACATTTCTTGGAATATTCCAGCCTTTTGGACTTATAAGTTATTGCGAGATAAAGGGGTTGATGTTGAATCCTACATGACTAAGATGGGTATTGCTATTCAAGAGTATGGCATTGAGAGTTTGCCACTTGGTGGTGGGATTGGCGTGTCTGCTAAGCAAATGGCAAATGCCTATCAAATGATTGCTAATAACGGTTCTTACCACCAGAGCTATATCGTTGATAAGATCACGACTCAGGACGGTCAAGTGATTTACCAGCATCATGCGGAGCCAAAACAGGTCTTTTCTAAGGCGACAGCGACCATTCTACAAGAGTTACTTCGTGGGCCACTGGATTCTGGTGCAACGACCCAGTTTAAAAATCGCTTAAAAGCGTTAAATGCTTCTTTGACGCAGAATGATTGGCTTGGTAAAACAGGAACAACCAACAATTATTCGGATGTTTGGTTAGTGGTTTCGACCCCAAGAATATCCTTGTCTTCGTGGGCAGGGCATGATAACAACGATTCCTTAGCCAAGATGACTGGTTATGATAATCACTCTCATTATTTGGCAAATCTTGTTAATGTCATCCATAAAGCAGAACCAAGTCTATTTGATAGTGGGCAGAGATTCTCACTTGATCCCAGTGTTATTAAATCAACGGTTAACAAGCAAACCGGTTTAAAACCTGGGACGGCATCGGACAATGGTCGACGCTATACCATAGAGGGCAACACGACAACAAGTTATTGGGCAAAAAATGGTGCGGGTGATATGACCTATCGCTTTGCGATTGGTGGCACAGATGGTGATTATCAAAAAGCCTGGAGCAGTATAACAGGCACAGACAATCAATCCGCTAAGACAGAGAAAAACGATCGCTGATAAGCTTGATTTTTAGAGGCATAGATGGTATAATAAAACTATCTATTTGACGTTTAATCACGGCTGAAATATTGTCCAGCCGTGGCATAAAGCAGTTAAGTCATACTTTAAGGAGTCCGATTTAGCTGCTCTTTTTGTGCCTGTTTTCGCTTTATTGACAAATTGTCATGAAGATTTAAAAATTCTGAAAATTGATTAAACATCATCCTTCTTGTGCTAAGCATTGTGTTTAGGACCCTGTATTTCTAAAGCTGATTTAACCAGTGACCGCGACTTTTGGTGCCATTCTAGGCAGATTTTTGTAGGCCTACTGACCGTATGGCTAGAAAAGCTAACGAACAACGGGCAATATCAGTTATGAATACAAGTTCTCATCATTGGTTAGCATGATTTGATCATCAAAACTCGAACGATTTTCGTTCATCACTCATTTGATAAAGGAGTAAGACTTGGCAGGACATGACGTTCAATACGGGAAACATCGTACCCGTCGTAGTTTTTCAAGAATCAAAGAAGTTCTTGAGTTACCTAACTTGATTGAAATTCAAACGGATTCATTCCGAGAATTTTTGGATAATGGTTTGCGTGAAGTATTTGAGGATGTGCTTCCGATCTCCAATTTCACAGATACCATGGAGTTGGAATTTATCGGTTATGAATTAAAAGAACCTAAGTATACGCTTGAAGAAGCGCGTGCTCATGATGCTCACTATTCGGTGCCTCTTTTTGTCACTTTTCGCCTGATCAACAAAGAGACTGGTGAAATTAAGACTCAAGAAGTCTTTTTCGGTGACCTTCCTCACATGACGGAAATGGGAACCTTCATCATTAACGGTGCTGAGCGTATCATTGTTTCTCAATTGGTTCGTTCACCTGGTGTGTATTTCAATGACAAGATTGATAAAAATGGTAAGGTTGGTTACGGATCGACCGTGATCCCTAATCGTGGTGCTTGGCTTGAGCTAGAGACCGATGCCAAAGATATTGCCTATACACGGATTGATCGCACCCGTAAGATTCCTTTCACGACCTTGGTTCGTGCACTTGGTTTTTCTGGTGATGATGAAATCATTGATATTTTTGGGGACGGTGATCTGGTTCGTCAGACTATCGAAAAGGACATTCACAAAAATCCCAATGATTCACGGACAGATGAGGCACTCAAAGAAATTTACGAACGCCTTCGTCCAGGTGAGCCTAAGACAGCTGATTCATCGCGTAGTTTATTAACAGCTCGCTTCTTCGACCCACGTCGTTATGACTTAGCTGCGGTTGGTCGCTATAAAATCAATAAGAAACTGAATGTTAAAACACGTCTTCTTGGTCAGACGATAGCAGAACATTTGATTGACAGTGAGACAGGAGAAATCCTTGTTGAAGCTGGTACAGAGATGACACGTGAGGTGATTGATAGCATAGCGGATCACTTGGATGGTGATTTGAATAAGTTTGTCTACACACCAAACGATTATGCGGTCGTGGTAGAGCCTGTTATCCTTCAAAAATTCAAAGTAGTTGCCCCAAATGATCCAGATCGTACGGTAACGATTGTTGGTAATGCCAATCCAGATGATAAGGTTCGTGCCTTGACACCGGCAGATGTTTTGGCTGAAATGTCTTATTTCCTAAACTTAGCTGACGGTATTGGAAAAGTGGATGACATTGACCATTTGGGAAATCGTCGTATCCGCGCTGTTGGTGAGTTATTGGCTAACCAGTTCCGTATTGGTCTTGCTCGTATGGAGCGTAATGTGCGAGAGCGCATGTCTGTTCAAGACAATGATGTGTTGACACCACAACAGATTATCAATATTCGTCCTGTAACAGCTGCGATTAAAGAGTTTTTCGGCTCTTCTCAGTTGTCACAGTTCATGGACCAGCATAACCCGCTCTCTGAATTATCTCACAAACGTCGTCTATCAGCCCTTGGACCTGGTGGTTTGACACGTGACCGTGCTGGTTATGAAGTGCGTGACGTGCATTATACCCACTATGGTCGTATGTGTCCGATTGAAACTCCTGAGGGACCAAACATTGGTTTGATCAATAACTTGTCTTCTTATGGTCATCTTAACAAATACGGTTTTATCCAAACCCCATACCGTCGTGTGGATCGTGCTACTGGTCAAGTGACGAATGAAATCGTTTGGTTAACTGCGGACGAAGAAGATGAATTTACTGTAGCTCAGGCTAATTCAAAACTCAACGAAGACGGTACTTTCGCTGAAGAAATCGTTATGGGTCGTCATCAAGGTGTTAACCAAGAATACCCCGCTCATTTGGTTGATTTCATGGACGTTTCTCCTAAACAAGTAGTTGCCGTTGCGACAGCCTGTATTCCTTTCTTGGAAAACGATGACTCTAACCGTGCCCTCATGGGTGCCAACATGCAACGTCAGGCAGTGCCATTGATAAATCCTCAAGCACCTTATGTCGGTACTGGTATGGAATATCAAGCGGCTCACGACTCAGGAGCTGCGATTATTGCGCAGCATGCTGGTAAAGTTATCTCCTCAGATGCTGAAACAGTTGAAGTCCGTCGTGAAGACGGCTCCTTAGACGTTTATCACGTGACAAAATTCCGTCGTTCAAACTCAGGAACTGCTTACAACCAACGCACACTTGTTAAAGTTGGTGATATGGTTGAAAACGGTGATTTCATCGCTGACGGTCCTTCTATGGAAAAAGGTGAGATGGCACTCGGTCAAAACCCAATCGTCGCTTACATGACCTGGGAAGGCTATAACTTTGAGGATGCCGTTATCATGTCTGAACGTCTGGTGAAAGAGGATGTCTACACCTCGGTTCACTTGGAAGAGTTTGAGTCAGAAACACGCGATACCAAATTAGGCCCTGAAGAGATTACCAGAGAGATTCCAAACGTTGGTGAGGAAGCTCTCAAAGAACTTGATGAGATGGGGATTATCCGTATTGGTGCTGAGGTAAAAGAAGGAGATATTCTTGTTGGTAAGGTAACCCCTAAGGGAGAGAAAGACTTATCAGCTGAAGAGCGTCTCTTGCACGCTATCTTTGGAGATAAATCACGTGAAGTACGTGATACATCACTTCGTGTTCCTCACGGTGGTGATGGTATCGTTCGTGATGTCAAAATCTTTACACGCGCCAATGGCGATGAGTTGCAGTCGGGTGTCAACATGCTTGTGCGTGTCTACATCGCTCAAAAACGTAAAATCAAGGTCGGGGATAAAATGGCCGGTCGTCACGGGAATAAGGGTGTCGTTTCACGTATTGTTCCAGTAGAAGATATGCCCTACCTACCAGATGGTACACCTGTCGATATTATGCTTAACCCTCTAGGGGTACCATCTCGTATGAATATCGGTCAGGTTATGGAGCTTCACTTGGGGATGGCTGCGCGTAACTTGGGTATTCACATTGCCACACCAGTCTTTGACGGGGCCTCTTCTGAGGATCTTTGGGCAACGGTTGAAGAAGCAGGTATGGATAGCGATGCCAAGACGGTTCTTTATGATGGACGAACTGGTGAGCCATTTGATAACCGTGTATCCGTTGGTGTCATGTACATGATCAAATTGCACCACATGGTTGATGATAAACTGCATGCCCGTTCAGTCGGCCCTTACTCACTGGTTACCCAACAGCCACTTGGTGGTAAAGCACAGTTTGGTGGACAACGTTTTGGTGAGATGGAGGTTTGGGCTCTTGAAGCTTATGGTGCGTCCAACGTTCTTCAAGAAATCTTGACCTACAAGTCAGATGATGTCACAGGTCGTCTCAAAGCCTATGAAGCTATTACTAAGGGTAAACCGATTCCAAAACCTGGTGTTCCAGAGTCTTTCCGTGTCCTTGTGAAGGAGCTACAATCACTAGGTCTTGACATGCGTGTCCTTGATGAAGATGATATCGAAGTGGAACTTCGTGACCTTGATGAAGGTGAAGATGATGACGTAATGCACGTTGACGATCTTGAAAAAGCGCGTGAGAAACAGGCTAAAGAATCTGCTGAATTGGCAGAGGCAGCAGCTGAAGATAACTAAACTACTGACATAAAACGATTAGATTTAGACAGTTGCTCCAAATCTAAAAAGTGGTTGCGACGTCAGGGGCTGGGTTTTCACTAGCCTTGATGACGTCATATTGATAATGAAGAAAGGTACTATTAGTGGTTGACGTAAATCGTTTTAAAAGTATGCAAATCACATTAGCTTCACCAAGTAAGGTCCGCTCATGGTCTTATGGTGAGGTTAAAAAACCTGAAACCATCAACTATCGTACATTAAAACCAGAACGTGAAGGGCTATTTGATGAGGTCATCTTTGGTCCTACAAAAGACTGGGAGTGTGCGTGTGGTAAATACAAACGTATCCGTTATAAAGGCATCGTCTGTGACCGTTGTGGTGTTGAAGTAACACGTGCCAAAGTGCGTCGTGAACGCATGGGACATATTGAGTTGAAAGCTCCTGTGTCACATATTTGGTATTTCAAAGGCATCCCATCTCGTATGGGGCTGGCTCTTGGCATGAGTCCTCGCGCTCTTGAGGAAATCATTTACTTCGCAGCCTATGTCGTTATTGACCCTATGGATACACCACTTGAGGCAAAATCGCTTTTGACTGAGCGTGGTTATCGTGAAAAACTTCAAGAGTATGGCTATGGCTCATTCCTTGCTAAAATGGGAGCTGAGGCTATCCAAGATCTTCTGAAGCGTTTGAATTTAGAAGATGAAATTGCCGCACTCAAGGAAGAACTTAAATCAGCCTCTGGTCAAAAACGGATTAAGGCTGTTCGTCGATTGGATGTTTTGGACGCTTTCCACAAGTCGGGCAATAAACCTGAGTGGATGGTGCTCAATATCCTACCAGTCATTCCGCCAGATCTTCGTCCGATGGTTCAGTTGGACGGTGGTCGTTTTGCAGCATCTGACCTTAACGACCTCTACCGTCGCGTCATCAACCGTAACAACCGTTTAGCACGTCTTTTGGAGCTTAACGCCCCTGGTATCATCGTTCAAAATGAAAAACGGATGCTCCAAGAAGCGGTTGATGCTTTGATTGACAATGGTCGTCGTGGTCGTCCGATTACAGGCCCTGGTGGTCGTCCTTTGAAATCGTTAAGCCACATGCTTAAAGGAAAACAAGGGCGTTTCCGTCAAAACTTGCTTGGTAAGCGTGTCGACTTTTCCGGTCGTTCCGTTATCGCCGTAGGTCCAACACTTAAAATGTACCAATGTGGTGTGCCGCGTGAAATGGCGATTGAGCTTTTCAAACCTTTCGTGATGCGTGAAATCGTTGCCCGCGACTATGCTGGTAACGTCAAAGCTGCTAAGCGCATGGTTGAACGTGGTGACGAGCGTATCTGGGACATTTTAGAAGAGGTGATCAAAGAACACCCAGTTCTTTTGAACCGTGCCCCTACCCTTCACCGTTTGGGAATCCAAGCCTTTGAGCCAGTCCTTATCGATGGTAAAGCCCTTCGTCTTCACCCACTCGTGTGTGAGGCCTATAATGCCGACTTTGACGGGGACCAAATGGCGATTCACGTGCCTCTTTCTGAAGAAGCACAAGCAGAAGCGCGTCTGTTGATGCTTGCGGCAGAACACATCCTTAATCCTAAAGATGGAAAACCTGTTGTTACACCATCTCAGGACATGGTTTTGGGGAACTACTACCTCACCATGGAGGATGCTGGTCGTGAAGGTGAAGGCATGATCTTCAAGGACCGTGATGAAGCTGTCATGGCTTATCAAAATGGCTATGTTCATTTGCATTCACGTGTTGGTATTGCTGTTGACAGTATGCCAAACAAACCTTGGAAAGAAAACCAACTTCACAAAATCATGGTGACAACGGTTGGTAAAATCCTTTTTAATGATGTGATCCCAACTGAAATTCCCTATCTTCAAGAGCCAAACAATGCTAACTTGACGGATGGAACACCAGATAAATACTTCTTAGAGCCAGGTCAGGCTATTCAGCCAGTCATTGATTCACTGGATCTTAATGAGCCGTTTAAGAAGAAAAATCTTGGTAATATCATTGCTGAAACCTTCAAGCGTCTTCGTACGACTGAAACATCAGCCTTCCTTGACCGTCTCAAAGACCTCGGTTACTATCATTCGACCCTTGCTGGTTTGACAGTTGGTATTGCTGACATCCCAGTTATTGATAACAAGGCTGAAATCATTGACGCAGCTCATCAACGTGTGGAAGATATTAACAAAGCCTTCCGTCGTGGTTTGATGACTGAAGATGATCGTTATATCGCGGTGACAACCACTTGGCGTGAAGCTAAAGAAGCTCTTGAGAAACGCTTGATTGAAACTCAAGATCCTAAGAACCCTATCGTTATGATGATGGACTCAGGAGCTCGTGGTAATATCTCTAACTTCTCTCAACTTGCTGGTATGCGTGGTTTGATGGCTGCTCCTAACGGACGCATCATGGAACTTCCAATCTTGTCTAACTTCCGTGAAGGTTTGACCGTTTTGGAGATGTTCTTCTCAACTCACGGTGCACGTAAAGGGATGACCGATACAGCCCTTAAAACAGCTGACTCGGGTTACCTGACTCGTCGTTTGGTTGACGTTGCCCAAGATGTGATCATTCGTGAAGATGACTGTGGAACAGACCGTGGCTTGACCATTACAGCTATCACAGATGGTAAAGAAGTAACCGAAACGCTTGAAGAGCGTCTTCAAGGCCGTTACACGAAAAGATCGGTTAAAAATCCAATCACTGGTGAAACTATCATCGGTCCAAATACACTCATTACTGATGATAAGGCTGCTGAAATTGTAGCTGCTGGTGTTGAAGAAGTAACAATCCGCTCGGTATTCACATGTAATACTCGTCATGGTGTCTGCCGTCATTGTTATGGTATCAACTTAGCAACTGGTGATGCGGTTGAGGTTGGTGAAGCAGTTGGTACAATTGCTGCGCAATCTATCGGTGAGCCAGGGACCCAGCTTACCATGCGTACCTTCCATACCGGGGGTGTGGCTTCCAACACTGATATTACTCAGGGTCTTCCGCGTATCCAAGAGATTTTTGAAGCACGTAACCCTAAAGGGGAAGCTGTGATTACAGAGGTTAAAGGTACTGTTATTGAAATCGAAGAAGATGCAGCAACACGTACTAAGAAGGTCTATGTTCAAGGTAAGACAGGTATGGGAGAGTATGTCGTTCCTTACACAGCCCGTATGAAAGTTGACGTGGGTGACGAGATTGCCCGCGGTGCAGCACTTACAGAAGGATCCATCCAACCCAAACGTCTCCTTGAGGTTCGTGATACCCTTTCTGTGGAAACCTACCTTCTAGCTGAGGTTCAAAAAGTTTACCGTAGCCAAGGGGTAGAAATCGGTGACAAACACGTTGAGGTAATGGTTCGCCAGATGCTTCGTAAAGTGCGTATTATGGATCCAGGTGACACAGATCTTCTTCCAGGAACATTGATGGACATCTCTGATTTCACAGATGCCAATAAAGACATTGTCATTTCTGGTGGTATTCCAGCGACCTCTCGTCCAGTGCTTATGGGGATCACCAAAGCCTCACTTGAGACCAACTCCTTCTTGTCTGCGGCTTCCTTCCAGGAAACAACGCGTGTCCTTACAGATGCAGCTATCCGCGGTAAGAAAGACCATCTTCTTGGACTGAAAGAAAATGTTATCATCGGGAAAATCATCCCAGCAGGTACTGGTATGGCACGTTACCGTAACATTGAACCACAAGCTGTTAATGAAGTGGAAATCATTGATGAACCAGAAACATCAGAAGAAACGCTTGTGACAGAATAATCAAAACCTCGAAAGTCTAGTAGGCTTTCGAGGTTTGGTTTTTTGTATTGTCTCAAAGTTTTGGGAGCTAAAAAACTCATAGCAAATCATATCGACTTTTTCACGGGAGCGACGGCAGGTGTTGGAAGGATAATGCCAGCGTCAAGCAATGCTTTTTGATAATGCTTAAAAAAGATAGGAGGTATTTTTAGCTGGCTATCATTTTCGACCATCAGATGGATTCGAAAGACCAGTTGGTTAGCGGCATTATTAACAACACCAAAAATATGAGGTTCTTTGACAACGGCGGGATGATTGGGGAGTTGTTCTTGGTTAACCTTCTTAACAATGGCTGTTAGTTGGTCTAAGTCAACATCAGCATAGATGGGAATATCAACTTTGGCTCTTAAAAAACCACGGGATTGATTGCTGACGGTTGTGATGTTGCGATTGGGGATAAAGTGCAAAACGCCGTCCCAATCTCTGATCTGTGTGGTTCTGATCCCCACGTTAGACACGGTTCCTGATAAGGTTCCTACTTCGACAAACTCTCCGACATCAAATTGATTTTCCAATAAAATAAAGAAACCATTGACAACGTCGGATAAAAATCCTTGTGCGCCAAGACCGATAGCAACACCAGCAATTCCAGCACCAGCGAGTAAGCTCGATACCGGAACGCCTAAGATGGTCAAAATCCAGTAAAGCAAGAAAAAGTACATGGCATAACTGATGCCGTTGTAGATCAGTTTGGTCAAGGTATGCTTTCTTAGGGGCCTTTGATTAGCGATGAGAGGCGCTTTAGTGATAGCCCGATTAAAGAGATAGTCGACGCCTTTTTTGATGAGGAAAAAGGCTATGATCAAAAGGCTTATAGAGATGGCCTTAGAAAAAGTAGAGAAGATGAGTTGATTGATTTGGAGGTTATTCCAATAGTTGTTAAGTATAGTCATACTCTTATTTTACTAAAAAAAGGTTATTTTTAACAGATGCTAGACTGATTTTTTTGTGTTTGAGTGATGATTATCTTGAGATGATAGATATTTTTTGTCAAGAGGTAGTCAGGGATAACGATGATAAAAGCTGGTTTGGCACTTTTTAATAGACGAAGATGACATCGTGGTCGGTGTTCAACGATTAGTCATCGCCAGGTGAGCTTGTTATTTGGCTTATGCCTGCCGAAAATCCAATAAAAAACTTTAATTACTGACTTAAATATGGTAAACTAAGTTGTACTAATAAGTTTAAGGAGAAACGACTTAATGTCTACATCATTTGAAAACAAATCAACTAACCGTGGTGTGATCACATTCACTATCGGTCAAGACAAGATCAAACCAGCCCTTGATAAGGCTTTTAATAAGATTAAAAAAGACGTGAGTGCACCAGGTTTTCGTAAAGGACACATGCCTCGTGCAATTTTTAACCAGCGTTTTGGAGAGGAAGCACTTTACGAGGATGCTTTAAATATCATCCTACCAGAAGCATACGAAGCAGCTGTTGCTGAGTTGGGTCTTGACGTTGTTGCCCAACCAAAAATTGATGTGAAATCAATGGATAAAGGCCAAGATTGGGAAATCTTAGCTGAAGTCGTGACCAAGCCAGAAGTGAAGTTGGGAGACTACAAAAATCTTGCCGTTTCAGTCGAAGCATCTAAGGAAGTATCAGAGGATGAAGTGACTGAAAAGATTGAACGCGAACGTCTCAACCTTGCTGAACTTGTTGTCAAAGAAGACGCAGCTGAAAAAGGTGATACTGTTGTGATTGACTTCCTTGGTTCGGTAGACGGTGTCGCATTTGACGGTGGTAAAGGTGACAACTTTGCGCTTGAACTGGGTTCAGGTCAGTTTATTCCAGGTTTTGAAGACCAACTCATTGGCTCAAAAGCAGGTGATCAAGTGGATGTCAACGTTACCTTCCCAGAAGATTACCAAGCAGAAGACCTTGCAGGTAAAGATGCTCTCTTTGTGACAACTGTTCATGAAGTTAAGGCTAAAGAAGTCCCTGAGCTTGACGATGAGCTTGCAAAAGATATCGATGAAGAAGTGGAAACGCTTGATGAGTTGAAAGCGAAGTACCGTAAGGAATTGGAAGCAGCTAAGGCGATTGCTTATGATGATGCTCTTGAAGGAGCAGCTATTGAGCTTGCGGTTGACAATGCTGAAATCGTTGAATTGCCTGAAGAAATGGTTCATGATGAAGCTCACCGTGCGATGAATGAATTTATGGGGAACATGCAACGCCAAGGCATCTCACCAGACATGTACTTCCAGTTGACAGGAACCAGCAAAGAAGATCTTCACAAGCAATACGAAGCCGACGCGGACAAACGCGTTAAGACAAACCTTGTTATTGAAGCAATTGCTAAGGCAGAAGGCTTTGAGGCTTCGGAAGCAGAAATCGAACAAGAAATCACTGACCTTGCCAACGAATATAACATGGAAGTAGAGCAAGTCCGCTCACTTCTCTCACCAGACATGCTCAAGCATGATATTGCGATGAAAAAAGCAGTTGAAGTAATCACAAGTTCAGCTAAAGTAAACTAATCAACAGATTGTATCCAAACTAGCGAGAGCTTTTATGAGCTGATCTCGTCAATCATGTGGTTAGAGAATCAAAGAATGGTTTCATTTCTTGATTCACTATTACCCTAAAATAAGTTATATCATAATAAAGTCAATAGTCGCAAGGCTTTTGGCTTTTTTGATGATTTTTGATATAATAGGGAGAATACAGATATTTGGAGTTCACTTTGAAAAAATCATATCGTGTTAAAAGTGAGAAGGATTTTCAGGCTCTCTTTAGCAAAGGAAAAAGTTATGCCAACCGGAAGTTCGTTATTTACCGGCTAGCAAAAGAACAGCCACACTATCGCCTTGGTTTATCGGTCAGCAAAAAACTTGGCAATGCTGTGACACGTAATCTGATCAAGAGGCGTTTGAGGCATATTGTGATGGCGCTTGATTTGAAAGATTGTCATCATGATATTGTGATTATTGCCCGTAAGGGTGTCGAAGGCTTAACTTATCAAGAAATGAAATCCAATCTTATCCACGTCCTAAAGATTGCAGACTTACTATAAAGAAGGATAAACAAGTGAAAAAGAAACGTCATTTTTTGGGAATGGCTGGTATAGCCCTTCTCCTACTAACAGCATGTGGCACAAGTCAGGTGACCAGCTCATCAAAAGGCTTTTGGCATCAACTGATCTACCTCTTTGCAGAGATGATTCGCTTCCTTGGTTTTGGAGGTTCGATTGGTCTAGGGATTGTATTATTTACCTTGGTCATTCGCCTAATCTTGATGCCGCTCTATCACATGCAGCTCAAGTCCAGCCAAAAAATGCAAGAATTGCAGCCGGAGTTACGTGACCTACAGCGTCGCTATCCAGGACCAGATAATCGTATGAAATTGGCTGAGGAGAGTCAGGCGCTTTATCAAAAGTATGATGTTAATCCCTATGCCTCCCTCATGCCTTTGTTGGTACAATTACCGATTTTAATGGCCTTATACCAAGCTTTAAGTCGCGTGTCCTTCCTCAAAGAAGGTCAATTTCTCTGGGTGAGTTTAGCTGAGCGTGATCCGTATTTTATCTTACCAGTACTTGCAGCACTCTTTACCTTCTTATCCACATGGCTGACGAATAAGGCTGCTAAAGAGTCAAACATCACCCTAACCATGATGACCTATCTCATGCCAGTGTTGATTTTGGTTATGGGTGCTAATTTAGCAAGTGGTATTGCCCTATACTGGACGGTGTCGAACGCTTTTCAAGTAGTGCAAATATTGCTCTTAAATAATCCTTTCAAAGTCATTGCTGAGCGTCAACGCTTGGAAAATGAAGAGAGAGAGCGTCTAGCCAAGATAAGACGAGCTAAGAAAAGAGCACGCAAAAAGTAATAAGGAGATAAAAGTGGCTATATTTACAGGTAAAAACGTCGAAGACGCGATTGAAAATGGCTTAAACAAGCTTGGGATTCCTCGTTTGAAAGCACGTATCACAGTCATTTCCAAAGAGAAAAAAGGCTTTCTAGGATTTGGTAAAAAACCTGCTCAGGTTGAGGTCTCCAGCTTAGAAGATGCCCAAGCATCAGATAAAAAAGCCAGTAGTGTAACCAGTATTTTTAAAGAACGTCCAAAGTCAACGACTGAATTGGACCAAAAGTCTCTGCTTGGTGGCAGCAATCTAGAAACGACCTCAAGCGATAGTGCAGCTGATGAGCTAGAGCTAGAAAAGCCAGCTGATACATCTGACGTGGCCTCACCCAAAGAGAAGTCACACGTCACAGAAATATCCGACGGTCTTCTCATCGTTGAGGAGTCGCCCGCTCAGGATAAAACCACTTCAGAGACATCAGAGGAGTCAAGGGTTGATGAGTCTTTGGAGCCATCCGTCGTATCAGGATCCTCATTAGATGTAGATGTTGACGAGCAATCATCGGACTCTAAGGAGCAATCAGATCAGGCTGCTTTGCAGGTGACAACTTATGTTCAAACGATACTTGATGAGATGGATGTCGAAGCCAGTATTACTGTAGCGGTGCATCGTCGTCGGATTAACCTACAAATCGAAACTAACGAACCTGGTCGTGTGATTGGCTATCATGGCAAAGTGTTAAAAGCCCTACAATTATTGGCGCAAAATTATTTGCATGACCGTTATTCACGCTACTATACCGTATCAATCAATGTGCATGATTATGTAGAACATCGCACGGAGGCACTGATTGAGTTTAGCCATAAAATGGCAGACCGTGTCTTGGAGTCTGGTCAACCTTTTCAGATGGATCCAATGAGTAACAGTGAGCGTAAGGTCGTTCATAGAGCCATCTCACAGCTAGAAGGTGTCACATCCTACTCTGAAGGTGATGACCCCAATCGTTATGTGGTTGTGACGGTATCAGACTAGTATTTATCTAGCTGAGAATGGGAGAACTCCCCTGACACTTAGTTGATTTTGATGGTGTTAGACTATCTCGCTAGTTTTCATAGAACACCATAACAAGGCTAGGATATTTCATCCCAGCCTTTTTTAAATAGACTCGTGGAAAAGCCTTACAAGAGATGGGAACCAATAAATATGTCATTGTTTGACGTTGGTCTTCAATGAAAGGGGTTATCAGTGCTACTGTCTACCAGTCAATAACCACTTAGGATAGCATTTTAACCACTTAGCGAAATCTTGATCACAAGTGTGATGATTTTTGCTATGATAATAGTAAGCGAAGACGTCTCGCGAAATGGTAAAGGAGGAAGGGCTCAAGTAGAGCTTGATGACAAATGAAATGGCTATTTAAAGAAGATAAAAACCAGCAAGAACTGGTCATTGCTATTCGTAAAGCCTCTTATGATCAAGAGGTATCGGATATGGTTAGTTATCTGGAAAATTTTCAAAAACTGACACCTGATATCTTACCGGTAAAATCAGGGGATCAGATCCAGTTACTCAAAGTGGCAGACCTGATCTTGATCACTGTTGATGAGAATTACCTCATTTTGACGGGGCGTTTTGGGGAAATCCGTACTCGCCTCAGGCTTTATCAGCTGATGGATAGGCTGAATAACCCAGATTTTATTCAAGTCTCCAAACAAACGGTTCTTAATATCAATTATTTGGAGTATTTGGAAGCTAGCTTTTCTGGCAATATGACAGCCTTTTTAAAAGGCAAGCATCAGACGACCGTTAGTCGTCGCTATCTGAAACAATTAGAAAACCGTTTAGGGATATAGGAGATAAACAAATGAAAAAATATGTTGATTTCTGGATGTATGGTGTTGGTATTGGGATGTTTTGGTACTTACTGGCGCTTCTTTTTTGGAGAGTGGAGGGTCAAGGCGTTAGTCAAATTTTGGTCACAGCGATTGGTTCAGGTTTCATGGGACTCTCAGCTCGTATTTATGAAAGCGATAACCGTCCTCCTTTACAGACCTCTCTCTTACATTTTGTGATGATTTTAAGCATTGTCCTAGTGATGAACAGTCTTAATGGTTGGCTAGAATGGTCAAATCTATCACGATTGGCTGCTTTCTTTCTTCAATTTACTGTGATTTATGCAATTATTTGGGTCGTTATTTATGCTATTGAAAAACATAAAGTAGCTCGTATCAATGAAAATTTACGAAAAAAATAAGATAACCTTGACAGATAGCCCTATTTATTATAGAATATTAAAGTATGTTTAGTAATTGATATCACAATTAGCCGGCTAAACGAATACGAAAATCTATGAGGAGGTATTCACTGTGAAACGTACTTATCAACCAAGTAAAATTCGTCGTCAACGCAAACACGGATTCCGTCACCGTATGTCTACTAAAAATGGCCGTCGTGTGCTCGCAAGCCGTCGTCGTAAAGGGCGTAAAGTCTTGTCAGCTTAATAGCTAGCAAGTTAATCAAAACAAAAACCAGAAGTGCTCGAGACTTCTGGTTTTTTATGTTGAGAAATTGGAACAAAGATCCAAATATCGAAATGGTTTTAAATCCTTTATCAAAGTGAGTCAACGATATGTTCTTGTGATGGTTAGAGACTAGGAGCTCTAGGTGGAATCAATCATTTTACACTACTTGTCCTAGTAAGAGCTTGAGAGTTTAACCTTTTAGGAATTAGAGATGGTTAGTTCACTTTCTTTTTCTTTCAGTTTTTGTCTCATCATGATACTGGTTGGTAAAAGAATGAGAAGGGCTCCCGTCCATGCGGCTGGGTTGGAGGCTGCAATACCATTAAACCCAAAGTAGGTGGATCCTACAGTAGCCACACCTGCTCGCATGACTAATTCCATAATACCTGCTAGGGTAGGGGCTAGACCTTTTCCAAGGCCTTGGATAAAGCTACGAAGGACAAAAATGGTCGCTAAAATCCAGTATAGGGCACCATTGATCACATAGTAAGACAAGGCGAGGTCGTAGACAGCCTGACTACCATCTGAGAGAAAGAGACTGCTAAAGAAACGGTTGAAAAGAATCAGCAAGGCAGCAAAGGTAATAGCCCAAAAAATCGCAATTAGGATGGTTCGATAAAGTCCCTGCAAGATGCGTGTGTAGGCCTTAGCACCGTAATTTTGGGCTGTAAAGGTTGATATGGCAAGTCCTAGGTTAATCATAGGAAGCATGGCTAGCTGATCTGTTTTGGTAGCAATAGCTTGTGCTGCAATAGCATCTGTGCCTAACTGGTTAAGATTGATTTGGAGGATAATAGCCCCAATAGCGATAATACTGAACTGAAAACCCATGGGGAAACCAAGTTTAGCATGCTTTTTGAGATTTTCCTTATCAAGGCGCCAATCAGACCATTTCAGACGACAATAAGGAACTTTTCGATAAAGATAAACAGCTAAAAAAAGCACTGAAAATGCTTGAGCAATAATAGTTGCCAAACCAGCGCCGAAAACGCCCAAATGATAGTTTAAGATAAACACAAAATCCAGGACAACGTTGATGACACTGGCAATGATTAAGGCGACTAACGGTGTCTTAGCATTCCCCAAACTTCTCAAGACATTGGAGAGATAATTAAAGAAGATGGTAAAAATCATGCCACTATAGATAACGCTCAAGAATTTCTGGGCATGATCGATGAGATTGTCAGGTGTTTGCATCAATTCAAGGCTAGGTCTTAAAAAGCTCAAAGCTAGTCCTGTCAAGATGAGGCTGGTCATCAGTGCAAAAAAGACACCATGAACGAAACTTTGTCGAATGCCTGCCTCGTCTTTGGCACCGAAGGTTTGAGCGATGATGATCGTCAGACCTGCCGTAAGCCCCTGAGCAAAGCCAAGGATTAGAAAGGTCAAACTACCTGTCGCACCGACACTGGCAAAGGCTTCTTTCCCTAGGGTTTGACCAACGATAATACTATCAGCAAAGTTATAGGCCAGCTGAAAAAAACTCCCAATCAACAGAGGAATGGTAAAAAAGAGGATGACCTTTAGAGGATTTCCCTTGGTTAAATCTTGCATGTAATCTCCTTAATGATAGCACAGGCAGGCAACGCCTTGCTGTGATAGTGAACGGGCTAAGGCTGGGTTATCCCTAAGTCTCTTTGTGGCATTTCTTTTCTTACTTGGATGTGTCGTCAAAGCGTTCGTAACCCAGATGGCTATAAGCCTTGGCTGTAGCGACACGTCCTGTTCGAGTACGCATGAGAAATCCTTTTTGAATCAAGTAAGGCTCGTACATGTCTTCGACGGTTTCACGCTCTTCAGCGATATTGACAGAAAGTGTCCCTAAGCCAACTGGGCCACCATGATAGACTTCGATCATGGTTCGTAGAATTTTTTGGTCGACATAGTCCAATCCTTCAGGGTCAACATCTAGCATGGTTAGCGCCTTATTGGTAATCTGACAATCAATCATGCCATCTCCCATAATTTGGGCGAAGTCTCGAACACGCTTTAAGAGTCGATTGGCGATACGGGGGGTTCCGCGGCTACGTCTTGCCAAGTCAATGGCAGCTTCGTGCGTGATGGTCATCTCAAAAATATCTGCCGTCCGCTCAACAATCTCTGTGAGGTCAGCTAACTCATAATATTCCATGTGTCCGTTTATCCCGAAACGAGCTCGCAAAGGATTTGACAGCATACCTGCTCGGGTGGTCGCACCAATCAGGGTAAAGGGAGGCAAATCCAAGTGGACGCTACGGCTAGTCTCGCCTGCACCGATCATGATGTCAATGTAGAAGTCTTCCATGGCGCTATATAAGACTTCTTCAATCGCCATGGGCATACGATGGATTTCATCAATGAAAAGCACATCTCCAGGCTCTAGTTCGTTGAGAATGGCGACTAAGTCTCCTGCTTTTTCAATGGCAGGCCCAGAGGTTTGCTTGAGGTTAACGCCTAGTTCGTTGGCTATTACAAAAGCCATGGTGGTTTTACCAAGACCTGGAGGTCCAAAGAGCAGGACATGGTCAAGGGCTTCATCACGAAGCTTAGCAGCCTTGATAAAGATTTCTAGCTGCTCCTTGACCTTGTCTTGTCCGATGTATTCTCTAAAATATTGGGGGCGAAGGGTACGTTCTACGAGTGCCTCATCGCCCATTAAATGCTCGTCTACAATTCTTGTCATGACCTTATTTTACCATTAAAAAAGCTGACTAGCAAAGGATGTATCAGGAGATATATTGACCTCGTTAGTCTCTTTAAAACGTTTCATGCTTAGCTGTGTTATAATATTGGTATGGATATTTTTGATACGCATACCCACCTTAATGTGGCGAATTTTACTGAAACAGTCTCTGAAGAATTAGCTTTGGCGCGTGATATGGGTGTTACCAAGCATAATGTGGTTGGATTTGACCGGAAAACTATTGAGAGGGCGTTAGAGCTCGCTGATCAGTATCCGGAAGTTTACTTGACGCTGGGCTGGCACCCGACAGAGGCTGGTTCTTATCATGATGAGGTGGAAGATTACCTCAAAGCTGCTTTGAAGCATCCTAAGGTGCTTGCTCTTGGTGAGATTGGTTTAGACTATCACTGGATGAAGGATCCTAAGGAGACTCAGATAGCTGTTTTTAAGCGTCAGATAGAGCTGTCAAAGGATTTGGATTTGCCCTTTGTGGTCCATACTCGAGACGCACTTGAGGATACTTACCAAGTGATTAAGGAAGCCGGCCTTGGACCACGTGGGGGAATCATGCATTCTTTCTCTGGTTCGCTAGAAGAGGCTCAAAGATTTGTTGATTTAGGCATGATGATTTCATTTTCGGGTGTTGTTACTTTTAAAAAAGCAACCGAACTCCAAGAAGCAGCGCAGCAATTACCATTGGATAAAATTCTTGTCGAAACGGACGCCCCGTACTTAGCTCCTGTACCCAAGCGTGGCAAGGAAAACAAGACAGCCTATACCCGCTATGTGGTTGAAAAAATCGCTGAATTACGAGGTCTTAGTGTGGCAGAAGTCGCTCAAGCAACCACAGCAAATGCCGATCGCATCTTTGGATTGGAATAAGTAGATGGAAAAAATCAAGATACAAGAAGTTCTTGTTGTTGAAGGCAAGGATGATACTGCTAATCTCAAGCGTTTTTATGATGTTGATACTTATGAGACCAGAGGTTCAGCTATTTCTGACGATGATTTGGATCGCATTGAGAGATTGCATGACCTCCGTGGTGTCATCGTCTTCACTGACCCAGATTACAGTGGCGAGCGCATCCGCCGTATCATCATGGATGCCATCCCAACAGTTCGTCACGCCTTTCTCAATCGTGACGAGGCAGCCCCAAAATCCAAAACCAAAGGCCGTTCTCTTGGTGTTGAGCATGCTAGCTTTGAAGACTTAGATAAGGCTCTATCCAAAGTTACCCAGCACTTTGATGACGATCATTTTGATATTACTAAATCGGATTTGTTGCGCCTCGGACTGCTCATGGGAGCTGATAGCCGCCAGCGTCGTGAATATCTAGGAGAAAAACTCCGCATCGGCTATAGCAATGGTAAACAACTCCTTAAGCGTCTGGAACTCTTTGGAATGACATTGGCAGAGGTTGAGGAAGTGATGGGGGAATATGGAAAATAATTTTTTGGCAATTTCGCCTGTTTATAGAATGGAGTTGCTTGAGCAAGTTGAGAAAACGATATGGGAAAAATATTCATCATAATAAAAAAGTTGAACAATATATAAAATTAAATCAAATGTTTTATGATTCCTATAATCCCGACTTTGAAATATATTATTTTACGGAAGTGAATAATCAAGGAAAAATCAATCTTTCTGAAACTTTAGCTAATCTAGCGGTTGAAATACCTGATAAGCTATTGAAAATTGCAATTGATTTAGGAATTGAGACGCCTGACTTCATTCCGTTAATTCCAACTTTTCGAAATAAGCTGAAAAATGACTACAAAAATGCATCAAAAGTTTTTGAAAAAGCTTTTCACAATATTGAAAAAGATCCAGCTGATTCGGTTGGAAATGTTAATTCAGTACTTGAGAGTATAATTAAAGAAATTTTATCTGATGAAAATTTTTCACATATTGAATCTAGTAATAAGACAAGCAAGTATCTTGTGAAAGAAATCATAAAGGTATTTGAATTAAATCCTGACAGTCCTAAAATACCTGGAGAGTTAAGGGTGATTGCAAGTTCGTTGACGACGGTTGCAAAAGCAATTGAAGATTTAAGAAGTGATAAAACATTACATCATGGTCAAGAAACTGGAAAATATCTAATTGATCAACCTTTATATGCTTACTTTGCCGTTAATGCTTGTGCGACAGTTGGTTTATTTTTGATTGATTTTTACGAGAAGAAATTTCCGAAAGTAAATCAGAATTTAGAAATTTTTGATGAAGATTTACCATTCTAAATAGAAAGGAAAACATTACTACTAGGGAAGGTTTTAGTGATTATAGAAGAGAAAGAAACTCCTCAAACACTTAAAAACTTTTGGAGTAAAATTGGTAGAGGTTGAAGTGAAGAGTTTATGAAACATATAGAGTTAATAAGGAGAAATATATGAGTAATTATGATTGGAAAAAATTCACTATCCCTTTGATGTTTGGTGTAGGTATTGACATAATTATTTTAGTATTAAATTGTATTACCAAAGGAGAAAATCTTATTTTTTCTAGTTTGACTCAAGGAGAAGTTTTGACTGGAATAGTCTTAGCTTTCCCAGCATTAATAACTTGGAATATATCGATTAAAGATAGGGTTCAGCTTGAACAAGAAAAAAGTGAAAATGAGACTAAGCAACTTGAAAATAGAACAAGGCAACTAGAAAATGAAAAAAGAAGGATTGCACAACAAGTTTTAGATGTAGTAAAATATTATGATGAGCAGCTATATGAAATTACAAACGAAGTTAGAAAAGACGGGACTTTATCCTCGCAGAAATCTTCCAAAATCGTTTATATAGTGGATTGAAAATAGATTAGGACAACGTATAGAAATAGATAACATTATTAGCGTTTATCAAAATAATTCATCGATGTCTTAATCTTAATTCAAATAACTATATTATAGAGAGTTTCGACAAGCTTTTTAAAGAGTTGAAAACGGATACGAATATACATCTTGATTTTGTCCAACTAATTACAGTAATCTGTGCAGTTCCCTATCCAGATAATTTGGTTGATGAGCCTCAAGATGAACAAGTTATCTCTTGGAAAGAAAATTTAAAAAATGCTTTGACACCTGCGTTGCTCGGTTTGGAAGAAACTAGGAAACTGAAGGCATTAGAATTACCAATAGTAAAATATTTCAGCTTGATAGATTTTAGGGAGAAAAATATAAAAGAATTTTCATTTAAAAATAAATGCTTTGTAGAATGTACATTTTCTAAAGAGAATATTGAAGCTAATGATTTTGTTAATTGTAAATTTATTGATTGCATTATAATGGAGGCTATAAATGATTGATTTATTGAATAAGTTATTTAAAAATAATCAACTGGTAGGTAGAATCAAGTCAGGTAACGAAGAATATACTCTTGAAGATTTGGAAACTGTTCCTGAACGAGTAGATAGTGTAGTGAGTCAGGTAATTGATATTAGGGAGAAAATTGCTGTAGATAACTTCATTGAGGGAGGAAGATATTACAAATTATTAATAGAGGATAGCGATATAAAAAAAAATCAGTTGTATCAAGAAGTTGTGAAACAATTGAGGAAAGAGAATATAAGTTCTTTCGATGAGGGAATGAATAATAAGAAAATTAGTATAAGTAAGAATTATATAAAAGATAGCAACAGAAAAAAGTATCCTAAAGGTGCGCAATGGTCAGGTTGGCATAGCCTTTTTGAGGAAAAATTTGATAGTGCAAATAATTTTAAGCACTATATATTTTGCGTAAGAGGCAATAAGGATTTTTATGCACTTGTATTTACAAAAGAGAATTTGGAAAAGTTTCTTAAAGCAAAGGTTGTTGATGGTGCAGGGAAATATAATTTTTATTTTACAGGTTTCGATATAGATGGAAAGAACCACACATGAGAATTGCAGATTACTCCGTGACGAAGAGCGTTCTTGAACGTCACGGTTTTACCTTTAAGAAATCATTCGGTCAGAACTTTTTGACTGACACTAACATCTTGCAGAAGATTGTTGACACAGCAGAGATTGATGAGAAGGTCAACGTCATCGAAATTGGTCCTGGTATAGGTGCTTTGACTGAGTTCTTGGCGGAGGATGCCGCTGAGGTCATGGCCTTTGAAATCGACGATCGCTTGGTGTCGATTTTGGCTGATACGCTTCGCGATTTTGACAACGTCCAAGTCATCAATCAGGATGTCTTGAAGAGCGACCTGCAGACGGAGATTCAGAAGTTTAAGAATCCCGACCTGCCTATTAAGGTGGTGGCTAATCTCCCTTACTACATCACGACCCCTATCCTCATGCACCTAATCGAGAGCAAGATTCCTTTCACGGAGTTCGTGGTCATGATGCAAAAAGAGGTGGCGGACCGCATTTCCGCCGAGCCAAACACCAAGGCTTACGGCAGCCTCTCGATCGCTGTCCAGTACTATATGACAGCCAAGGTCGCTTTCATCGTGCCTCGCACGGTCTTTGTGCCAGCACCTAACGTTGATTCGGCTATTCTCAAGATGGTTCGTCGGGACAATCCTTTGGTTCAAGTGCAGGATGAGGATTTCTTGTTTGAGGTCTCAAAAGCTAGTTTTGTCCATAGACGAAAGACCCTCTGGAACAACCTGACCAACCGTTTTGGCAAGACAGAAGATGTCAAAGTGAAGTTGGAAGCAGCTTTAGAAAAAGCGACGCTAAGACCAAATCTTCGTGGAGAAGCCCTCTCCATCGCAGACTTTGGCCGTTTAGCGGATGCCCTCAAAGAGGTAGGATTACCCTAATGCCAGTCGCTAGAAGAGCCTAGAGCCAGGGTTTTTGATTGCTGTGATAGCTTTTGCCTATCAGATGATAGTGAATTGCTATAACCAATCGCTAAGCAAAAATCACCTTTAGTGCTATAATAGGGACAAGTATTTTTGAAAGGTTCAAAAATCATGAATTTAAGGAGTTTTAACATGAAATTGAAAAAAATGGTTGCCCTTACTGGTCTTGCTTTGGCATCAGGTCTTGTCTTAGCGGCTTGCTCATCTGATGGGTCAAAAGACAAGTCTGCCAGTGAAACATCAAAAGAAGAGGTTGTGTTTGCAACAGTTGGGACAACAGCACCGTTTTCTTATGAAAAAGAAGGTCAGTTGACAGGTTTTGATGTCGAGCTTGCGCGTGAGATCTTTAAAGATTCGGATAATTACACGGTTAACTTCCAAAAGACAGCTTGGTCGTCCATCTTTACAGGACTTGATGCTGGGAAATACCAAATGAGTGGTAATAACTTGTCATTCTCAGAAGAGCGTGCTGCTAAATACCTCTACTCATACCCAACAGGGACAACCCCTGCAGTCTTGGCAGTTCCTAAAAACAGCGACATCAAATCATACGATGACATCGCTGGACATAGTACTCAAGTAGTCCAAGGAACATCAACAGTGACACAATTAGAAGAATTTAATAAAACACATGCTGATAACCCAGTTGAGTTGAAGTTCTCTAATGAAGACATCACGCAAACCCTTCATGGGCTTAATGATGGCAAAACAGACTTCAAATTGTTTGATGCACCGACGGTTAATGCTATTATTGAATCACAAGGCTTGGATAACTTGAAAACGATTGAAATTGATGCCAAAGTGAAGCCTTACATCTACTTTATCTTTGCTGATGGAAAAGACGATCTTCAAGCATTTGTTAACGACCGTATTAAAGAATTGCAAAAAAATGGTAAGTTGGCAGAGCTTGCTGAAAAATACCTTGGTAGCAAAGACTACATCCCAGAAGCTGATGCTTTGAAAGTACCAGGAAAATAAGCGCTATAAGTGCCTAGACAACCCCCGTAGAATTGAAGGAAACAACCCTTTTGGATTGTTTTCTTCAATTCTTTTTTGGTGGGAAAATCTTGACAACCACGAGAGGCGCAGGGAAGTTATAGTGTATTGAAAATAGATTAGGACAAAGTATATAACAGCTAACATTATTAGCGTTTATCAAAATGATTCATTGATGTCCTAATCTTAATTCAAAAAAATATATTTCCTAGCAAATCCCATGTCAGAGACCTCTCTCTTGTCCCTGGATGAACAAATCATTTTTTTGATCGTCGTTCTGATTTTTTACGAATAAATAGGTAAGAAAAGAATCGAGGATTACTGATGAACCTATTTTTATGTTTGGTATACACTTTAGCGACAGCTTCTTGCTTTATCTTAATGCCTGAAACTTACCGAAAAGGAGGCTGGGTAAGGCGTTTTAAGTTTGTCTACCTTTGGGCTTTGCTGTTATTGCCCTTAGCTCATTTGTTGGCTGCCGACTACCTTTGCCAACTCTTACGTTTTTTAGCCATCCTAGGCGCTTTTGTGGTGCTTTGTCACGTGTCTTATCAGAGAATCAGTAAGGCCAAAAAACTCTGTGTGTGTTGCCTTTATATGGGATTGTTTGTGCAACTTTTGACCTTACTAACAACTCAAATCAGCAGTCTCCTGTCTTAAAACATAGAAAAAACCATTCGTTGCTGATGAATGACAAGAATTCTGATATAATAAGCATATCTTGAATTACTGAGGAGTTCGTTTGCAAGGAAGAATTATTAAGGCTTTAGCTGGTTTTTATTATGTTGAGTCTGATGGGAAAGTCTATCAGACAAGGGCTAGGGGAAACTTTAGAAAAAAAGGTCAAACACCCTATGTAGGTGATTTTGTGGAGTTTTCAGCAGAAGATCATTCAGAAGGGTATCTGTTGAGGATTCATGACCGTCACAATAGTCTGGTTCGCCCGCCCATTGTCAATATTGACCAAGCTGTGGTTATTATGTCCGCTAAAGAGCCTGACTTTAATGCTAACTTATTAGATCGTTTCCTGGTTCTTTTGGAAAACAAATCCATAGAGCCAGTTGTTTACATCTCCAAGATGGACTTGCTGACAGATCAGCAAGCGATGGCTATGATCGCCCAGCGATATCGTCAGATTGGCTATGAGGTGATCTTATCGCCAGAAGACCTGCTGCCTTTGTTGAAAGATAAGGTGACGGTCTTTATGGGGCAGACAGGGGTTGGGAAATCCACCTTGCTCAATAAGATTGCACCAGAGTTAGCTTTGGAAACAGGAGCGATTTCAGATAGCCTGGGTAGGGGGCGGCATACGACACGTGCGGTTAGCTTTTACAATGTGCATGGCGGGAAAATCGCCGACACTCCAGGGTTTTCATCTTTGGATTACGATGTTCAGACGGCTGAAGACCTGAGTGAGTCTTTCCCTGAAATACGCAAGGCCAGTCATGATTGCAAATTTCGTTCTTGCAGTCATACCCATGAACCCTCCTGTGGGGTTAAGCAGGCCCTAGAGGACGACGTTATTTGGCAGTCACGCTATGATAATTACCTCCAACTTCTTAGTGAAATCGACAATCGTCGTGAAACGTATGCCAAGGTCATCAAAAGAAAGTAGGTCATCATGTCACATCATATCATCGCCCCTTCTATTTTAGCAGCTGACTATGCTCACTTTGCTCAAGAACTCAAGCGTATCGAGGAGACCAGTGCGCAGTATGTTCATATTGATATTATGGATGGTCAATTTGTGCCCAATATCAGTTTTGGTGCAGATGTAGTCGCTAGTATGCGTAAGCACAGTAAGTTAGTGTTTGATGTTCATCTGATGGTTGCTAATCCTGAGCGATTTGTAGATGCTTATGCTCAAGCAGGTGCAGATATCATGACGATCCATACCGAAAGCACGCTGCATATCCACGGAGCTCTCCAAAAGATTAAGGCAGCGGGGATGAAGGCAGGTGTTGTGATCAATCCTGGCACGCCAGTTGATAGCTTGATACCTGTTTTGGCCTTGGTGGATCAGGTGCTTATCATGACCGTCAATCCAGGCTTTGGAGGTCAAGCTTTTATTCCTGAGTGTCTGGAAAAAGTGAGTCAGGTTGCTCAATTACGTGATCAAAAAGGGTTACGTTTTGACATTGAGGTAGATGGTGGTGTTGATAATCAAACAATTAAGGCTTGTGCTGATGCAGGCGCTAATGTCTTTGTCGCAGGATCTTACCTCTTCAAATCACAAGACTTGGTATCACAGGTAGAGACCTTACGTGTGGCTTTAAATGATTAGAGCAGCATTGATGGCAGGTGGTGATTATAGCCCACCACGTGGCGATTTTGATATTTATATTGGTATTGATCGAGGGGCTTTGAAACTCTTAGAGGAAGGTTGGCAGCTGGATTGGGCAGTTGGAGATTTTGACTCAATCTCTGATGCTGAGTTTGAGACCATCAAGCATTCTGGAGCAACGCTCTATTCATCATCTGCTGAGAAGGATGATACAGACACAGAGTTGGCTTTGAAGCACCTATTTGCCCAGTATCCTCAAGCAGAGGCGACTCTTTTTGGTGTTTTTGGCGGTCGCATGGACCATCTTTTGTCCAATGTCTTTCTGCCGAGTGATCCAGAACTTGCCCCTTTCATGAGTCAAATTCATCTGGCAGATGAGACCAACTACATTTCTTATTTGCCGCAAGGTAAGCATACGTTTCAGGCACAGTCAGAAATGACTTATCTGGCATTTATGACTGATGATGAGGCGGTTTTGACGATCCTTGGTGCCAAGTACGATTTAACAGCGGCGAATTATTTTAAGAAAAAAATCTACTCGAGTAATGAATCGATAGGTCAGCCGATCACAGTAGTAATTCCTAGTGGCTATGTGGTTGTCATCGAGAGTAAGGATTAGAAAAGGAGTTAAGGTGGGAGATTTAGTTATCCTATTGGTATTAACTGGACTGGGCTTGCTTTTCTTTGTCGTGATAAGGCTTGTCAGATTAGCATCTATGCTTAAAGATCAGTTGGAACATCATGCTGATAACTTATCTGATCAGATAAGTTATCAGCTCACGACTTCTGCTAATGAGCAACGCTTGTCTTTAAATCATGACTTAAGTCGTGCGCAATCAGAGGTCTATCAGCAATTAGCGGATATCCGTGATGTTCTTCATCAGAATTTGTCAGATAGTCGTGATCGATCGGACCAGCGGCTGGAAGTAATCAGCCAGCAGTTGACCAGTGCTGTCAAGGACATGCAGGCATCTAATGAAAAGCGTTTGGAGCAGATGCGTCTAACGGTCGAGGAAAAGCTTGAGCAGACCTTGCAAAATCGTCTAAAGGCCTCTTTTGATAGTGTTTCCAAGCAGTTAGAATCCGTCAATCAAGGTCTCGGTGAGATGAAGTCTATCGCTCAAGATGTCGGCACTCTTAACAAGGTCTTATCAAACACCAAGACAAGAGGCATACTTGGTGAGCTGCAATTGGGACAGATTATTGAGGATATCTTAACGGAAAACCAATATGAGCGAGAGTTTGCGACGATATCTGGCTCTTTAGAGCGTGTTGAGTATGCCATCAAGCTACCTGGCAGAGGCCAAGGAGACTATGTCTACCTTCCTGTTGACTCCAAGTTTCCTTTGGAGGATTATTATCGGCTTGAGGAGGCTTATGAGAAAGGGGATAAGGCGGACATTGAGCGTCATCGTAAGGCCTTGTTGCTCAGTATCAAGCGTTTCGCAAAATCGATTTATACCAAGTACGTCAAGCCACCTGAAACCACCAATTTTGGTATTTTGTTTTTACCTACAGAAGGGCTTTATGCCGAGGTGGTCCGTCAGTCAGCCTTTTTTGACAGTTTAAGGCGAGAGGAGCAGATTGTGATTGCTGGACCATCAACCCTGTCAGCTATTTTAAATTCGCTGTCAGTTGGTTTTAGAACCTTGAATATCCAAAAAAACGCTGATGATATTAGCAAAGTTTTGGGGAATGTTAAGTTAGAATTTGATAAATTTGGCGACATGTTAATCAAGGCTCAAAAACAGTTATCAACAGCCAGTAAGACAGTTGATAGCCTCTTAACAACCAGAACGCATTCGATTCGTCGTGCATTGCAAACCATTGAAACCTATCAAGATAGTGCGACAGCCAATCTTTTGGCAGTTACACCTTTAGAAGATGAGGACTCTTATGAAAATTAACCAAATGAAAAAAGATGAACCTTTCCAAGGCTTCTATCTCATCAAGAAAGCAGAATTACGCAAGACAAGGGCAGGAAAAGACTTTCTCGCAATGACTTTTCAGGATGACTCGGGAGAAATTTCTGGCAATCTTTGGGATGCACAGGCTCATAATGTTGAAACCTTTACGGCAGGGACGGTTGTTCACATGGAGGGGCGCCGTGAGGTTTATAACAATACCCCTCAAGTCAATCAGATTAGCTTACGTTTGCCAGTCGTCGGAGAGCCTAGCGATCCAGCAGACTTTAAAGAAAAACCACCAGTAGACGTGTCTGATATCAAGGAATACCTTGAGCAAATGGTGTTTAAGATTGAAAATGCGACTTGGCAGCGCATTGTACGGGCTCTTTATCGTAAGTATCATCAGGAATTTTTCCTTTATCCAGCCGCTAAAACAAATCACCATGCCTTTGAATCAGGTCTAGCCTATCACACTGCGACCATGGTTCGTTTAGCGGATGCTATTGGTGATATTTACCCTGAATTAAATAAAAGTCTCTTGTTTGCAGGGATTATGCTCCATGATTTGGCAAAAGTTATTGAACTCTCTGGTCCAGAGCAGACAGAGTATACCTTACGTGGTAACCTGATTGGGCATATTGCCTTGATTGATGAAGAAATAACTAAGGTCATTTCCGAATTAAACATTGACGATACCAAGGAAGAAGTGACCGTTTTACGCCATGTTGTTCTAAGTCATCACGGTCTTTTAGAGTATGGGAGCCCTGTTCGTCCCAAAATCATGGAAGCTGAAATGCTTCACATGATTGATAACATTGATGCTGAGATGATGATGATGCTAACGGCACTTGGTCGCGTCGATGAAGGGGAGATGACAGCACGCCTGTTTGCCCTGGATAATCGGTCATTTTACAAACCTAAGAGCAAATAAAACCTAAAAAGCGAGCCGACTCAGTGAAACGTTCGCTTTTTATGTCTTTTGTGTTATAATAACTAAAACATCAGTGACAGCACCCATTAAAAACCCAAAATTCTGACGTGATTTGCTTGGTAAATATCAGCATCTTTATTTTAGGATTTTGGTTGGGTAGAAGCTATAGATGACTGAATGGGCTTGCTTTATTGATATCATCAAAGCTAGAGTGTTTAGCCGACTGTTTAGTCATACCGTTTTAAGAGGAGAAAAGCATGAAATTAAGGCGTAGCGAACGTATGGTGGTGATTTCAAACTACCTGATTAACAATCCTTATCAACTAACCAACTTGCATACTTTTGCGAGCAAATATGAGGCTGCTAAATCATCCATTTCAGAAGATATTGCCATCATTAAGAAGGCTTTTGAAGAAAATCATATCGGAGAAATTGAGACGGTTACAGGTGCCAGCGGCGGTGTGATTTTTAGGCCTAGTATTTCCAGAGATGAGGCGCTTATGATTGCCAAGTCACTTTGCGATAAGCTCTCTGAAAGTGATCGTATCTTACCTGGTGGTTATTTGTATTTGACCGATCTTTTGAGCACACCAACGATTCTTCAAAATGTTGGGCGGGTTATTGCCAATGCTTTTAAAGGCGAAACGATTGATGCGGTTATGACGGTTGCAACCAAGGGTGTTCCTTTAGCCAATGCGGTCGCTAATATTCTGAACGTCCCCTTTGTCATTGTTCGTCGCGATTTAAAAATCACCGAAGGATCGACCGTTTCAGTGAATTATGTGAGTGGTTCCTCAGATCGTATTGAAAAAATGTTTTTGTCAAAACGTAGCTTAAAACCTGGAAGTCGTGTCCTTATTGTGGATGATTTTTTAAAGGGTGGTGGTACGATTACAGGCATGATGGCCTTATTACATGAGTTTGGTAGCGAGTTAGTCGGTGTTGCTGTATTTGCTGAAAATGCACGAACTAAAAAGATGGATATTTCTTATCAGTCGCTGCTTAGAGTCTTAGAGTTAGATGTCAAAAATAGCCACGTCACAGTTGAGATAGGCAGTCTCTTGAAAAATGACTAAAAAACCAAAAAACCAAATCATTAAAATAATACCATTTTGTTACAAAAATGAAATATTAGTATGTTAAAATAAGTAAACTAGTCGAAGTGTATCGCAAACCAATTGCTAAACTCTACTAGCACTAAAGAAAAAAGAGTGAGTGTAAGATTATGTTGAAACAATTAAAATTAGTAAAGCATCATTCAGGAAAGTTAGCAGCAACCTCAACGCTTGCTTTATTAGGACTTGGTTTAGCCAATCAAGGTGTACAAGCGGATGAATTAACGCCTTCCCAACCATTAAGTCCAGCAGCTTCAACTGCTACCAAAGCTAATACGGCACCAAATACAATCGCTGGTGCTAACGCAGCAGTGGCTAATGCACAGGCACAAGCTAACCGTACCGCTGTTGTGTTATCTGCTAGAGAAGGCGATGTTTCGTCACAATTAAAAGTAGTAGAGGTAGCGACATCAGAAACGTCTAAACTACAAGCGGATCTTGCTAGCGCTGTCTCAGAACATTCTGAGGCTGTGATGATTAAATCACAAGCAACTCCAGAGTTTCTTTCTGCGACAACATCAGAAATCGCTTCTGCGACGTCAGCATTAGCGTCCGAAACAGCAACAGCTGCTGTGGATCAGTCAGCAGTTGATTCTCAATCAGTAGTTGTCGCTTCAGCGAGCGCTACAGCTTCTGCAGCCAATGTGGCCTCATCAGAAGCTGCTACAAAGCTTGATGAGTTGACATCGCTTGTTGAAGCACCTGGAAAAATCGCTCAAGATCTAGTTTCAGAGAAAGTAAACCTTGCTCGTCTTGAACAGGAGATTTCTGTTGCAGAAGGGGAAGTATCCTCAGCGACAACAGCAGCCATAGCAACTGTTAGTAAACAACTTGAAGCGAAAGTTGCAGAATTGTCAGCTAAGCAAGCTGAGTTATCAGCTCTGAAGTTAGCAAATCCATCTAGCACATCGACACCATCAAAAGATAGTATTGTTGGCGAAAACAAAATCACTCTGCCTAGCACTTACAAATCACAAGTGTTGCCGGCTTTGACAGCTATTGAAAATGGTGGTTGGACATTTTCAGATGGTTACAATGCGGCTGTTGCCCAATATGCTAATCAAATTGAAGCTGGTGCTCAAGCAGGATCTTACGGTAGCTTTTCTGCTTTAAATTCTTATAAATCGATTGCTGCTGATGCAGGACGTACTATTGATCCAAATAATCTATCGGAAGCTGTTCAAAATGAAGTGGCACAATTCGTAGAAGCTATTTTAAACGGAGTTCGTGGAGAGTTAGGCTTGGCAGCGGTAACTGTCACAAAAACAGTTCAAGAAATGGCGGCAGCCATTGCAACAGAATATCGCAGGGCAGGTTTTGGGACCTTAAACAATCCCCACAGTTCAACCATTATTGGTAAGGCTGCATCATCAGTTGGTTTGAAGCCAAATGATAACCGTGGCTATGAATCTCTAGGTTTCTTTGGCAAACCAACGACAGTTGATCAACTGAAAGCATCATTCTACAATGGCATTGTTTACATGCTCTTTAACGATGGTGGTTCTAAGTATGGACATACGATTAGTTTGCTTCAAAATTCAAATAAAGGCCCATACTATCTAGGTATTTCAGCAACATCAAACGCTCAACATATTTACATGGTTCCGTCAGCTAATATTGCCAATCCAGCTAAATTTAGCACTAAATCCATTTCTGGGACGACAACGTCAGTGGATAACTCAGCGAAAATCAAAGCTGTTGAGTTAGCTATGAAGACTCTTGAAGCTGAAATTGCAGCTTTAAAATCAAACAATACAGACGTCTCAAATGTTGGATCTGTTGTTAGAGCTAAAGAAAAATTAGCGAACCTTAAAGCTCAACTGTCAACATCACGCGAAAATGTTACTAAATTAACAGCTTTAGCTACTAAATTAACCGCTAATAAATCACAATTAGCTAAAGATTTAGAAGATGCCAAGCAGGCTAATGCTAGACGCCTTCAAGAAAAAATTGACGCTCAAGATAAGCTAACAAAAGAACTTAAAAAATTACAAGAACTTAAAGCAACTAGCGATGCTTCTGCAGTTAAGGTGAACGCTTTGAAAGCTCGTGTTGTAACCTTGCAAGGACTGTTAGAAAAAGCTAATGATCCTAAACTTCTTGAAAAAGCAGACGAAAAATTAAGAAAAGCTACTTCAGCATTGGAATCGGCTAAAGCCAAGCTTGCAACTGAGGTGAAAACACTTGAATTATTGAAAGCTAAACGAAATGTCGCTCTTAAAGGACATGCAGCAGCTCAAGCTAGTCTAGAACAATCAAAAGCTCATTTGGCAACTCTTGTGGCTAAATCACCGTCAACAAATCAGGAAAATCAGGTGGTTTCTTTGTCTCACAAACCATCTTTACAAACGCAATCATCAGTTTCAACGGTTTCTGAAAAGAGCAATCCAATCAAGAAAACCAAATCAACTGAAACACTTCCTAAAACAGGTGAAGCATCAGAAACACTTACCATGGTAGCCGCAGCGACAATGGTAAGCCTTGCAGCTTTGGCTCTCTCTAAAAAACGTTATCACTAATCATAAAAAGACCCCTTTGGGTCTCAGACTGAAGACAAAGTCTCTAGGATTGATTTTCTAGGGGCTTTTTAGTGTTTTTAGGAGTATAATATAAAGAAAAGGACTTGTGAGGTCTCCTTATGTTTCACAAAGAAAAGCCAGACTACAACCGGAACCAGTATGGGTTCTATACCCTTGATCAACTTGTACCAGAAGATCACTTTCTTCGTCAAGTGGATAAACTCGTGGATTTTGACTTTATCTATCATCTAGTGGAAGATACCTATTCATCTGATACTGGTCGTCCTAGTCTTGATCCTGTAATGTTGGTTAAACTCCCTCTGATTCAGTGTTTCTATGGTATTCGCTCTATGCGTCAGACCATCAAAGAGATTGAAGTGAACACTGCTTATCGCTGGTTTCTTGGTTTGACTTTGGATGACAAGGTGCCACATTTCACGACGTATGGGAAGAATTATAGCCGTCGTTTTCAAGATAAACAAGTGATTTCTGAGATTTTCAGCTATGTGCTCACCCAAGCACTAAGTGCTGACTTGATTAACTCGGATGAGATCTTTGTGGATGGGACTCACATCAAAGCTGCCGCAAACAACCATAAGTGCCGCAAAGAATTGATTGAGCAACAAGCTAAGTTTATGAGTGACCAACTTAACATTGAGATTGACTTGGATAGGAAAAAGCACGCAAAAAAGTCGCTAAAGCGCGCCAGAGAAAGCGAGGCTAAAGAAAAGAAAATCTCGACAACAGACCCAGAAAGTGGCTGGTTTCATAAAGGAGAGCACAAGGAAGTGTTCGCCTATTCTGCCCAAGTGGCCTGTGACAAATATGGCTGGGCGTTGGCCTATAGTATTGAGGCTGGGAATGTTCACGACAGTCAGGCTTTTCCTGCACTTTTTGCCAAGCTTGAACCCTTTCACCCTCAATTTATTATCGCTGACTCTGGCTATAAGACGCCAAGCATCGCCAAGTTTTTGTTAGACAAGAACATCACGCCAGTTTTCCCTTACACGAGACCTAGAGGCAAGAAAGGCAAGTTAAGACCGAAAGATTTTGTTTACGATGACCATTTCGATTGCTATCTTTGTCCTGAACATCAGGTGTTGACGTATCGTACCACGACTAGAGAAGGTTATCGTGAGTACAAGAGTGACCCTAGCATCTGCGTTGCTTGTCCCTTATTAAATGTCTGTACCGAAAGCAAAAACCACCAGAAAGTGGTCACTCGTCATATTTGGAAGGATTATTTGGAGATTTGTGAGGCTATTCGACACCAAAGAGGCATGAAGGAACGTTATCAAAAACGCAAAGAGAGCATTGAGCGACTCTTTGGGACGGCTAAGGAGTACCACAACCTCAGATATACAAGAGAGAAAGGCAAGTCCAAAATGGAGGATAGGGTTGGACTGACTTTGGCGTGCTTAAATCTTAAAAAACTGGTTAAAATGATGGCAGGGATGCCTTCTTATGTTGTTCAAATCAGACGATTTGGTCAAAAATGAGTTATTTCCTCGCTGGAATAGGTAAAAAGACAAACACCAATATGATGTTTGTCTTCAGTCTGAGACCCCTTTGGGTCTTTTTAAGTATTGTTATAATGAGCTTTTGAGAAAAATGTACCTTTGTCAATGATGTGAGACCAAAAAGTTTGTTTTGAAGCATCCCATATGTTATA
>NZ_JBLOJV010000018.1:0-34631 GCF_047785705.1 Streptococcus pluranimalium
CTTTTTTGAATGTTTTTTTAAAGTTTTTTTCTGGGAAGTTTTTTTAAAGCATGTTATTTGTAGTCTTACATGTGAGCTACTATAGCTAGTTTATGGCTAATAGGAGTTGACATTTATATATAAAAACATTAGCACTGAATGATCACTGCTAATGTTTAGGGGAATTACCTTTTAATGATTTTAGCTATTTAGCTTCAATTAAGCCGTATTCGCCATCTTCTCGCTTGTATAGTACATTTGTTTGTCCATCTTCAGAATCTGTAAAGATAAAGAAATCATGTCCCAAAAGATCCATTTGAAGGATGGCTTCTTCAATATCCATAGGCTTGAGATCTACGTGTTTTGTTCTAACAACATGTGTTTCAACACTTTCTTCAGAGGGTTCGACTTCAAACGCTGTTGTGAACACTTGAGATGTTGGGGTTTTTTCGCGATGTTTTTTAGCAATTTTAGTTTTATTTTTACGAATTTGACGCTCAATCTTATCCACAACCAAGTCAATTGAACCATACATGTCTTGTGAAACGTCCTCAGCACGAAGTGTTACAGAACCAAGTGGGATCGTTACTTCAACTTTAGCTGTTTTTTCACGGTAAACTTTTAAATTGACTCTAGCATTTAGCTCTTGATCATCATTGAAGTACTTTTCAATCTTTGCAACTTTTGATTCGACATAGTTACGAATTGCGTCTGTCACTTCAATGTTTTCGCCACGAATACTATATTTAATCATAAGACACCTCTTTCTTGCGCTTAAAGCGCTTTCTATATTTATATTATATCGCTTTCAACGACTTTTGCAAGTTTTTACCACCATACTGACCACTACCTTGCCAAACTAAAACTAATGATTTCCTTGACACCATGCTCTTTTAAGACCTTTTGGGCTAGATAAATTGTCTGACCTGTTGTGTAAATGTCATCAACAATGAGAACTTTTTCAGGGAATTCGGTTACGGTTTTAACCGTAAAAACTTGTTGGGTTTGCAATCTCTCTTGCTTTGACTTGGATGATTGTGCTTGAGTATCTTCTTTTTCCAGTAGTGAGGTATAGGGTATTTTGGCGGCATCAAGTAAGGCTTCTACTTGATTAAAGCGTCTTGTTTTTAGCTTTTGATGACTTAAGGGAATTGGAACGATGACATAATCGCGATAGGGCAATAGCGCACGCTGAATAGCTAATGCAAACGGTTTTGCTAAGAGATAGTCTCCCTGAAACTTAAAAAGAGAAAAGTAATCCTTCATGGCTTGATTATAAGTAAAAATACTCTGGTGCTTGACGCTATTTCCTTTCATTTTCCACTGTTGACAGTCCTTACACCTCTTTGTTTCATGATTTTTAAAACAAGTCGGACAGTGCTTGTCGCTTATGGTTTCAAAAGTCTGGAGGCAGGCACTACAGGTCAGTTGTTCTGGCTTTTTCAATACTAATAAGTCTGTAAACTGCTTTTTGTCATTAGTGGGTTGCTGACAAATGAGACAGGTCATACAAAACCTCCTAACTGATTCATTGTTCGGATGTCCTTTTTCGTTTTTTGGATGGCTCTAGTAAGACCTTCATGAAAGAAAAATAAATCTCCTGTAGGACGCTCCATAGACCTTCCTACTCGTCCACTGATCTGAGTCAGACTGGAACTATTATACAAACGATGATGTGCCAACAAGACAAAGACATCCACTTTTGGAAACGTCACACCACGCTCTAGGATGGTTGTTGAAATCAGAATACGCAGCTGCCCCGTCCTAAAACGATCAACTTCCTCTAGCCGATCTAAGCTGGTACTAGCTACAAATCCAATCGCAACCTGGGGGAAGTGTCTAACGAGAATCTCTTTTAGCTGTTGACCAAATGCAATATCAGGAACAAATATCAAGAGTGGGTAATCAGTCCTTAGTTGCTTTGCCATATAACAGCGCAAGGTGGAAGGAATGAGACCCTGCTTTACTTTCTTTTCCAACTGGGACAGCCAGATGGTCTTAGGCTCAATCAAAGGATTGCCATGAAAACGTCTTGACAAGGTCAATCGATTTAATAGCCCTTGCTTGACTTGTCGATCCAACTCATCTGTTGAAGTGGCCGTCATGAAAACCATCATGCCACTGTCTTTTTTAGCTGTTCTAACCGCATGGTAAAGCATCTTATTGTCAAGATAGGGAAAGGCATCAACTTCATCTACTAAAATAAGGTCAAAACACTTGTAAAATTTTAACAGTTGATGAGTCGTAGCAATGACTAGAGGGGCACCACTGTAAGGTTTTGATTCTCCATGTAGGAGATCAATCGGACAGGAAAAATCCCTCTCTAATCGCTTGAACAACTCCAGACAAACGTCAATTCGAGGACTTGCTAAGCAAACGTGTCCCCCATTATCAATGACCTTTGCCACTAACTCATAAATCATCTCGGTCTTGCCAGCACCTGTTACAGCATGAACTAAAGTATCTTCTTTTTGAGAAAATGCCTTCAAAAGACCGTCTGATACCTCTTTTTGATAATCCGTCAACTGTCCTTGCCAGTTCAGACTTTGTCTTTTTGGAAGGTCTTTTGGCGGAAAATAGTACAAAAAAGCATCTTCTGTTAATCGCCCTAAACGAATGCAAGAACGACAATAATGCGTACCATCTGGTAGTTGCCAATCTTTGGCAATCTCATGGCTACATCTAAAGCAGGACAGTTCCCCTTTTTCCTTGGTAAAAGCTGGTAACTTTATCGCATTTTCTGCGTCAACAGCATCCAGTTCTGACACTGTAAACCAACACCCATTTTTTGTTTTAATAGCTTTCATCACTTATCTATTCGAACTTATCTGAAAAATATGATAAAATTTTTTTATGAATTATAAAACCATCAAACAAGATATTATTGCTGAAGAAGAGATTAAAAAATCACGCTTTATCTGCCAATTAAAACGTGTCGAAAGCGAAGAGGAAGCTCGTCAATTGATCGCCGCCATCAAAAAAGAACACTATAAAGCCAGTCACTCCTGTTCTGCTATGATTATTGGCGAAAAGGCAACAATCAAGCGTTCTAGTGACGATGGCGAGCCTAGTGGGACGGCTGGCATTCCGATACTGACGGTGCTTGAAAAGCATGACTTGACCAATGTAGTTGCGGTTGTGACCCGATATTTTGGAGGCATTAAGTTAGGAGCTGGGGGCTTAATTCGTGCTTATGCAGGAAGTGTCGCTAACGCCCTGACGCAGTCTGGACTCATCACCGTCAAAGAACAAGCTGGCCTTCAAGTGACCTTGACCTATCCTCAATATCAGATTTATGCTAATTTTTTAGATAAAGAAGGGTTAACAGAGGGCGACACTGTATTTCTTGATCAGGTGACTAGTCACATCTATGCCGATCCAGAAAAGATACCTGTTATCAAAGAGGCTTTAACAGATTTTTACCAAGGGAAAATCACTTATCAAAAGATAGAGCCTAAAATCGTCGAAGTCCCTGTCCATTGACCTCCTTATCTCAATCCAGAAAACGCACCGATTGAACGCTCTAACTTAAAGCGTTCAATCGGTGCGTTTTCTGATCTTAGAATTGTAAAAAGGCAAGGAGAGCCGATACCCATAAAACTGGTAAGTATCACAGAGAGTAAGAATGCTCTATCCTTGATGCCCTTATCTGGTTATTTATTTCAAGGGATTTAATCCTGATTTTTTAAGACTTGCAGGCTTTCTGCAATCCATTGGGGCATCTGATCGTTTAAGGGTTTAAATCCTGTGCAGTGGCGATTGTTCGAAAAGCGATGACGACGAGGCATTTGTTGACGCTCTTCTTCTAGTGTTCTCATGGATAGGCTGACTTTTTGTGTGAATTCATCAAGGTCAAGCACTTGAACAGTGACTTCTTGGCCAATAGACAGGGATTTAAAAATATTATCAATAAAGCCAGGTTTAATTTCTGAAATATGAACCAAACCTATCGTCCCATTATCTAATTGGACAAAAGCACCATAGGGCTTGATTCCTGTGATCGTTCCTTTGAGCTTGTCTCCAATTTTCATGATTCGAGAACCTCGATGGTTTCAATAATCACATCGTCAACTGGACGGTCTTGTGCTTCCGTTTCAACGGTCGCAATCTTATCCAAAACTTCAAATGAGGCTTGATCGACTAATTGCCCAAAGACAGTATGCCTACGGTCTAAGTGAGGCGTTCCCCCGTGCGCCACATAGGAGATCGCAACAGGCTCTGGCCAACCAGCCCGTGAGAGCTCTTTAGCACTAAATGATACTTTAGTGTTTTGAACGATAAAAAACTGACTACCATTGGTATTTGGCCCAGCATTAGCCATGGAAATAGCCCCACGTAGATGATAGAGTTGATCAGAAAATTCATCCTCAAATGAATCACCGTAGATAGACTCGCCACCCATGCCAGTACCTGTCGGATCACCACCTTGAATCATGAACTCTTTGATAATACGGTGAAAAATAACCCCATCGTAGTAGCCGTCTTTAGCTAGAGCAAGAAAATTAGCCACTGTCTTAGGGGCTTGCTTTGGAAATAGCTTCATCACCAAATCGCCATAATTGGTTTTTATGGTTGCCACTGGTCCTTCCACCGTCTCTAAATCTAACTGTGGTAATGTTAATTCTTTTTCAATCAAACCTAATTCCTCTAAGGCATGTAAAATGCCTTCCTCTTCAACGCTACCTGTTACAGCGTCTGCCTTTTCTTTTAATGCCTCAACAGCATTGCCCATAGCGATTTTAAGACCGACACGATCAAACATTTCCATATCATTAGGCCCATCGCCAAAAAAGAGCACATTTTCAGGTCTCAAACCTTCTTTTGCTAAAACATCGTCTAAACCAGATGCCTTTGAAAGACCTAGAGTGACCACATCTGATGAAACAGGATGCCACGGAATCAGGCGAACGTGATCTGCCAAGTTTTTGGGCAACTCAAGATTAGCATGATCTTTGGAAAAAGTCCACATCTGATAAACTGGATTGGTCAAATAAAACTCCGGTGCAACGTCTAATACCCCATAAACTGGTACTATGGCATCGTCTATAAAGGCTTTGCGAGCTGATAAGACAGACCTGTCCTTGCCGACAAAACCATAATCTAGCCCAATATGATCACACCAAGCCACAAAGTCAGCCACGACCTGCTGCTCTATCGGTAAATCAGCCAGTTCATCACCCTTACGATCAATGACATAAGCCCCATTAATGGTGATAAAATAATCAGGGTCAAGGTCCCGTATTTCAGGAACAACACCATAAGGAGCACGGCCACTAGCAATACCTGTTAGGATATTTTTGGCCTTTAGCGCTTTAAAAACCGTTGTGATTGACTTGGGCATATAGCCGGTGTCTTTGACGCGCAGGGTGTCATCAATATCGAAAAAGACAGCTTTAATTTTTTTAGCTTTATATCTTGTTTTAGCGTTCATCCATTTCTCCTCATCAATACTTAAATGCTCAACAAAAATAACGATAGACTAGGGTAGGAGGTAAGCACAAGAGAACCTGAGATTCATCAAAGCAAACACCACCTTGTGTTTTTTAAAAAATCCTAAAATACTATAGACTATTATTGTACCATAATCATTAGTCTTCTTGGGGAACCAAGTGGTGCCTAAAGGCATAAACGACTGCTTGAGTTCGATCATCTACCTGCAGCTTGGCTAAGATATTTGAGACATGAGTCTTGACCGTTTTTAAGGAGATAAACAGGGTATCTGCAATGGTTTGGTTATCATAGCCCTTAGCCAGTAAATGTAAGATATCCTTTTCTCGAGCCGTCAACTCTTCATGGAGAGCAGGGTGATTTTCGTGATGCTTTAACTTTTGCTCGACCTCTGTCTCGATGGCTAACTGACCCTTAGCAACCTTACTAATCGCATTCAATATTTCTGGTGCATTAGAAGTCTTTAGCATATAACCCTTAGCACCTGCCTGAATAACAGGGTAAATTTTTTCATTGTCAAGGTAAGAGGTCAAAATTAAGATCTGAGCACTTGGCCATTCTTTTAAAATCTGCAAGGTCGCTTCAACTCCATCAACCTCTGGCATCATTAAGTCCATAACAATAACATCAGGTCTCAATTCTAATGCTTTGGCAATCCCTTCACGCCCATCGCTGGCTTCTCCAACAACGACTATCTCTGGCTGAAGATTCAAAAAGCTTTTTAAGCCTAGACGAACCATCTCATGGTCATCAATCAGTAAAACGGTTAATTGTGTCATCTCTTTCTCCTACTAAGGGCAAAATAATGGTCATAATCACCCCTTGATTGGGGGCTGAAATCATTTGAAAACTACCTGCCATATCAGAAACACGCTCTTCCATATTTTTCAAGCCGTAGCTGATTTTCTTAGCTTTTTCCACATCAAAACCAACTCCATTATCAATCATCTTAAGCTGAACAGAACCTGAAGTCTGATAGAGGTAAATATCCAGTTGACTAGCATTTGAGTGTTTCAAGGTATTGCTGATAAATTCTTGGATGATCCGAAACAGATGATTTTCAATAGGTTTAGGAAGGTCTTGTAATTGTTCTTTAAAGTTAACTTGAATAGCGCTTTTGTCCCTCATTTCCTGCAAAATGAGTTCTAAGCCTTGCTTTAGGGACTTGCCTTCTAACTCAGTTGGTCGTAAATGCAAGAGCATGATGCGTAGATCATTTTGAGCCTTTGTTAATATCATTTCTGTCTGTCTTAACTGTTCCTGTAAAAGATCTGGTACTACTTGCCTTAGGTTATGTGAAATGCCCGATAAGATCATAGTCGCCGCAAAAAGTTCCTGACTAACGGTATCATGTAACTCTCTAGCAATGCGCTTTCTTTCTTCTCGGATAATGCTTTCTTTTTGAGCGAGTTGTGTATTTTCAGTGCTTTGCAGCTGTTGGGTCAAGGTCATGGTTTTATCAGACAATTGACCAAGCAGCTGACCCAAGTCATCATCCTCAGCTTGAATCGGCTGGTTATGAAGAATGCGCCTTAGGTCTTTAAAGACATGACGATGAAAATGATGATTCAATAACATTGACGCAAAAAGCAACATGATGGTCAAGGAGAAGGTCAGCAGTACTATCGAAAAACTAAATTGTTTGAAGCGATCAATGTCCAAAAGCACATCGTTTAAAGAAATGGCAAAGGCATCTAAAATTAAGGTTACAATGGCAAAAACAATGATTGCAGCATAGAGAAATAGTAAGACAATAGAAGATTTTTTCATCGGCTCACCACTTCCGTATCACCTGCCAGATTACTGACAACAATTTTGACACGCCGGCTACTGTTATCATAGTCATCGCTACGTAATTTGATGGTTTCATTTCTCAAGTCATACGGGAGATCATCAAAAAAGGATACCCCGCCATAGATAGAACTAACTGTCAAGCTCACAGAGACATCAATCGGCACCACAATCTTGGTCGGGCCATACACTTTTCGAATCAGAATCACATTGTCTTGATGCCTTAAAATGACTTTAGACAAATCAATGGTGTCATTACCGCTCAGGCGAATCACGTCAATATCATCAAAATAGTAAACATCAGATACCACATCATCAGCCCCAAACCATTGATTGCGGTACTTGGTCATGGTAACTGGTCGTGTTTCAAAGGATAAGGTGGCTAAGCGATTGTTTTTTCGCACCTGAGAGAAGTGGTTTAACATCATGTAAACAAAGCCTACGATCATAGCCAAAATGACGTAAGGGTTTAGCATGATAATCAAGAAAAAAACAAGCAGACAAGCCGTCAACAAAAAGTTAGCCTTATCAGTGCTATTATAAAATTTTAGGGCCAACAAAGTCATTATTAAAATAGCAATGAAGCGTGGCACATCATCTGCTAAAATTGTCATCATCGCCAAAAGCAATAAAACCGCTTCAACGATGATAAAAAACTGAAATTTACGCATAAAACCTCTCTGTTATCACTAGGGCTGATCCTCAACAACAAGCAATAGAGACTAGGCGACAACGCTCGAGTTAAGACTAGGGGTATCAAGGCAAGAACCTCTCTTTTTAAGTGTTAAAGAGTTAGTTTATCACAAATGTATCAAAAGAGCATCGGACTTTAGACTTACAAAAAAAGGATTTCTAGATTGTCGTGATACGCAAAATCCAGAAATGCCTTTTATTGGTATAGAATCAACATGAGATCGTATAGCGGGCTGCATTGACTGATTGCTGTTGAAGGCCAGCCTAAGAAGTTAATTATCTTGTTAGGCTTTGGCGTTGTCGAGGATTGATGACAAGAAAGTTCTCCAGCTAAAGCACTCAATCAAGTCAGTCCGTTTGAGCATTACTTTCTGTTTTGTTCTCTGTTGATGGTTTGGTATTTGAAGGATTTCTAGAGCTATTGGCATTGGGTTGGCTATTACCACTTGTGGTTGCCTGAGACGATGACTCCGTAGTCGCTGAAGCATCCGCATTATTCAAATAAAGCGTGACAATCGTCGCCGAAGACAGCTCAACCGAAGTTCCTGCATAAGGATATTGGGCATAAACAATCGCAGATGATGAAGCTTTATCAGAATCCGTCTGAATTTGTGAGGTCTTGAAACCTAAATCCAATAAGGTATTCTTAGCATCAGCATAACTATAACCAACTAAAGATGGTATCACTACCTTAGACGAGGTCGCAACCTTGAAAGTGATTTTTTGACGACCTTTGGGATCAAAACGCTCTCCAACCTCAGGTGTCTGACCGATGATGCTACCAGGCTCATGGTCGTCACTCAAGACCTCTTTTTTGATGATTTGATTGTTATCTAAGCCATAGGTCTCTATCAAGTCCCTGAGAGCATCTCTATAGGACATCCCTGTGTAATCAGCTATACTAAAGCGTTTGGTTCCTTTTGAAACCGTGACATTGACTTCACTACCTTCTTTTTTAGTAGAACCTGATTTTGGTTGAGATTCAATGACCTTGCCTTCTTCGACAGAATCGCTCTCTTTTTGAGAAACACTGCCTAGTAGCAATCCTTTTTCTTCCAGAGTGGCTTGAGCTTCTTGGACAGTCTTACCAGCTAAATCCGGAACGGTAACATTGTCATTGCTACTGGTCATAAAAATGAAAGCAATTCCTGCTAGTAATAAGACCGTAAACAGGATCAAAAGGCCAAACAAGCGTTGCCAAAGAGGTTTTTTAGGCTTTTTACCCAAAGGTGATACTGGCGAAGTAGCCTCAGAAGCGACTTTTGTGGCTGGTGCTGGTGTTGCAGCGACAGGCTTAGGTGTTTCTTTGACTGGGGCTGACTCAATTTTTGGCAAAGTTTTCGTGTCAGCAGTCTCTTGAAAGACTAATTTTGACTCTCTGGAGCGTCTAGGATCTAAAGCAGTTGCCAAGTCCTGATACATATCTGTCGTTGAGACATAGCGATCAGAAACTTTTTTGGCTGTTGCCTTGATGACAACATTTTCTAAGGCTTGTGGAACATTTCGATTTTCAAAAATAATGGATGGTAGAGGCTTTTGAAAATGCTGAAGAGCAATCGTCACTGCACTATCCCCATCAAAAGGAATATGGCAAGTCAGCATCTCAAATAGCATGATCCCCATAGCATAGATATCACTTTGAATCGTCGCTTTGGAGCCACGCGCCTGCTCGGGTGATAGGTAATGAACACTACCTAACATTGAATTGGTCTGCGTAAGGCTCGTCTCTGCAAAGGCTACAGCAATACCAAAGTCTGTCACCTTAGCCACACCATCTTTGGTTAAAAGAACATTTTGTGGCTTCAAATCACGGTGAACAATGCCTTTTTGGTGGGCTAGCTGCATGGCCGACAGCACTTCGCTCATGATACGAACCGTCTCGGCATTTGAGAGTGGTGCGTGCTGCTGAATGTATTTCTTCAAATCTGGCCCATTAACGTACTCCATGGCCAAAAATTGTTGCCCGTCTTCTTCACCAATGTCTCGAACCGCAACGATGTTAGGATGGCTCAATTCAGCCATAGCTCGTGCTTCTCTTTGGAAGCGTGCTACAGCAATCTGATCCGTTTGATAATTGGTTCGAAGAACCTTGATTGCCACCTCTTCATTATCTAATATCAGGTCATGCGCCAAATAAACATCAGCCATACCACCACGACCGATTGCTTTTAGAATCCGGTAACGTCCAGCAAATAATTTACCAATTTGGATCATAAAACACCCTCCTCGCTATAAGCAACTAAGACAACTGTAATGTTATCTAGCCCTCCAGCTGCATTAGCAGCATCAACTAGACTGGCTACTTTTTCTTTAAGGGGCTTATCCGATAAGATAATCGCTAGCTTCTCTTTTCGAGTCACCATATTGGACAAGCCATCACTATTAACCAAGATAAAATCACCAGTCTCTAAGGGCTGAATGCCTAGATCAATCGTCAATGGGCTTGCTTGACCAACGGATTGTGTGATGACATTTTTTTGAGGGTGAACAGCCGCCTCTTCTTCTGTTAGTTGACCAGCTTTGATCAATTCATTAACCAGCGAATGATCACTGGTTAACTGATAATACTGCCCGTCACGAATCAAGGCAATCCGAGAGTCACCAACATGAGCATACAAGACAACATCATCCACAAAAGCCAAGACTTCAATCGTCGTTCCCATGCCACTATAGGCTTCGGACTGACCTAGAGCATGAATTTTTTGGTTTTCAGCCTCAATCGCTGAAAGCATCCAGTCACGAATGTGATTCAGATCAGTATAATCTGTTTCTGACCATTGCTGACCCAAGTCTGTTACCGCTAACTCACTAGCAATATGACCGGCACGATGTCCTCCCATACCATCAGCTAAAATGATCAGTCTAATACCACTTTGATTTTGATAATGATTTACAAAATCTTGATTATTAGAACGCTTTTTTCCAATATCTGTTAAGAGTGAAATTTCCATAATCGTTCTGTCTTTCCTGACGACTGCCAGCTTTCCTCCTTCAAATGATTAGGCTTTCTTTCGCAACTGTGCAATGAAAAAACCATCTGTCTGATATTGCTCGGGTGTGATTAATAGACAACCATCAACCTCAATATCTTTTTTATCATGATGCAAAGCAACTTGTTCAAAATCAGGATGATTGTCTAAAAAAGTCTTGATCACTTCTTGATTTTCTTCCCTAAATATAGTGCAAGTACTATAGGTTATTATACCACCTTTACGCAAGGTTTGACAAACACTAGCTAGAATCTCCAGTTGGATGGCTTGTAGATTTGCGAAATCCTGGAGGTTTTTCTGGTATTTGATATCGGGTTTACGGCGCATTAAGCCCATACCAGAGCAAGGTGCATCAACTAGGATTTTATCAAAATACTCTGCTGGAAATACCCTTGCAGCCTCTCTTGCGTCTAATACTTTGGTCTCAATCCTATCAGCCAATCCCAAGCGTTTAGCATTTTCTTGAACCAGAGCTAACTTATGGTCGTATAAATCAAGTGCCATAACTTTTCCAGACGTTAAATCAGATGCGATATGAACGGTTTTACCACCTGGTGCAGCACAGGCGTCCAAAATCATTTCCGAACCCTCTATGCCCAAAGTTGGTGCAACCAGTTGACTGGTCTCATCTTGGATGGTAATAGCTCCGTTTTTGAATGCTAAACTAGAGGCAAAGTGTCCTGATGATTTGGTCAAACCAACTGGTGAGAGTTGCGAAAGCTCTGCTTGAAAAGTTTCCTTGAATTCCTCAAGACGGCTAGCGTCTGTCACACGGATACTGGCTTTATTACGGTCAAAGAGACTGGCAAAAATCCGCTCTGCTCTTTCTTGACCGTATTGCTCAATCAATTTTTTGACCAACCAAACAGGCAGGGAATATGTGATTGAATAACGCTTATTGACACGCTTGATGGTATCAAAATCTGGCAAGTCTTTTGACGTTAATTGACGAAGAACAGCGTTGACCAACTTCTCTGCTCCTCTTTTGTTGCCTCGATTTTTAGCGATGTTGACCGCATCATTCACCACCGCATGGGCTGGTATTTTATCCAGATAAATCAACTGATAAGCACTAAGCAGCAATAAGTCATAGACCCATAGCTCCAGTTTATCCCTGTCTTCAATAAAATGCGCCAAATACCATTCTAAGGTTATTTTGCGCGAAACAGTCCCATAGACAAGCTCGGTAATCAGCCCCTTATCCCTATCATCATAGTAACGATTCGTAAGCAAGGTATTAAGAGCAATATTGGTATAGGCATCTTCATGAAAGACCTTTTCCAGAGCAATCAGAGCACCGCCACGCGCCATTTTTTTCCAATCATTCGCCAAAGGTATCACCAACTTCTAAGTCACGTCCAAGACCATTCAAAAAATCGGAAATGCTCATCTGCGGTTTTCCAAAAGGCTGTACGCATTTGAGAGATAGAGCACCAGCACCTGTTGCCACAACCAGCGTTTTTTTAGTTTTAGCAATAATCTCCCCAGGCTGTCCTTGCCCATCAACCAATTCAACCTCAGCTATTTTAAAACGTTGGTCATTCCAAAGGGTGTGAGCAATCGGCCAGGGATTTAAGCCTCTGATGAGATTAAAAATCTCACGATTGGACTTACGCCAGTCAATACGCTCTTCTTCTGCTGAAATATTTGGCGAAAAGGTTGCCTGTGACGCATCTTGGGGCTCTGGTTTGATCTTGCCAGCGATATAGTCTGGCAAGGTCCTCAAGAGCAAATCACGTCCAAGAATTGCTAGCTTATCGAACAGCGTTCCTAAATTATCCTCATCCGTAATGGGGATGGCAGCCTTGGCAATCATATCTCCAGCATCCATTTGGCGAACCATTTCCATAATGGTAATCCCAGTTTCATGATCACCATTGATAATGGCATACTGAATCGGCGCTCCCCCGCGGTATTTAGGCAAGAGCGAGCCATGCACATTAACGGCAAAACCAACCGAATCCAAGAGCTTACCAGGTAAAAATTGTCCAAAGGCAGCCGTGACGATGCCGTCTGCACCAAGAGCCATGATAGCTTCCATCTCTTGACTGCCAGATAGTTTTTCAGGTTGATAGACTGGAAGATTATTCGCCAAAGCCACTTCTTTTACCGGTGCCATTTTAATCTCTTTTTTACGACCAACAGCACGGTCAGGCTGGGTGACGACGGCTAAAATGTCGTACGAACCATCAGCGATGATGCCTTCCAAAACGGTTGCCGCCAAATCAGGCGTCCCCATAAAAATTAATCTTGTTTTTGTCATTTCTTTCTCCTTTTAAGCTCTTAAACGCCAATCACATCATCTGCTGTGGCTCATGATCAATACTCACACGCAGTTGTTTATTTTCTGGTTTTTGTGCCCATTCTAAGAGCGCATTTAAGGCTGTCTCTAACTGTTTCTCAAAGCGATACTTGATGATGATGTGATAGTGAAATTGATTGTGTGTTCTAGCAACTGGCTTTGGCGTTGGCCCCAAAAATTGGGCCTGATCAGACAAATGACCCTTCAAACCTTTTAAAACCTCATAAGACTTCCGAACAAGCTCTTGTTCGTCTTGGTGAGATAGGGTTATACCAATGGTGTAGTAATACGGAGGGTAACCCATTTTGTGTCGAATCTGCATTTCATACTGGTAAAAGCTTTGATAATCTTGCTTTTGAGCCAAACGAATGGCGTAGTGATTAGGATTATAGGTCTGAACCAATACCTCTCCTGCCTTGTCTGCCCTACCAGCTCTACCAGCTACCTGCGTCAGTAATTGAAAGGTTCGCTCACTCGCTCTAAAATCCGGAAGATTAAGCGAGGTGTCCGCATTCAAAACACCGACAAGCGTCACATCAGGAAAATCCAGTCCCTTGGCAATCATTTGTGTTCCTAGAAGGATATCAGCTTCATGATGGCCAAAAGCCTTTAAAATCTTTTCGTGAGCACCTTTACGACGAGTGGTGTCAACATCCATTCGCAAAATACGAGCTTCTGGCAAAAGCTCTTGTAACTCCTCATAAGCCTTTTGAGTTCCTGTACCATAATAACGAATCTGCTGACTCTGGCATGAAGGACACTGCCTAGGAATCGCTTTTTGATAATCACAGTAGTGGCAGTTCATGCTCTTGGTGTCCATGTGAAGGGTCAAGGAAATATCACAATTCGGGCATTGATCAACGTAGCCACACTCACGACACATCACAAAACTAGAATACCCTCGACGATTAAGGAGCAGCACGACTTGTTCTTTTTTGGCTAGTTTCTCTTTGATTTTATCAAGTAAGACAGGGGTCACGTTGCTGCTTTGTTGCTGACCAATATAGTCTCTAAAATCAATGACCCTTACTTCAGGCATACTGGCGTTAGGATTGGCACGGGTTTTTAATAACAAGAGTTTATAAACACCCTTACTAGCACGCGCCTTACTTTCAATAGAAGGCGTCGCCGATCCCAATACCAGAGCTGCTTTATGGGTCTTAGCTCTCAATAAAGCCACATCTCTAGCATGATAGCGTGGGTTTGACTCCTGCTTATAAGTCGCTTCATGCTCCTCATCAATAATAATAGCACCAATATTCTCAAGTGGCACAAAGATAGCTGACCTTGCACCAACCACTACCTTTGCTTGACCAGATTTTATTTTTCGCCACTCATCAAACTTTTCCCCATCAGAAAGACCTGAATGCATGATGGCCACCTGATCGCCGAAACGCGATATAAATCGTGTTGTCATCTGAGGCGTTAACGAAATTTCTGGCACTAGTACAATAGCTGTTTGATTGGTTTTCAACACACGATCAATCAGGTGTAAATAAACCTCTGTCTTACCAGAACCCGTTATTCCCTCTAGGAGAAAAGGGGTGGCATTTTCTTGACCAATCGCTTGGCTAATGGTGTCAACAGCCGCCTCTTGTTCAGGATTGAGCGCCAAAAAGGCACTGCTCTCAATCCTTTCAAAATAACCTGCCGAACGTTGTATCTCTTTTTGACGCTCAAGCAGAGCCCCCTGCTCAATAAAGTAGCTCACAATAGCCGCTGAATAACGTTTTCTCAGGTCACTAACCTTGATGGAAAATGGCATCTCTTGTGATAAAAGCCAATCCTTAAGCGCCTGCCGCTTCTTAGCACGACTAGAGATGACCAAATCTAAAAGCACTGCTTTATCCAAGTCTAGATAAGTCTCAAATTTTAATCTCTTTCTATCCGTTGCCAGATAGTCCACCAAAACTTGCTTGGTCGCGATCAAATGATTGACTTGTTTAAGTCTAGTCTCTGGAACATCGCTATAAGAAAGGCTATCCAAATCACCAAAAATAGCTTGTTTGAGCTCATCTGGTAAGTCTTTGGCAGGGCGTAAACGCTTCTCATATTGAGAATTTAAAAGACTGGGAATCATGCTTTTAAGCAGGGTTATCTTATAAGAAAAGACGGTCTGACGCAAGGCATCAGCTAGTTGTAACTGTTCCTCATTTAAAACAGGCTCTAAATCAAGCACATCAGCAATCGGCTTTAAACCTTCTTGTGTCAGAGTTTCCTCTAAGGACACCACAAAACCTTGGAGGAGACGATTGCCATTACCAAAAGGAACATGAACCCTCGAGCCAACTTTAACCAAGTCTTCCAAAGACTCTGGAACCAGATAGGTAAAGGGTTTATCTGTCTGCATCAAGGGAATATCTACAATAATGTGTGCCTGCATAGTTCTCCTTTTTTCAAGTATAACTCCTTAACGTTCAAAATAATAATGCTGTCATGAGAGAGGTCGGTTTTGTCTTTGATTTCGTCGTCTCGTCTAGGGTGATTTTTTCGAGATAGCACTAATGATTCTTGTCTCCCAATATTGAAAAAAGCTAAGATTGCCATCAATCTTAGACTTTTTTCCCTTCTTCTTGCTCTTCTTTAGCGATTTGTTCTTTAATTTTGCGTTCTTCTTCTTCTTTGGCAAGGCGCTCAAGTTCAGCCTGACGACGAACAGATTCGCGCTTGGCAACTGGATCAGGGTGGATGGTAACATAACCCGCTTCAATTTCTTCTAAGGCTCGAAGCGTTGATTTTTCAGCCTCGAATGCCTTGGTCGCCTTAGCACCAGCTTCTAGCTCATGGGCACGCTTGGCTTGCAAAATCACCAAAGAGTATTTTGAAGGCACTTTATCCAATAGTTTATCAATAGAAGGTTTTAACATCATAAGCCTTTGTTCTCTTTTCTAACTCTTATTTTTTTGTCTTGGCAATCATCTTATCATAACGACCGATGACACGCTCTACACGAAAATGCTCCGCCTCAATAATACGTTTGACACGCTCAGCAGCCAGCGACACTTCATCATTAACAACAGCATAGTCATACTCTCTCATGAGAGCGATTTCCTCACGCGCACGCTCAATACGGCGGGCAATAACTTCTTGACTATCCGTGCCACGACCCACTAGTCGACCTTCCAATTCTTCCAGATCTGGCGGGGTTAAAAAGATAAACACACCATCTGGAACTTTTTGCTTAACTTGGATGGCTCCTTGGACCTCAATTTCAAGAAAAACATCAATCCCCTTATCCAAAGTTTCATTGACGTAGGTCAGTGGCGTGCCATAATAATTGCCAACGTACTCGGCGTATTCTAACATTTGCCCCTGGCGAATCAGCTCTTCAAATTCTTCACGGGTTCTAAAGAAATAATCAACACCATCAACTTCACCTGGTCTTTGAGGACGTGTCGTCATTGATACCGAATAATCAAACTGATGATCGGGTGTTGAAAAAATTTCTTGCCTAACTGTCCCTTTTCCAACACCAGATGGCCCTGAAAAGACAATTAACAAACCACGTTCAGACATGACAGCCTCCTTCAAAAGTATTTCTTTACCATTATACCAAACATGAGGGATATTTCAAGCTAATTGAATGGCTGATCATACCAATCGCATGAAAACCTTCTCTTAGCCTTTTTGTGCTTTAGAGGGCAAAATGGCTACCAAATGATTGACAAAGTTCTTTTCTGTTGAAATAACAACAATACAGCAATTTTCAAATAAAATCTCACAAGTTGGCTACACTTCTTTTAAACAATGGCTTTCTAACATTGATTCAATCCACTACACTTACAGCATAAAACCCCAAAATATGACCTCAAATATGGCTATATTCTGTCATACCATTAGATAATTTGTCGAGGTCTCTAACGTGCTTGATAGTGTCCAAACCATTTTCAAGAAGAAAAGAGCGGGAGCATAACCGCATTCTAATGAATTGTCGATTGACTCCCACTCTCCTTATTTGGCATAATCAACAGCACGAAATTCACGAATAACCGTTACCTTGATGTTACCAGGATAATCTAAATTATGTTCAATTTTGTCACGCACCTTGTGCGATAAAATAGTGACCTGGTCATCACTTAATTTCTTAGGATGAACCATGATACGAATTTCTCGACCAGCTTGGAGAGCAAAACTATTTTGAACACCCTCAAAGCTTGATGCAATAGCTTCCAAGTCACGTAAACGTTTGATATAGTTTTCCATTGACTCGTTACGTGCACCTGGACGAGCGGAACTTAGGGCATCTGCTGCTGCAACTAGGACTGCAATGACGCTCTCTGGCTCAACATCCCCGTGGTGGCTTGCGATAGTATTGATAACAACAGGATGTTCTTTGTATTTACGAGCAAACTCTGTCCCAATCTCAACATGACTACCTTCAATTTCACGATCGATAGCTTTCCCCATATCATGCAGAAAACCTGCGCGACGTGCCAAGGAGACATTTTCGCCTAATTCACCAGCCATGATACCAGCCAATTTTCCGACCTCCACAGAATGTCGAAGAACATTTTGTCCAAAGGAAGTACGGAACTGTAAGCGACCCATCATCTTGATCAGATCAGGATGAAGGTTTGGGGCACCGATATCATAAGCTGCTTCTTCACCATACTCACGAATACAATTATCCAGTTCTTGGCGATTTTTTTCGACCAATTCTTCAATACGAGCAGGATGGATACGCCCATCTGAAATAAGCGCCTCTAAAGTCATCCGTGCAATTTCACGACGAATGGGATCAAAACCAGATAAGACAACGACTTCTGGCGTATCATCGATGATAATATCAATCCCAGTCAAACTTTCTAAGGTACGAATATTACGGCCTTCTCGACCGATAATACGACCTTTCATGCTATCATCTGGCAAATGGACCGTCGTGATGGTATGCTCTGTAACATACTCCCCAGCCATACGTTGCATGGCTTGTGAAAGGAGGTCTTTGGCTATTTTGTCAGACTTGGCTTTGATTTCTTGCTCAGACTCACGAATCCTAGTCGCAATGTCTTGCGTTAACTGTGATTCTGTCTCCATTAAGATGACCTCACGTGCCTCAGCAATAGTCATGTGTCCAACACGCTCTAATGCCTCACGCTTTTCATCTTCTAATTGACTGATTTGATTTTCACGTTCATCGATATGTTTTGACCTATCAAAAAGGCTCTGCTCTTTAGACTCGAGTGTTTTTTCCTTGGCGGCTAAATTTTCATCCTTACGGTCGAGCGAATAAGCACGTTCTGTTAAACGATTTTCTCTTTCTTTAAGCTCTTGTTTATCAGCTTTAAATTCCCGATCAACATCTTCTCGATACTTGCTAGCTTCTTCTTTAGCTTCTAAGAGAAGCTCTTTTTGATGAGCCATGCCTTCTCTCTCTGCTGTTTGACGAATAGCTTGCGCTTCCATCTCTGCTTTTCCTCGCAGATTAACAGCATCTTGTTCAGCATTCAACACTGTCAATTCCGCAGCTTCTTTTAAAGACTTCATCTTTAAAGTTATGATAGCGTAACCAACAGCTAAACCAATGAGGGCAAAAACCAATGTTATAATAACTTGTAACATCTTATTTACCTCAAAATTCTAAGGTTTTAATCGTATTAAAACCACTTTTAAGTCTATCATATTTTCAAATTTTTCACAATGAAAAATGAGATAAAAGACCTCTCTTAAAAATTATGGTATGATTAGTTTGGAAAAGAAATGGAGGCTTTTATGTCAAAAGAAGTTATCGTTGAAAGTTTCGAACTTGATCACACTATTGTCAAAGCACCCTATGTGCGACTCATTTCAGAAGAAACTGGACCAATCGGTGATATTATCACAAACTTTGATATTCGACTGGTGCAACCCAATGAAGATGCCATCCCAACTTCTGGGCTACATACCATTGAGCATTTACTAGCTAAGCTAATTCGTGAGCGTATTAATGGCTTAATTGATTGTTCCCCATTTGGCTGTCGTACTGGTTTTCACCTGATCATGTGGGGAAAGCAAGATCCTGTAAAAATCGCTAAAGTCATTAAGTCATCACTGGAAGCAATCGCTACAGGAACTTCTTGGGAGGATGTACCAGGAACAACTATCGAATCCTGCGGCAATTATAAAGATCACAGTTTGTTTTCAGCCAAAGAGTGGGCAAAATTGATCTTAGAAAAAGGCATCTCAGCCAATGCTTTTGAACGTCAACTCGTCTAATATAGTGGGTTGAAAATAGATTAGAACAAAGTATAGAATAGCTAACATTATTAGCGTTTATCAAAATGATTCATCAATGTCCTAATCTTAATTCAAATAACTATATTAACCAAACCAAAAGCAAAACCTAATCTTCTGCAACCATTGTCTATAGAAAAAAAAAGAGGAAAAGACCTCTTTTTTCGTTTTCTATTTATTTTAAACATCAATCTGGACTAATGAACAAACACTAAGATAAAACGAGATAAGTCAACGTCTATTCTTTTGTGTTTAGAGTGCCTTAGTAGTCTAAAGCATCAGCGTTACCTGGTTTATTGCCCACAAAGTAACCAGTCTTGGCATTGATGGAGAATAAGTAAGTCCCCTCAGGGGTAAACATATTGTAATAACCATTCCCATTGACAATATTAACACGCTCTAAGATATAATGATTCCCTGAAATATGGCCTCTTGCCTGAGCCGTAGCAACAATCGTCTCAAGGATACCTGGATTAAACTGCCAAGCAGGATTTCCAGAGTCAGCAAGGGCATCTTGATGATAAGGAACACGGCTAAGATGTCTCTGAAGTCTGGAACTATCGTAATGTGACAAACCATAAGGTGACGCAGCTGGTGCAGAAGCTTGGTGATCGTCAGCTGGAGCTTGCGGCTTTTCTTCTTTTGGAGCAGGCGCTGTTTTGGAAGACCCCTCACCTGATTTTGCATCAGACGAACCACTGTCTCCTTGGCCTTTTAATTCATCTCTCCCTTTTTTAACCGCTTTTTGCAACAAATTATCCAAGGTCGCATTACCAGTATTCAAGATTTCAACCGATAAGTCATCAAAATTGCTATCTGCCTTAGGTTTGATAGACTCAATGAGCTCACCATTGACAATAATGTCACCGTCAAATTTAGCATTGACAGCTTGAATGCCATCCATTTGCTCTTTCAAACTATCATACTTCTCCTTAGCCGCATCATAAAACTTGGTTTTCTCCAACTTCTTAAGAAGTGTTTCTAACTCAGGGAGTTTTCCAAATGCTTCATTTTTCAACTTGGTTGATGCCTTATCCGCAAAGAAAGTACGGTAGTTTTCTTCAAAAGTCTCATTATCTTTAATGGCTTGGGCAGAAGCACCTTTTTCTGAGGCATCAAGTGTTTTTTGGCTACTTTGTGACGTCCCTGAAAGTGTTTTTTGAGACTGCCACTGATGAATGGCATAACCGATGCCAGAAATCGCCAATACTAAAAGGAGCAAGCCTCCTAAAATAGCTGGTTTCTTTTGGTAAAAGGGCTTGTCATCTAAGCCACTAAAGTCATTTAAAACAGGCGATGTCTCTTCTCTCAAGACACCTTCAACCGATGAGGAATCACTAGTAGGCTCATTTAGAACCTCTTGTGCACCAGATTCGGTAGCACCCATGACTTCTGGTAGAGAAGCTGCTGGGTAGCCCTCAAGCTGATGACCAACCGCTTCACGTTGTTTTTTGATAAAGTCATCAAGCGTAGCCGTATCTAAGGTTTCGAGTTGTCCATCTTTGGTTTCAAATTTTCTTGCAGCCACCTTATCAGGATGTTGTTTGATGTATTTATCCAGGACACTGTCTTCTGCTGTCACACCAGCCTTGAGCTCAGCATCTTTTCTAACAGCCTCACCGATGGTCAAGTCCTTAGCTTGATCAAAGTCTAAGTTATCATTTTCTTTCGTCATACAAGTCCTCTCTCATTAGCCACTTGGCGTTTAACACGCTGGCCAAAATATTGATACAGGTCAACTTTTAAAGTACCATTATATAATTTTCGTTTTTTATCAGCTTGACGACCATACTTGGTCTCAAAAGCCTCATCACTGGTCAATATAAACTGGCTCCAGGTTTTTAAAAGGGCAAAGGTCTGACCCATTTCATTATACAAAATGTCGATGGCTTTGTCATCAAGAAGACGTTCCCCATAAGGAGGATTGGAGATGATAACACCGTTGATTTTATCCGTTTTAAAATCTTGGAGTCGCATTTGTTTCCAGTTAATCACGCCAGAGAGTCCAGCTTCTTCAGCATTTTTTTGAGCAACAGCAATCATGCGACCATCAATATCAAAACCTGAAATATCTAATTCGAGATCATAATTAGCCCTTTTTTCAGCTTGATCACGGATTTCTTGAACCAAATCCTTAGGCACCCAAGACCATTGTTCAAAAGCAAAGTCACGATTAAATCCCGGAGCGATGTTCATGGCAAGCATGGCAGCCTCAATGCAAAACGTACCAGAGCCACAAGTCGGATCAACTAGAGGTTTATCCGGATACCAGTTGCTAAGCATAAGGATTGCAGCTGCCATATTTTCCTTGATCGGAGCGCCTCCTTTGTCAACACGATAACCACGCTTAAAGAGACTAGAGCCCGTTGTGTCAATCATAATCCGTGCTTGGTCCTTTAAAATCGATACCTCAATCTTATACTCAGGACCATTCTCCATCAAGGGAATATTTTCTGGACGATGGTAAATCTTTTGCAATTTTTTAACGACTGCTTTTTTAGTAATGGCTTGGACACTGGGTTCGTTATGAAGCTTAGACTTGACACACTTAGCTTTTGCAATAGGAAACGTAGACCCTAAGGGTAAATAATTCTCCCAATCCAAGTGATAAACACCCTGAAATAATTCTTCAAAGGTTCTTGCAGGAAATTGACCCACCACGATTTTAATCCGATCAGCCGCACGCAACCACAAGTTTGTTTCAATAATGGTTTTGAGATCACCTTGAAAATGAACCTTCCCATTTTCAACGTGGCAATCAATACCTAAGTCTCTTATTTCTTTTCCGACAACTGACTCAAGGCCTGCTGCTACTGTTGCAATCAACTCAAATGTCTTTTTCATCATTACTTCTTTCACTATCAAATAAAAGCTAGCCTAAGCTAGCCAAACCTATTATGTAATTTTCTATAAGCCATGTTTTGTTCAGAAGCTGACTAGGTATCCGCTTCCTTGATAATCATCTGTCTACTGCTTGTTAGCAGTCAAGATAGTTCTGTTCGTCTTCCAGCTATCTCATGCCCCGACCAAAGTTTGGGTTGCTAGCTTGAGGGGTTTACCGCGTTCCACTTTCTGAGTTTCCCCAGAAACTTCGTCACTGTGGCACTTTAAAGGTTACTATGACCTATCCTAAGACTTAGCCAGTTTACCTGCCGTAATATGTCATTAACATATCCCTAGGCTTATTGTTTCGCCTAGCACAAACACTACTGGCATCACAGCCAGTGCTAGCATGGACTTTCCTCATGGTATTTAAATACCACGCGATTATCCGAAAATCACATTAATCTACAAACAAGTTATTCTGTAATTTGTTTGCCAAAAACCTCTTTTTCCAAGCGACTAAGACGTTTTAAAATATCAAAGTTTGTCCCTGGGTTATCAGTTGTATTTGACGAGCCATCGCCTTTTCTATCTCCCAAAGATAGGCCTAGTCGGCTACCCTGTGTTTGGGAAGTCGCTTTTTTCAAGCGAGCTTTTAGCTGCTCATTTTCTTCCCTCAATGTTTCAATCATGCTAGCATAAGTCTCGTAGTCCTTGATGACATCATCTAAAAACTCATCAACTTCATGTTGATCATAACCACGCATCACTTTTTTGAAATCTTTTTCGACAATTTTTTTAGGGGTATTGATAATACTGGTCATTCTTTTCTCTCCAAAACGTATCATTCTATTGGTCTGTTAACACGAGCGGTTAATCATAAACTATAATACAGAAATGACACGAGAAAAGCAAGTCTTACCCTCTATTTTCTCAAGTCTCATCCATAGCAAGGTCGTTTAAATCATCAAAGTTCAACTGATAAATGCTGTAGTCCGAGTCTAGCATCATCTGATAAAGGTACTTTAGGCTGGTCTCATGTTCCTCATCGTAACAAAAATAGGCTGCATCAGTGTTAGCCAAAAGAAAGCGATGGTATTGTTTGAGTTGATCAGGATTCTCATAGCTGTCAAAGCTATATTTCACAAAGTCCGCCTGTTTAAACGCCACTAATTTCTCTTGATTAAAGGAACTCCAGCTGTCCCCGTGATTGCTAAAGCAAAATAGGCTCGCTAGTTTCAAATCATAGTCCTTAGCCATTTCCTTGGCAACCTCCAAGACCCAGACTTCAAAGCCTAAGTTTCCTGTAAATACCATCCACTGTAAGCCTTCTGAGCAAAACCTCTCTAAATCTCTCCGAATCGCTTTTTTGATAATCCTAATACGAGCATCATCGTCTTTAAAAATCCCTAAATCAAAGCCGCGATAGCCTGATACTAAAAGAGTTCTTATCATGGTGTTGTCCTCTTAAAAATGTGATATAATGGTAGGTGTTTATTTTATCATATCTTGGAGTGCTTTAGGAGAAATATGGTCAACTACCCTCATGGTATCACTCAAAAAACACGGCAACATCAGGACTCCAAAAGGAAGTCAGCCACTAGTTTTGCTAACCGAGGCATGTCCTTTGAATCGGCAATCAATGCAACCAATGCCTACTATCTAGCACATGGTCTTGCTGTGATTCACAAAAAACCAACGCCTGTTCAAATCGTTAAAGTGGATTACCCCAAACGAAGCCGTGCTAAAATCGTCGAAGCCTACTTTAGGCAAGCCTCAACAACCGACTACTCCGGTGTTTACAAGGGGCATTACCTTGATTTTGAGGCAAAAGAAACCCATCAAAAGACAGCCATGCCTTTGAAAAATTTTCACGCTCACCAAATTGCGCATATGAAAACTGTTTTGGCTCAAAAAGGTATCTGTTTTGTCTTGATGCATTTTTCAGCCTTACAAGAAACCTACTACCTGCCTGCCAAACACCTGATTGATTTTTACCAATCTGAAAATGGTAAAAAGTCTATGCCACTAGAGGTCATTCGAAAAAATGGCTTTTACATCGAACTCACAAGCTTTCCTCAGGTCCCTTATCTTGAGATTGTTGAACAACATTTTTTAGGTGGAATTTAAAAATGAATATTATGTCGAAAATTGCTAAATATGCCCTCTTAGGGATTGCTGGCCTTGCTCTATTAGGTCTCCTCGCAGGAGGACTACTCTTTACCTTCTACGTTAGCACAGCACCAAAACTATCCGATGCTAAATTAACATCAACGACTTCCAGTCTTATCTTTGACAGTAACAATAACTTGATTGCGGATTTAGGAGCTGAGAAACGTGAAAATGTGACATCAGATAACATCCCTATCGATTTGGTTAATGCCATTACCTCAATTGAGGACCATCGCTTTTTCAAGCATCGTGGCATTGATGTCTATCGTATTTTAGGAGCTGCTTGGAATAACTTGACTAGCAATACCATGCAAGGTGGGTCTACTCTAGACCAACAACTCATCAAATTGGCGTATTTCTCAACCGATAAAGCTGATCAAAACTTAAAACGTAAAGCCCAAGAAGGCTGGTTAGCTTATCAAATGGAAAAAGAATATACCAAAGAAGAAATCCTAACCTTCTACATCAACAAAGTTTATATGGGAAATGGTAACTATGGGATGTTGACGGCTGCCAAATCCTACTTTGGTAAAGATTTAAAGGATTTATCCATTGCACAAGTAGCCTTGTTAGCCGGCATTCCACAAGCCCCTAGCCAGTACGACCCTTATAGCAATCCAGAAATTGCCAAAAACCGTCGAGACACGGTGATTTCTGAGATGTATGAACTCAAAAAAATCACTAAAGAACAGCATGACGCTGCCATTGCCACACCTATCAACGAGGGCTTGCAAGAGCTACGACAAGAAGCAAGCTATGAACCTTATTTTGATAATTACCTTAAAGAAGTCATCCAGCAGGTCAAGGCTAAAACTGGAAAAGATGTCTACACCGCCGGTCTTAAGGTACATACGAATGTCAACTCTGATTTTCAAAAATTTCTTTGGGACATTTACAATACCGACACCTATGTTTACTATCCTGACGATGATTTCCAAGTTGCATCAACCGTCGTAGATGTCACCAACGGTCATGTGGTGGCACAATTAGGAGGACGTAAGCAAGAAAATGTTTCTTTCGGAACCAATCAAGCTGTCTTAACAGACCGTGACTGGGGTTCAACCATGAAACCCATCACTGACTATGCTCCAGCTATTGAAAATGGTATTTTCTCTGCTACCTCAGCTAACATCCAAGATACTCACTACACATGGCCTGGAACAAATCAACAAGTCTATAACTGGGATCGTAAATACTACGGTAATATGACTATCCAGCGTGCTATTCAAGAATCTCGTAATATCCCTGCCATTAAGGCACTTAAAGAAGTTGGGTTGAAAAATGCTCAAAATTTCTTAAAAGGATTAGGAATTCAGTACCCTGAATTACATTATTCCAACGCTATTTCTAGCAACACCAGTAGTAATGACCCCAAATACGGCGCAAGTAGTGAAAAAATGGCTGCTGCTTATGCTGCCTTTGCTAACGGTGGTACTTATTATGAACCCATGTATATTAGTAGCATCGAATTTAATGATGGTACCAAAGAAGACTATTCAGCACCTGGCACACGTGCCATGAAAGCTTCTACCGCCTATATGATGACCGATATGATGAAGTCAGTCTTGACCTACGGTACAGGTACTAATGCTTACATCAGAGGTCTCTACCAAGCAGGTAAAACAGGGACATCCAACTATTCTGATGATGAGTTGGCCAAAATCGAAGCCGAAACAGGTATTTATAATAGTTTTGTTGGGACAATGGCTCCTGATGAAAACTTTGTTGGCTATACCAATCAATACGCTATGGCGGTCTGGACTGGCTACAAAAATCGTCTAACACCTTTATATGGCAATATGCTTAACACTGCAACTCATGTCTATCGCACCATGATGTCTTACATCACTGGTGGTTACAGTGAAGACTGGATCATGCCTGATGGTCTATATCGCAGTGGTGGGCATGTCTATCTCAATAACTATAAAGGAAATAATCTTTATAAGTATGATTACAGCACTAGCAGCGAGACCCCCCCTACTTCAAGCGATGATCATCTCAATGAAAACAACACCACTACCCCTTCAAGTAATACAGCCACAAACCAAAATCCAGCAATCCAAAATAGTAACAACACTGGCTTACCACAAGGAAATAATCAAACTGACCCAAATCAAGCTGGCTCTCAACTAACACCTCCAGCTAATAATCAATAATACGAAAGGCAACCAGCATCAGCTAGTTGCCTTTCGTATTATTAAACAATAGCGTAGCCAGAAGTCTTCAATACCCAACCAAAATCAGGATTGACAAAGACTATACTACTACTAAAAGAGGATAACTTTTAGATAAGGCTAGCAATCAGCCACATTATGATAAACCTTTTGAACATCATCGTCATCTTCAAGTGTTTCGATGAGTTTTTCAAAGGTCTCAAGGTCTTCACCCTCTAGAGCCACTTCAGATTGTGGAATCATCTCAAGCTCTGTCACCTGGAATTCTTCAACACCTGATTGACGAAGAGCTTCTAAACCTTTGTGAAGATCTGTTGGCGCTGTATAGACAGTAATGGTTCCCTCGTGTGCCTCAACGTCATCAACCTCGACGTCAGCATCAAGCAGCTGCTCAAACACACTGTCAGCATCATCGCCCGCAAAGACAATAACCCCTTTTTTGTCGAACATATAAGAAACAGATCCTGTCGCTCCCATATTCCCACCATTTTTACCGTAAGCTGTACGCACATTGGCAGCTGTACGGTTAACATTTGACGTCAAGGTATCCACAATAATCATCGAACCATTTGGCCCAAAACCTTCATAACGGCCTTCTACAAAAGTCTCATCAGTGTTACCCTTGGCCTTATCAATAGCCTTATCAATAACATGTTTTGGCACCTGTGCCTGCTTGGCACGGTCGATAACAAATTTCAAAGCTGAGTTTGTTTCTGGATCTGGATCACCTTGCTTAGCCGCTACATAAATCTCAACACCAAATTTCGCATAGACCTTAGACGTTGCACCGTCCTTAGCTGTTTTTTTAGCAACAATATTTGCCCACTTACGTCCCATGGGATTCACCTCTGATTGATTTTGATTTTGGCCTCAACATCAGACCAATGACTCTATCATTATAGCATTTTGCGCACCTTTCGTAAAATGCTAATCATCTCTCTTCATCTCTTCTTAGAGCTTGACATGGAATCCTGCCCCAGTTCTGCTCTTGGATGCCAGGATGCCCTAGCTGGTAGATAGCATCGGCTCGTTGACTGGTCTCATCCCAAGCCTTAGCACCAACTCGACTGATCACAGTGACTGATTTTTTAACCTTTTTGAGATGTTCTTGTCCTTTTTTGGAAAATCCTAACAGTCGAATCGCTTCTGGTATTGGTTTTTCCACAGCACCTACTAAGATGTAGGTCAAAACGCGTCTCACTCTAGCCTTGGTAAAACGCTTGGTGGCAACTTTATCCACAAGCTCTTCAATAGATCTAGCCTTTTTGATAGCTATCTGAATGCGACTAGCTAATTCCTCATTGACTTGAAAGACTTTAGTCAAATCAGAATGCGTTAAAAGCTGGTATGTTAACAATTGAAAATAGTTATCCCAAGACACTTGTGGACAAGCCTGTAATAAGTCATAATTAGGTACTGATTTTGCCACAAAAGTATGGTCATCCTTGTGCAAACGAATAGCTGTCGCTGAAGCGATTGATACCTCTTTACTATCACAGTGAAAACCTGCTCCAAGGCGTTTGATCGGCTGTAAACCAATCCCTCTAACTGCACAGGCTTTAGTGTAAGCCAGACCTAAAATATGATTTGGCGTATTGCCAGAAAAGGAAAGTCCCGTAAAATGCTCCCACATCGCTTGGCTTTTTTGAGGATAAGACAGATGATTGGGTAACGCCTCCATAAAATCTTGCATGACCTGTTTTTTAGAAGCGTAAATCGCAGCTACGGTGTTATAGTCAATAGCTTCTTCTGTTCCAAAGGTTAACTGATCAATTCCTAGCTTAGAGAGGATATTGACAGCCCCATCAGCGAAATAATCCGCCGATTGAACCGACACCAAAAAAGGCAACTCAATAACGATGTCTGCCCCATTTGCCAAGGCCATCTGAGCCCTAGTCCACTTGTCCACAAAAGCAGGCTCACCACGCTGCATAAAATTACCAGACATAGCGACAACCTTGAGTCCTTCTCCCTGCTCTAAAAGGTACTTGTGCCCGTTGTGGAAAGGGTTGAATTCCGCGATGATACCTGTGATTGTCATAAAAACCTCATTATTTTTGCGCTACAAAAAACCATCTCTTACTTGTATCAGTCGGAACTTTATCTTCAAAATCCGCATAGAGTTTGAAGGATGTAAAACCAGCTTGTTCAAGAAGGATATCATAGGTCAGGACTTCATAAGTACGTTCTTCGTGGACTTCGTCAAAGCGGGTGAAGCGTCCATCGTCATCTTGGATGAAGAAGGTCAACTCATGAACCACAGAATGAGGAGCTTCATCAGCAAAAGAGTCCCAAACCATGGCAAAGTTTTCAGCATTTTCATGATAAGAATAACCTGGGAAAATCGCATCTGTTTGATAAGTGGAGTGGACATCAAAAATGAAAACACCATCTTCTTCTAAACAGTCGTAAACTTGTTTGAAGACCTCTCCAACTTCCACCTCATCCTGCATGTAACAGATGGAATCAGAATAACAGGTCACAAAATCAAACTTGCCAGTCTTTGATAAATCCAGCATATTGCCCTGTTGAAAAACAATCTTTTGCTTGGCTGACTCGGCACGTTTTTGGGCAATCGTCAGCATTTCTTGACTCAGATCCAATCCAGTAACATCAAAGCCAGCCTGTGAAAAACGAATGGACTGAATCCCAGTGCCACAAGCCAACTCCAATAATTTGTTTCGATTTTTTGATTTTGGTAAATGGCGGAGCGAAAAATCCGTCCATAAATCGTACAAGGAATCATCCATGATAGCATCGTAAACCGATGCGAATGTTTCGTAGTTTTTGTTCATGATACCAAGCGCAGCCCTAGGCAAAGACAAGGTAAAAAGAAGTGATTGGCACAGTGGTCTTGAACACAAGGCAATCTATCTTTTTTGCACCCTCTTTAGCGCGTGTTCACATCAGCACACTTCCTTGACCGCTTTCCTTTCTGTCATTCTCAAAAACCTTGCCTGAAAGCAAGGTCTAACTATTAGGCAAGATAGGCTGTGACATCTACTTCTCGCGCTTCATGCCAAAGTTTTTCAAGGTTGTAATGGAAGCGCTCGTCTTCTGAGAAGATGTGAACAACCACATCATTAAGATCCAAAAGAACCCATCCAGTCTTGCTATCACCTTCAACATGACTTGGATCGCCACCAGCTCCCTTGACTTTGTCTCGGATCGTATCTGCGATGGCTTCTAGCTGGCGACTATTTGTCGCACTAATAATGACAAAATAATCCGTCACACTTGTGATATCGGCTAAATCAAGCACCACAATGTCTTCGCCACGTTTTTCATCAGCTGCTTTGACAACCAATTCAAGTAATTCTGCTTTGTTCATTTCAATCTTCTTTCATGTATTTGACAAAACTATTATAAGTTTCGATGGTTTGGGGATAGATAGGCTGTGCTTTTTGAACCAAAAAGGCTACTGTATTAGCAGTTGCATAAGCTACTGCTTGATCAAGATTTTCTCTAGCTATCTCACGAGCTCTAGCAACCGATGGAAAATCTCGACTTGGCTCAATATAATCTGCCACATAGAGAATTTTAGCCAAGGTGGACATCTCTGCTGCACCAACAGTGTGAATGGCAATAGCCTCTAGCAGTTCTTTGTCCAACAATCCAAGGTCTTCTTTTATCTTATAGATACCGACCAAGCCATGCCAAACATTATTGTTCCAATCTTTTAAGTCAGGATCGAGCTGGTATTTGTCAATCAAGTCGAAAAATGCTTGATCTGAACTTTCTTTGGCATAATCATGTAGTAGGCCTGCTAAGCCTGCTTTGACCTCGTCATAACCATATCGCTGAGCCAACTCAATAGCTGTCTGTTCAACGCCTAAGACATGGTTAAAACGCTTAGCACTCATGACTGACTGCAGTTTTTCTAATAGTTGCTCTCTAGGATAAGCTGTGTAGGATTGGTAACTCATCGGTAAAGCCCTTCTGCTTCGATGTAATCTAAGACCGGTTTTGGAAGGAGGTAGTTAGGCTTGCGGCCTTTTTCGATAAAGGATCGAATCATGCTAGATGAAATATCCATGAGGGGGACGTCAACCCAGATGACAGGATAGGATGTCCCTACCTTGTACTTGGGACGCTGAACACCGACAAACTGTACCATATGAATCAACTCATCAATCTTATGCCATTTTGGAAGGTAATCCACCATATCAGCACCAATGATAAAATAGTAATCCACATCGGGATTTTTCTCTATCAGCCTCTTCATGGTTTCATAGGTATAGGAAATGCCTTTTCGCTCGATCTCAATGGTCTCAATCGCTAGCCCTTCAACCTCTTTAATGGCTAAAGACAGCATGTTCAAACGATGTCTTTCATCAATGGTAGCTTTATGATCGACATGCGGTGGCTCAAACTCTGGCATGAGGTAAACTTGATCCAAACCAAGTTGTTGCCCAACTTGATCAGCAACCACCAGATGAGCATTATGGACAGGGTTAAAATTCCCTCCCAAAATACCAACTTGTTTACGGTTGGTTTCTTTTTTTTCTTCTTTTAGCTCCACTTTGGTAAAGGGAGTCAAGAGCTCAATAGGCATAGCTACTCCTTACACAAGACAGGGTCGGTCTTTTTTAGTTTGTTTTGATGGCTTTCACCTTGGGTGAGAGTTTCCGGTTTTCTTTTTTAGCAGACTCTTTAAAAAGAATCAAGATACGGCCTATTTTTAAGACAGTATCGCAGCCAATTTCTTCTTCAAGTATTGATGATACTTCATGAATATCTTCATCTGTATTTTGAAGAAGGGTAACTTTGATCAACTCACGTGCGTCTAAAGCACGGCGAACACTGGTTTTTATTTGGTCATTAAGACCATTTTTACCAATTTGAACAATGGGTTTTAAGGAGTGTGCTTCTGACTTTAAGAAGGCACGTTGTTTGCTGGTTAATGACATGTTTTTTCTTTTCTATTGGTTAAATTAAGGCTTTGCGAACGAGCACTGAGACACCCTCAGGTGCCCAAGCAGCGACAATGGTTGAGCTATCTAATGGGGCATTGACGCGAATCCAACCCAAGCCTGAGAAGACAATATCCGTTTTCTCCTTAATGGCGAATTCATGGCGGACTAGCTTGGGAAAGTTCTCTGTATCCTTGCCTGATGGAGGGGTTAAAAGACTGCCGACATGCTTCTGGTAAAAAGCCTCTGCTCCCTCTAGTTTGGTACGGTGTAAGTCCAAATGGTTATCAAAATAAGCTGTAAAGCCCTGCTTTTGACCCGAAATAAAGTCAAATCGACCTAAGCCTCCCAAAAATAGGGTTTGATCTGGGTTCAACTGATAAGTCTTGGGTTTGATTTCTTTTTTAGGACTGATATATTTGAGGTCTTTTGCGGATAAATAATGGGCCATCTGATGACGATGAATGATACCTGGCGTGTCATAGATATGCGCCCCATCATCAAGAGGAATCTCAATTTTATCAAGGGTTGTCCCAGGAAAACGTGAGGTTGTAATAATATCTTTATCACCAGTGACTTCTTGGATGATGGCATTGATGAGAGTTGATTTTCCAACATTGGTAACGCCGACCACAAAAACATCACGCCCACGACGGTGGTGATCAATGGCATGAATCAAGTCACGAATGGCAAATTTATTTTGAGCACTTACCAAGACGGTATCAAGTGGTCTAAGTCCCTCCTCATGGGCTCTTTGCGTCAGCCATTGGGTGACCTTACTATCTTTTACAGATTTAGGTAAAATATCTTTTTTATTGCCAACAAGAAGGACATCATTCCCTGAGATAAAGCGTGACAAGCCTGGAATGACAGAGCCATTGAAATCAAAAATATCAATAACATTAACAACCAAGGCATCGCTATCTCCAACGTCGTGTAGGAGTTTTAGAAAGGCATCATCTGAGATGTGAACATCAACAATGTCATTGTAATGACGCAGTCTAAAACAGCGCTGACAGTAGAGTTCCCCAGTTTCAAGTCCTTTTTCCAAGGCGCTTTTGGGAGTATAGCCGATGACTTCTTTTTGCTGCGTTTGAATATTGACACCACAGCCGATACATAATACTGTTTCCATTAAATTCCTTTTTGATAGATCATTTTGCCGTATTTGGCCTCTAATTGTGCCCAGACACGGCGCTCACGGGCACGGTTTACTTTGGTATTCCAAGCATCTGATGGCACAATTGGCTTCACAAGAATGGAACGAATGCCAGCACGATGTGCTGCACGAATATCGGTCATCATCTGGTCTCCAACCATGACCACCTCTGACTTATCAAAACCATAACGCTCTATAGCAATATCAATGCCTCGTGTAAATGGTTTTAAGGCACGGCTGACAAAGTCAACTCCAAAACGCTCAACCGCATGCTTGACACGGGCATGGTTGTTGTTAGAGACCACTACCACTGGTATATCAGCTTGCGTCATTTCATCCAACCAAGCCCTCAACTCATCCGTGCCATCAGGATTATTCCAAGCAATTAAGGTATTATCCAAATCCACCAAAACAGCACGAATCCCTTGACGTAGCAAATCGTCCGCCCGTAAATCATAAACAGCCTCAACCACATAGTCTGGCCTATAATCTTCAATAGCCAATCTCTTCTCCAAAATGATAATATTAGTCTTTATTATACCACGCTATGAAAATATAGTAAAATAGACGCTTTGAAATCCCATATATTCAACATTTCAACTCTTTTTGACTTAAATATGGATGATTATAGAAAAGTCAAGGGGTAACTAAAAGGATAACTAAAAAATACGAGTTCAACAGGCAAGAGATAAGCACCTAGGCGGGTGCTTTTTCTGTTATGTTCAGCCCTCATCTAAGGCTTTCAAGGCTTTCTTTTTCTCTCTGAAAAACTTTGCACGTCCCATTGCTGCCCTATCCTGTGCTTCTGTTAGTGTTTGGCTATTTATAATGGCAAACAATATCATGACAAGTTTTAAATCATCAATTTGATAAACATACTCAAGTATTATTTGGCGCTTTTGGTGTAGCTGATCAATCTGTGTCAGCAAGTAGTCAGACCTATCCAGGTAAGCCACTGTTTTAGCTTCCTGTGCGTTTGTTTTGCTGGTCTGCACTCTTGTATCTGAATAGCCTTGCGAGCCGTAAACGAGGCTTAGAGTCGCTTGTCGCTCGTCTTCTAAATCTCTGATGTATTTAGGAATTGTCTGTAACTCTTTGATAAGCTGCTTAGCGTCCATGAAATACCCTCCAATCATGATACATACTGATATTATAGCATTTTTAGGCACAAAAAAAGCATAAGTGACCCACCGCCTCCACAATAAATTGCTTCATGGGCGTTAGACCCCTATGCTTAAAAAAGGCAGAGCGTCCGCGCTCCAATGGGTGCTCGAACCCCTACCTTTATATTATTGTAACTAAAAATAGCTATAATATCAACAAAAAAAGAGGGTTTCCCCTCTCAAGCCAATTTGTGTCAAGGAGACCGACAACGAAAATCTCCCTCCCACTTCTGCCTTTGGTGTCTATCATGGTGAGTGTTCTTTCATTCCTCTTCGCCGATTACCCAATCAATGTGATCAGCCATTTTATTTTAGGTGAGGTGTATCATTTCAACCAAAGTCTAGTCCCTTTATCAAGGTATCGATTAAATCTTATACGGTGTTTCATATACTTATGATACTTCATCCACTTAGGTCGCTTAGGGAAAGCATCGTAATCTACGTAACCTTTTCTAGGTGTAAAACCAGGATCAAGTTTCTTAGCTTCTCTAATAGCTAAACCCCAATAATACTGACAATCTGTCTTGGTACGGTTCAATGTATGCCTATGTACTCCTTGGCACTTACTGCAAGCGTACCAAACGCCAGAATAGGAATAAACTTTCCGGCATCGCCTACCACAATCTGGGCAAAGAAAAGCATAGAAATGCCCGCCATTAGTTCCTGTGCGTTTCTCAAGAGTGATGATCTCATGCCCAATGGTAAAGGTTAACTTTTCTAAGTCTACTTCAATATCCTTATGCTTAAATGATGTTACGCCGCGTTTCTTTAGTGGTTTGGTTACGTCTTCTACTCTAATTTCAGAATGCCCAAC
>NZ_JBLOJV010000019.1:0-34409 GCF_047785705.1 Streptococcus pluranimalium
TCTGGTCGGAGTGTTCTCTTTTTCTTTCGTTGAATTTGCCACCATATTATGCTAAAATGAGGAGATAAGATTTTCGAAAGGGACAAAGATGGCAAATATAATCCGAAACATCATTGAAAATGATAAAGGTGAGTTAAAAAAACTTGATAAAATAGCCAAGAAAGTAGAGCGTTATGCTGATGAGATGGCAGCGTTGACAGATGCTGAACTTCAAGCAAAGACAGCTATATTTAAAGAACGTTACCAAAATGGAGAGACCCTAGATGACCTTCTGCCAGAAGCGTTTGCTGTGGTTCGTGAAGCAGCAAAGCGTGTTTTAGGTCTCTATCCTTACCATGTGCAGATCATGGGGGGGATTGTTCTTCATCATGGTGATGTGCCAGAGATGCGTACAGGTGAGGGAAAGACCTTGACAGCGACCATGCCTGTTTACCTCAATGCCTTGGCTGGTCAAGGGGTTCATGTTATTACCGTTAATGAATACCTTTCAACACGTGATGCGACAGAAATGGGTGAATTGTATAGTTGGTTAGGTCTTTCTGTAGGGATTAACCTTTCGGCAAAATCGTCATTTGAAAAACGTGAAGCCTATGCTTGTGATATTACCTATTCTACCAACTCTGAAGTTGGTTTTGACTACCTTCGAGACAACATGGTTGTGCGCCAGGAAGATATGGTTCAACGTCCCCTCAACTTTGCCTTGGTCGATGAGGTTGACTCTGTTTTGATTGACGAGGCTAGAACACCCTTGATTGTTTCGAGTCCATCAAGCTCAGAAACCAACCAGCTTTACTATATGGCAGACCGATTCGTGAAAACCTTGAGACGTGAAGATTATGCGATTGACGTTCCAAGTAAGACGATTGGTCTCATGGATTCAGGGATTGATAAGGCGGAAAAATTCTTCAAACTTGAAAACTTGTATGACTTGGAGAATGTTGCTCTTACCCACTTTATCGACAATGCTTTAAGGGCTAACTACATCATGCTTTTGGACATTGATTATGTGGTTAGTGAGGAGCAAGAGATTTTGATTGTTGACCAGTTTACAGGTCGTACCATGGAAGGTCGTCGCTTCTCCGATGGTCTCCACCAAGCGATTGAAGCAAAAGAGAATGTTCCGATTCAAGATGAATCAAAAACATCAGCTTCTATTACCTACCAAAATATGTTCCGTATGTACAAAAAATTGGCAGGGATGACGGGTACTGGTAAGACGGAAGAAGAGGAATTTCGTGAAATTTACAATATGCGTATCATTCCGATTCCAACCAACCGTCCCATCCAACGTATTGATAACCCAGATCTTCTCTACCCAACACTAGAGTCTAAATTCCGTGCGGTGGTTGCAGATATTAAAGAGCGTCATGCCAAGGGGCAACCCATATTGGTTGGTACGGTCGCTGTTGAAACCAGTGAACTTATCTCAAGAAATCTGGTTGCCGCAGGCATTCCCCACGAAGTCTTGAATGCTAAGAATCACTTCAAGGAAGCCCAAATCATCATGAATGCTGGTCAACGTGGTGCGGTTACCATCGCTACCAACATGGCAGGTCGTGGTACAGATATTAAACTTGGTGAGGGTGTCCGTGAACTGGGGGGGCTTTGTGTAATTGGTACAGAGCGCCACGAGAGTCGTCGTATTGATAACCAGCTTCGTGGGCGTTCAGGTCGTCAAGGTGATCCGGGAGAATCGCAATTTTACTTGTCATTAGAAGACGAGCTCCTTCGCCGTTTTGGGACAGATCGTATCAAGGCATTTTTAGAGCGTTTTAACGCTGATCAAGATGAAGATATTGTCATCAAATCACGGATCTTCACCAGCCAGGTTGAGGCGGCTCAAAAACGTGTTGAGGGGAACAACTACGACACCCGTAAGCAGGTTCTTCAATACGATGATGTCATGCGTGAGCAACGCGAGATCATCTATGCTAATCGTTATGATGTCATTACCTCAACGCGAGATCTTGGTCCAGAAATCAAGGCCATGATCAAACGAACCATCAATCGTGTGGTGGATGGGCATAGTCGTATGCCTAAAGAAGAGGCCTATGAGGGCATTTTAACCTTCGCTCAAACCAATCTCTTGCCGGAAGAGTCTATTAGCTTGGCTGATTTACAAGGTGAGAAGTTCGTTACGATCAAGGAAAACCTTTACAACCATGCCCTTCGTATCTATGATCAACAGATTGCAAAACTACCAGATGAAGAGGCTGTGATTGAATTCCAGAAAGTTCTGATTTTGATGGTGGTAGACAACAAGTGGACAGACCATATCGATGCTTTGGATCAGTTACGTAACGCTGTTGGGCTACGTGGTTATGCTCAGAATAACCCGATTGTCGAGTATCAGACAGAAGGCTTCCGTATGTTTAACGATATGGTTGGTGCCATTGAGTTTGATGTGACAAGAACCATGATGAAAGCGCAAATTCACGAGCAAGAGCGTGAGCAAGCTCATGACCATGCGACCACAACCGCTGTTAAAAACATTGCTGCGCAACAAGGAACAGATGTTACTCAGATGCAAGCTGTTGACTTTAATAAGGTCGGTCGAAATGATCTCTGCCCTTGTGGTTCGGATAAGAAATATAAGAATTGCCATGGTCGATCATACATTTAATTAATGATTTGATGGTGATGATTACCTAACAAGATAGTGTAAGGATTTGACAGTAGCACTCTTTAAAAATCAAAACATAGGTCTTTGATATGCCTTGATGACCTCTGGTTCTTGTGGCTTCATCTAGGCTAGGTTGATTGTTATTGAGTCTAAAACTGGCAGAGACTTGCTCTCTTTTTAGAAAGAGATGAGATGATAGTAGGACATGGAATCGATTTGCAAGACATTTCAGCAATCGAAGCAGCTTATGCCAAAAGATCACGTTTCGCTGAACGCGTATTGACACCAAGTGAGTTGGTAAAGTTTCGTAGCTTGAGTGGACGCCGTCAGATGACCTATCTGGCTGGTCGGTGGTCAGCCAAAGAAGCTTTTGCTAAGGCTTATGGTACGGGTATCGGTAAGATTTCTTTTCAAGACATTGAAATTTTATCTGATGCTCTAGGGAAACCCTATTTTAATCAGTCACCCTTTACAGGGGTGAGTCATTTGTCCATTTCGCATAGTGGTCATTTTGTTCAGGCTAGTGTGATTTTAGAGACGTATGAGGCTCTTCAATCATCAGAGGATAGTTGCTAGGAGGAAGGCCATGGTTTCAAGTTTACATCGACCGACAAAAGCCATTGTCAATTTAGAGGCTATTTCAAGGAATATCCAAACAGTTGTTCGTCACATCCCTAATCAAGCCAAGGTTTGGGCGGTTGTCAAAGCCAATGCTTATGGCCATGGGGCTGTTGCTGTGGCTCAGCATGTCGAGAGGGCTGTTGATGGGTTTTGTGTGTCAAATGTCGACGAGGCGATTGAACTACGTCGTGCGGGTATTTTAAAGTCTATTTTGGTATTAGGTGTGGTCTTGCCAGATGAAGTTTACCTAGCACAGGAGTATGGCTTGACGTTGACGGTAAGCAGTCTGAAATGGGTGACTTTAGCTAAGAGATTAGGCACTCAGCTGAAGGGGCTTACGTGTCATATCAAGATTGATTCAGGTATGGGTCGTATTGGTGTGAGAGATCAGCTGGAAGCTGAAGCAGTTATGTCTGAGCTAAAAGAGCAAGGCGCTTTTGTTGAAGGGATTTTTACCCATTTTGCAACGGCAGATGAAGCAGATGATCAGTTTTTTAAGGAGCAACTGTCTTTCTTTCAAGATTTGGTCAGCCGTTTACAAGATTGCCCTCCGATTATTCATGCCAGTAATTCAGCCACGAGTATTTGGCATGCGGAGACGATTTTCAATGCGGTCAGGCTTGGTTTAGTCCTCTATGGCCTTAATCCTAGCGGAGGTGCGCTCGACTTACCTTATGCACTTGAGCCAGCCCTACGTTTAGAATCAGCCCTAGTGCAAGTCAAAAAAGTTCCAGCAGGCACTGCAGTTGGTTATGGGGAAACTTATCATACGCCAAAAAGTGAATGGATTGGCACCTTGCCAATAGGCTACGCGGATGGCTGGACACGCGATATGCAAGACTTTAAGGTACTTGTGGAGGGTGAGTTTTGCCAAATTATCGGGCGAGTATCCATGGATCAGGTCACTATTCGTTTGCCTAAAAAATACCCTTTGGGAACAAGAGTGATTTTACTTGGTGACAGTGGTGAGCAGTCTATTTCAGCGACAGATGTGGCTAATAAGCGGGGAACGATTAACTATGAAGTGCTTTGCTTGCTCAGCGACCGTGTCCCAAGAGAGTATTGACTGTTTAGAGCTTGTATTCATAGCTGATATTGCCCACTCCTTTTTGCTTTCTTCGTCCGTGGATTTTTGCCATACGCTCTGTATGCTTGCCAAAATCTGCCTAGTATGGCATTACAAGTAGCGGTCACTGATCACATCATTTTGATGAATGCAGTTTCTTAGAAAAAGGGATGACAATAAGCTCTTTTTTTGCAGACAGTGGCTTGCCTTGAAGAAAAAATACCTAAAAATAAGTCTGGGATAAGAACATCTCAGACCTTTTGTTATAATAGAACTATGAATTTACAATCACCCATTGTAGCCTTAAAAGGATTTGGCCCTAAATCTGCTGAAACCTTAGCCAAACTAGGCTTGTATACTATCGAAGACCTGTTTTTGTACTATCCTTTTCGTTATGAGGATTTTAAAAATCGCTCTGTCCTTGAACTCATGGATGGAGAGAAGGCTGTCATCACCGGTCAGGTGGTTACGCCAGCCAATGTCCAGTATTATGGTTTTAAGCGCAATCGTCTATCGTTTAAGCTTAAACAGGATGAGGCTGTCATTGCGGTCAGCTTTTTCAATCAGCCTTATCTTGCTGATAGCATTAGGATGGGAAGGGATATAGCTGTTTTTGGGAAATGGGATGCTAAAAAATCAGCTCTAACGGGTATGAAAGTCCTGGCTCAAGTTGAGGATGACATGCAGCCTGTCTATCATGTGGCTCAAGGGATTTCTCAAAAAACGGTGATGAAGGCGATTAAGGCAGCTTTTGATAGTCAGCTTTTGACCTTGATGAGAGAAAATTTACCTCAAGTCTTGGTGGCAAAATACCGTCTCATGTCTAGGCAAGAGGCTATTGCAGCCATGCATTTTCCCAAGGATATGGCAGCTTATAAGCAGGCCTTACGCCGTATTAAGTTTGAGGAATTATTTTATTTTCAGCTACATTTGCAGCATTTAAAGGCTGAGAACAAATCCGAAACCAGTGGTGTTGCGATTGCCTTTGATCAAGTAGCTATTGATAAGAAAATTAAGAGTCTGCCTTTTCCTTTGACCAATGCTCAACAAAGAAGTTTGTCTGATATTTTGACCGATATGGGGTCAGGTGCTCACATGAATCGCCTCTTACAAGGAGATGTGGGGTCGGGTAAGACGGTGATTGCTAGCTTGGCGATGTATGCGAGTCAGACAGCTGGGTATCAGTCAGCCTTGATGGTGCCTACAGAAATCTTGGCTGAGCAGCATTTTACCAGCTTATCAGCCCTTTTCCCTGAACTTAGTATCGCTTTGCTAACCTCTAGCATGAAGGTTTCTGTTAAACGTGAAACCTTGACTGCTATTGCCGATGGTTCTGTAGACATGATTGTCGGAACTCACGCTCTTATCCAAGATGCTGTGACCTATCACAAGCTGGGTTTGGTGATTACAGATGAGCAGCACCGGTTTGGGGTGAATCAACGCCGGGTCTTTCGTGAGAAGGGTGACAATCCTGATGTGCTCATGATGACAGCCACTCCCATTCCTAGAACCCTTGCCATCACTAGTTTTGGAGAGATGGATGTCTCCATCATCGATGAGTTGCCAGCAGGACGAAAACCTATCGTAACGCGTTGGGTCAAGCACGAACAGCTGGATTCCGTCTTGACTTGGATGAGAAGTCAACTATCGCAAGGGGCACAGGCTTATATCATTTCCCCTCTTATTGAGGAGTCAGAGGCTCTTGATTTAAAAAATGCCGTAGCCCTTCATGCTGAGTTGGAAGCATTCTTTGGAGCCGATTTTCGTGTGGATCTTTTGCATGGGCGTATGAAAGCTGAAGAGAAAGAAAAGATCATGTTAGCCTTTAAAAAGGGCAAAAGTCAGCTTTTGGTCTCAACTACAGTCATCGAAGTTGGAGTCAATGTCCCTAACGCAACCATCATGGTGATTATGGATGCGGATCGTTTTGGGCTTAGTCAGCTGCATCAGCTTAGAGGCCGGGTCGGGAGAGGGCATCAGCAGTCCTATGCAGTCCTTGTCGCCAATCCCAAAACTGATATTGGAAAAGACCGTATGTTAGCCATGTGTGCAAGCAATGATGGCTTTGTCTTGGCAGAAAAAGATCTAAAAATGCGTGGCTCAGGCGACATCTTTGGGACACGTCAATCAGGCTTGCCTGCCTTTAAAGTAGCAGATATTGTCGAAGACTTCAATATCCTAGAAGAGGCAAGACGAGTTGCAGCAGATATCGTCAAAGATCCCAAATGGATGCTAGATCCAAGATGGGAAGTCTTGTTGACAGAATTGAAAAAAACAGGACAGTTTGACTAAACAATCCTTGCCTATCCTAACGTGTCAGAATTGTGAAGGATACCGATTAAAAATAACGAAACATCATCCTAACTCAGTGTTTATGAGACACTTGGTCTCAAAAGCCTTACGTCACAAAGGATTGATCATCAAAAATAATAGGTATAAAACACTCATTTCACATCCTTTAATGGTATAATTTAATTATCAAATGATTTGTATATCAAAATAATGACTTAAGGAGAGAAGGTATGACTTGGAAAATTGTAGCAGATTCTGGATGTAATTTAGTGACTTTAGATCAGTTGCCAGCACATGTCGCTTTTGCGCGTGTTCCGTTAACATTACAGATTGGGAGCCAATTATTTATAGATGATGAGGGAATGGCGATTGATGAGATGCTTGAACTCCTCAAAACAACAAAAGCAGCTGCAACCTCAGCTTGTCCTAGCCCAGATGCTTATATGAAAGCATTTGAAGGCGCTGATAAGATAGTCGTTGTTACTATAACAGGCGCCTTGTCTGGCAGTCATAACAGTGCTCAACTGGCTAAGAGCATGTATCTGGAAGACTATCCCGATGCTCAAATCCATATTCTTGACAGCTTATCAGCCGGTGGAGAGATGGATCTTTTGGTGCAAAAACTCCAAGACTTGGTGGTTTCTGGACTGTCCTTTGATGAGGTTGTAGCAGCGATAACGGCTTATCAAGACAAAACCAAGCTGATTTTTGCCCTGGCTAAGGTTGATAACCTCGTCAAAAATGGTCGTTTGAATAAGGTGCTGGGCAAGGTTATTGGTCTATTAAACATTCGTATGGTTGGTGAAGCCAGTGCAGAGGGCAAACTAGAATTGCTACAAAAAGCTAAGGGGCAAAAAAAATCCGTATCCGCTTCTTATGATGAGATGATTAAGGCAGGCTACCAAGGTGGTCGTGTTGTGATAGCGCATTGCCGTAATGACAAAATTTGTCAGCAACTTGAAGAACTCATCAGGCAAAGCTACCCTCAAGCTGAGATACAAGTTGTTCCAACCTCTGGGCTTTGTAGCTTTTATGCTGAAGAAGGTGGCATCCTTATGGGTTATGAGATCGGCTAAAGACATTAGAACCCCTTCCTGATCAGGAAAGACTAACCGATGTAGATGACTTTGTTCTACTTCCTAAAAAACAAGGCTAGGAGAAATCCTGGTCTTGTTTTAGTTTTTGGGTAATAAAAAGCCCTTAGAAACTTACTTTTAAGGACTTTGTCTTCAGTCTGAAACAAGGATAAACAGTTTTGCTTTGCTATTTTTTCTTAGATATAAAAAATGACGCCAAGAACACTATGAACAACAGAACATCAACAACGTACAAAGACCTACTCTCAAGATATATTCGGATAGCATTGAACAAAAAAGCTATTGATAGAACGAGAAAAACGTACGGTATAGATTTTTTCATGAATTTCAACCTCCACGATATCATTATATTGAAGTCGTAGTAAAGAATCATGAGTAAAAAGGGCAATTATTTGATATACCCTAACTTTTGAGCCTTTATAATCGCCTTTAAAGTTGAATCCACTTCAAGTTTTTCTAATATATTTTGGATATGGTTTGTTAAAGTCCTATCAGAAATATAAAGAGATTTCGCAATATCTTTTCTTTTTTCACCATTGCCTAAGTGTATAAGAATCTCTTTTTCACGCTCTGTTAGTTCATCTATAAAATAATTCTGATTGGGAAAATAGTCTTTCTCGCAGGAGATATCTTTAATAATTTGAATTAATTTTTTAGAACTTATATTTTTAGGAACAAATCCTTTTACCCCAATTCTTTGAGCTTGATATTCATATACAGGCAAATCAAAGCCTGTTAATAGTGCAAGCTTACAGTCGGTGTATTTCTCTAAAATATCTTGAGCTATTTCAAAGCCATCTGAACTAAATTTATTGTCTAAGTTAATGTCTAACAATATCACTCGATATTCTGTCAAAGTTGAAAACAATTTTTTAAAATCATCTTCATTAGTCACAATATCAATGTGAATATCTGACTGATACTGGTGTATAGATAAGGCTAAACTCTCTGCGAACAGGATATGGTCATCTATTAATAAAATTTTCAATCGCTTTCTTTCCTTCCATCATCAGTTTGATATCAACTTGCAATCCATTAGAATCAGCTTGTCGAAAGGTAATATCTCCTCCTAATGCCTTTACTTGTTCTTCCAAAATTGACAACCCGTGTCCGTGTTTAAAAAGCTTTATCTTTTGATAACAACCATCATCGATGACCGATAAAGAGAGCTCCCTTCCATCTCTAACCAATGTAACAATAATCGTTTGGCCTCTGGAGTATTTATAAGAGTTATTAACGAGCTCTCTTAGCCATCTGTAAATTAGGAAATCATAAGGAGGGTAGATTACTAAATCTTTTGCTGAATAAAATGCTAAAGAAATAGGCGTTTCAGGATAACGTTTTTCAAACGATTTTAGCATCATACGATAATTGTCATATAATGATAACCCTTTGAGTAATTGAGGACCATACTGATTCATTCGCTCACGGACAAAAATATTGAGATACTCTAATCTTTCTTCTATCTTTTTGACAGCGTTACTTTGATTATCCAATCGAGACAACTGAATCAAAGCGTTTATATCCTGAAGAATATTATCATGCAAGAAATTCGCAAACTCTTGGTTTAAAGTTTCCTCTTTTAATACTGAGTTAATCCCTACATGTTCAGACTGTGTACTTCCAGTTATTAATCTGTAACTTTCTCCAACTAACTGTAAAAAGTACTGAATATATAAAATAATGGTTATAGTTTCAAGAACAACTAAACTACTTCTCTTTAAGATGAGAATAAACAGAACAATATAAAATAAAACTAGAAAGATAATCGTTAGTAATTCATCTCTTTGTTTAAATACTGCGTCATTATGATAAAACAAGATAAGAACTAATCCTGAAATTAATGCTAAAAAATAAAATAACCAGAAACCAGAAAATAAAGCCGATGATTTGAAAAAAATGAAACCAATAGAACTCAGTCCAATCATAAGGTAAAAAACTAATATCATTAACCAATAAAGTCTATTGGAATCACTTTTATAGAAGGTTTGCTTGTGTCTTAAAATAACAGTCAGGAGTGCTACCAAAAAAGTAACGATCAAATAGAACGAGAAGGCAAAACTAGTCCATTCCGGAAAAAGTAAACTGGCACTCGATAACAGACCTACCGATAGCATTAATAGATAAAAAGAAGTCTGTAGTTTTTGAAAAAATAAGCTTAAGGCTATATAGATTAACGAAGAATAAATGATGATTCCAGTCATATATTGTAACCAAATAGGCACTGCTGACTCCCCCATGACAAATAAAATGGAGTGACACTGACAAAATCTCACCAGCCATACAATATATTTACCAACCGTAGATTTAACAGATAGTACTCTATGTAAGATAAAATCTAATGACAATAATGCATTTAAAGCAAGTAAAAATAAACTATTTTCTACGCTCCCCAGATAACCATTAAACGACAAATTAATCAGTCTCGTAACAAACAAAGCATAATAAGCTGTGCTTAACAAGTTTTTTTTCATATTTTACTCAAATCGATTCTTTTCCTAAATACTATTATACCAATAAAAGACATGGAAATGAATAGGGAAAAAGCTAAATAGTGAGATATCGTAAACGATTTAAAATCAGCAACATAACTTAAATAAGAATAAGGATTAATGATCCAGAGGTTTTTCCCTAAAGGGAGACGTCCAACGATAACGCCTGCCACAGCTACTAAAATTGGTAATATGTAATTCCTACTTAGCAGATGCAACAGTAAACTAATATTAATCAGTGCAATGATGCTTAAAATTGATAGTAGTAAAAATAAGCTATTAGCAACAATCACATTGAGAATATTTTCTCCTCTTAATGCAATAAATACCAATGGAATCAAAAAGTGACAGAGAAATATTAGAGGTATTACTATCCAATAAAATTTCAATATAGACCACTGTATCTGCTGACTAGAGATTCCTTTTATGGTTAAGTTTTGAAAACCAGCATTCTCTATTTCACGGTAAAAAGAGATGATAAGGAACACAGGAATCATCACCGGCAACAGAAGATTACTGTATAAATCTAAGCCAGTCACAAACAAAACTTTCGCTGGGATTTCCTTAATCGTATAACCTGCGTAGCTTTGGAAAATAACTAAAAACATACCTATCCCTATAAATACAGGGGCTAAATAGGTTCTCTTATACTTTAAAAATTCTAATTTCCACATAATTCTCTCCTAAAGATGAAACTTTTTAGTAGCTACTAAAAGAATAGCACCACTCCAAACAATATTACCTAAAAGAATCGCTGAAACTATAATTGAATTAAGAGCACTAGAAGTTATCAGATAAGAAATGCCATTTATTGGGAACACATAAACAAAGATTGGATTCGAGGCAAAAAGTGTTTGCAACAAAATAAGAATAATAACACTGCTTAGGGCAGACATGCTGTTTTTGATTAATAGATGGGTACAGAACTGAAGTGTCATTGTGAGTAAGCTAAAAAATATAGTTGACAATAAAACTAAGAGTACTGTAGACCAATCTATCTCTAAGGTTAGATAGGTCTGTGTAACAATAACAAAACCAATAGTTGATAAAAACTGATAAAGAATCCAAGCTAGAATAACCGTCAAATACTTTGAAAAGAGAATTTTATTTTTTTTGCCTATCCCTAAAAGTAGTAATTCCCAAGTATGGTTAGTGTGCTCTGTTGAAACAATAAAGTAGTTAATAATCCCATTTACCACTAAACTCACTAAGCCAGAGAAACCTAAAAATATCAGCATAGACTTCTGGAAAAATGTTTGTGCTATTTCACCAACTTCCACATCTAATGATTTTATGATAAAAATCGTACCTAAAAGCTGCAAACAAAAAGTAATTCCTAGCAATAAAAGAGCTGTGGGAGATCCTATAAATCTCCTTATTTCATTTTTTATCAGTGAGATCATATACTCTATCTCCTTTCGTTAAGTCTAAGAAGATTGTTTCTAGATTTTTATTTGGCGAAGCCTCCAAGAGGTTGGCTCCTTCTTGTACGATTTCTTTTATTAAAACTGGTATGTCTTGCTTGGAAGCCTTTATTTCAAAATGAGATTCTTTTCGAACAAAAGAGATATTTCGACCTTGCAAAATAGATTCAAGAACATCTGGATTTAAAACTTCCAAATGATAGGAGCTATCTCTTTTATTATAAAGTTCAGACAATGTTCCTTCAAAAATAAGCTCGCCATCATGTATGATACCGACCATATCTGCAATCGTTTCAATTTCACTAATATGGTGGCTTGATATAAAAATCGTTTTTCCTTCTTCTTTAGCCAGTCTGTATAAGAGTTCTCTGATTTCCACAATTCCTTTCGGATCTAGTCCATTCGTCGGTTCATCTAGTACCAGTATATCTGGATTATTCAGAAAAGCAAATGCTAAACCTAAACGTTGTTTCATACCGAACGAGAATGAAGACACGACTTTGTTGCGAGCTTCACTTAAACCCACCAAATTCAAAACTCGGTCAATTTCTTTTTTCGGCTTTTTGAGAACGTCTTGTATAATAGCTAAGTTTTCATAAGCCGTTAAATTTTTATAGTAACTTGGTGTACTAATAAATGCTCCGAATATTGATTCCTGTTCTTTTAAATCTTTAAAGCTTACCCCATCAAAGCATACACTGCCTTTTGTAGCAGGTAATAACCCTGTAAGGATTTTCATCGTTGTAGTTTTACCAGCTCCATTAGCACCGATAAACCCATAAATTTTCCCTGAAGGAATCTTAATAGTGACATCGTTTAAAATAATTCTATCACCATATTTCTTACTAATATGATTTAAATGTATATCCATTTTCTCCAACTCCTAATTCTAATAGTTTTGATCCAGGTTGAATTAATTCTTTATCATGCGTAATAATAATTTTAGTTGCCTCAAGGCCATTAATAGCTGCCATGATAGCTTTAGCATTTTCGGAATCTATATTGCTTGTTGGCTCATCTAAAATAATAATCTTATATTCTTTTAAAAACAATCTTAACATTCCTATTCTTTGACGTTGACCAGTCGAAAAATTAGTTCCATTTTCTAATATAAATAAATTTTCAATATTTAAAGTTTGCGAGAACACATCGGAAAGATTTACTTTATCGATTGCTGACATTAATTCATCAACAGTGTAATTTGGACAAAATAATTTCAAATTTGATTTCAATGTACCTTTAAAAAGGAATGTTGGATGTGAAATATAGCAAATATCTCTTCTTAAATCTATTTTTTGGTTTAGTGTATCAACCCCTCCAATAGTTATATATCCCTCATTATCTTCTCCGATCATACTTTGTAAGCCCAACAGGATTTTAATCAAAGAGGTCTTACCGGTACCTGATTTTCCAGTTATAAAAAGGGTATCACCTTCCTTAAGAGAAAGCGAAAGATTTTTGAAAAGATAGGATGAGTGATGATCGTATCGGTAGGATAATCTATCAACATCAACTGTGCCATTTTGCAACTTTACTAAGGTTTTAGAGTTTTGTTGTTCTCCTACTAGATCTATAAGCCTTTCAATATTTGGATACAGATTAGCCGCATTTATAAGACTGCTTACAATTCCCATCATTGGAGAATACAATACCATAGCCATAGAACTGATCAAAGCAACTTGCCCACTTCTTTCAGGACTTAATATAACTATAACTAGGCTCATAATAGAGATTAAAAGAGAAAAGAATGTTGAGGTAGTCTGGTGGAATGTAGTCGACTTAGCTTCCGCAATTCCTCTCTCAATTTGCGACTGGACATAATCTGATAAACTACTTTTAATCTTCTTTAGATAACGAGAGCTAATTCCTGATTCTATTAAAAAATTATAAGTTAGAATACCATCATTAGCAACACTTCTAAATATAGATCGTTTATAACCTTCATTTTTTGATAATTTTATTAAAACAGTAATGAATATACAGTTAATGGTAGCAATTAGTAAAATTAGAAAAATTATCATGCTGGCATAGATTCCCGCATTTAATATTAGATATAGACTTGCTACGAAAATAAGCATTATTGAGATAAGCATATTAGGTACTTCAACTGCCAAAAAATTACAGATTTGAGGATTAACTGATATTCGTGACATAATATCACCACTATGGTATCTGGACAATTCAGATTCAGTTAAACTAAATAATTTCTCATAAATGTTAATTGTTGACTTTTCCTCCAGATTTATAGTTTTTTGGCTCCGTAATTTTTCTAAAATATAGTTCAAACCAGCTGTTAAGCATATCACACCAGTTAAAATAACCATCCAACTTATATTAACTTCGCTAACTGATAAGTTATTAATTAATTTACTTATTAAGATAGGTATCATTAACAATAATATATTGTAATTTACCAAAACAGTGGGATAGATTTTACCAAACTCTAAATTCCAGATTTTTGTATTTCTAATCCTAGATATTTTATTAATTATGGAAAACCTTCGCTTAGTAAAATACTGATTTGGCTTCAACTCCATACAATAGCCTGAAAAAGACGTTATAAATGTATCTTTGTTGATAGTTTTTCGACCATAATTAGGGTCTAGTATAGTCGCATCTACTTCGCTATACTTTTCTAGCACTACAAAATGCGAGAAATCCCAATAAAGTATAGCTGGAAGTACTATTGATGACATACCTTTCAGATCATCTACTCTGAATACAGTAGCATCTACACCGAATTGTTTTGCAGCATTTTTTATATCTCCCATGCTCCATCCAACAGCAGTATTTTTATATTTATATAACTCTGATAATTCAACGTCTCTTCCTAAATAGTCAAAAATCATTGCTAAGCAACAAGGTCCACAATCATTTTGCTGTGTTTGTAGTTTTTCTCTTATTTTTTTCATTGCTCTTTACCTTAAAACCCTAGAGTAATAACAGAACCTCTAAGTGTTTTTTTTCGTTTGAGATAGTACAGAAATCCTGATATTCCTGTAAATAGCGATATATCTTTTTTTAGAATATTGTTATGATTAGCTTTAAAAATTAAAGCATCCTCCAGCATTTTCATCTTCCTCTGATGCTCTTCTGAAAGTAACTTATCTTGATTCAATACTTGCAAGAAATCCAATCCTCCTAAAAATCCATGGCATAAACAATATTCCTTAGTATCACTCAACTTATCCATCAGATAATCAATATTAGATAGAACTTTTTCAAGATATTTATATTCACTACTTATTTTGTATAAGAGATATTCAGATACAAGATAACCGGTCAAACCATTGCACCATCCCGAGCTAGGGTATAACATAATATCATCCTGACTCTCAAAGTATTCAAATCTGTCAATAAACTCTGAATTCTCTGGTGAAATAAGAGAACATATTTTATAAATAACCTTTATACCGGTAAATCCATGAGCAAATCCTACTTTGAACTGTTCCTGATCTTTTGTTAATTCTAGAAAAACTTCTCCTAACTTCTTTAATTCAACAATATCTAAAAATTTTTGGTTTTTCAAAAATATTAAATAACTTTGCAAAATTAAACCACCTACTCCATCAATTATATCAAATTCAGTAAAGTCTAAATTGGGAATTATATCATCTTCTTTTATTGGAGAATTACTTAAATTTTTATAAAGCAATAATGAAGCATAGCCATCAATTAAGCCTATGTCTTTGGAATTAATAATTTGTTGCTCAATATCTTTTAAATCAAATATTTCTTCCAATTCATCATAAGATAATAACAATCCTAACTTTCCTTCATACAACCCCAAGTTAGATTCTCCATATATGTAATTACCAGCAGAATCTTTCTGAAGAGTAAGTGCATACGGCGATGTGTCATTAAAGATTGATTCTCTTAGTAATTTTTTAATATCTGACTCAAAATGATTATTTCTCACTTTAGAAAAATTATAATCACCAATATTCAAACTAACTCTCAGAAGATTTAATTGATATTGCAAATCTTCGTCTGACATACAATTCAGCTTAAAACTTATAGAATCATGTAGACTCATGAAATTTTGTGCATCATTCATTGAAACAGTTCCAAAATTACCAAAAGTAAACAAAGGAATCACGCCATTAGCCAATTGATTAACTTCAGCCATAATGTATTTCTTTTTATGATTATTAATTACTGGTATTTCTTTTAAAAAGCCTTTCAAAATATTTTTCGTTTTTAGCTCACTCATCAATAAATCTGGCACAGTAATTCGATCAATTAGTGCTGAATATACAGACGTATTCCTTAAGACCAATCTACAACGTAGGTCGTTTTTATATTTTAAAATTACTGTTTTTAAAATTTTATAACAACTTTTTAACCTTGAGTAACCAAATATAAATCCAGATTCAATATCATCTAAAAATTTATTAGCCGATATATGAGCATCGTGAATCAACGGTAAAAATTCTTTAATATCATTAAATTGCTTTTCTTTTAAGATTAAACGTAATTCCGAACTAAAAGGATTAATTTCTTCAAAAACTTTTTTTACAACTATATTCTCTTGACCTATACTGCTACAGTCAAATATTCCATCAAAATTTCGTCTGTATTTCATTGGTAGTAAACCAGTTGAAAAAATACTTTGTGAAATTCTTCCCTCTATTTGAGATAGAGGATTTATTAATGTTTCAAAGTCAATCACATATGGATACTCTTCGCAAGCAATAATATTTTCATTGTGCATATCATTTCCATTCAACACATATGCAAATGCTAGAAGTACTCCCATATTTCTATAAAATAAATGAATTTGTTCTTTGTCGTGACAAGTTAAATTACCAATTTTTTCTTGAATCATGAAAGTATCCCCAGCAAATGTATTGGGAAATTTGAAATACTTGGAGTCAAATACTCTATGATTCAATTCATTCAAAATAGGGTACAGAGTATATCCAGAAGTCTTATAAAAAAATGATTTTTTCTGAAGTTGAAAGCTAATATTTCTATTATTACCGTGATTATCGCCAACCATTGATAATATTTTAACATTTATATTTTCTTGCTTTAGGTTGAAATGTTCTATAAATTCATCATAATTTTGGATTAAATTTTCTAAAAAATGCTCAATACTCTGCTCGTAATTATTTTTTAAAAGATTTAATCTTCTTTGTAAAAGTGGGTATTTGTCAAGAAAGCACAATCCATTATTAAGTATATTTTTACAAAATTCGTTGTATTCCTCGTATTTTGAATTAGCTCCTTTGTCTATCCTAAACAAATTAATTTCTTGGACTAATACCGGAAGCAACACTTTTCTGAATTCCTCTTTAAAGTCATTAAAAACATTATCAGACAAAGTGCACACTTCATTAAATTTTGAAATGGAGAAAGAAAATTCTTCTAAAACTTTCGATATGACTGCATCAAAACTTTTTTTCTCTATTATATTGTTTGTCATATATATCACCTCTAGCAAATTAAAAGGAAATGCCCTATCAAAAACATGATAGGACATACATAGTTACAAACTAATTTTTATTTTAACAGTTTTTACATCCGGAGATGAATCCAACGTTTATGCAAATATTTGATAGAAATCCTGGACAATCCTTAGTCAAAGTCTTAACAAATCCGCCTCCAGCACCCCCGATTAATAATGTAATTTCTTGATCAGTTGCAGTTTGAACATAGATTTCTGGTTTAATAGTATTCATTATAAAATCCTCCTTGAATAATTAATTATTTGTAACTATGTTTTCCTACAATTTCATTATAAATTGATTAATAATATAAAGCATGAGTAAAAAAGGCAAAATTTCACCTAACAAATTACAAGAATAAGTGAAACAGTTATTTGAACTCGTTCAAGAGAGCCTCAAAAGTGGTTCTGTAAGCCAAACATTTTCGGAGTCGATGATTGCTGTCACCCAAAGTCTTTTTCAAAGCCTCATCAGAGATATAGTTATTCCACTTCAAAAAACGCTACCCAACCAAGCCCTAACAAACTGGTATTAAGGCAGTAAGTCTGCCTTTTTTTGCCATAATTACTGCTAATAAGGACAAATACAGCATTTCAGCCATGTGTCGCATACTAAATCTTCCTCACTCTAGCTACTACTATAAGGCTGTAGAACCTATGTCTGAGGCGGAACTTGAGGAAGCCTTCACAGTTATTTTCTTTGACAATAAAGCCCGATACGGGGCTAGAAAAATCAAGAAAGTACTGGAAACAAAGGGAAAACAGATTTCTCTCAAAATGTTTTATCGGCAATAGCTGATAAAAGAAATAGAATTCCTAGAAAATCCCTAAACTATCAAACACCGTATCAAGTTTTTCTGAGCAATATAAATGGTCTAACTTAATTTGACAATTTGGGTTTTTAAGAGATAAATGTAAAAGGGTAGAGTGCTTTAGAGGTAAATATGAATCAAGATGACTTTCATCTGAGGCTTGATTAGATGATATGAGAGCGAAGGTGCTAGTCGTCAATCTTGGTGCCACTTTTGATGATGTCACGATGTTAATAATTCGACCAAGTGGGTTTTAAGAAAAGGAGTAACATGGGATAGATTTCTAGGCGTCCAGCAATCATTGCCAAGCTCATCAGAAATTTTGAAGCAGGACTGAAAATCGCAAAAGTGTCAGCAGTGCCTAGTATTGGACCAATATTATTAAAGGTTGATGCTGCAGCACTAATGACAACTAAGAAGTCTTTTTGGTGGTCAATGCTTAAACAAAGTACCAGGCTAATAAAAAATAAGATATAGACGGCAAGGTATTTCAATACACTATGCTGGGTTTCTTGGCTGACGACCTCTTTGCCTAAGTGCAGTGATAAGACACGCCTTGGATAGAGGGTTTTGAGCACCTCATTTTTGACAAGTTTAGCAATGATGACGGCTCTAATAACTTTAAAACCACCTGCTGTTGAGCCTGCCGAACCTCCTAAAAACATTAGTAATAAGAGGATGAATTGAGCCAACAAAGGCCAAGTGGTTAGGTCGGTGATGCCAAAGCCAGTTGTTGTGATGATATTGGTCACTTCAAAAAAGGCGAAGCGAGCACTCTGGCTAAGCGTCGGGTAGAGGTGACTGATATTTAGCATAATCGTGACAGTCGTTACTAGGATAATGCTTAAGTACCATCTCAACTCATGATCACTGAGAAACAGTCTGAATTTTCGCATGAGTAATACATAATAAAGGTTAAAATTGATGCCAAATAACATCAACCCAAATGAAACAACATAGGTAATCAATGGGCTATTATAATGGGCGATAGAGTCATTATAGACGCTGAAGCCACCTGTACCAGCCCCTCCCATAGCCGTGACAATACTGTCAAAAAGTGGCATGCCACAAGCGTAAAGGACAATGGCAAATAGGGCAAACATCCCTAGGTAGATAATGTATAAAATCTGAGCAGTGTTTTTTAGCTTGGCGACAACCTTACCAAAAACGGGCCCAGGAACTTCAGCCCTCATGACCTCGTGATGACCATTTTTACTGTTATTCATGATAGCAAGGGCAAAAACCAGCACTCCCATACCGCCAATGAGGTGTGTAAAACTACGCCAAAAAAGCAGTGAATGGGACAAGACAGAGACATCTGGCAGAATGGTCGCTCCAGTTGTTGTAAAGCCTGAACTAACCTCAAAAAAAGCATCAATGAGACTGGGGATTTGCCCCGAAAAAACAAAGGGTAGGGCCCCAAAAAAGGACCAGAGTACCCAGCAAAGGGCAACAATTAGCATGCCTTCTTTGGTGTAGATATGATGATTGTTGGGCTTAAAGCAAGTCCCCAGCCCTCCAATCAAAAGCAGCAAGGCTATAGTAGCAAGAAGGCTTACCTTGACAGACAGGTCTTCTTGGTAAATGAGCGACACCATCAGAGGCACTAAAAGCAGTCCTGCCTCGATCAGTAAAAGTTTTGCTAATAAAAAGCGAACCATAGCTCTATTCATGACGAGCCCTCTTCATTAAGTCATAGCTATTTGTAATCGTTTTAAGAAGTGTGATCACAACGATTTTATCACCGACCTCAAGTCTATCTTCTCCAGTGGGATAAATGGTTTGACCTTGACGGATAATAGCAGCAATCAACACATTATCTTTCAGCTTGATATGCTTCAACTGTTGTCCAGCCATTTTATTTTTGTCACGAATGTCAAACTGAAGGGTTTCAATGTGTCCGTTAGCAAGATGGTGCATGGCATCAAGATTAGAGTCTTGAGCATTGTCGCGGCCACGGATGAAGTGCATGACCGCATCTGCAGCGATTCTTTTTGGGGTGATAATACTGCCTGAGGCAATAAAGTTATGATCCATAATCTCAAGTAAACTCGTACGATTGACTTTGGTGATGTTTTTGGTGACACCAAGTTTCTCAAGAAAAAGTGATGCAATGATATTTTCCTCATCAACCCCAGTAAGCGTCGCAACAGCATCATAATTAGCAGCACTTTCTTCTAAGAGAACCTCCTTAGCTGTTCCGTCTCCTACCACAATATTGAGGTGGGGGAAGGCTTGGCTCAGCCACTGCGCGTGTTGCTCATCTCTTTCGATGACTTTGAGGTTGATTTTATTATGCTGTAGTAGTGACAATAGGTAGTAGGCGATTCTGCCTGCTCCAATGATCATGACATTTTTAATCAGCTTGTATTTGACAAAGTTATGAAACAAGACCATCTCAACACGGCTACCAGTGACAAAGATACGGTCACCTGGTAGGATGGTATCATTGCCATCAGGAATGAGTACACTCTCCTGCCTTTGAATCGCACAAATGACAATATTGCCAAAGGTTCTCCTAAACTCTGCTAAAGACATGTGACTCAGAACACTTTGGTCTGATACGGAAAATTCCATCAGCATGACACGCCCATTGACAAAGTATTCTACAGACTTAGCATTAGGAAAATCAAGGCTATTAGCAATATAGCGAGCCGTTAGAAGTTCTGGATTGATGACCAAAGAAAAGCCTAGAAAATTACGCTCTTTAAAATAGGCATTTGAATATTCGGGATTACGAACACGGACAATGGTTTCTGTTGCCCCCATTTGCTTAGCCAGAACAGCTGCAATCATATTGACTTCATCCTTGTCTGTCATCGCAATAAAAATATCGCAGTCCTGGATGTCAGCTTGCTCTAAAACCGTGTGATTGGCACCATTACCAAGCAATCCCATGATGTCGTATCGTTTGGTTAACTGTTTTAGCACACTTTCTTTTTGCTCAATCAAGACCACATCGTGATTCTCCTCGACCAGTGAGCGACAAAGTGCAGCTCCCACCTTACCACCACCGACTAAAATGATTCGCATGATTTTCCTCCATGGATTAGTACCTCCTATCATACTCTTTTTTGGCTCAAAACGCACCTACTAAGAAAGGATTTTTTAAGAAATCGTTAAGAAATAATAGTTGACACAGGGACTGAAAATGATATACTTATTATCAAGCTATTCGTTAGTTTAAATCAGCCCTGTTATGATTTAAGGTAGCGAGTCACCATCAACCACGCTATCTGCTGAGCTTGACTCCGGGTAGCGTGGTTATTTTTATCAGTAACTCTAAAGGAGAGCACATGCTAGCAAAAAAAGATACTAAAGACGCGTTTGGGTGTAATCATATTGTTCTTTTTCAGCCACAAATTCCTCAAAATACAGGCAATATCGCAAGAACGTGTGCGGCAACTAATAGTCCTCTGCATATCATCAGACCGATGGGGTTTCCAATTGATGATAAAAAAATGAAGCGTGCGGGCTTGGATTACTGGGATAAGTTGACAATTTATTATTACGATTCTTTAGAAGCATTTATGGCAAGTGTTGATGGACCCGTTTATTTGATTTCAAAGTTTGCTGAAAAAACCTATGCCGATGTGGATTATAAGCAGCCCTTTAATCAGTATTTTATATTTGGCCGTGAAGACACAGGTTTGCCAGAAACGTTTATGAGAGCAAACGCTGACAAGACCCTTCGAATTCCTATGAACGATAGCCATGTCAGAAGTCTAAATCTTTCAAACACGGTGTGTATGGTGGTTTACGAGGCGCTTCGCCAGCAGCATTTCCAAGGCTTAGAAACCACACACACTTATCATCATGATAAGTTGAAATAGCGCTTAGAGTGCCAGAAAATACTAGCAAGCAATACTGTTTTTTGCTATAATATCAGCTAGGTAAGGTCTCTGTATAGAAGATGTTTACCCTTTTGCTCTTGATCATTATTTCTCTAAAGGTTACCATCTGATGAGAAAAGATAACAAAATTTGTTGATTTTACGAATAAACAAAGTAGATCATTCAAAAACATAGAGTAGAACCTAAGGAGATACCATGAAGAAGAAAATGTACAAGTCCAAGAAGCAGTGGGTAGTAGCTGGTGTGACGACAGCTGGTCTGCTACTAGCTCCAAGTGTTTTGGCAGACGAGACCAATTCTGCTAACTCGCTAGCTTTATCCCCAACAATCGATCAAGCTTCACCAGCTAAAGAAAGCCTGGCTGATAAGCAAGAGTTGTCAGAGACAAGTCCAAGCTCAGAAGGAGTAAGAACGGATGGTTGGGTGACAAGCACTGAGTCGGATTTGGCTCTAAATTCAGATAAACCAACTTTGTCTAGTAGTGATGATGCCAACACGAGAATCGCACCTAGATCTATTTCGGGTAACGATTCCCTAACACCAACTCCTAATCCTCGCTCTGCAACAAATGCGCAAGTAAGAGATCTGTCTAAGGTAGATACCACAGATATTGTTGGTCGCTCACATGTTGAGAATGTTGGTTGGCAAAATAGTGTTTCCGCTCCCCAATTATTTGGAACAACGGGTCAAAGCAAACGCTTAGAAGCATTAGAATTGCGTTTAGGAGAGGACGCTGCTGGGCTAGGCGATATTATCTATCAATCTCATGTTGAGAATATTGGCTGGCAATCTGCTGTCAAAACAGGAGAAGTAAGTGGAACGACGGGGCAGAGCAAGCGTCTTGAAGCGATCAATTTACGGTTAACGGCAGAACTTGCTACCCATTTTGACATTTATTATCGAGCTCATATCGAAAATTATGGCTGGTTAGGCTGGACAAAAAATGGTGGGAATGCTGGGACGGAAGGTTTATCCTTACGTTTGGAAGCTATTGAAGTCCAGTTAGTTTCTAAGGGTAGCCATTTTAGAGGCGATACAAGACGTAGTTTTGTTAAACAAGGTGACCAGGTTGCTAATATTTTCTACCGCAGCTATATTGAGTCAATAGGCTGGGATGGAGAGGTTTCTAACGGCAGACTGAGTGGTAGTTTTGGGAAAAATCGACAGCTTGAGTCTTTAGGTATTCGTTTAGATTCGGATTATTTTGGCCATGTTTCTTATGAGACACACATTCAGAATATTGGTTGGGTCTCACCAGTTAAAGACGGTGCTTTGAGTGGTCAAGAAGGTTCAGGCAAACAAATAGAGGCTATCAAGATTTCCTTGGTAGGTGATATTAGTCGTCATTATGACATTTACTACCGTGTTCACAGTCAAAACAAAGGCTGGTTAGGTTGGACTAAGAATGGTTTAGCAGCAGGAACGGAAGGTTTTAGTTTAGGTGTTGAGGGCATCGAGGTGACCTTGGTTAAAAAAGGAGCTCAAGCTCCTGGTACAGCAGAGAATGCTTATATTCAAAAAATAGCCACTGCACCAAGAACTTATCCAATGCCTTATTTTAATCAACGAGATCCTCGTTGGGCAGGGAAATATTATGGGAATTACTCAATGGGTGATGCAGGTTGTGTGCCAGCTTCTCTAGGAATGATTTTCTCAGCATTGACAGGTCAAACAGTATTACCTACAGCAGTTGCGGATTGGTTGTATCATCATACTGATGAATTTAATAAAACAGTGATTGGTACGAAAGCACCTGGAATTGTCAAAGCGTCAGATGCTTGGGGTCTTAAAGCAACAAACCTTTCTAGTTTCGATAGCATTGTATCTGCCTTGGCAGCCGGTGAATATGTTTTAGCAGGTGTACAAAATAATGTTTTTGTATCAAGTGGTTCACACGAAATTGTCTTAAAAGGATATAACAATGGTAAAGTGCATGTGACAGACCCTTACACCCAGTCCTTATCTGGCTGGTATGATATGTCTTATCTGTTTAACACTAAGAGTACAGACAAAGATGACACAGCACTTGGTTTGCCTTTCTTTAAAATCTCTCGTGCTTAATACTAAAAAACTAGTTTCCATGTGTGAGACTAGTTTTTTGTGTTTGTTTTAGCCGCCAAGTGATTTTGGAAATGATGGATGCGATCGTTGATCAGCTCTTGTCTTGGTTTGAAATCATTTTGAAAGACACGGATGTGGTGCTGAGTGTCTTGACTCAGGCGGTTTAGTTTTGCTAACTCGGTTTTAATGGTAGTTACTTGTTTTTGGATATTTTTCTTATCTTGATTCATACGCTTCAGCCTAACTTTTTCAATGGCGTAAGTTTCAGCTAATGCTTGCCGGTTTTGGTAGACTTTGACGCCTAGATAAGCTAGTGCTCCTGCGATAAGTGTTTTTTTGAGACCCATTAGACGACCTCCTTGGCAATATGACTGGCTAATTGAGTAAGGGCTTGAAAATCAGGCTCATGTGTCGTGTAAGTGATAGCGATACCGTCTTCGTCGCTGAAACGTGGCACCAAATGAATGTGGGCATGAAAAACAGTTTGTCCTGCTATGGTTTCATTATTATTGATGATATTCATGCCACAGGCATCGGTTGCCTTTTGAACGGCACGGGCAACTTTGGGCAGACGGGCAAAGACTTCTTTGGCAATATCATCAGTCATGTCAAGGACATTTCGGACATGCTTTTTAGGGATGAGTAGCGTATGGCCAGTTGTTGTTTGTGTGATGTCCAAAAAAGCCATGACTTCATCATCTTCATAAACCTTAGCAGAAGGAATGTCTCCTTTAATAATCTGGCAGAAAATACAATTTTCCATATCCAAAACCACCTTTTCACTCAAATTTGTTATAATGGTTCTAGTATATCAAAGTTAGGAAGAATCGTCATGTTAAAAATCGATCACTTAGTTGGTGGTTATGTTACTATTCCAGTTTTAAAAGATATCTCTTTTGAGGTGGCATCTGGAGAAGTTGTTGGTTTGATTGGTCTAAATGGTGCTGGAAAGTCAACAACGATAAATGAAATTATTGGGCTCTTACAACCCTATCAGGGCAATATTTCTTTAGACGGTCTACGACTGTTAGAAAATCCTGAAAGCTACCGCCGTAAGATTGGCTATATTCCTGAGACACCAATTTTATATGAAGAGTTAACCCTTCAAGAACATTTAGACACGGTTGCCATGGCTTACGGTCTTGGAGATCAGACAGCCTTTCGTCAGAGGTTGCTAGAGCTTTTTCGTCTGGATGATAAGTTGGACTGGTATCCTATCCATTTCTCAAAAGGGATGAAGCAAAAAGTGATGATTATAGCAGCGCTTTTAATTGAACCACAGCTACTGATTGTTGATGAGCCGTTTTTAGGATTAGATCCACTTGCTATAAGGGATTTGACTAATCTTATTGCAGAAGAAAAGGCTAAAGGAACGGCAGTTTTGATGAGTACCCATGTCTTGGATTCAGCAGAGAAAATGTGTGATCGCTTTGTCATCCTACACCAGGGTCAGATATTAGCAGACGGGTCTTTGCAGCAATTACGAGTACAGTTTGATGCTCCCAATGCTGACTTGACTGATATTTACATGACATTGACACAGGAGTGTTAAGATGGAAGAGCTGATTCAAAAACGTCGGCAGGCTTTTCATCAAGCGTGCTTCAAGTACCTTCGCTATGTTTTCAACGATCATTTTATATTGGTTTTGATGTTTCTTTTAGGCTTTGTAGCGGTTCAGTATGCCAACCTGATCCACGATTTTCCAAAAGGCTCACTGCTCCCAGTGCTGATCGCAGTCTTAGTTGGTTTCGTCTTATCTTTTTTGGGCAGGCTAGCGACTTATATGGTGCCAGCAGATGGGACATTTTGCTTGCCTCAAGAAATCTCTTTACAGGCCAATCTCAAAAAAGCTGCTCAAAAGTCCTTTTTAGTGTGGGGCGGTTGTCAGTTTTTGGTGACCATTTTATTAGTGCCTATTTTTCAATTATCAGGCTGGCAATTATGGCAGGTGATTCTCTACATTGCTTTTCTTCTGGTTCTTAGGACTCTATACCTACATCATCAGGTAAAGCGTTTTTATAAGGGAAGTCTCCTTGATATCACCAGTATAATTGCTTATGAAAGACAGAGACAGCAAAGGCTCTTAACCTTCTTTTCGCTCTTTACAAGGGTCAAAGGGCTTACCAATACCACAAAACCAAGACCCTACCTTAATCCACTGCTAGGATTTTTGACCAAGACATCTAAGCCGACAGTCTGGTTGTCTTTATATGCACGCGCTTTTTTAAGAAATGGGGATTATTTCTGGCTTAGTCTAAGATTATTAGTGCTTAGCCTTGTGTTAGGATTTTCCTTACCAAACTGGTGGGGAGTGTCCCTAGTGGCTCTCTTTAACTATCTCATCCTCTTTCAACTGCTGGGACTTTACCGTGTCTATGATGCTCACACCATGACAAAGCTTTACCCAACAGCGACAAAACTCAAATCACGAGCCTTTCAAACCTTCCTGGCTCGCGTTTCGCTACTCATTACCCTGCCTCAGATGAGCTTAATCTTTCTTAACTGGCGCTTTTTGGTAATCCTTCCCATCATGATAGGCTTAAACTTGGTCTACCTACCCCATCAGCTAAAAAAGTTGGTTGACTAAGTCTCAAAAAACAAGTAAAATAGAAGCAAAATGACAGTAATTATAAGGAGGGTAAGGTGATCGTTATTGATAATGATTTAGTATTGACGCCCATGCGTGGAAAAAGTAATAAAGCCTATATGGGAACTTACCCATCTGGTGAGCGTGTTTTTGTTAAGAAAAACACCACTCCCATCTTGGCAGCCCTTGCTAAGGAGCAAATTGCGCCGCAACTATTATGGGCAAAACGCTTGGGCAATGGCGACATGCTAAGTGCCCAAGAATGGCTTGATGGGCGGACATTACTCAAACAAGACATGATGAGCAAGCAGATTGTTCAAGTCTTGCTGCGTCTTCATCAGTCAAAGCAGTTAGCCAATCAGCTATTACAGCTGAACTATCAGATTGAAAACCCTTTTGAACTATTGGCTAAATGGCAACGTGATTTACCCCTTCAGCTGTGTGAAAATACTTTTATTCAGTCTGTGATCAAGGACCTAAAACAAGCTCTACCCCACTTTGACCAGGACGACGCAACCATTGTTCATGGAGATGTTCGTCATAATAACTGGATTATTACGACCAGCGGTGTCATCTATCTGGTTGATTGGGACGCTGTTCGCTTGACCGATCCTATGTATGACATTGGGCATTTGCTTAGCCACTACATCCCACGAGCAGCATGGTCAGATTGGTTGACCTATTATGGCTATGACAACCCCAAGGCTGTGATGGACAAGGTTTACTGGTATGGTCAGCTGTCTTATCTATCCCAGATTCAAAAGCATTTTGATAACCGTGAGATGGAGCGTGTTAACCGCAAAATTTATGCCCTTAGAAAATTTAGAGAGTTATTCAAATGAGAGTTCGTAAGCGCAAGGGTGCTGAAGATTATTTAGAAAATCATCCACAATACGTCATTTTAAATCCCGAAGATGCCAAGGGGAAATGGCATCAGGTTTTTGGGAATGACCATCCCATCCATATCGAAGTGGGTTCTGGCAAGGGAGCCTTTATCACAGGAATGGCCTTGCAGCATCCAGAGATTAACTACATTGGTATTGATATTCAAGTGTCTGTTTTGAGTTATGCCTTAGATAAGGTTATCGAAAGCCAAGCACCAAATGTTCGCTTGCTGCGTGTTGATGGGTCAAGTTTGACCAACTACTTTGAAGATGGTGAAGTGGGGTTGATGTATTTGAATTTTTCAGATCCTTGGCCCAAAACAAAGCATGAAAAACGTCGCTTGACTTATAAGAGTTTTTTAGATACTTATAAGCAAATCTTGCCTGAGCATGGGGAGATTCACTTTAAGACCGATAATCGTGGCTTGTTTGAATATAGTTTGGCGAGTTTCTCGCAGTATGGCATGGTCTTAAAGCAGGTCTGGCTAGACTTACATGCTAGTGACTATCCAGACAATGTGATGACTGAGTATGAGCAAAAATTCTCTTCTAAGGGGCAAGTGATTTACCGTCTTGAAGCTCAATTTTAACGAATTGGTGGCAATAGGCCACTTTTATGGAGAGGTCGCATAGTGGCTTAGTGCGCACGCTTGGAAAGCGTGTAGTCCTTAACGGGGCTCGGGGGTTCGAATCCCCTCCTCTCCTTTACATAAATAATTGTTGATGCTATTGAGGTGCTAAGAGTTTTAGCCATTAGTCAACCTAGACAAAGATCATTTTGATGTTCCTAAAAACGCCTTATTTGCACATTTGGACAGAGTATGATATAATGTTTTTAACTATAATAAGAAAGGGGCGAGGTTTTCACTTCGCCTCTTGTCTATGTAAGGAGGGATTATCATCGCAACAATAGTTGAACAGGTTACCGAGTTGCTGACGCCTCACATCAATGTTCCCTATGAATTGGTTGATATAGAGTATGGCAAGATGGGTAGTGACTATATTCTTAGTGTTCTTGTGGATAAGCCTGGGGGTATTTCAGTAGAGGATACGGCAGCATTGTCTGAGATTATCAGTCCTTTGCTGGACACTATCAAGCCAGACCCTTTTCCAGAAAAGTATCTGTTGGAAGTCTGTAGCCCTGGCTTAGAACGCCCTTTAAAAACGAAGGAAGCCTTGCAAGAAGCAGTCGGTTCTTACGTTAATGTTAGCCTTTATAAGGCCATTGATAAGCAAAAGGTTTTCGAAGGAGAACTGCTTTCTTTTGACGGTGATAGCTTAACCATTGCTTATGTGGATAAGACACGTCACAAGCAGGTTGACATTCCCTATCAAGCCCTTGCTAAGGCTCGCTTAGCCGTAAAGTTGTAAGTTAGAAGTAATGGAAAGGAATTAAGCGTGGAGTAGAGGATTTGGCTCAAAAAGATAGAACCTAGAGTTAGTAGGTCTTGGGTTTCTATCTTGGCCTTGTCTAAAGTTTTCACGCATCGTATATCATGAGCAAAGAAATGTTAGAAGCCTTCCGTATTTTGGAGGAAGAAAAACACATCAATAAAGAGGACATCATTGATACGGTGACTGAATCTCTGAAATCAGCCTATAAGCGTCGCTACGGTCAGTCAGAGAGTTGTGTTGTTGAGTTTAATGAAAAAACAGGAGACTTCCAAGTCTATAGTGTCCGTGAAGTGGTTGATGAAGTGTTTGATAGCCGTCTTGAAATAAGCTTGAAAGATGCCTTAGCCATTAGTTCAGCCTATGAGCTGGGTGATCGTATTCGCTTTGAGGAGTCTGTTTCAGAGTTTGGTCGTGTTGCCGCCCAGTCAGCCAAGCAGACCATCATGGAAAAAATGCGCAAGCAAATGCGTGAAGTGACTTTCAATGAATACAAAGAGCATGAAGGCGAAATCATGACAGGTACAGTTGAGCGCTTTGACCAACGCTTTATCTACGTTAACCTTGGTTCGCTTGAAGCACAGTTATCACATCAGGATCAGATTCCAGGTGAAACTTTCAAATCGCATGACCGTATTGAGGTCTACGTTTACAAGGTTGAGAATAACCCTCGTGGGGTCAATGTTTTTGTTAGTCGTAGTCATCCAGAGTTTATCAAACGCATTATGGAGCAAGAGATTCCAGAAGTCTTTGATGGGACAGTAGAAATCATGAGTGTTTCTCGTGAAGCTGGTGATCGTACAAAGGTTGCTGTTCGTAGCCATAACCCTAACGTTGATGCTATTGGGACCATTGTTGGTCGTGGTGGTGCCAATATTAAAAAGGTTATCAGTAAGTTTCACCCGACACGTCTTGATGCTAAAACAGGGATTGAAGTGCCTGTTGAAGAAAATATTGATGTTATTCAGTGGGTGGAAGATCCAGCAGAGTTTATCTACAATGCTATAGCACCTGCAGAAGTAGACATGGTTCTCTTTGATGATGACAACAGTAAGCATGCGACGGTGGTCGTTCCAGATAGCAAATTGTCTTTGGCTATCGGTCGTCGTGGGCAAAACGTGCGTTTAGCAGCTCATTTGACTGGTTATCGCATCGATATCAAGTCGGCATCTGAGTATGACGAAATAGAGGCTCAGCAAGCGCTAGTAGCTGAGGAAGAAGAGACGACAGTTGATCTTCCTCTAGATCACGTCGACGAAGCGGTTGATTTACCCCAATCCGAAGAAGATTAAAAAGAGGTATTCATGGCTAAAACACGTAAAATACCTTTACGAAAGTCTCTTGTTTCTGGTGAGGTTATTGACAAGCGTGATTTGTTGCGCATTGTTAAAAACAAAGAAGGAGAGATTTTTATCGATCCAACTGGTAAGGCTAATGGTCGAGGGGCTTATATCAAGTTAGATAATCAAGAGGCACAAGCAGCTAAGAAACGTCGGGTCTTTGACCGGAGTTTCCAATTAGCAGTTGCAGATGATTTTTACGATGACTTGATTGCCTATGTTGATCACAAAGTAAAAAGAAGAGAGCTCGGTCTTGAATAATCATCAACAGTTAGCCAATTTAATCGGACTAGCACAAAGGGCTGGTAAAGTGATCTCGGGTGAAGAGTTAGTTGTTAAAGCCATTCAACACCAAGAAGCGAGATTGGTTTTTCTGGCCAATGATGCAGGTCATCATTTGACTAAAAAAATGACAGATAAAAGTAAATACTATCAAATAGAAGTCTCCACAGTGTTTAATACACTGGAATTAAGCAAGGCAATTGGCAAGCCAAGAAAGGCAGTCGCCATTGTCGATGCTGGATTTTCAAAGAAAATGAGGACTCTTATGGCATAAAGAATAGGAGGACATCACGTGTCAAAAAAACGCTTATATGAAATTGCGAAAGAAGTCGGTGTCGCAAGTAAGGAAGTCGTTGCCAAAGCTCAAGAGCTTGGCATGGCGGTTAAAAGTCACGCATCTAGTGTGGAAAAAAAGGATGCAGAGCGTATAACGCTTGCTTTTAAAGCATCTGCAGCACCTAAACCCCTTACGAAAGAAACACCCAGTCAACCAAAGGTTAAAGAAACAAGTCAATCAGTTGTGAGTGCTCGGTCAGCTTCTGACCCTGCACCAAAGGCTGAAAAGTCTAGCCAAACGGCTCAAAAGGTAGAAGCATCAGCTCCAAAACCACGTCCACAGAGTCGTAACTTTAAGGCAGAGCGTGAAGCTAAGGCAAAGGCTGAAGCAGAGCGTCGTGCCAATGGTGGACATCGAGGTGAGGGTAATCAGGATGCACGTCATCAGCGTGGGAATGATCGTCGCCAGAACAAGGGTCGCTCACAAGCTCAAAGTTCAGGTCAGCGTCAATCCGAAAACCGTCAACAACCTCATCAGCGCAGGACAGCTCAGCGTGACAACCGCATCCAAAGTTCAACTCAAAGAGGGCAGGAGCGATCTTCTGCACCCAAAATTGATTTTAAAGCGCGTGCGGCTGCTCTTAAGGCAGAGCAAAATGCAGAGTATTCCCGTCAAAGTGAATCACGTTTTCGTGAGCAAGAAGAAGCTAAACGCCAAGCACAACTCGCTCAAGAACAAGCGCGTAAGGCGAAGCAGCTAGCGGCTGAAAAAGAGCAAAAATCACTCGAAAGTGTTCAGCCTGCACCAACCGTTGCAGTGCCTAAACAGTCAGATAACCGTCGTAAGAAAAAAGGACGTTCTGAGAAACCTTCTGACTTTTCAAGTCCGAATGCAGATGGGCCTAAGCAAAGTAAAAATAAGAAAAATTGGACGAATCAAAACCAAGTGAGAAATCAAAGAAATAGTAACTGGAACAAAAACAAATCAAACAAAAAAGGTAAGCAAAACCGCAATACCAATACTGCTCCAAAACCAGTAACAGAGCGTAAATTCCATGAATTACCTAAGGAATTTGAATACACTGAAGGAATGACAGTTGCCGAGATCGCAAAACGTATCAAACGTGAGCCAGCAGAAATTGTTAAAAAGTTATTCATGATGGGCGTTATGGCGACTCAAAACCAATCATTAGATGGTGATACTATTGAATTATTGATGGTTGATTATGGTATTGAAGCTCATGCTAAGGTTGAGGTGGATGATGCGGATATCGAACGTTTCTTTGTTGATGAAGACTATCTGAATGAAGAGGAATTGATTGAGCGTGCACCTGTGGTTACGATTATGGGGCACGTCGATCATGGTAAGACAACCCTTCTTGATACCCTTCGTAACTCACGTGTTGCAACAGGTGAAGCTGGTGGTATCACTCAGCACATTGGTGCTTATCAGATTGAAACCAAGGACAAGAAAATCACTTTCTTGGATACACCTGGTCACGCAGCCTTTACTTCAATGCGTGCGCGTGGTGCCTCTGTTACCGATTTAACCATTTTGATTGTGGCTGCTGATGACGGTGTGATGCCACAGACTATCGAGGCTATCAATCACTCCAAAGCTGCTGGTGTTCCAATCATTGTTGCCATTAACAAGATTGATAAACCAGGAGCTAATCCAGAGCGCGTTATTAGTGAACTAGCAGAACACGGGGTCATTTCAACAGCTTGGGGCGGTGATTCGGAGTTTGTCGAAATTTCGGCTAAATTCAATCAAAACATTGAGGAATTGCTTGAGACAGTTCTCTTGGTAGCTGAAATGGAAGAATTAAAAGCTGACCCAACCGTTCGTGCCATTGGTACAGTCATTGAAGCACGTCTGGATAAAGGTAAGGGGGCTGTTGCAACCCTCCTTGTCCAACAAGGAACACTTAATGTTCAAGATCCAATTGTTGTTGGGAATACCTTTGGACGTGTTCGTGCCATGACAAATGATCTCGGTCGTCGTGTGAAAACAGCTTTACCATCGACACCAGTTTCGATTACTGGACTGAATGAAACCCCAATGGCTGGTGATCATTTTGCCGTTTATGAAGATGAAAAAGCAGCTCGTGCAGCTGGTGAAGAGCGTGCTAAGCGTGCATTGATGAAACAACGTCAAAACACCCAACGTGTCAGTCTTGAAAATCTCTTTGATACGCTCAAGGCTGGTGAAGTCAAGACCGTTAATGTGATTATCAAAGCAGATGTCCAAGGTTCTGTAGAAGCCCTGGCAGCCTCACTCTTAAAGATTGAGGTAGAGGGTGTTCGTGTCAATGTCGTTCACTCTGCAGTAGGTGCCATCAATGAATCTGACATCACCTTGGCGGAAGCTTCGAATGCTGTTATCATTGGTTTTAACGTCCGTCCAACGCCACAAGCGCGTCAACAAGCTGATGCAGATGATGTTGAAATTCGTCTCCATAGCATTATCTATAAAGTGATCGAAGAAGTTGAAGAAGCCATGAAAGGTAAGTTGGATCCAGAGTATCAAGAAAAAGTTCTTGGTGAAGCTATTATCCGCGAAACCTTCAAAGTTTCTAAAGTGGGTACTATCGGTGGATTCATGGTTATCAATGGTAAAATTACACGTGATTCAAGTGCTCGTGTTATCCGTGACGGTGTCGTTATTTTTGATGGCAAACTAGCCAGCTTGAAACATTACAAAGATGATGTTAAAGAAGTTGGAAATGCCCAAGAAGGTGGTTTAATGATTGACAACTTTAATGATTTGCAAGTAGATGATACCATCGAAGCCTACATCATGGAAGAAATCATCCGAAAGTAAACAAGACTTGATGAGCACTTCCCAAAAAGCTAGGGAAATGATCTCACTTTTCTTGGCAACTACTGGCTCGCTAGCTTAGTGAGCGGATCCAACTATCACTAGAAAGGAATTGCCTCCATCAGACCTGATGTCTAAAAGCTAGCTAAAAGAGAGGCTCCTGTCTCTTAATACTGGCCTGGCAGGACAAGTCAGATGGAGACTTGGTATTTAGGTATGGCAAATCATCGTATTGACCGTGTCGGTATGGAAATCAAGCGTGAAGTCAATGAGATTTTACGGCTAAAGGTACGTGACCCTCGTGTGCAAGAGGTGACCATTACAGATGTTCAAATGCTGGGTGACCTATCAGCTGCCAAAGTTTACTATACGATTCATAGTGATCTTGCTTCGGATAATCAAAAAGCCCAAATTGGTCTGGAAAAAGCAACCGGCACCATTAAGCGTGAACTAGGAAAAAATCTTCACATGTATAAAATTCCTGATTTGTCTTTTGAAAAAGACCAATCTCTTGAATACGGTAATAAAATCGACCAACTATTACGAGATCTTGACCGTAAAGATTAACTAGTAAGTATATCGGTATTCATATAATTAAGAAGCAAGGGTGTTATAGCTCTTGTTTTTTTGAGTTGACATGATAAAACAAATTAATGCCCATTCAAAATCAAAACATAACTTTTTTTGTAAGCATTATCTGTTGACGATGATTTTTAAGAGTTAATAACAAATCCTTACATAATATAGTGATTTAAATTCAGATTATGACGTCGATAAATCATTTTGATAAACGCTAATACTGTTAGCTATTCTATGCTTTGTCCTAATTTATTTTCAATTTACTATAACTTGCTAGTTTTTATAACGTTATTTTAGGTCTTTTTTTGAAAGTTATTGAGTACAAAATGCTATCCTTTTGATTTTTAAAGAAGATTACTGTTTGGTTTTCCATTCCAATTGATACATATTACTAGCAGAAATGATACTTGTATTTAAGTGCTCTCTACTTGTTCTTGTTGAAAAATTTAGTGTATA